>DATAHU010000179.1:0-65285 GCA_036263015.1 Polyangiaceae bacterium | reverse complement strand
CCGGGGTTGTGGAAACAGCTGCGAATCCAAGAGCAGTTGCGAGTTGGGGGGCCAGCGCTTCCGTCGCGAGCCAACGTTCGAGTTCCAATTCGTCGAGCGTCTCGAACTTCCTTTTCATTTGAAGCAACGTCAGCTTGGTGGTGCGCTGCAGCGTCAGGATCGCCGCCAAGCGGAGCAGCACGACGCGCGGGTAGCGGGTCTGGGTTCCGCGCCGCTCGATTGGACGGATCAGCCCCTTGGCGGCATAGGCGCGCAGCGTGCGCACGCTGATTCCGCTCAGACGCGACAGCTCTGCCATGCGCCACCCGTGCTTCGGCGCTGGGGTCTTGGGGCGGGAGCGCTTCATTCGCGAGCGGAGGTATCGACTGTGTTTTCGAACCATGAATTTCTCCAATCCGAAGGGCGCCCAATGCTGCGAGCCGACGCCCTCGCGCATGTTCTCGGTGCGCCGACAGACGCGGTTGCGCGGAAAAAGCGGCGGCCGCGACGCTGGTGGGCGAACCGCTGACCGCTGTCTCCGCTCGCCTAAAGCATTGGATCTACCAACCGCACCGCCTCCGGTGACTGCGTACAGCCCTGAGCCGTCTGTACGGGGACAGCCATAGGTGGTGCGTACAGACACGGGGTGTATGTACGGGGCCGGTTGAGCGGCCCCACGCAGACAGCGGTTGTCTGTACGGGGGCAGCTATGACTGATGCGTACAGACACGGGGTGTATGTACGGGGTCGTCGCGCGAGGTCAGTACGCACGCGTGGCGTATTTACGGCAGCAGCCAACATGCCCCGCGCGGACCGCGAACGTACTCTCGTGTACGTACGAAGCGCGCAGTGGTTCTGCTAAGCTGCGCCATGCCGAAATACCAAGGGCTCCGTCTCGAGCGGGTGCTTGCGTCCAAGCAATTCAAGGACGGTAGGTTTCGCAACAGCTCGGGGCTCGGCCCGGCGACGTCCGGACCCATGCTCAAGACGATGAGCGAGTTCTTCTTCGACGGCGACAAGCGCGTGCCGCAAGCCGCGTTGCCCGTCGAAAGTCCGCTCGCGACTTGGGCCACGCTTGCGCCTCGCAACGAGCTGCGGGTCACTTGGCTCGGACATAGCACGCTGTTGCTCGAAGCCGACGGCGTCAGGGTCCTGACCGATCCGGTGTTTGGCGAGCGCGCGTCACCCGTTTCGTTTGCCGGCGCCAAGCGCTTTCACCCTGTACCCGCAACCATCGAACAACTGCCCAAGCTCGACGCGGTGTTACTCTCTCACGATCACTACGATCACTTGTGCGCCGAGAGCATTCGCAAACTCGCGAAGCTGGACGCCCCGATCGTGACCTCGTTGGGTGTCGGGGTTCGTTTGGAGGCCTTCGGCTTCGCTCCCGAGCGCATCTTCGAGCTCGACTGGTGGGAGGAAGCGAAGTTTCTCGGTGGAGATCTCGTCTTCAACGCGGTTCCTTCGCAGCACTTCTCGGGTCGCAGCCTGAGCGATCGCAATCAGACGCTCTGGTCGTCATGGGTGATCACGACGCGCAATCGGCGCATGTTCTTCTCTGGCGATACGGGCCTCACTTCGGAGTTTGCTGCAGTTCACGAACGATTTGGGGCCTTCGATCTCACGATGCTCGAAATCGGAGCCTGGCACTCGTCGTGGAGTAACATTCACCTGGGGCCACACAACGCGCTCGAAGCATTTCGAATGTTGGGCGGTGGAACGTTCTTGCCGATCCATTGGAGCACGTTCGATCTCGCCTTACATCACTGGAGTGAGCCAGCCGAGACGCTGATCGAGCTCGCCACGACGGCGAATGCGCGCGTGATCACGCCGCTCTTGGGGCGCCCGTTCGTGCCGCGGGAAATCGAAGGTCCAGTGCCGTGGTGGCGCGAAGTGGGTCAGAAGCTGACGCAGGGCTCGGTGACGATGATGCGACAGCCCGCGTCCCAATAGTGTTTTGCCGCGCTTTCGTCCTGGGGGATGCCCGCGCCGTTCGAGAGCATCGCGCTCAGGGCCAGACACGCCGAGCCGTCGCCCAGCTCGCACCCGCGGCGGTATCGTTCGGCGGCGCTAAGCGCGTCTTTCGGTATGCCGTCACCGCGTTCGTAGGACCGACCAGCTATCTGGCACGCGCCGCCATCACCTAGGGTGCATGCGCGTTCGAAGTAGTGAATGGCCGCCCGGGGATCTTGGATCACCGCGCCAGAGCCGAGCGTGCCCCTGTAGCAGTGACCGGCAAAGGTGCACGCTTGTGCGCCGCCACGCTCGCAAGTTCGAACGAGCAGCCCGCAGGCGCGTCGCTCGTTCTCGGCGATGCCTCTGCCCGTCCAATGAATCGCCAGCGACGTGCAGCCTTCGAGATCGCCCAAGTCGCACGCGCGTCGATACGCGGTTTCGGCGCGTTCCGAGTCCAACGCGATGCCATAGCCCGACGTTGCAGCGATGCCCAAGTGTACGCAGGCCTTGGACTCGCCCTGATCGCAAGCGCGCTGATCCGCGTCAGCGCCGCCCGGCCAGGGATACTCGCCGTGGATCTGTGATGAACAGCTCGCGAGGAGCAGAGCGAACGCACTCGCAAATGGCAGCGGTCGAGTCACCGTCCTAGACCCTCAGCACGGACAATCGTGGTAACTCACTGCGTGCAGGATGTGGCGTTCGTAGCTGTTGGCGGTAGGTGACCAATAGGAAAAGGCCTGGACCAAACCCTCAGGGCCCGAGAGCAGTTCGAGTTGTCCGTCGCCATCGAGATCGGCGGCGCTCAGCGCGTGGAGGGGCTCTTCCCAAAGCTCGAGTGGGCGACGGCGGATCACGCGTGGAGCGCCACTTCGCACGTCGAGCTCGAACACGAGCGTCAATTGCTCCGAGATGTCACCGCAGCCCTGACCCAACGTGGCGCTGGCAATGGCCAGCTGCACTCCGTCCTTCGGCGCGAATGAAAAGTACGCCGTTTGGGCTTCGCTCATCCAGTCCTTCTTCATCCGCCCTGGATCCGAATTTGCATAGACCTTCTGAATCTCGAGAGCCCGCGGAAAACCTCTGAGCTGCTGGCGCAGGAACTCCGCGAGCGTGTGCTCTGCAGGTTGCGCTGCGACGACCGCCGTGGCGAGCGGCGCGCGCATGGCCCAGACGGCACCGAGGCAGTCATTCGAAAGGACGCCAACCAGATCAACACCGGTCATCTGCCCCATTGCCCAAACTTGCTCCGTCACTTCCGAGGCTGGCGGCAGTGGTTCGGCTGGAACTCCCTCGATCTTGGTTCCTTCCCAGTATTGCCGTTGCCCAAAATGCGGGACCACATCCGCGCGCGCTTTGAAGCCCGTGATTTTGGCCGTGCATGTTTTGCCATCAGCAGTGAACGTCGTGATCGTCTTATCGAGCCACGACTGATCCGTTTTTTGTAGTTTATCTGGGTTTACGGCTTGCTCTACCACGTAGACGTAGCCGCTGGCCACGCGCTGCAATGGACCCGTGAGCGCCGCCTCGGGCAGTGCGCCGCCCAAGTAGATGCGTTTGGATTCGACGTGCCAAACCTCGGCGGTGGTGCCGCTGCCCGCTTTGAGCGCGAGCTTCGAAGCCAACATCTCTTCGCGCGAGATGCGCGGCCCCTGCGCGGTAGCAATCACGACCAGCTCTTTCGGTCCCTCGTCGTGAAAGTGGTCTGTCGTGAAGCTCTGCTTGAAGTGAACTCGGGCCGTGCTGCCGGCGAGTTGAACCTGTACGTCGTCCGCGCGCACTTCCAGCCCGGGCTTGAACATCGTTTTGCGATCCTCGAGCCAGCTCTCGTGGTCGAAGGTTTGCACCTTCGTCTCACCCACGCGCTTGATCCCCGTGAAGCGCTCGGCGTACTGCTTCCCGTAGTCAGCGAAGTTGACGCTGTTCTGCGCCTCGAGCCAACTGGAAACGAGTTTCCTCACTTCCGCATCGCTCAGCGCGCGCACTGGTTCCGCGGCGACAGCGCTTGAAGAAGCGCTGGGGATAGTGCTCCCCGGGGTAACTGCGCTAGGTACACTCGGAGCGGGGGTCGGTTTTGGCGCAGGGTCCGTCTTGCACGCGACTGCGAGCAGTGTGAGCCCCAGGAACGCGGAATAGCGCCGCCCCGGTGAGGGTCGCCGGTTAGCACACAGTGTGTCGTTATTCATGGGTTTGCAGCTCTATGAGTTTTTGGAAGGCTCGTAATGGCTGAGCCCCGCTGAGGAAGTACTTGCCCACGACGAAGGCGGGTGTACCAGCGATGCCCGCCTTGTTGGCCGCATCGGCGTCGGCAGTGACGCGCGCCAAGTGGGTGTGATTGTCGAGCGCTGCTTTGAAGCGTTTCATGTTCACGCCTTGTTTGCGGGCGAGCTTGTCGAGTGTCTCGCGGCCCAGATCCTTTTGGTTTTCGAACAGGGCGTCGTGATACTTCCAAAAAGCGGCGTTGCCCTTCTGTGTGAACACTTCGTGGGCCGCCTCTGCGGCCAGCTGAGCGTTGCCGTGGAAAGGTAACGGCATGTTGCGCCACACGAGCTTCACTTTGGGATTCTTCACGAGCAACTCGTCGAGCGTCGGGTTGACGCGGTTGCAGAACGGACACTGGAAATCAGAGAACATCTGCACGACTAGTGTTGCATCCTTCGGGCCGCGGAATGGCGCGCTTCCCAAGGGCGCGTCCACGGCCTTTTCGTCGGGGAGCTTGGGTCCTTGCGCTGTCTTCATCAGCGTTTCGTACAACTCAGCCTGAGTCGTGCCGTTGCCGACCAAGCGCCGCGCTTCGGCGAGTTGTTCGTCGATCAGCTTCGCGAACTCTTCGTAGGGCTGAGCACCGACCAACTTGCGCCCATTGATGAAGAAACTGGGAGTGCCGGTTGCGCCAATGTCTGCTGCATATTCAGAGCTCAGCGCGAACTGGTTGGCGTACGGTAAGTTGCGAAGAGCCGCGCGGACCGTTTCGGCAGCCACGCCCGTCTCGGTCACGGCGTCGATCAACGCTTGATCGTCGAGCTCCGGCTGCTTGTTGAAGATGTTCTTCGACGCGCCCCAAAAGGCATCGTTACCTTTGTTCACGAACGCCGTTCGCGCGGCGGTCGCCGCCGCAATCGCTCGCTCGTGAAACGGCAAAGGGTTGTCTTTCCAGACGATGCGCACCGTAGAGTCGTAGCGTCGGACGACCTCGTCCAGGGTCGCTTGAACCCGTTGGGTGAACGGGCATTGGAAGTCCCCGTATTCCACGATCGTCACCAGCGCATCCGGGCGCCCAAGCACTGGGTCTGCGGCTTCCACCGGTACTTTCCATACGGTGAGATCGGGCGCCGGGGGCTCACTCTCGTGGACGGGTTCGGGCGTGGTGATGGCCAATTGCTGCTTGGTCAAGAGCGCCGCAACCTTTGCCGCAGGTACGCCTTGCTTGGACAGCTGCGCCGCTTCCTGCAGCTGCTGATCGATCACACTCTGGAAAGCTTCGAAGGGCTGCGCGCCGCTCAACGTGGCCCCGTTGATGCGAAATGCGGGGGTTCCATTGACCCCAATTCGTTTGCCGAGCGCCAGATCTGCCTCCACGACCTCGTCGTAGCGCGTTGCGGCGGCTGTAAACTTTGCGCGTGAAATGCCGGCCGCCTCGGCCCACTCCGCAAAACGCTCGGGGTTCAGGTTTTTCTGGTTCTCGAAGAGTCGGTCTTGGAACTTCAAGAACGCGGCGTTGCCGCCGAGGGCGAATACGGCGGCCGCTGCGTCGTGGGCAGCGCGTGCCTGTTTGTGGAAAGGCAGCGGATTGTGGTGAAATGCAATCCTGACGCGAGCCGGTCCGTAGTTCGAACGGACCCGTTCGAGCGTCTTCATCACGCGTTGAGAGAAAGGACACTGATAATCGATGAACGCTACTATGCTGACGGCAGCCGTCGTCGAGCCCCAGCTCGGAACCGGCGCGTGCTCCGTCAGAGGCGAGGTGATGTCGAGCTCTTGCTTGGCAGCGCTCCAATTGTCTTGAACGCGCAAAGCGTAGACCGCTGCTGGATTGGCGTACTGCGCTTGCAACGCGCGCGCCGCCAAGCGCTCTTTGCCGAGGACCGTGCTGAGCGCCTGTGCTTCGGGTTGGGCCACAGGCGTACCGTTCACGAAGAGCTGCCAGGGCATCGCCACCCCGAGTTCGGTGTACAGCGCGCGGTCGCGTTGCATTTGTTCGAGGATGCTCAGCGCCGTCGCGGACTGCGCTCCGGCATTGGCGCCTGACGGGTCTCGGGTGAACGCGAGCTCCGTCAATTCAGACGGATCCAGTGTGGCCTTGCTTTGCGCGACGCGATCTAGAAATGCCAAACAGGCTTCGCTGCCTCGCGCGCGTTGAACGGCGATGGCGCTCGCGGCAATTTGCTCACCCAGTTCCTCTGCTGGAGAGAACTTGACGATCAAGCGCGTCTCTTTGGCGGCAGCGCTCTTGGACCACGCTCGAAGCTTCAAGTAAGACTCACGACCCGCAGCTGTCGAAAAGTCGGCAAAAGTGACCACCGTGACTAGGGCCGATGCAGGACCAATCTGTGTGTCCTCTGGGTAAACAGGAATGAGGCTGAGCGGTATGCTCATTGGCTGAGCGGCAGGTTTGGCCTCGGGTGCTTGTTTCGTGACACAGGCTGGCGCGGCCAATAGGGTCCAAGTTGCTGCCAATAGGCACACGATTCGCCGCGACAACTTCAAGCGCGTGGTCGTCATCAGAACTCCTCCCCTGCGGCGTCAACGCCGTCGTCATCCAGCGAGGGTACGCCAAACCCTGCCTCCGTGTTTTCCTCTGGCGTCGGGCTCGGTGCGACCAAAGGGGCAAGGTTCAAGAATTTGTGAGCGTTGTCCTGGCGTCGTCGCTCGAGCACCCCGCCTACCGACAGACCGGTCTTGCGCAACGCGCGAACCGCTTTCAGTTCCTTCTGCACGAACTCGTCGAGCTGTCGGGTGCTCGGTAAACCTCTCACCTGCAGTCCTTCGATTGACAAGAGGCTTGCACCGGCTTCTCTAGCCGCCAAGGCCGTTACTTCCGCGTCGACTTCGAGGATCAGATCCTCGGCGCCGGACGTGCCGAGCACCATGGTTTCATTGCCGGTACTTGGGGACGCGTCGGTCGAAGCAGCTTCGAGTTCGAGCGCGATCTGCAGCCGCTCTGGGAACGTCGAGGTTTGGCCGCGGGCTGCGCGTTCGAGCACCGTCTGGACGTACTCGAAGCACGCGCTTTCGCCTGCTCGCTCCTGCAGAGCCAGCAATACCGGGTCGGCTTCCGGATCGAGCTTGGTGCGGTCCAGCAAGATCCAGCGCACACTCTGGTCTCCCAAGCGACGCTGCAATAGGTCGAGCGAGGTGAACAGCGCGCGATCTCTGGCATCACCCGGATCGAGCAAGCTGATGATCGTCAGGTCGGCGTCTCGCGCCCCGCGCGCCGGCAAGTCGAAGCCGACGGAGCTCGCGTCTGCATCGGCCCCGTGCGATGTGGCCTTGGCTGGCCCTGACGTCGCGACACTTCGAGAGGTGGCGTTCGCAGATTGCGGGCCAGGGGGGCTGGCTGTCGCGCACGCTGTAATGCTCAAGGCCAACGTTAGCAGTGCAAGTCTCGAGCTCTGCAGAGCGCCCGTCGCCGTGGGGGCGCGTTCCAATCCACTTTTTCCGGTCACGCGCCGACTGTAGCAGGTAGGCGCAAAACAGCGCACCAAACCTGTCAGAGCAGCGTGACGGCAGGCCCGCTCAGCGTTCGAGGGTTTTGTAGTTCGGACCCGAGAATAGATAGACGCGATCGCTCGTCAAACCCAGATCGCTCGCATAATCCGAGATCGGACCCTTGGGCGTGACCGTATCACCCACCAACTGATAAACCTGATCGGCGACGAGCCACAGCTCATCACCGATTGAAACGGAAGCACCGATTGAGGTAGCGGGGGCGGTCCATAGCTCTGACCATTGGCCGTCCGCTTGGTGGTACATCGTGGCTTGCATGCTGAATCGCACGGACGTCGGATCCTCGCCGCGGATGGTCGCGTAAACCGTCGGCTGCGCGAGGGTGAACTCCTCGTGCCACTCTATCCCGTCGAAGTGCAGAATGCGGCCCTTCCCCTGCGAGCCCTGCGCGATCCAAGTATCGTTCGGCGCGAACGAGCGCACTGCGAGCAGGAACTGAATCGGATCGAGAGCTGGGGGTTCTACTTGTTCGATGCTCTCGCCATCGAAGTGCAGCAGACCATACCGAGATCCAGTGTCTCCATCGAAATACTGACCGATGAACCACACATCGTCGGAAGCGCTGCCATCGATTTGGGCCGCATAGAAATTGTCTGGCGCTGCGTCGGCATAGCTCGTCCAGCTTTCGCCGTCGAAGTGTTGAAGTGGCCCCTTCCACACGTCAGTTGCGCTCGTTGCCCATGCGCTCTCGTCTCCTGCCCAGAGCCGTGTTGGGATGGTCCCGAATAGTTTCGGATCTAGCTTGGTTTCGCTGGGTGTCTCGGGCACGAAATGGGTGGTCAGCTGGAGGTCGAGCAGGCCCCTCGAGCCGGCGGTGCAGCGCAGGCGCTCATTGCCGACGTTTACCAGCATCCCGCAGCCAACGTTCGAGACCTGTTGAGCTCCATGAGCGTCGAAGGCATACATGCCGTCCGCGGTCGAGGTCATGAATCGACCATCGGGCGCCAGCCAAAGCCCGTTGCTACTGGTTGCGGGCTTGTCTGCTACGGGTTGCCAGCCGTTGGTCACCTCGTACAGAGGTTGCAGGTAACTGGTGTCGACATAAACCTTGTCGCCGAGCGCGGTCAATCGCCAGCCTTGACCTTCGTCGACGAGGTCGCTTGGAGTGAACACCCAATCCCCGTCGCTCGAGGTCCAAACGCCGAGGGTCCCCTTTGGTTGTTCCTTGGGGCGGTAGTTCGTCGTCAGCACCCAGGGCGTCGCGTCCGTTGCGGCGAAGTCGAGCACGGTTTCGTTCATGCCAAGCGGTGGCTGACGGAAGTCCCAAATGCCGTCGGACAGTGTCGCCAGCTGGTTAGCGATCATCGTCCAGAGTTGGCCATCGGGCGTCCTGCGAAACGGGGTAACCTGTTGAGCGACTTGCAAACTCCAGCTCTTGCCATCGTAATGCCATAGACCGTACTGCCCTCCGGTCCAGATCTCGTCACCGATGCTCTCGATCGTTTCTAGGCGATCCGTGGTTGGGCTTTCGAGGTAACGATCCGGCCAGGCGAAGATGATGCCGCGTTCACCTGCGGCCAACGCGCCGTCATGAGAGAGCGCCGAGAAACTGTCGCCCGTCGGGGTTGGGTTCTGCCAACACCAGCCGGCCGTGTTGCAGACGCCCGGGTGGTCGTCCTTCACCGGTACGAGTCCGAATGCGAGCGACCCGGTTCCTGAATCGTTTACTTGTTGCGTTGAGTCGGTTGCGCCAGGACCCGCGTCGGGCAACGGATTCGGATTGAAAGAGGTGGGGGCGTCACTCGTTTCGGAGTCCGACGTCGGCGGGGTTGGGGACGGGGTCGAAGTCGGCTCGGTTGAGGTCGGCGCTGGCCCGAGAGTCATCACTGCCGCGTCTTCGGCCGCGGTGCTCGCTGTATTCGCCGAGTCCGCTCCCTGATCTCGAGCAGCATTTGCGCTGCACACCCGAGCTTGGTCGTTGCAGCTGCTGGCCGCGGCGAGAGACCCTGTCGCGACGCACTGTGGCGCGCGTGATGGGCATTCGCTCGCGAGTTCGCAACTGCGAGTGCACACGCCGCAATGACACTCGAGTGAACCGCAGTCCAGGTCCTGAGTGCAGCTATCGAGCCAATGTGTCTCGGTGCCCTTGTCCTCGCTTTGGGTCGCGCAACCAGCGGCCAGAGTGAGCGAGGCAGTGATCAGCGCTCGCGCCAGGCCGAGTCCAAAGGCTTGCGTGGGGGGTTGCATGCGACCAGTATGCAGGCGCCCGTGGGCGGGACCAGTGCAAGGATTCGCATCGGTTGGCTTGCGGCCTTGGCGAGCGAGTGCCAACAACTCACAGGAGCCACGCCGATGAAGCAGCAGAGTGATTTGGTGCCGCGCTGGCAAACCACTTGGCAGCGCGTCGGCGCGTTGCCAGCCCCGGGGCTGTTGGATCGAGTGCGCGCCGCCTACAGCGAACCTCAGCGCCACTATCACACGCTCCAGCATTTACGCGAGTGCTTCACCCTCTACGATTCGGTCGTCGGCGCTTCGCCCAACGCCGCCGTAGAGTTGGCGCTCTGGTTCCACGACGCGATTTACGATCCGACGCGTCAAGATAACGAGGCCCGGAGCGCCGACTGGGCGCGCAGCGCGCTCGAGGAGTCAGGCGCGCCCGAAGCGCTGCAAAGTCGAGTCCGAGAGCTGGTCCTCGCGACCAAACACGGTCCGAGCGCTCCCGGCACTCCCGACGCCCAGCTGCTGCTCGACGTCGACCTTTCGATTCTCGGCGCCGAGCCGGAACGATTCGCGGAATACGAGCTCCAGATCCGTCGCGAATATGCCTGGGTGCCCGAGGCCAGCTACCGCGCCGCACGAGCCCACGTCCTGCGCCAATTCCAGGATCGCGCGGTGCTCTATCATACCCCCGCGATCCACACTCTGCTCGAAGCGCGTGCCCGCGATAACTTGACGCGAGCACTGGCGGCCTTCGACAGTTGAGTCGAGGACGCGCAGCGGGCGGACGTCAATTTGCCGTTTCGAGCGCGCGACGCCGATTGAGCAGAGCAACTCGTTGTCGCATCAGGTCGACCTCGTTCAGCAACTCACCGCCGTTGTGCGCCAGCAGGTTCGTGACCACTTGAAGCTCATGCTCAGCGAGATCCGGGCGCCTGAGAGCCAACAGGACTTTGGCGCGCGTGAGTCGACAGCTCCAGCATTCGGGCGCAGCTTTGACGGCTGCGTTGCTGTGACGAGTCGCGCTCTCTAGTTCCCCAGTGACGACTTCGGCTTCCGCCTCGGAGGCGAGCGCCTCCGGTGAAAACGCGACGCCGCGCAACGCGCTGAGCGTTTGCACGAAGGCTGCCGTTGGTTTGCCGTCAGCCAGCTCGGTCTTCAACTGCAAGGATAACAGCCCAGGATCGTGAGGAGCGAGTCGCAGGCCAAGAGCGATCTCGAGCCGGGCGCGCGCCGTGTCCTTTTCCGTCAACGCGGCGGTGGCCAATAGAGCGTGTGCGCCCGCGGACGTGCCGGGTTCGAGTAGCGCCCGCTTCGCGTGTGCGATTGCCTGCAGTCGTGAGCGTTGGCTGCTCAGTCCCCAGAGCCAAGCGCCGTGCAACTCTGCTGCACCCGGGCTCATCTCCTTGGCAATGGGTCTGGGACGCTGCGCCAGGTTAACCTCGAGCTCCAAATGAGTGCCGTCCAAATGATCCAGATAAGACTCGAATCGGGACTGTAGATCCAGAGCACCGAATTCCGTTTGCCAGACTCGTCTCGGATCGTCACCCGTGCCGGACAATGCTGTGAGGTAGCGGCCGAAGCCCGGTTTCAGCCCGGGTTCCCCGACCTCCAAAAGGTGAACCAGCGCCCAGGCAGCCGCGTAGTTGTAGCTGTCGCTGTTCGGGTCGCCGGGTACGCTGGCGTAGAAGTTGCGATGCGTGGTGGCAAGCAGAGTTGGCAGTTTGGTGACGCGACCCCTGGGTACGATGATCACGTGTCTTTCGTCGATCATCATTGAACTGGGCCTACCGATATCCCAGGACGTCAGAAAGACCGGGAGCCCAGTGCTGACTCGATTCTGTTCGACGGCGGTGCCTTCGAAGAAGGTCGCGATCCCTTCGTTCAGCCAAACCGGAGCCGCAGGGAAACAGGCAGCGACCAAGCGATGCGCGAGCTCGTGCTGGAAAACGGCCAACGAGCGGCCACCGATGCCGCGCAGGATGATCTGAGCGCTCTCACCCCCGATCCATCCGAGCGGCGACGTCTTGTAGATTCCGCCGTTATCGATTCCAACAATCTGCTCGTAGTTGGCCGGATCCAACGCGGTCACCTCGATGGGTGGAAAGGAGCCCTCGGTAGCGCATTCGAATCCAATCGCCGCGATGGCGTCTCGGGCGTGTTGCAGTTGGCTTGCGGTGTCTCGAGTCAGTTCCAGTCCCAGGTTGGACCGCAAATGAATGTGCTCGGTACGGACGTCAGCCCAACCCGTGGCCAGCGGTGGGGCTCCCGCGCAGCTCTGCAGGCAGGCGAGTAGCGGTCCCAAGAAGACGTTGCGCTTGGTCAGCAAATCAACCTCTCTTGGGCTCTTGGCGAACCTCGGTTTACGACTTGGTCGCCCGCTCCAAGCGCGTCGCGGCGCTCTCGATCGCCGAGCGGTAGAGCTCGCGCGCGTTGCCTTTGACGGGAGTGCCGTGCGCGGGCAACACGTGTTCGAAGGGCAGGTCGAGCAAGGCGCGCAGGTCTCCGGCCGGAGGTTTACACTGACGTAGCCAGCCGGGTCCGATGTTCTGCGGCTTGATGAAGCCAAAGCGTTTGGACACGAAACGCCCAAGGCCGTTGAAGTGCGCATCGGTCGTCGCCCAATTCTGGAGCGCGTCACCCGCGATCAGAATGCCTCGCTCGCGATCGAGCAAGAGCAAGCCCTCCTCGGGTGTCGAGTTGATGGTAAGGAGACGAGCGCCTGCCAGCGGCAAGTGTTTACCGTCCGTGCGGTGATCGGGCTCGAAGTAAGGCGTCGCCTCGAGATCGAAGCCGGCGATGTAGGGCTGCTCCCCGAGCGCCCAAACCTTCGCGCCGTAGCGTTCCTTGTAGAATGGGTCGTCTGAACCGTGGTTGCCTGCCAGGCGAATCACGTCGGTGACGTGCCCAAGGCGATCGAGCTCAGCCAGTCCCGCGTCGCTCAAGCGCACCGAGTTGATCAGCACCAAGCGTTCACCCTCACGCACGATCGTCATGTTGCGGCTGATCACGACGGGCAGAAAGCCGGGAAAGCGAAACGAGCCGGTGACGAAGAAGACGTCGGGTAGTACTTCAGCGATCGGGCCGTGGGGTTGGGCGGCGGGATGAGGACGGGGTTTCATCAGGCTGGTCTCGAGGAAGGCGATCCCGACGAACGCGCCATTGGGCAAAGCGTCCGATGCGCGGAGCTTAGTCCATGCCGCGTTCGCGCGACAGCACAGCTTTCGCTACGTAACAGATAGGGTTTCTGAGCCGGCGCAAACACAGTCGTGGACGTCGCGGGTACCGTTCGTAGAGTCTACCATGCTCGTCGGAACCCGGATCCGCGCAGTCGTTGCGACCCTCGCACTCAGCGCTTGCGAGCACGCGCCGACGCCAACGACCAGGGCAGAGGGGAGCGCTAACCCCGAGGCATCAACCGAAACTCCCTTGCCGCAAACCCCGACGCTGAGTGCAACGGGTTCACCAGCGCAACCACCTGGCGCCGCGCCAACCACGCCCACGACTCAAATCGCCAGTGGCGCAGCGAATGCTAACGCGTCTGCAACGGTCGGCGGCCCTTCGAACTCGACGTTGCCGGCGTCCCCGACGCTGCCGAGCGTGACCACGACGGCCATGCCGTCAGCGTCACAAGTGACCGGCGCGGGTGGCACTGCTTCCGTTGGCATGAATCCAGGTGACACGTCGCTGCAGGCCGGCGCAGATGCGGGCAGAGGGGAAACGGGCGCCGAGTCCCGCGACGCCGGCGCCGAGCCCGGCGTGCGAATCGTCGGCAGAACCGCGCCTGGCGCTGACGGCGCGACGAAATTCGCTTGGGCAGGGGTCAGCTTTCGCGCGCGCTTTCGCGGCACTCAGGTGGCCATGGAAGTGGACGACGGCAACAACGGCAATCGCTTCAGCGTCGTGATCGACGAGAGTGAACCCAAGACGGTTACTAGCCCGTCCGGCCGCGGTAGACTGCAACTGGCAACCGGTTTACCCGACGCCGTTCACGACCTCACAGTATGGCGAAACACGGAGGCGGCAATGGGGGTTACCAGCTTCTTCGGCTTGTCCGACTTCGCAGAGCTGCTCGCGGCCCCCGCAGCGCAAGCACGACGTATCGAAGTGATCGGCGATTCTCTGTCGGTCGGCGCGGGCGTGCTTGGGACGTCCACGTCGTGTAGTCCGAATATCGACGCCTTCACCGACAATTACCTCGCCTACGGCTCCGTCGCGGCGCGCGCCTTGGACGCTGACGTCGTCACGATCGCGTGGTCTGGCATCGGCGTCTATCGCAGCTACTCGGCGAGCGATCCCACGATGCCGCAGCGCTACGACTACGCCGTCCCCAACGAGCAAACGCCTTGGGACTTTGCGCAATACGAACCCGACGTAGTGGTGTTCAATTTGGGCACCAATGACTTCGGCAGTGGTAACCCGGGACAGCCGTACGTCGATGCCTACGTCGCTTTCATCGAGCACGTGAGAACCGAATACCCGGCAGCGAAATTCGTGTTGATTGACATGTATGGGGGTGAGCGCGCCGATGCGATCCAAAGCTCCATCTCGGCACTCAATGCTGCGGGTGAGCAAGACGTCGAGATGTTGAGCTTCAGTAGTGTGCCGAACAACAACACTGCGTGTAACCAACACCCGAATGCGGCCGCCCAACGAGCGATGGGTGAGATCTTGAGCGCGCGTTTGAAGACCTTGATGAGTTGGTGACTGGGGCGCCCAGGCTTGGGCCTCAACTCGGCAGACCCAAGTCACGCCAACGCAACATGCCCCCTTGCAGGCTCGCTACTTGGCCGAAGCCGGCCTTCTCCAAGATCAAGGCCCCCAAGCTCGAGCGTTTTCCGGTCTGACAAATCACCACGACGGGTTTGTCGTGACCGAGCTCAGCGACACGTGCGCGCAGTTCCTCGAGCGGCACCAGCCGCGCATCGTTCAAATGTCCTAACTCGCCGTTGAACTCCCCGGTGTGCCGGACATCGAGCAACTGCACGCGATCCTTGTGCTGGGCCACCCACTCCGCGGCGATCTCCGGAATCCCCGCGTAGGTGGCCACGACCGGTCCCCAACTGCGCGCTTGTTCGGTCGGCTCGCGTTGGGGCTTACCCGACTCGAGATTTGCGGGCAGAGCGATCCCGATTTGCTTGGGATGAGGCAATGCCAAGTTCTGCAAGTAGCCGACGAAGTCTTCCTCGCGCGCTTCACCCCCGATGCGCGGATTGAAGCGGCGTTCCTCGCCAATCGTGCTACAAGTGCGGCCCTCGTAGTCGTGCGCTGGGTACACGACACAGTCGTCGGGTAGGCTGAACAGCTGCTCGCGGATCGAAGCAAATAGGCGATGCGCGTCACCCTCTTGAAAATCCGTACGACCGGTACCGCGAACCAACAGTGCGTCACCAGTGAACACGGCCTGGCGATCGCCCGTGACCAGGGACAGACAGCCCGCCGTGTGACCTGGCGTCGCGCGCACTTCGAGCGTCTCGGTGCCGAAGTGCAAGACGTCGCCGTGACTCAATGGGACGTCGACGTGCTTGGCGCCATACACCTTGGCGAGACAGATTTCAGAACCCAATTCGCGCTTCATCAACCACGCTCCAGTGACGTGATCTGCGTGACAGTGCGTGTCGATGCTGTAGCGCAATTGCAGGCCGAGTTCGCGGATCAGGGCCACGTCTCGCGCGTGGCGTTCGAACACTGGATCGATCAGGACCGCATCCCGCGTCCGTTCATCGGCTAGCAGGTAGCTGTACGTGCTCGAAGTCTGATCGAACAGTTGACGCAGAATCATGGGCATGGGGGATGGGAGGTTCTGCAGCTTAGCTACGAATCGAGTTCGGCGAAATGCGTCAGTGACGTGGGCCGCTGCAAGTCGCCCTGAGTGTTGGAAAACTGGGACTTGGGATCGTCCGCGACCCCGCGTAGTCTGCCGCTGTGAACCAGGCAGCGTCGATCAGATGGTATTCTGCCGTCCCGTTCGTGGCTCTGGCACCTTGTTTGGCTCTGTATCTCGTGCCGCACTTTGGTGCGCCCGAAGACATGGGCACCTACCAATACTATCGGGCCACCTGGGGTGGTGCACCCGACGAGGTTTACAGTCACTTCCTCGACCTGGTGCTGATGACGGGCAACGTGGTGGTGCTGTCTACGCTGGTTGCGATCGAGGAACTGATTCAGAGCGCGAGCGACACTCCCCCTCCGAAGTTGCAGACATGGATCAACGTTTGGCGCTGGACGGGCTGGATCAGCAGTGGCTCCATCGGGACGTTCTTGGATGGGATGTCGGGTGAGGGGACCGCTGCCATCATGTACTGGCCTGGCTTTCTGCCCGTGCTCGCCGCAACGACTTGGTTGCTCCGCCGCTGCGTGCAAGAGGTACACGGTCGAATTCCTAGTGTGATCGGCTTGTGCGCGACTTGCACGATTGTACACGCGGGCCTGCAATACGTTTACGAACCCTCTGTGACGGGCGCTCCTTCGCTTTGGTTCGTGCCCTTGTGGCTCGGCAGTCTGGCGCTGAACTTTGGGCGGCTCGTGCGACTTGTCCTGCGATATTTCCAGAAACGTCAGAGCTGATCTGTCGGCGATTCGGGTTGGGGTTCCCAACTGACGAGCTGAACCACGAGCAATCCGGCTAGCTCCGTCGGTTCGGAGGCGGCCACCAGTGCTCGCGCACCGCGATAGAACTCGCGTTGTAGCTGCTGCAGCTTCACGTAGTCCTTACGCGCGATACTGAACACGTTGTACGAACACAGGTCGAGCTTGCGCGGGGCTTTGGAGCGCTCGTGAGCGAGCTTCGTCCAAAACGAGCGCGCGGCGATCTCGCGCTCCGGTTGTGCGTTGGCCTCCACCGTCAACGCGCCCGATAACTTGTAGCGATCAGCGTGAAGGGCGATGACTCCACCTCGGGTCAACGTTTCCAGGCATTCGTCGATCGTGTCTCGTGACTGTTCGAGCGCTTGGCCCAGTGAGGCGACCTGCGCGAGACGCGGGACGTCGAGCGCTTTGGTGTCGAGCAAACACAGGACCGCCAAGCACAGCGGACGCTCGAACAAGGCGTCGCGCGCGGCGCGGCTGCGCGCGAGGCGCGGTGCCAGGAGCGGCACGTTGTCGATCTCGAGCCAGGCATCGATGAAGTCTTCGAGGCGATCCGTGATCGCGTCCAAGAGCGCCAGGAACTGGGGCAACCGAGGCTCGCTTTGCCCCGAAAGGAAACGACCGACGCTGAAGCGCGACAAGCCGCTGCGGCTGGCGACGTTGTTCAGTGTCTGCGTGCCCTTGAGCGCTCGCAGCCAAGCAGGGAACTCGGGCGCGTTGCGTTGCCCGAGGGCAGTTGCCGCATTGGGGTTGAGCGCGCACAACGCTTGCCACGGACTTTGGCCCAGTCGCTCGCCATAGCCGAGCACTTCCTTGGCGGTCGGCATGCGTTGCCCCGATTCCCATTTCGCGGCGACGTTGGAGCGAAAGCCCAAGCGCCGAGAGACGGCGGCTTGTGAACGTCCCGCGCGTAGCGCGCGCAGGACTTGCCGCGCGACGCGCTCGAAGTGGTCTGCCTGCATGGCCCACGGTATACCCGGATATGCACATCCGGGCACAGATCTGAACCATGAAATGTGCTCAAGTGGGTATATTTCGCGTGGACCCCTGCACTCGGAACTGTCAAATCAAGGGCATGAATCGCGAAGACGCCGGCCATCGATGCACGCTGCTAGGGATGCGGGACCAATTGACGCCAATGGCTCGACCCAACCCCAACCCATTGCAAAGGGCCGGGCAGCGCGGAGCCATCGCCGCGGCCTTCGCGCTGTTGTCGACGTTGCTGTGCGCATCAGGGGTTAACGCGCAGGAGTGTCACTCGAAAGCCGATTGCGATCCGGGGTTCATCTGCGACCTGCCGCCCAGCGCGGGCTCGAGCAGCGACGGGTGCAAGAGCGGCGCAGATTGCCCCGAAGCGGATCCCGCCCCGAGCGAGGTGCCAGTTGGCCAATGCGAACAGAACGGTATCGCGTGCACCTCGAGCATCGATTGCCCTGAACCGGCCACTTGTGAAGATAGCCAGTGCGTCTACCGCGTGAACCCCTGCAAGGCCGACTCGGAGTGCGAGACGAACTACCAATGCACCGTGATCGGCAGTAAGGGGACTTGCTCGAGCGGCGCCGGTTCGGGGGGTGGCAGCGCGGGTTCGAGCGGCGGAAGCCCGGATCCGGGCGGTGGCACGAACCCTGATTCGTCGAAACCCTTGCCCGCGGACAACGACCCCGGCTCTGCAGCAGGTGATCCCGGCAGCGCGACGGGTACCGACGCGCCGCCCGCCCCGGACGTCACGTGTGAAGAAGTGGAAGTCAAAGCTTGCTTTCCCAAGCCGTTAGCCTGTGACGATGACAGCGTTTGCCCGGACGGTTGGCAGTGCACCGCGCTGCCCCCCGGAGGGCCCGATGCGTGGGAAGGAATCGAGCGCGGCTGTTTGCCGCCTGGAGTGATCGCCGGCATCGACGAGGTGATACCCGTGGTTGGGGTCGAAGGTGCCAAGGGCTCCGACGAAAGCGATACGGGCGGCAGCGACGAGGGCACCAAGGTGCCGGTGGTAACGGAGGATCGCGCTCAACCGTCGCTGGGGACCCAGGGCGGCTCGGAAGGCACCTCGGGCTGTGCGCTCAGCGAAGCCCCTAGAGGTACGCGCGCTACGCCGTGGGCAGTGCTCGGCACGGCCCTGATCGTGGGCGGCCTGCGTCGCCGCCGCCGCTAACCCAGAAGCCTCAGACTGCGGCGCTCATCAACGCCAGGACCCCGGGCGAGAGATCTTCGACGACCTCCTCACGCCGCTCGGGGTTCATCCAGTGAAACGGGTTCAATAGACGCCCAAGGTTTTGCAGTGAGAACTGCGGCCGACTCACTTCGACGGTGAACGCCAACGTGCCCAACTCCGAGTCCATCCAGTCGTCCATGTCGCCGAGCACGGAGTAGAGTTGGCGAGCTTGCAACACGCGATACGGAAAACGCGCCAAAGCTCCGTTCAGCGTGGCGCCCAGAGCGCGATACTGCTTGGCGCGCGGATTCGGTCTTGCGGTGTGAGCCCACGGGTACAAGAGCAAGTTGCCGAAGCTATGAAACGCGAGCGACAGCTGCGGCGGCTTTTCGAGCGCGACCTCGTGCACGGCGCGCGATTCCGGTTCGCTGAGCGCCGAGGGTCCGATGTAGTGCGGAGAAAAGCGAAAGCGTGAGCCCGAGAATGGATGCAAGAGACGCTCCCGCGTCACTTGTGGGAAGTTGCGATTCAGATCGACGCCATTGGCGTTGCAACGCTGCCAAGCGCGCTGGCCCCGTCCGATGCGACCGAGGTTCACCTCGAGTGCGTCTGGGTTGACGATGGGCAGGATCGTCAGATGGGCGACTTCCAACAGCCGCTGCCCGAGTGGATGTGCCGTCAGGCGTCGCACGACGTCGAGCAACGCCCAGGCGCCGATCACTTCCACGCCGTGCATCAGAGACGTCAACATCACGCGCGGCCCGTCGTGACGCCCGAGGTCGAAACGCACGATGGGCTTGCCTTGTACGGACACTCCCGCGACGGACTCGGCACCGCCCGCGCAGTGCACCGCAGAGCGCAGCCCCCGCAGCAATTCGGAACTGCTCGGATAGGTGACAAGTTCGCGCATCGCAGTGAATTCTAGGTGACGAAACAGAGGCGGACAAGATGCGAGGCTGAGTTAGCCATTAAGTTCACAATTGCTTGGAACACTCTTCGTCGGATCACAGCACGACGCGTTGGCTACAACGGCAGTTCGCAAAGGAGTTTCGCCCGTCGCCGATGCTCAGACCCAGCGGCGCGCGACCGTCAGCCGAGTCACGGGGTTTGACGGTGACTTGGCTCGGCACTGCGAGTTTCCTCGTCGAGTCTCGCACGACTCGCCTTGCGATCGACCCGTATCTCACACGTGCGTCCTTTGGCACCTTGCTCACACGCGCGCTCGCACCGGACCCCGTCGAGCTCGAGCGTCACTTGCCGTCGCGGCTCGATGCAGTGCTCTGCGGTCACAGTCACTTCGATCACCTGTTGGACGCACCTTGGATTGCTCAGCGCTTCTCGGCGCGCTTGTACGGCTCGAGCACGACGCTGGCGTTCGGGCGCGCCATGAACGTGCCCAGCCCTCTGTTGGTGGACGTCCCCGAGCAGGGCGCAAGCTTCACGATTGGTGACTTGGAGGTGAGTTTCGTCCCCAGCAAGCACGCCAAGCTGTTCTGCGGCCACGTGCCCTTTCCCGGCAAAGTCGACCAGGCGCCTGTGCGCCCACGCTTTTGGGACTTTCGCATGGGCGGGGCGTTCGGGATCTTCGTGCGCGGCGCTGGCGTCAATCTCTATCACAACGGCAGTGCGGACTTGGTCGACGCGGCGCTGTCGCACGAACGCGCGGACGCCGTGCTGCTTGGCATTGCGGGTTGGAAGAAAACACCCGAGTACCTGGGGCGCATCTTGGCGACGCTAGAGCCGCGCGTGGTGATCCCTGCGCACCACGACTTGTTCTTCACTCCGCTCGACGCCGGCGCGTGGTTGTTACCCGGAGTCGACTTTCCGCGCTTTCTGGCGGGCGTCGAACACATCGTTCCGCGCGCGACGATTGTCGCGCCGAATTACCGGGAGCCAGTCTGGATCGCGCCCGAGGGACGTTCGGCGCAGATCGTGCAGCCTGCGTAGACTCAAAGCCTGCTCTGCTCTTGGCCGCTCAGGGACTTTCGATCACGCCCGCGTCACCGTGACGAAGTATCAGCGGGACGGCTACGGTATGCCAAACCGAGCATTGCGGTAATTCCGAGTCGGGTTCGGCGGCGAGCGTGCGGTGAACCGGTGCGAAGCCTCGCGCGGACACCGTCAACTCGGCGGCGCCGTTGCTCCAGACCTGGCAGCGCACGTCGCTCGCGTCTTTCGGCTCGCTCATGGTGGGCACTGGGTTACTGGCTTCGCCTGCGTCTTCTGCGCTCAAGTCTTGGCCGCAGGTCATCGGCCTGAGTGAGGCGTTGGCATTACTGCTGCAGCACAACACGGTGTTGTGACGGTTGCCGAGTTTCGGCGAATAGGCTTCGCTCTCTGCTCCCCCGAAGCCGACTCTGACGACCAGGCTCTCGGGCAACGTCGCTGAATCGGTGCTCACCTCGAGCTCGAACGCAGCGCGAGCGCGAGGGCACACTGGGTCCGCCTTTGGCGCATGCTGTTGACACGCGCAAACGGCGGTGAGCGCGAGCAGAGCAGCCAAGCGACCCATCGCATCGACCCTAGTCAACGGCTCCGGTCAGTAAAAGGTGAAACGGCACCGGGCGAGTCCAGTCCAGTGGCCTCAAATGCGAAGCCGCCCGCACTTCTCGTGGAAATGCAGGCGGCTCTTTTTGGGGCTCGTTCCGCCCTAACTAAACGTCAGGCGTGTCCCCGATCTTTTCGGACGACTCAGTAGTCGCCGCCGGGCGCCGGGGGCGCCGCGGGCTTGTCGTCCTTCGGCTTCTCCGCGACGAGCGCCTGAGTGGTGAGCAACAAGCCCGCCACGCTGGCCGCGTTCTGCAGTGCGCAACGCACGACCTTCGTCGGGTCGATCACGCCGTCAGCGATCAAGTCGGTGAACTCGTTGCTGCGCGCGTTGTAACCGAAGGCGCCCTTACCATCGCGCACCTTCTGCACGATGATCGAACCCTCTTCGCCGGCGTTCGCCGAGATTTGACGCAACGGCTCTTCGAGCGAGCGACGGATGATCTGAACGCCGAAACGTTGCTCGTCCGAGACCTCGATCTTGTCGAGCGCCTTCTGAGCGCGGAGCAGCGCAACGCCACCGCCGGGCACGATGCCTTCTTCGACCGCTGCGCGCGTCGCGTACAGCGCGTCCTCGACGCGAGCCTTCTTCTCCTTCATCTCGGTCTCGGTGGCGGCACCGACCTTGATCACCGCAACGCCGCCGACCAACTTGGCGAGACGCTCTTGGAGCTTCTCACGGTCGTAGTCGCTGGTGGTGTTCTCGATCTGGGTGCGAATCTCGGCCTGACGAGCCTTGATGTCGTTCTTCTTGCCAGCGCCGTCGACGATCGTGGTGGCGTCCTTGTCGACCTTGATGGTCTTGGCGCGGCCCAGATCGCTGATCGTGAGGTTCTCGAGCTTGACGCCGAGTTCCTGGCTCACGACGGAACCGCCGGTGAGCGTGGCGATGTCCTTGAGCATCTCCTTGCGGCGGTCGCCGAAGCCGGGCGCCTTGACGGCGCAGCATTGCAGCGTGCCACGGAGCTTGTTCACCACGAGCGTGGCGAGCGCCTCACCGTCGATGTCCTCGGCGATGATGAGCAGGGGCTTCTGCTGACGCGCAATCGCCTCGAGCACGGGGAGAAGATCCTTCATGTTGCTGATCTTCTTCTCGCTCAAGAGGATGAACACATCCTCCAAGTGCGCCTGCATGCGCTCCGTGTCGGTCACGAAGTACGGCGACAGGTAACCGCGGTCGAACTGCATGCCTTCCACGACATCCAGGGCGGTCTCGGCGCTCTTGGCCTCTTCGACCGTGATCACGCCTTCCTTGCCGACCTTCTCCATGGCCTCGCTCAAGAGCTGGCCAATCGCCTCGTCGCCGTTGGCCGAAATGGTTCCGACCTGAGCGATCTCCTTGGCGTCCTTGGTCGCCTTGCTGAGCTTCTGCAAGCTCTCGACGCAAGCTTCGACGGCCTTGTCGATGCCGCGCTTGATCTCCATCGGGTTGTGACCCGCGGCGACGAGCTTGGAGCCCTCGCGGAAGATCGCTTGCGCGAGCACGGTGGCGGTGGTGGTGCCGTCACCAGCGACGTCGCTGGTCTTCGAGGCCACTTCGCGCACCATCTGCGCGCCCATGTTCTCGAACTTGTTCTCGAGCTCGATCTCCTTGGCGACGGTCACGCCGTCCTTGGTGATCGTCGGCGAACCGAAGCTCTTCTCGATCACGACGTTGCGACCCTTGGGTCCCAGCGTGACCTTCACGGCGTCAGCGAGTGCGTTCACGCCGTTCAAAATTAGGTTACGAGCTTTCTCCTCGTATGCGATCTCTTTGGCAGCCATCTTGGTATTCTCTCTTCCTGTAGTAGTTGCCGGGGGTTACTTCTCGATGACGCCGAGGATGTCGTCCTCGCGCAAAATCAGGTGCTCTTCGCCCTCGATTTTCACCTCGGTGCCGGCGTACTTGCCGAAGAGCACGGTGTCGCCCTTCTTGAGGCTCAATTCGCGCACGGTGCCGTTGTCCGCAGCTTTGCCCGGTCCAACCGCGATCACTTTACCCTCGACCGGCTTCTCTTTGGCGGTGTCGGGGATGATGATCCCGCCCTTGGTTTTCTCTTCTTCTGCAACGCGCTTGACGAGAACGCGGTCCTGCAATGGTCGAAATTTCATGGCTTAAAGGTCTCCCTGACTGTCTGTTCTTGGTGATTGTCGGGTGATTCGTGACTGGAACCTTGACCGGCAATCCGTAGCTGATGAGTGAGTGCTGGCGATGACTGGGGCATCAAGAGGGACGAATCCGCGGCGTTCCTCGATCTCAACCCACCTGGTCGAGTAACTCGACCGGATCTGACCCGTACTGCCGTGAACAAAGAACCGTGAACGATACGGCCTCTGAACAAGTCAACAGTGCAGGCCTTTTCTGGTGTTGGATGATCGAGAAGCGAACGCGAAACCCAGTTTGCGTTTCAGCGACGCGGGGTCGCCGAACGCGGGCCGAAGGTAGCCATGCCGCATGGGGTGTCAAGGCACGTCACCAAAATTGCCGAGCCCGGCCCCTTCGGATCGTCGCCCGATCGATTCCCCCGCACCCGACCTGTTTGTTACAAGCTCGAGCCGGATGCCGAATCGCGCCTCGTTTTCGCTGCTTGCCGTGTGCGCCGCTCTCGGGTCGTGGCAGTGCGCACGGCCCAAGGGCGTCGAGCCCAAGGTTGCGGCCTCCCAACCAGTTGAGCACGCTCCAGTGGTCCGCGATGAATCGCTGGGGGTGTTCGGCGACGGCACCGTGGGCCCCTACCTCACGATCCTGAACGACCGCTGGCTCGCGGTTTGGGCCCAGACGAGCGGAGAGACGCCCAGTTGGCGCTCGCGTTGGATCGGCAGCGACGGGCGACCCGTCGGCATCGAGCACACGATTGGCGCGGCTGGCCGAGACACGCGTTCGGTTCGCCTGGTGTCGTTCGAGGGTCGTGAGCTGCTCGTCTTGTATTCGCAGCTGGGCCTTGGCGGTCATTCGCTGGGCGCGTTCGTCGTGGACGTCGAAGGCTCGACGCTTGCTGCGCCTCAACTCGTGGTCGAGAACCGCGCCGAGATTGCGTGGTTCGACGCGCTGTCGATGAGCGACGGGGCTTTGCTGTTCTGGGCGGAGCGCCGTGTGGAGGATGCCGCTCTCTACGTCGCGGTTCGCGATCGGGATGGTCGTGTTTCGCCCCCGGTTCGCATTCATCCGAGCGCCCGCGCTTGGCAAGTCGCGGCTACGCCGCGCGGCGCGCTCGCGGCGGTCGTGACCAGCGAACAAACGGTCGAGACCGTGCGCATTAGCGTCGCGGGTCGCTGTGACCCCGCAGTCGAAGTTCCCTCCAGTCTCGGCGCCAACTCCGACGTCGATCTCGTGCGTGTGGGCGAAGCCTTGGTGCTCGGGTTTTCGAAGGGTAGCGGAGCCGGTAGCCGCGTGGTGACGGCGCTTTTGGACGACGACGGTCGAGTACGGCGTGAGCTGCACGCCGTGAGCGAGGCGCGGCACGAGCAGCACCTCGTGCGCTTGCTCGCCGCCAAGCGCGCGCTGGTCGTGTCCGAGAATGGGCACGACGCAGAGCGACACGTGCAAGCGGCTTGGCTCGACCCGAGCGGCTCGGCGACGAGTTCGGTAGTTTCGCTCGCGTATGGGGTCATGCCCGAGTTTGCGCCGCTGACCGACGGGGTCGCCTTCTGGGCGACCGCTTGTCGCGACGCGGAGTGTCGCGAGCGCGTCCCCGAAGTGCATTGGCTCGACGCGCGGCGTGAGAGCGAGGTGGGTGTCGGGCTCGTCGATGGCCCGGTAAACGGCGTGTTTTGGGACTTGAGTTGTATCGGGCAGCGCTGTGCACTTCTGGCGGCCACGACGGGTACGCCCACGACCGTCAGCGTGCGCGTCGTCGAACCGGGGGCGAGCGCTCTGCCAACGAAGCCCGAGCCACGAACCGCGGCGCGGCCTGCCCTGCCCACGCCCGCAGTCGAAAACATCGTAGCTTCGCCCAGGCTTGCCGCATTGCGCGCCGCGCCCGCAGCGGATGGCACTTTGCTGGCATGGGTTAGCGCTTTTGATCCGGCCAGCGCAAAGTCCGACGCACCCGCTCCAGACGGACGCACGGCTCCCCCGCGCGCGCTGCTGCAAACCCAATGGGTTCCGACCTGGGCCCCAGAAAAAGCAAACCGAGGAGCGGCACCTTCCGCATTGCCGGCGGCTGAGACCCTCAGCTATCGCGCGCGCTCCGAGAGCGGACTAGCTCTGGCTACCAAGCAAGACCACAGGCTCGTGGTTTGGTCGGCCTTCGATGGACCGAGTCCGCAGCTCTTCACGACCCTGCTCGACGCGCACGGCAAGCGGCTTCGCCAGGCGGTTCAAACCCGCGGCTCACAGGGCGTCTTCCAGGTTAATGCCGCGGCTCTGCCCGCAGGTTGGCTCGTCGGGTGGCTCGACGAAAGCGACGCTCCGAGCTTGCGCTTCGTCGACTTGGGTGAACGACTCGAGCGCTTGATGCCGGACCTGACGCCCGTGCCGAGTCAGGGCGTCGAGACCTTCAGCATGGCGCGCGTCCACGATGAAGTGTGGATCGCGTTGGGCCGCTTCGATGGCAACACACGCTCGCTCGAGCTGTACCGGCTCGGCATTCGCAGCTTGAAAGTGATTGCCGATCCGGTTCTGATCGATACGCGCGACGACCCATTCACCGCGCTTTCGCTAGAAGCTACGGCGAGCGGCGCCGCAGTGTTGTTCGCCACGGCTCACGGGGCTTGGGGTCAGCGTCTCGATCAAACAGGGCAACCGATCGACGGTGCGCTTTCCCTCGGCGGCACACGTGGCGCGAGCGGTGCCGAGCTGCGCTGCCTAGAGGACGCTTGCGCCTTTTGGGCGGCGTTTGGGATTTCTGGATCGCGGCTCGAGCTCGGTGCCTGGGACTCTGGGGCTCCGGTTGGCAGGGCAGCTCTCGAGCTCGCGACGCCGACGCCGATCGCCGCATGGGGCTCGGCGCACGAGCTTTGGTTCTTCGAGGAAGCGTCCGGTTCTGGCGCCGGAATTCGGCGCGCCACCCTACCCTGACGGAAACAGTGCGGCCTGGTCGTCGATCCGCGGCCTCCCGACCAGTGCATGGATGAGCAGTAAGCTGAGTCACTTGGGAGCAGGGGGGACACCCCGGGCAACGGCGACGCGCCCGTCGGGTGCGATTGAGATTTTGCTTCCTACAAAAACCGACGATACAGGACATACCGATGTCCGTGCGAATCACGAAGGACCAGGTCCTGTGCGTCCCCCCGGTTGTTCCGGCGGACGATGGCCGCCTGACCGCCGCGCAGCGAGACCTCATCACGGCCGTGCAGATGTGCAGCTTGGTCGCTGACGTCGTGAAGTACTCGAACCTGCCCGAATCTGAGGCGCTGGGCGAGCTCGAGCAGTTGCTCGACGCGGGTTGGCTTGCGTTCGTTAATCCGACGCCAGCGGGCCTGGTCGCCGTGGAGCGCACGGCCAGGCCGAGTGCGCTTCCACTGGCGGTGCCGAGCACCGTGCGTGGCTTCTCGTCACCTGACAATCAGGCTGCGGCCGCGACTCAACGGGTGTTTCCGAAGATCGACGCCGAGACCACGTCACGCAGCGAGCAAGAGATGGACGCTGCGTTGGCGCGGCTGACCCCGAGCGAACCGTCGCGCACGGCGGCGGCCCAAGTTGGCCCGGAGCCATCGCCTCCTGCGCCTGCCCGAACGGAAGCTCCGCCGCCGCGCGCTGCGATTCGGCCGGCGCCAATTCGCGCCGTAGTGATGCCCACGGCACCGATTCGCGCTGGCTCGAGCCCAAGGCTGCCCACCCCTGCCGCGGCGCCGCCCGACGGTGCTCAGGTGGACACCGCGAAGCCAGTCGCAGAGCGACCGCCGAGCGAGCAGAAAGCGCCGCAGGTTTCCGGCGAGATGGTTTCGCCAGGGGTGAACGGCAACGCTGCTCGAGCCACCGACGATTCAGGGGACTACGTGTTTCTCTTGGGTCCCAAGAGCGTGCCTCCGGTTTCTCCTTTCTCGCCGGCACCGTCGGGCGAGTATCCCGAAGGCGGGCTTCACGCGAGCACGTCCCGAGCCTCGGAGATCGAGGGTCTGTCGTCTTCGCGCTCATCGCGACCGCCGCCACTGTTTTCCGACTTCAAGGCGCTGGGTCCGACGAGCGACGGGCGGAGTCAGCCCGTCGCGCTATCGGCGGCAGCGGGTGGTGCGAATTCCGTCGTCGGTGCACCGATCGCGCCGCGCGTTATCCCGAGGCCGCAAGCGTTTAGCCCCAGCCCGCCAGATGGGTTCGTGCCGGGCGAACCCGTACCGTTGATCCGGGTGACGCGCCGCACGATGCCTGCGCTGGGTTCGGTGTCTCCGCGGTCGCCGATCGTAAATTCGCGCGATGATTTGCGCGCCGGGCAGTCGCCGCTACCGCAGCCCGCGGCTGCTCGCCCAGTGCCGATTTCGCCGGCGCCCACGCGCGTTGCGGGAGGCACGTTGGTTGGCGGCATGCAGGCCGTTCGGGGCTCCACGCCGGGCGAGCTGCCTGCGGTAGGCCGCGGACTTTCGAGCTCCGAAATGTCAGCCGTGGCGCGCGCCGAATCCGACCCGCCCCGTGAAGCCGCATCTCCCGACCGTGGCCTCGGCAACGAGTCGAGCACGCCCGAAATGGCCGCCGAGAATCCAGAGCCGCGTCCTCGTATGCACCGTGAAAGCGGGCGCACCCTGGTCGGCGGCAGCTACGCCAGCGCGCTGACTGGGACCAGTAACCTCACGCCCTCACCCGAGCACGCCAACCGGATTTCCGCGCAGGCCATCAAAGCCGTTGGCGTCTCGCGAATGGTCGTCGTTGGAGGTGAACGACCGGCAGCGCAACAAGGCACGGCCACGGCCACCCCGCTCGCGGTATCGCCGTCCCCAGGTGCCACATTGCTGGGCGTGCGAGCTCCCGACGAGCAGGCGGTTGCGGATTTCGTCTTGAGCGAACCCGTGGCCAACGATGCCGTTGCTGAAACCGTCGCCGAGCCCCCGGTCGACGACGCCAGCGACAACCTCGACCACTTCGAGGTCATCGAGTGCTTGGCCAAAGGCGGCAGCGGTGTCGTCTATCGGGTCCGCGATCCCGGCTCGTCTCCGGGTGAATTTCTGGCGTTGAAAGTGCTGCGTCAGGGTCAGCACAAGAACGATGGCGCAGTCGCCGCGCTCGAGCACGAAGCGACCGTGATGGGCATTCTCAGCCACCCCGGGCTCGTGCGCCTGCACGACTTCGGATACGAGGCGGACGAGCCCTTCTTGTTGATGGAGTGTATCGACGGCCTCAGCATGTCGCAGTTGCTCCATCACCCGGTGCCTCTGCCGCTCGACGTCGGGTTGATGATCATCCAAGACACGCTCGAAGTGCTCGCCTACGTGCATGGCCAACAGTTGCCTGGCCAGGCCCCCGGAATCGTGCACTGCGATGTTTCCCCTCAAAACTTGCTGATCGGACTCGATGGCAAGACGCGGCTGATCGACTTCGGCATTGCGCGCGCGTCGGGTTCCGTAATCGGGGATAGCCAAGTTCGCTGTAAACCTCGATACGCAAGTCCAGAGCTGCTCGCGGGGGAAGAAGTCGATCCGACGACCGACATCTTTGCGGTAGGCGCGGTGCTGTTCCAAGTTCTGTCCAAGGTTCCGGCATTCTCCTCGGATCCGGAACGCCGCAAGCGCGAGAGCTTGGTGCCCAACCCGAGCAAGCTCAATTCCCGCGCGCCGTCTCGCTTCGATCCGATTTGCCACCGGGCTTTGAGCCAAGATCGCAAGCTGCGCTTCGCAAGCGCACGCGAGATGCTCGACGTGATGAATCGCGCTGTCGAGGACTCGGGCATCTTGCTGCGACGCGAACGCGTCGAGCAGTGGGTGCAGAGTGTGTTTCAAACCCGTCAGGGCGAAGTCACCGAGCTGAGCGGGGAGCAAGTCAAAGAGCTGCTCGGCGAGGGTCGGCGAGGGTCGTCGTCTCGCTCGGAGCCGAGCTCGCCTTTCAGCAGTGCTCTGTCGCCCACGGACACGCTGAGCGAAACGAGCTTGCCGATACCCAAGCGCACTTCGAGCGATAGTGCGCCTGCCCCGGCGACGCAGCGTCGCTCGCGCAAGCGCCAGGGCGCGGATACGGTCGTGGTCGCAGCGCAGGACGAAGGCGAACTTCCGCCGCTCGTCAAACGCATCGTCACGGGTGCGGCGCTGGTTTGCATCGTTGCTTTGTTGGCGGCCGCGTTGCTCGCGCCCAATCGCTTCGGCGGCTTGTTCCCCCACGAACGATCTGCATGGCAGGGACCTGCGCCCATCGTCGATCCTGCGCTGTCCGCGCCGATGATCGCGAGCGTGCTCCCGAACGAACCGGCGCCCTTCGTGATCGATCCCACGTTGCCGTCGGCGTCGCTCGACGCGATCCCGGGCCCCGTGCCGCCAAGCGAAGGCACCGCAGAGCTAGGCCCGGCTGCACCGCCCGCGCTTTCACACTGAGCGCGCGCCTCGCCCAGAGCGCGGTATTGCGACGCGCGACCGCTGCTCTGTGACGTTTGCAGTGTAGTGACGCTTGCGGCGCAGCGACATTGCAGCGCAGTGACGCTCAGTGTTTCGGGAGAAAATCCAGTAATCTGGGGCACGCCCTTTGGCGTCGAAGTCTCGTCGGGTTCACGCTGTCGCTTGGTCGTTATGGATGCGGTTCACGCTCGTCGTGCGCATCGATGTAGAGCCTTGGCGTAGTCCCTTCGTGCGCCAAATTTTCCTGTCACTCGTAATCCAATCGAGTACGATGATTCTATGAGCGAATCGGCTGCAGCGTCTCGTCCTTCCAGCGGAGTAACGCTACAGCGACTCGCAACCGTGTCCGTAGTTGTTCCTACGTACAAGGAGGCGGCCAACATTCCTACCTTGCTCGAGAGGTTGGCCGCCGTCCGCGAAACGCACGGGCTCGACATGGAAGTCCTGATCATGGACGACAACAGTCGGGACGGCTCCGTAGAAGAGGTTCAGAAGTTTGGCGCACCGTGGGTGAAGATTGTCGTTCGAACGGAGAATCGAGGTCTTTCTCCGGCAGTCACCCAAGGCCTCTACGAGGCAACTAAGGAGGTCGTCCTGGTGATGGACGCCGATCTGAGCCATCCGCCAGAAAAGATCCCCGAGCTATTGCACGAACTGGAGGGTGGAGCGGATTTCGTGATCGGTTCGCGCTACACACCAGGCGGGTCGACCAACGACGATTGGGGGTTCTTACGCTGGCTCAACAGCAGGATCGCGACCCTCTTGGCGCGTCCGCTCACGAGCGCGCACGATCCGATGGCGGGCTTCTTCGCCATGCGGCGGGCTCGGCTCGAAGGCGTCACGCTCAACGCGATTGGCTACAAGATTGGCCTGGAGTTGATCGTCAAGTGCAACCTAGTGCGCGTCAGCGAGGTGCCGATCCACTTTCTCGATCGGGTGCGTGGTGAAAGCAAACTCACGCTGGGAGAACAGCTGCGCTACCTTCAGCACCTGCGTCGCCTGTACATTCACAAGTTCGGCGGTTGGAGCGAGCTCGTCCAGTTCGCGGTCGTGGGCAGCAGCGGCATCATCGTCAACTTGGTCGTCTTGAGGGCCTTGGTCGAGCTTGGCGTTTCGAGCAACATCGCCGTAGCGGTCGCCATCGGCGTGAGCATGATTTCGAATTTCTTCTTGAACCGCCGCTTCACGTTCAGCCACGCGCGTGGCGAGAGCATCGTGATGCAATTCCTGGGCTTCACTGCTGCGTGTGCGTTGGGCGCGGTGCTCAACTACGTCGTGACCCTGTGGGTCAAGCGAGCTGCGCCCTCGTTGCCCTTGGAGGTGGCCGCTCTCGCGGGTGTCGCCGCAGGCCTGATTTTGAACTTCCTCACCAATCGCTACCTGGTCTTCAAACGCAAGCACTATCGAAGTCAGGGAGCGGCTTGATGAGCGAAGAGCCGCTTCGAGCCCGGACGCGGCAACTCGTCCTGGCGGCGATCGTGCTATTCGCATTTGTGGTCCGCGTCTGGGGCATCGGCAAAGTCCCGTTCTGGATCGACGAGTACACCACCTACTTCTTCGCGACGGAGCCGCTGTCTCGGATCTTCAGCGCCGACTACCTCGCTGAGACGAACCCGCCGCTTTACTACTTGCTGCAGCGCGCCTGGCTCGTGTTTGGCGATTCCGAGTTTGCCATGCGCTTGCTCCCGGTTTGCATCAGTACGCTGTGCGTGCCGATGCTTTACTTGCTGGGCAAGGAGTCGCTGGGTCCGAAGCAGGGCCTGGTCGCCGCAGGGCTGCTCGCGACCGCGCCGTTGCACATCGAGCACAGTCACAACGTGCGAACCTACAGCCTTTTGACCTTCGGGATCCTGGGTTGCACGCTATTCCTCGTTCGACTCTTCAAGGCCTATGGCGTAGACAAGGCAGAGCGCCCCGCTCAGCGGCTCGGAACTCTCTGGTTATGTTACGGGTTAACGCACCTGGCCGTGCTGTACATGCACAACACGGCTTGGCTCTATCCCGCGTTGACGAACGTGCTGGTGTTCGGCTTGGTGGCTTTCCGCTGTTTGCCGATTCGATTCTTGAAGCACTGGGTGGGTGTGAACGCGCTCTTGCTCTTGGCGGGGATGCCGTGGTTGCTCGCGATGGTCAAACAGTCGGGGACCGTGATGCGGACGTTTTGGGTTCCCCCAACCACGCCGAGCTACGCTTACGCCCAAGTGATGGGGCTATTTCCGCATTCGAGGATTGCGAAGCTGCTGGTCTTCGCGCTGGCCCCGTGGGGTCTGTTCTCGTTGCGTCGGCGGCCCTGGTTGGTCGCATTGCTGCTCGTGTTCATGCTCGGGCAGCCGCTGCTGATGATCGGGGCGAGCTTGCATCAACCGATGCTGCTCACGCGCACGATGCTGTGGCCGACGGCGCTCGTCTGGTTACCGGTCGCTAGTGCGGCTTGCGGTTTGACGTTCCTGCACGGCTACGCGGGCATCGCTCTCGGCGCCGTCCTTGGACTCTTTCAGTTGACCGAGATCCGCGGCTGGTGGAGTGACGCAGCCCGCGCTCGAACACCCATCCAGGGACTGATTGAGCCGCTCGCCGGCTTCGATCGCGATCATGACGTCTTGATCGTCGCGCCCTCGGTGTTTGCATGGGACGTTTGGTACGAGGGCCGGCGATTCAACTTGCCACGCCGTGGTTTGGGGCTGACCTTCGACGACAAGCCGACCCAACTGCATGCTTGGCTCGGCGTCGACGAAGTGCCGCGTTCGGAGCTCGTTGCGCGGTTGGGAGCAACCACGGGCAAGGTCTGGCTGCTGCTCGAAACGCGGTCGTTCATGGCAAGGGTTCCGCCCGATGCGTTTTCATCGGTCGTTGCCGAGCTGGGACGCTGGGGCGCAGTTCAGCAGACGTGGACTTCCGAGCGCTTCGTGCTCGATGTCTTCGCTCGATCGAGCATTCCGAAGTAGGAGCCTGCCAGGTTTCTCGCGCGGAGCGGCCACGACTGTGGTAATGCCTTGGCGTGGTCGCTGACGTCGCTGTAGTGGACGAGGTGCGCGTGCCGCGCGTTCTCGTCGTGATCGTGAACTTCCGCACGGCGAACCTCGCCATTGCTGGCGTGAAGTCCGTAATCGAGGAGCAGCAGCGTAGCGGTTTCGACGTTCGCACCGTCGTCGTCGAGAATCAGTCGGGGGATGAAGCCGCGCTGCGCGCTGGCCTCGACGGTTTGCCGGGAGTGACTTTGATCGTTGCCGAGCGCAACGGGGGCTTCTCCTACGGCAACAACCTCGGCTTCAAGTTTGCGTACGAGAGCGGGTGGATCCCCGACTACTTCCACCTTCTGAACCCCGATGCGCGCTTGAACCCAGGCGGCCTGACCGAGTTGGTTCGCTTCCTCGAGAAGCATCCCGCTGCGGGCATAGCCGGTAGCCGCTTCACGGACGCTACTGGCGCCGAGTGGCCCGTCGCGTTTCGTTTTCCAAGCCTGTTCAGCGAGCTCGACTATGGGCTTCGCGTGGGCGTGATATCGTCGCTGTTGCAGAAATGGGTCGTTGCTCAGCAGATGCCCAATGTTCCGACGCTCATCGATTGGCTTCCCGGAGCGTCGATGATGGTCCGTCGCGAAGTCGTCGAGCAACTTGGCGGCATGGACGAGGAGTACTTCCTGTATTTCGAGGAAACCGACTTCTGCTTGAAGGCAAAGCGCGCAGGCTGGGAGACGTGGCATGTGCCGAGCAGCAGCGTGATGCACATCGCGGGACAGAGCACCGGAGTGACCGCTGCGGGCTCGCACGGACGTCCGCTGCCCGGGTATTGGTTCGAATCGCGCTCACGCTACTTTAGGAAAAACCACGGACGCGTTTATGCAGCGCTGGCAGATGCGATCGCCGTCGGGACGGGGTTGCTCGGCAACGTCAAGGAGATCGCGATTGGGCGCAAGCCCAAGCCGAAATTCATTCAGGGGCTGACTCGACAAGCGTTGAGGGGGCTGCGCGAAGGAACCCCGCCGATCGAAACCAAGCTCCCACTCGAGAACACAACCGCAAAGAACTCTGCGGGTTGAGCCGTAGCGCCGAAAGTCCGCGCACAGACGATCTTCGTGAGTTTGAATGGGGTCGAATCCAGCAGGCCCCACGACCCTTGCGTCGGGCGAGAGTGGAGCGATCGAGATCAGGGGGCTCGACCCGACGGCTGCAGGCGGAGTAACCTCCACGGCACATGAAACGCGGTTCGGTCGTGCTGTTCGCGCTGCTCGGAATCACCGTCTCGGGCGGAGCATTTGCCGCCGTACGCTGGTGGCAGATGCAACACACGGCGCAGGTCCAGCACTTCGACGCGCCAACGCCTCCGAGCGAACCCCAGCTGATCCGTTTGCAGCCTGTCGTTACTGGTCTCGATCAACCGACTGACATCGTGTTCGTGCCGGGCGGCGGTATGAAAGCCATCGTCACCGAGCAAGCGGGGCGTGCTCACTTGGTCGACATCGGGGCCGCGCTGCAGTCGGGTCAGCCAATCGACGTCAAGACGACGCCGCTCGTGCTCGAGATGTGGGTGCGCTCGATGTCCGAGATGGGCCTGTTGAGTCTGGCCTTTCATCCCAAGTACCAGCAAAACGGGCGTTTCTTCGCGCGCTACGATCCGTGGGTACACGATACGCTGATCGCTCGCATCGCGGAGTTCGAGCTGCCGTTTGCTGAGCTGGGTAAACACCCTGCCACCGAAAAGCGCACGTTGGTCGAAGTGCCGCAGAAGGTTCCGCTGCATCAAGCAGGGCAAACCATCTTCGGCCCGGATGGCAAGCTGTACATCGGTTTCGGCGATGGAGGAACCGCCAACGACTCCGATCGCAACGGTCAGAATCTCAATAGTCTGAAGGGCAAGATCTTGCGTCTCGACGTCGACGCTCCTGACTTGATTCCGAAGGATAATCCGTTCGTCGGTCGCCCCGAGGTGCGACCAGAGATCTGGGCCTATGGCCTGCGCAACCCTTGGCGCTTTTCGTTCGACAAGGAAGGCCATGCCATCGTCGGCGATGTGGGTCAGGAAGGGCGCGAAGAACTCGACCTGGTCTCCAAGGGAGACAACCTGGGTTGGAATGTCCGTGAAGGAAGCATCTGCGGTCAAGGGATCACGGATTGCGTGAAGCCGGAAATGACCGACCCCATCTTCGAATACGATCGCACGGTGGGGGAGTGCATCATCGGCGGTGAGACCGCGACGGGTACGCGTATTGCCGAGATTCAAGGCAAGTACATCTTTGCCGACTTCGTGCGCGGTCGCATTTGGGCCATCGATTTGCCGCCGAAGGCGCCCAAAGCCGGCGAAGCTTGGACGCCTTTGGTTCCCAAAGTGCTCGGGCAGTGGGGGAAGCTCTTCACGTCCTTCGCTCACGACAACGACGGCAACCTGTACGTGACCGACGTCGTCGCTGGCGAGGTCCTGGCGTTGATGCCTGCGCCCTGAAGGGTCGATTGGCGGTCGTCACCCGGAGCTTCGGATTGCAGGATGAAGGTTACCACCCGGACCAGAGGGCTGCTGGCGGCAGGAGCTTACAAGCTCAGCCGAGCGCTCGGCAACCCGATGAAGTCCGTCGAGGCGGTCGCTTCGCGTTCGTGGGAGATTGCGCCCGGCGGCGTTGAACCCGCGGAGCCCCTCTACTTCCCAGAGGCTCATGCAAGCCGAGTGCTGGGAGCTGCCTTCGCTGCGTTCGAGCCCTCGGCGGTGCTGACTGCGATAAGGCGGTCGACCTACGATCACGCGCCGACGCGCGCTTACGCGCTGCCAGACGCCTATATCGTAGGCCACGACGTCTACTGCGGTTCGTACAAGGATGATCTGTACGGGGGTTCGAGCTTGCGCGCTTGGCTCGAGGGTGACGTCGACGAGGTGCAAAGCGCGGTGCTCGCCAGTACCTACTCGGGGACGCGTTGGTTCGGCCACTTTCTCCACGACGAACTGCCGCTGCAGGAGCTCGTAAGTTCGATCGGGCCCGGAGTGGGTCACCTTCGCACGCCATTCAAACACGAGCCGGCGTGGCGCAGCGCCCTCGATATTGCAGGGCCTCGCATGTACGCCTGCCTGCGCGCGCGTGAGCTGATTTGGCTCGACGACAAGGGCCAACACGCGGAGAAACGGCAGCGCTATCAGCGCATGCGCGCCCGCATCACGCCAACTTCTTCACACGAACGTGTGCTGTTGATCCGCAACGTGAAGGCCGGCGGTGAGACCCGGGTGATCGAGAACGCGGACGCAGTGAACGAGAGACTCGTGCGGGAGGGATTTCACCTGGTGGATACCGGCACCGCGAGCGTCATGCAGATGCTCGAGGAGTGTGCGGGCGCATCGACGGTGGTGAGCGTCGAGGGCTCCCACGCGGCGCCAGCATATTATTTTGCGAAACACGGCGCCTGTCTCTTCTACATCTATCCGCCCCAGCGAGTGAGTGTGCAGATGCCGCAGCTAGCGACGTTCTACGGTCTCAATGGCGCCATGTTCATCGGGGAACCGCTGCCAGGTTCCGAGAACAGCTTCCGAGTAGACCCCGACGAGCTGATGCGGGAAATAGAACGCGCGGAGCAAGCTGCGCGATCGAGGCAGCGTGCGCTTTCTGCGGTAGGTGAACTATGAACGAACGCGCGCGGTTGACCGAGCTGGATGCTTTGCGTGGCATCGCGGCGGCAGCGGTCGTTGTCTATCACTACACCTTGTTCGCCTATGAGAACATCAAGCTGCCCGCCTCGCCGCTGATGCAGAGTCCCGCCCTCAGTTGGCTCTACCCGTTCTACACAGGGGAATACGGTGTCTCGCTGTTCTTCGTGATCAGCGGTTTCGTGATCTCGATGACGCTCGAGCGCATCAAACGTCCGATGGACTTTTTGGTGTCGCGCTTCTCGCGGCTCTATCCTGCCTTCTGGTGTGGCGTGGTCGTGACGACGATCTTCCGCCTCGCGGTTTGGCGGGAGGACTTCGACTTGGAGTTCTTCGTCACGAATCTGACGATGTTCCCGACGTGGTTCGGTCAGACGTACACCGACGGCGTCTATTGGACACTGAATGTCGAGATGCAGTTCTACGCGATCATGCTGCTTCTATGGCGTTTGAAGGCGCTCGAACACGTCGAGTTCGTGTGCATCGGGTGGTTCGTGTTGCTCGCCGCGACTCAGCTAACGGCCGGTCACGGCTTCGCCAGCATCGCCAACGTCGTGTCGGACGTGCTCATCTTGAAACATATCCCGTTGTTTGGTGCCGGGATGATGTTCTATCGGATCCACGCTGCAGGCGTGACGAAGGGGCGTCTCGCGGTGATTGCGATTGCGGGCCTCGCTACCTGGCTATCGGGCAACGTATTGAAGTCCGCGGTGGTAACGGTCGTGTTCCTCGTCATGGGGCTGCTCTGCGCCAGGAAACTCGACGCGCTTGCCAACAGTCGAACACTGCGCTGGCTCGGCGATCGCTCCTACGCAATCTACCTCGTGCATTCGATGATCGGCCTCATGCTGATGCAGAAGCTCGTCTCTCTGGGCATCGTGTTGATGTTTCTGATCCCGCTCTTGGTCTCGATCACGATTGCCGAGGTCATCAATCGTGCCGTGGAGAAGCCTTCGCTGAACGCAATTCGACGTTGGTATTCCAAGCGCAACGTGCGCACTGCTGCTGTCGCAAGTTAATGGGGTAGGTGCGACTCATGGCTTCGAAACCCGAGACCGGAGACCTGACACAAGGCGCGGCTCCGCCCGTCGCCGTCGGGCGACTGCCACAGCTGGACGGGTGGCGAGCGATCAGCATCGCGTGCGTGCTCGCGTCGCACTTGTTGCCGCTTGGTCCCAAATTCCTACGGCTGAACGAAGCAGCGGGGCTGCTCGGCATGAACCTGTTCTTCACGCTGTCTGGCTTTCTGATCGGCTCGTTCCTACTCGAGAAGCCCGACGTGTCCGCGTTCGCTTACCGCCGACTGTTTCGGATTTTGCCGCTGGCGTGGCTCTACTTGGCCATCGTCTTGACGGTGCTACATGCACCCTTCGGTGTATGGCGCGCGAATTTCTTGTTCACCGCCAACTACGAAGATCCCGCCCTGGGCTACCTGACGGGGCACATGTGGTCACTGTGTGTGGAGATTCACTTCTACCTGCTCGCAGGCATTGCAGTGCTGCTCTTCGGGAGACGAGGTTTGTGGTTGTTCCCGATCTTGCTCCCTCTGGTCACACTCACTCGCGTAGTGTTCGATGATCCGATGAGCATTCGAACCCATCTGCGGATGGACGACATTCTCGTGGGCGGAACGTTGGCGTTGATCGTGCACGCACCGCGAGGGATTTCGCGCTTCGCCGTGTTTCGGCAACCGCCATTCCTCTACGCTGCGCTGTTACTCGTCTGCTCCATGTCGATGTTCGGGCCAGCGCTCTACTTGCGCCCTTACGCAGCAGCTCTGCTCGTGGGATCGACCTTGGCTCAACCCACGGGCTGGCTTTCGCAACGGCTCGCGCGACCGAGCTTGGCCTATGTCGCGCGCATCTCCTACGCGCTGTACATCATTCACCCCGCCGCAGCGCATGGCTGGTTCGCGGAGAGCTCGAAGTTGGTCCTCTATCTAGTCAAGCGACCGCTGACGCTGCTGATCACCTTCGCCCTGGCTCACCTCTCGACGTTCTACTACGAGGAGCGCTGGATCAAGCTTGGGCGACGCCTGTCGAACCGCTCACGCGGGGCCCGACCCGCACACGCGGTACCGCCGGTCACAAGTTAACGTGGTTGCCGCGTAATTCCCCAGTGCACGCCGATGAAGGCGGCCAACAATCGCTCACGGAAGCGAAACGGCTCGGTCCGATCCGGGTCCAAATTGGGTCCGCGCAAAGAGCCGCGCAGGCCGAAGCGAAACGCCAGCACTTGCCCGGCCCAGGTCGTCGTCAGTGCCGCGTTGATGCCCGTCTCGTTTTGATCCGAGGGCAGTGCGTGCAGCGACGTTACGGTGCTGGCGCCCAAGTTGCCAGCGACGGTGACGTGTTTGCTGACGCCGAAGCTCGAATTTGCCACGAGCGAGGCCGTTGGGCGCAGGGCTTGGGTGAACGGATCGGCGCGTGCGTCCAAAGTGAAGATCACACTGTCGGCGCCGTGTTCACGCGTTCGGGTTACGGTCGCGTTACCGGCTCCGAAAAAGGTCGAAGAGTTGGCAGGCAATCCCCCGGCCATGGGCTGCGTAGTTTCACTCGTCGAAGCGTGAACCCAGCCACCGCCCGCGCCGAGACTCGTACTCGTGGTGCGCGAGAGTTGAGCTTGCCAACCCAGAAGCATGGTCGCGCTTTCGCTGGTGGTGTCAGCAAACTGCGCAAACTGCGTGTTTAGGGATAACAGTAGCGACTGAGTCGAGTTCAACTTGCGGCCGACGGAGAAGATGGCGCCGACGGAGCGAGACTCGCGCAATGCGAACGCGCTCAGCGCCTCTTGGCTCCCCAGTGGTCCTTGCAGCACCAAAGGAACACTCAGCTGCCAGAACCATAGCCTGCCTACGGAATGCTGTAGGGCGCTCGTGAACACGACGCTGTACAGGCGTAAATCTGCGTTTAGAGGTGCTGTCTGATTGGTCGTGAAAACGCGGCCCTGAGCCGCCATATCCACGTCGCCGATGGTGCCGTTCAATTGTAGCTCGAGCGTCGTCGGCAGCCGCATGAAGGGGCGATACGTCAGGTTCAGCTGGTGCAAGAGCAGAGGGTCGGCCCCCGTGGGCGCCGAGTCCGATTGACGCCACAGCGCACGGGGAGCGTATTGCGCGGCAAAGCGAATACCCTGGGTGGTGGTCGATTGGATGCCCGCGCTCGGGGTTACGGCTTCACTCAGCGTGGGCTCGGTGCGCAGGTTTCCAACGTTGGGGGTTGCGGTCAGTACGGGCGCCTCGGCCATCACCGTTTCGGCATCGAGCGCTGCCAGCACACGCGCGACCAGCAGTGCTTTCGCAACTCCCAGCATGGTTACCCTTCACGACCGCATCGTGCGCTACCGCTCGTTCACTCGACGACGATCGCGTCGCCGTCGTGCAACTGGAAGTTGACTGCGACCGGGTCTGGCCGCGTGAGATCAGAGTAGCGAAAGCGGATCCGCTGTGCCGTGCGCTCGGTACGCAGCAGGTAGATGCTGTCTTTCGACGCGAAGTCGTTCAGACCCCCTGCGGAACCGAGCGCCGTCATCAGATTCACGCCGTGTTCCAGGTGGTACGCGCCGGGCGCGCGTACTTCACCCACGACCGTGACTGTGATCTGCCGGTAACTTACGAGGGTAACCGCCACCTGGGGATCTTGCACGAAGCGCGACAGCTTGATCTTGATGATCTCGGCCGCCTTCCCCGGGTCTGCGCCTGCTACCAGGATCAAGCCTGCGATGGAGTGGCTGTACTCCCCGGTCATCCCGACCAGAAACTCACCAGAGAGCTCTGGATGCTGAGCGACTTGGACCTGGATCTTATCGCCAGGGCTGATCAGCGCGCTCTCGAGAAGCTTCGGCTGCGGGGGGAGCGAAGAATACCAAACGAAGGGCTGACTCGCAGCGCATGCACACAGCATGAGCGCCGCGAACCAAAGCGCGAGCGCTCGCTTTCGGACCACGAGCTCCATGTCCACGCAGTCTCATGTACACAGCCGGCTTCAAACGCGCAATAGATTGTGGTTCTGGCGCAGGAAGCGACGCAGCTCGAAGACGGCACCCGTGGCGACGGCGATCAATAGACCGCCCCCGAAGCCCCCGCCCAAGCGCATCCCCAGGAACTTCCGGGTGTAGCGAGGTTGCAGATCGGTGTGCGAGATGATCTCGTAACGCGAGCGCACTTGCGCGGTTTCGAGATCGATTTGCACTTGGGTCTTGCGATGCCGCTCGAACAGCTGCGAGCGCAAGCCCAGCAGCGACTCCTGGCGTCGCTTCAAACGCAGAACGGTTGCCTCGACCTCGGGGGCAGCGGCCGCAATCCCCGCGACCTCTCCGAGTTGCTGCGATACGCGAGCCAGTCCCGCTTCGGCTACGCGTAGGTCACCCTTGTACTGGACGAGCTGACGCGACAGCTCCTGTTGCCGGGGATCGGTGATCCGTTCGAGCTCACTGACGTCGGAGTGCATCTTGCGATCGATCTCGCGCTGGATCGAATCGATTTGATTGGTCAGTTGCACCACATCGGGGTGTTCGGGTTTGTAGCCCTTGGCGCGCAAGTCGCTCAATTGACGCTGCTTGGATTCGAGCTCGGTCTTGAGCGGTTTGAGATCGTCGACACGGCGCGACACGACCGAATCCGACTGCCCGAGTTGGGCCTGCGTGTTGGCCACCTGAACGCGCAAGCGATCCACGTCGAGCTCGAGCTCGGAGCGGCGTGATGCCAGATCCGCCTTGTTCGAGATCGCGGCGATGGCTTGTTCGGGCAGGCTCGAGATGTGCTTCTTCTGGTACTCGAGCAGCTCGGTCTCGATGTCGTGCAATTCGTGTTCGAGCTTGCCGAGTTCCTGTTCGACGAATCCAGCCTCGGCCTTGATCACGCGAATCGATTGATCGACTTCGTGCGCCAGGTACGTGTCGAGGTACTTTTCCAGGAACTCGACCGTCGAGAACAACGGTGGTGGCTTTACCTTCTGCGAGAAGGTTGCCACGTACACCGAACCGGAGCTGGCAGTGTCTTGTTCCAGCCTGAGCCGTGACGTCGTGTCCTGGACGAGGTACGGATCAGGTGCCAGCCCGAGCGCCGTCAGCGTCGTCTTGGTGAGCTCGGGGTTCGCGAAGTCCTTTTCGGGATCGGCGAAGAACGTCGGCGTGGCGCCATCCCCCGGCTGCTGGTGCGCCCCTTCGTCGACCGGGTTGAGCTGCTGTTGCTGCGTCAACTTCACGGCGGCTGCCGCTACTTCAGGGGCCGGGTAAACACCGAGACTGACGTAACCCGCGACCAACCCAAGCAAGGGTAATGGCACGAGCAGCCACGCATAGCGACGGATCAGGCGGCCCACCCGAATCGCGGTGCGCACGGCTTCGACCAAGCCGTTGGGCTCGCGTTCCACCATGTCGAGCTTGGTCTGCTTTTGCTTCTGCAAAGAGCGCTCGGCCTCGGGCACGCGCTGGGCGATGCCTCCGCCTCGCTGCTCGACGCGTTCGGAGTCGACGACGACCGTCAGCGTCGCTTCCGGGGCGCTCTCCTCGAGGAAGACCAGCGTCGTGCCGCCAATCTGAATCCGATCCTTCTTGCGCAAGCGCGATTCGTTGACCGCTTCACCGTTGAGCTTTGTGCCATTGCGCGATTCGAGATCACACAGGTAGTAGCCATCTCGGCGGTGCACGACCCGGGCGTGACTCTGAGACACGGAAGCCTCGTTGATCACGATGTCGGCATCGTCGCGTCGCCCAATCAGAACCTCTCCGGAACCCAAAAGGTGCAATCGGCCAGCCCTAGGGCCGTCCAATACGAGCAAGAACGCTCTCGAGTCTGTGGCTTTCGGCGCCAGGCGTTGGAGCTTTCGCTCCAACGAGTCGGAGGAGGGCGGAGGGCTTTGGCTCACGGGGGCGGTTGTACCACGTTGATTCTCGCGCGGCAGGGATCGAATCGAAGGGCCCGCCGGCGCATAGGGGTGTTTCGCGAGTGGGCAGGCGTTCAGGTGGCGTTTGGGGAGCGAGCTGGAGCGCACTGGTAGAATGGCACGCGAACCGCTAAACGATGGACCGTGAGCCTCCGTCGTCGTTGGACATCCCAAACATCGCTGTCCGAAGTCGATTTGCTGCGACTCCCAATCACCAGCCTGACCGAGAAATCGCTGCTCGAACTGATCGACTCGGCGATCACAGCAGGCGAGGGCGGCTGGGTGGTGACCGTGAACTTGGACATGCTCGTTCACTTTCGGCGGAATGCCCGAGCGCGCGAGGCCTATCTCGCCGCCGATCTTCGAGTGGCTGACGGTCAACCCCTGGTTTGGGCTTCGCACGTTCAGGGACGACCGCTGCCGGGGCGCGTCGCCGGGTCTAGCTTCAGTGAGTCATTGATCGCTCTGGCGGGCTCGCGCGGCTGGCCCGTACTTTTGCTGGGCGGCTCTGCTGGCGCAGCCGAAGGCGCCGCCGAGTTAGCCAAAGCAGAGCATCCCGGCTTGAAAATCGCTGCCGATTCGGGGCTAGTTGTCTCGCGTGACCCGAGCCCGGAGCAGATCGAAGCGGTGCTGGCCTTGATCGCTGAGCACCAGAGCACGATCGTACTAGTGGGCCTGGGTTCACCCAAGCAGGAGTTGTTGATCCAGCGACTGGTCGAGCGCGCTCCTGGTGCGTGGTTCGTCGGAGTTGGCGGCACTTTTCGCTTTCTGGCCCGCGAAATTCCTCGGGCCCCTGCCTTCGCCCAGCGCTTTGGACTCGAATGGTTGCATCGATTGGGGCAAGAGCCAGGTCGTCTCGGAAAGCGTTATCTCGTCGACGATCTGCCGCACTTCTTCGTGCTGCTCCTAGAGTCTTTGCGCATCCGACTTCGAGGGTCCGCTAGTACCAAGTGGGAGCAGGGGCGTCCCTAGCTGACCTTGCTACGAGGGAGTCACGTGCGAAATTGTTCCTGCGCTGCGAGTCACACGAGCGCGTGTTGAACTGAGGCAGAAAAGTCAAAATGCGACGCGCGCTCTTGGCTTGAAAGGTGTACCACTCTGTGGATACTGGGAGACGTCGAGTTTTGCAGAGCGTCGCAAACTTAGCTCCCAATCCTTGTGGAGCCGCATGACGCGCGTTGTGATTGGTTCGCGATTCGGAGTGCAGCGATGGGTAGCGGACATGTTCGACAGTACTCAGGGTTCTTCTCCATCGGGCAGCGTATCGCCGATGTCTTGGTGCTCTGTGGAGTGAGGTTTGCTGCGTGGTTGTTCTACGTCGGAACGTGGAGTGACCAAGACACGATCGTGAGCGGCGTTGCCGCCCTGTGCTTCCTCGTCACGGCTGAGGTCAACGGCGTTTACCGCGGCTGGCGTGGTGCGCCTCTGCGGCAGGAACTGCGGGTCGTGCTTTGGACGTGGCTGCTCACGATCCCGTGGGTGCTCGGCTTCATGTTCGCGGCCAAGATCGCGGGAGAGGTTTCGCGCGCTGCGACTGGACTTTGGTTCGTCGGCGGTTGCGTAGGGTTGATGGTGGCCCGTTCACTGAAGAACACCTTGCTTGGTTGGCTGCGGGTGAGCGGTCGCAATTCGCGCGTGGCGGGCATCATCGGTGTCACGCCTGCTGCCAAGCGCTTGTACGATGAGCTGCAAGATCCGTCGCACGGCATCATCGTCACTGGCATTTACGACTCGCGCAACGAGGCGCGCGTTCAAGAGCACCTGGGTACGCTCCAGCTGGTCGGAAGCATCGACGATGCTCTCGAAGCGGCGCGTCTCGGCAAGCTGGATCTCGTCTACATTGCGTTGCCGTTTCGAGCGGAGTCGCGCATTGCGGGCGTCGTTGCCGCGCTCGCCGACACGACTGCCACGGTTCAGCTAGTGACAGATTTCAGCGGCTTCGACTTGCTGCGAGCTCGTTGGGTCAGCGTTGGTACGGTGCCGACCGTTGCGCTCTTCGACAGTCCCTTCAGCGGCGTCTCCGGTGTGATCAAACGCCTCGAGGACCTCGTGCTCGGGACCTTGTTCTTGATGATGGCGTCGCCCGTGATGATTGGTGTGGCGCTGGCAATCAAGGTGACTTGCGGCGGTCCAATCTTCTTTGCTCAAACCCGCTATGGGTTGAACGGTAAGGCCATTCGCGTCCTCAAGTTCTGCTCGATGCGCGGCAAGGGTGACGACGGCCCCAACGTCAAACAGGCGACCAAGGACGACGATCGCATCACGCCGATTGGGCGCTTTCTGCGCTCCAGCTCGCTGGATGAGTTGCCACAGCTCTTCAACGTCATTTTGGGCTCCATGTCGCTTGTGGGTCCGCGCCCGCACGCAGTCGCACACAACGAGCTCTTTCGCTCGCTGATTCACGGCTACATGCTGCGTCACAAAGTGAAGCCGGGTATCACGGGCTGGGCACAAGTGAACGGACTGCGGGGCGAAACCGAGACGATCGAGAAGATGCGCGCGCGCGTCGAGTACGATCTGCAGTACATCGAGAACTGGGACTTACGCTGGGATCTCGAGATCATCCTGCGCACCGTGTTTCGCGTCTGGCGCGACAAGAACGCCTATTGAGGAGCCAAGGCTACGGGGCTTTTCGGGGCGTCTCGCTTGACGTCGAGGACCGCGGCCACGTGCCGTTCGATGATTTGCGCAATCTGGTGTGCGTAGGGTTCACGCAGCATGCTGGAATGCCCCGCTAGGAGGTCGTAGCTCACAAGGCTGGCAGCCTTGCCTTCCCAGCCGAGCATCGAATCCTCGAACAGTTCGATGTAGGGGGTGTCGTCGACGATGCCGTCCAGTGCAGGGTGGCGCGACGTTGCGCGGAACAAGACGATCTCGCCAGGGTACTTTTCCGGCACGACGTATTCTCGCTCTGCGTGTCGCAGCACCGGATCGACCGGGATGTCGCGCAAGACATCGGGCAGAGCCAAGTTTCGATCCAATGCCAGACGCAGTGCGCGGATCTTCGCCCGCCCGACGTTGCGCATGAAGCGCGTACGAGCCTCGTACACGACCACGTTGCGCACTCGCATCACCAGGAGTTTCGCCATCGCCAGAAGCTCGGGTCTGCGGTTCGCGCCGCGAGCAGCGTTCACCGAGCTCGACAACCGCGCGAAACGGCGCGCTGCGGTGCTCTTGGCAGGCGTCGTCACATGCGCAACGTCGATCAGGAACACGGGACCGACTTGGTGCCCCTGTTCGCGCAGCTTGCGCGCGACTTCGAAAGACAGGAAACCACCGATGCACAGCCCGCCGACGAAGTACGGTCCCGAAGCTTGGTGCTTTCGGATTTGCTCGACGTAGAAGTCGACCATCTCCGAAAAGCGTGTGTGCAGGATTGGGTGGTGACGCGTGCTCTTGGGGCGAAGGCCGTAGACTGTGCGCCCGGGCCCCAACGCGCGCGCGAGGTTGCGATACGGGATCGTCTCGCCATCACCATCGTGCACCAGGAAAATGGCGGGTTGTGAGTTATCGCCCTGGGCGAGGCAGATCACTGAAGCTGATTCCGCTTCGATGTCGTCCTTGCCGTCCATCCAACGGGCTAGCGCGGCGACGGTCGGATGCGTGAGCAACGTGCTCACGGGGATCGCAACTCCCAGTTGTTTGTCGATCTCGGACATCAACACTACGGCGCGCAGCGAATCACCGCCCACGTCGAAGTATTCGTCTTCGACGCCGATGCCCGAAATACCGAGTAAGCGCTCCCAAATCGCAAGCAGCTGGCGTTCGCGTGCATTGCGTGGCGGAACCGCCTCCGACAATAGGCGCTTGCCCTGCGGCGGAGACCGAATCAACGCCAGACGGTCGACCTTTAGATTCGTGTTCACCGGCAACGACTCGAGGGCGATCAGATCGGCCGGGATCATGTAGTCGGGCAAGCGACTCTTCAGGTGTGCACGGATCGCTTTCGCCGATGGGGGACGTGCTGGGTCGACGACGACGTAGGCGACCAACAGTCGCTCGCCGTCATCCTGGACTGGGGCACACACGACTGCATCGCGGATGCCTTCGAGCGTGCGCAGGACCGCTTCGACTTCGGCCGGCTCGATGCGAAATCCACGTAGCTTTATCTGAAAGTCGCTGCGCCCAACGAGTTCCAGATCCCCATTGGCATCGAAGCGGCCCACATCCCCGGTGCGGTACAAGCGCTCGCCGTGTTGCGTGCGAAACTGTTGCGCCGTGTGTTCCGGCAAATTGAGATAGCCCTTGGCGACCCCATCCCCTGCGAAGCAGACTTCACCGAGCACGCCGGGTGGAACGAGGTTGCCGCCGCTGTCGAGCAAGCGCACCGCCATGTTGGGGAAGGGCTTTCCGACTCGTGTGCTGGTCAGCGTGCGGTCTCGCGGTACAGGGAAAGTACAGCCCATGCAGCTGATCTCGGACGAGCCGTAGATGACGAACACCTCCGCTTTGGGGAAGATGCGCTTCAGTGATTCGAGGACATCGGGCGGCACCATGTCACCCCCCGAGGACACGTGTCGCAGGTTGGCGAAGGACTCACGCCCCAACTTTTGCGCGTCGATGAAGGCGATCATCTTTCGCCACAAACTGGGCGATGCGTGGATGCAGGTCACCTCCCGCAGCGTCGAGCACATGGCCGCCATGTCCAGAACCCGTCCCCGCGGCAAGAGGACGAGCTGTGCGCCAGCGGCCAAGGGGCTGAGCAGTTCGAAGAACGTGATGCTGAACGTGAAACGAGCCAGCGCGGGGATCACATCGCCCGGGTGATACCCGTAGGCGTTGCGCGCAACCGTGATGTAGTGTGAAAGGTTACCGTGAGTGACTCTCACACCTTTGGGCCGCCCCGTCGTTCCAGAGGTGTAGACGATGTAGGCCGTGTCGTCGGGGCTTACTGGGGCGGCTGTTGGAGATTCGCTCGTAGCAGTCAGCTCCCGCTGCAGCGTGTCCAGGGTGACCACGTTTGCGCCTTCTACTGCCAGAACGCGTTCCGCGGCCTCCGTGTCACAAACCACGACTAGAGGGCGCGTCTCCCCGAGCATGATGGCGAGGCGTTCTGCCGGATAACTCGGCTCCAGAGGTACGTAGGTGCCGCCCGCTTTCAGCGTGCCGAGGATGCACGTCAATACATCGATGTGCGGGCCCAAGCACATCGCGACGCAGTCACCTCGCTTCAACCCGCGCTGACGAAGCCAGGCGGCGAAGCGATCGGTTCTCTGCTTCAGCTCGCCGTAAGTCTGCTGCTCGTCCTCGAGAACCACCGCGATGGCGCCGGGATTGTTTTGCGCTTGGCGGTCGATGGTCTCGAAGATCGATTCGAAGGGGAAATCGATGCTGGGTCCCGCCCACTGTCGGCGCTGTTCCGACTCTTGCCGCTTGGTTAGCAGGGGTAGCGTCGACACCAGGGCGTCCGGTTCTTCGAACGAGCCAAGCAGTGTTCGGTAGTGACTCACTAGGCTCGCAGCTGCGTCCGCGCTTACCGCCGAATTGCGATGCAGCAGTACGCAGCGCAGTTCGCTCTTCGTGGTAGCGCACAAGAGGTGCAGGTCGGCGTCCAGCGCGTCCAGCGCGCCGGACTTGGTCAAGTGCTCGATGCTGCCGTCGTCGAGCAAGGCTGCGTCGACATAACCGAAGCCCGCACAATGCGCCGTGGCAGCGCCTGCCACGCTTGCCTCTCCGGCGCTCGCCAACGCCCGCCCTGCGGCGGCAACAAACCCCGACACTGTGCCCTGTAGATTAACTTGGATCGCCACTCGCTGCGCTTGCCAGCGCGACTGTCGGCAGGCGAGCACATCGATCGCCAACGCTTCGGAATCACTGCGACGTGCGAGCAGCGCACACCATGCCCCCAACAGTTGAGTTGCAGCTGGGGTAGCCGCAAAAGCTGCGTCGTTGCTCTGTTCGCTCTGAACCAGCAACTCGGACCGTGCCACCGAGAACGGATGAGCGGCGATAGCTGATGCTGCGGTGCGACCTCTATGAGGCGCCGATTCGGGAGCCATGGATGGCGTGCCTGCGGGTTGTTGGCTTGTCATGTAAACCCTGGCGTTCCCCAAGCGGGACGGAACGACTCGGATCGGCTTGCTTCGCCACGTTGGAGGCTAGCGACGAGCGAAGGACGAAGAAAGAACTTCCGCGTGTGAAAAGAGCCTGACCCAGAACGACTACTATGTTGTCGGTCTGACCACTGGGAGCTTCGTTTGGTAAGAGCGAAGCCCATGCTTAGCGGCCGCAAAGCCGAGACGGAAGCATGAGATTGTGCGTGCAGTAGTCTGACACCGATTCTGCCCGACGCTGGTTTTGGAGGCGCAAACGTGCCGATCTGGGAGGCCTCGATGGGCCTTGGGAGTTGAGTTCGCGAGTTCTTTGCGGGTCGCAGGACCGGGGTAAGGTGAGTGTCTGCAGAGAATCCGGCGCCAAGGTGCCTAGTGATCAGATGCTCCTATTGCGGCAACAGGACCAGCGTGTTGCTGCAGCTTGTCTTTGGGGCCTCGCTCGTCGCAGTGTAGTAGACGTAGACGGACATGGCTTCGGCAGACGACGCAACCACGGGTTGGCCCCTCGCGCCAATGCAAGCGGGCATGTTGTTCGAGTTTCTCCTGCACCGCGGAGATCCAAAGGCCACATTCGAGCGGGGCTACAACATCGAACAGCTCTGCGTCCGCGTCGAAGAGCCCTTGGTCATCGACAAACTGAGGGCCGCTTGGGCGCAGGTCATGCAGCGCCACCACGCGCTCACGGCACGTTTCGAGTGGGCGGGATTGGCCAAGCCGGTTCAATGGTTCTGCCCTGAGGTTACTGTTCCAATAGAGGTCGTCGAAGTCGCCGCCGACGAAGAGTTCAACGACCTCTTGCGGCGTGATCGTGAGCGCGGGTTCGACCTGGCGGTAGCGCCCCTGATGCGCGTGACCGTCGTGCGACACGGCGGTCATCAAGAGCTGATCTGGACTTTTCATCACATCTTGCTCGACGGCCGTTCATTCGCCACCGTCCTGGTCGAGCTGTTCGCCATCTACGACGCCATGCGCGCGGGGCAGGCCGTCGAACTCCCCGCGCCGCAGCACACGTACTCGGATTTTCTGCGTTGGGTGAGCCAGCGCGACGTCGAACCCAGTCGCGAGCATTTTCGGTCGTTGCTCAGCGAGATGAACACGTCCACGGTGCTGCCTGGCGCCGAATCTGCGCAGCGGCCGCTGTCGCGCCGGGGGTATGCTGAGCATCGGCGCCATCTGAGCAAGGAGCAAACAGATCAGATCCGCGGCTTGGCGCTCCAAACGCAGACATCCGTCGCCACGGTTCTGCAGTGCGCCTGGGCACTCGTACTTGGGTGTTTTGGTCAAGATCGCGATGTCATCTTTGGAACTACACGCGCCTGCCGCCGCTCGGCGTTGGACGGCGCTACGGACGACATCGTCGGGTTGTTCATCAACACATTGCCGTTGCGCGTGAACGTGCAGTCGGAGCAAACGATCGCAGAGCTGCTGCAAAGCCTCAGGGAACAGAACTTGGCGCTGCGCCGACACGAACACACGCAGCTGGCCGAGATTCAGTCACAGAGCGGGCTGTCCAACCACTCGCCCCTGTTTCAGACGCTCGTGATGTTCGAAAACCGCGAGTTGAACCAGACTCTGCGCGAACGGGGGGGTGAGCGTTGGGCTCTGCGCCACTGCGAGCTCCACGAGCAGCCCTCACTGCCGCTCAGCGTCACGATCTTCGAGAGCGATCACCTCGAGTTTCGCCTGATCTTCGATCGCAGTCGCTTTACCGATCGAGTCATCGATCGGCTTGCGGCGTGTTTGGAAACCGCGGCGGTCGGCCTATGCGGCGATTTGAGTCGTTCACCCGCCGAGGTAGACGTCATCCCGCCTTCGGAGCGAGCCAAGATCCTTTACGAGTGGAACGCGACGGAGAAGGCTTTTGCCAGCGACTTGTGCATTCACGAGTTGTTCGAGCACCAAGTAGAGCTGCAGCCCAACGTGCCCGCGCTCGAGTTCGAACGCGACGTGTTTTCCTACCGCGACCTCGATACGTGGACGAACCGACTCGCACGCGTGTTGGTCGCGCGTGGAGCAGGTCCCGGCAAGTACGTTGGTGTCTGCCTGAACCGAGGCGCGTATTTGGTCGCAGCGTTGTTAGCAGTTGCGAAGTCCGGGGCGGCCTACGTGCCACTCGATCCCGACTACCCCGAGCAACGCCTGCAATTCATGCTGCAAGACGCAGCTGCGGTACTGATCGTAACCGAGGAGGAGCACAAAGCGCTGTTCAGCTTGCCGCTGATCGTCGTTGACGGTGCGGACGCCGCAGAGATCAAGGCGCAAGATCCTTCGCGTTTGTCGCGCCAGGGCAGTTCTCGCGACGTCTGTTATTCGATCTTCACGTCGGGCAGCACTGGCCGTCCCAAGGGCGTTGTTCTGACGCACACCGCGGTGGTCAACACCTTGGAATGGGTTAACCGTACATTTCAAGTCAGCTCGGGCGATCGCTTGCTGTTCGTCACTTCGCCGTGCTTCGATCTATCGGTCTACGACATCTTCGGAGCGTTGGGCGCAGGGGCCACCGTCGTGGTCGCGAGCGCCGCTCAGCTCAAGAACGCCAGCGCGTTGGCCAAGGCAATCGTCGATCAACAGATCACGATTTGGGATTCTGCGCCCGCGGCGTTACAGCGTCTGGAGTCGTTCTTTCCGTCTGCCGACACTCAGTCCGCGCTGCGCCTGGTGATGCTCAGTGGCGATTGGATCCCTCTGTCTCTTCCGGGTGCGGTCAGTCGCGCTTTCCCGAAGGCTGTTACGAAGAGTCTCGGGGGCGCCACCGAGGCAGCGATTTGGTCGAACTGGTTCGACGTTGGGGAATTGGATCCGCGTTGGACGAGTATCCCTTATGGGCGCCCGATTCAAAACGCCCAGTACTACGTACTCGACGAGCGCATGGAGCCGGTGCCAGTGGGCGTCCCTGGTGATCTGTTCATCGGCGGCGTCTGTTTGGCGCAGGGTTATCTCAACCGAGCCGAGCTCACGGCAGAGCGTTTCGTGCCCAACGTGTTCGAGCCCTTCAATCCCGCGGCGCGCCTCTATCGCACGGGTGATTTGGCGCGCTACTTCGAGGACGGCAATCTCGAGTTCCTCGGTCGGGCGGACTTCCAGGTCAAGATTCGAGGATTTCGCGTGGAGCTCGGCGAGGTCGAGGCCGCGTTGCTCGAAATGCGCGATCTGAAGGAAGTGGTGTGCACTTCGTTCGTCGACGCGTCGGGACAACGGGCTCTTGTGGCTTACGTCGTGCGTGACGGCGGAGAACGGATTGATCTCCAGCGCGTGCGCGCGCATCTGGGATCGCGGGTTCCAGATTTCATGGTGCCGTCCTACGTCGTCGAACTCGGCGCGCTGCCCCTTTCGGCAAACGGAAAGGTGGACCGCAAGGCCTTGCCTTCACCGCTCGAGCAAGCACCGCGCAGCATGATGATCGGCGCGAGAAATCCGGTAGAGCGCAAGATGCTCGCGATCTGGCAACGCGTGCTGAAGCGCCAGGCCTTGGGTGTTCGCGATAACTTCTTCGATCTTGGTGGTCACTCGCTGCTCGCGGTGGCGCTGATGTCCGAGATTCGAAAGGAGTTCGGTTTCGAAATCCCGCTATCGCGGATCGTCGAATTTCCCACCATCGAAGCGTTGGTCGCCCTGATCAATCCCGAGGAGGAGGAGAAGATCCCCAAGCGCACGCTGATTCAGTCCCTGCGGGTTGCAGGACCGAAGCCGTTGTTCTTGGTTCACGACGGCGACGGCGAGATTTTACTTTATCGCGAGCTCGCGCAACTCTTGCCGTCGTCGTACTCGACCTACGGGATTCAGCCCGACGAGATGCCGGGTGTTCCCCTGGCGCAAATCACGATCAATGACATGGCGGCTCGCTACGTCGCGGAGGTGCGAACCCTTCAACCCGAAGGCCCGTACTACCTTGGCGGCCTGTGCGCGGGTGGGGTGATCGCTTTCGAAATGGCGCGGCAATTGGTGGAAGCCGGTCAAACCGTGGAGTTGGTCGCGCTCATGGACGCGGTCGAACCCACCGTCCCAAAGAAGCCCTTCCTGGAAACGCGTCGCCGCTTGGGGCGCGCGCGTCGGCTCTGGCAGCGAGCACGGGGCAACAACAGCATGCCTCCCAGCTCGCGTTGGGTGAACATGGAACCTCACCCGACGGACATGACCGGATTCGCGCGCACCTTCTCGCGCAAGGCGATCAGCACCCTCACATACGAGATGAACTCGTTTGTCGATTCGGTCTCTGCGGAGCTACGCACCGCTTTGTTGAGAGCGGTGCGTGCCAACGGCTGGGGCTGGCCGACAGGCATTCCGTCGCTGAGCGTGCGTCAGATCTACTCAGCCGCCAAACGACGTTACGTCCCTCAGCCCGCTGCCATCAAGGTCGTCCTGCTTTTGAAGGCCACGCAAGGTCGTGGCGCGGATGAACCCCTTGGCGGACTCACGAATGATCCATGCCTAGGCTGGTCGCGCTTCGTGAGCGGCGAGTTGGAGGCGGTCGATGTTCCCGGGGGACATTCGAGCATGCTGCAACGTCCTTACGTTTCGGGTCTGGCTAGGGTTCTTGCCATGTATCTCGATCCGCTCTCGGCAAGTGCACACAAGTCGCGGCCGCCGCCCAACGGCGCTGACCGGGTTTCGTCGCGGCCGCCGCATCGCCACGATCTCTCCGAGTCGACCCTGAGGGAGTCGCTGAGCGACAACATGCCTCCAATCCCGCTACCGCCCGCCACGGTGCGCAGTCCAAAAGCTTGAACGGCCCTGCGAGAGTCACTGGGGCGCAGGCGCTTCGATCTCGTAGTACATCACGTCTGGCAGCAACAGCACCTCACCGGCATTTTGCTGCCACTGTGCGCTGGGTTGCATATTGGCGTCCAATGCCGTGATATGCAGAGCGCGTGCGTCCGGTCTGCGTAACTCTATGCTGCCCTGTAAATCGCGAGTTAATATAGGGCCGCTACCGGCGTGTTGGATTGTGCGCGTGCCGGTTCCCGGAGCAGCCCACGCGGTATTCGTGACCTCCGTTGCCACCTGCAGCAACATATGACGCGATTGCGGCAAAGGAGCATCATCTAGCGCTACCAAAGCAGCGGCCGCATAGTCATTCTGACTGTGCAGAGTGAGCACGGGTAGTTGCACGTCACTCCGACCTACGAAGCCGAGTGCCACTTCGGCTCGCGCGCTAGCTGCCGTGACGACGCCGCTCTTGTGATTCCAAGTCAACTCGTTGGTGCCGCTGACCAAGCTGCCGTCCGTAGGGCGCTCTGCCAGAGCGACGGGGGAAGCTTTGGAATTCGCACCGGGGCTGGTGCCCAGCTGTACGTCCAGCGGTCCCCGCAGTAGAGCCCACGCATCCGCAGCGGAGCCTGGGCCTTGGGGCACGTCCGACTTGCGAAACGTGTCGAGCCCCACGCCAACGCTGAACGGTAGTCCGTGTAGAGTGAACAGCTCTTGGTCACCCAACTCCAGGCTTCCGACAGGCGGGCCTTCACTGACGAGGCCTTTGCGGAAGATCAACGCCGCCGCGGGAAACTGTCCAAATGTCGCGGGTTCCTTGATTTCGAACTTCTCCAACACCGACGCCCAGCCAGGCTGACCCGAGGCAAACCAGATAGGCCCATCGAGTCCGGTCAATCTGCCGTAAAGTGAGACCAAGAGCGGACCTTCCGCTCGAAAGCGATTGGGCCACGGCCAACCCAGTTCGCTCACGAGCGCTGGCTTTCCGTCGTACCTCGGTTCGACAAAGGCAGGGATGCCGTTCGTGCCGCCCGGTCCGCCCGGAAAGATCAGCGACGAGCCGTCGTCGTAGCGCTGGCCGTCTTGCACCGCCCAACCCGCGGCGTCCCCTTCGTGCGGACCCGATTGGTAAGCGTGACGGTCCATCACGTCGCACACGGCGTTCGCCCAGTTGTCGAGCGGCCCGAGCACTTGCTCGTTGGAGGTTTGCCAGTTGGAGCACACGGTGAGGCCGCCGAACCCCAGATCCTTTCTGATGAAATCTTGTAGTCGCGTGTAGTGATCACGCATCAGCCTACTCAGGAACTCCGCGCTGTCTTGGGCGCGCGGGGATGCGTCACTCGCCAGCGCATCGGCGCCCAAGACCCCGACGCGGCCCGCGCTGAAGTCATCGCCTTTGATCGGCTTGCCGTGCCAGCGCGCAGCGGCATTTTCGATGCTTCCGTATTTTGCCGTTAGCCAGCGACCGAACTGAAGCTCGAGGTTCGCACTTTGGGCTTCTGGGATCTGCTCGTGCGGACGGAAGGTCCAGAACAGGGTCGAATCTTCGTTGAGTAACTCGACGTACGCGATGCCGGGATCTGCGGCCAGCGTCGTTCCGGTTTTCGGGTTGGGCTTCGTCAACAGTTCGCGCCACCAACTACGTTCCACGTTCTCGAAATCTTCGTTGAAGAAGCTCAGCCCGTACGGGCTTTCGCCCGCGTAACCGGCAATGCCGTCCTTGGCTCCCAAGTGCAACCAAGCCGGGAAGTAGATCGAGAGAGCTAGATAGATGCCTTCGGCATTCAATGCATTTGCCAGAGCCTGGATGGCGTCAACCCGTGCCTTGTCGGTGGTGCGAAACGAGTCGCCTTGAAAGACTGGAGCGTGTAGTCGAATCAGGTTTACGCCAAACTTCGCCGCGTGCCGCGCGTAGCGCTGCAGCAATTCGGGTGGCAAGGACAGAACGTCGGGCCCGACGTTCATCCCCCATAGACGCACCGCTGCCCCGCTGTTGGCGAAGACGAGTTCGCTGTCGCGCTTGATGAGCCGACCGTCGATGCCAGCGCGTGCCTGATTGAGTGCGCGCAGATCGATTCGACTAGCGGCGAACGAGTCCGCTCGGGGCAAGAAGGCATGCCAGCCGGGCGGTGGAGCAGGCCCACGCTCACCGGGCTTGAGCCGTCCGTGCGGTCCGAAGCCCCCAGCGCTGAGCACGAACGCGTCGAAGGCGGCGGGGCCGCCGGCTTCCGTCAACTCCACGCGTAAGTGATGCCGGCCTGGGGCGAGAGCAACGTGTCCGAGCGAGATCCAGCTGGCAGCGACGTTGGGCCTGATCGTCACGGACTCCAGGATGTGAGCTTCACGCGTGCACTCGCGCCAAGCGCCGTCATCGAAGCGCCAGCGGAACGGTCCGTGGAGCCAAAACTTACGAACCAGAAATTCGAAATCGGTCCGAACGCTGGCACTGCCGCTTGGAATGCTGAGCTCGTACTCCAGGAATGCGGGCAGACTTGCAGCGTCCGTCCCGATCCAGGCGCCGCCCGACAACAGATCGACTTCGCCGGGACCGACAGGTGAAAAGGAATGTTGGGGCGGGAAGTTCGTCGAGCTGGGGCGCTCGGCTTCCCACCACAAGATCGTTTCCGTGCGTTCGCTTCCGCTGGCGACAGGACGCCACGCCGCGTCGTACTCCGCTTGTGTATGCTGCGCCGTCGGCAGTCGTTGTGGAGCAGCACCGACCCCATCGGACTGTTGCTTCAAAGACATGCAGCTCGAGCTGAGGAGCGCGAGCCTCGCAATCGAGCTCACTCGTTTCGCAGGACCGCGAGAGAACGTCACTCGAGCCATTTCGACGTCAGATCATAGTTCGGAGGATCTCCGTGGCAACTCGCACAGCTGTTTGGTTGACCGTCGCGACGAACAAGCTTGTCGACCATGTTCTCTTGCATCCAAAGCTCGACGGCTTCGCGGTTGCTTCGGTCGAGAAAGCGCGCTTGGCCTTGATGACACGAATCACAGTACAACAAGCCACCGTCCGCGAGCTCGAAGCGCGCGACGATATCCTCCCACATATGACGAGTGATCGTCTTGTTGTCCGTGGGCGCCCCGAAGTCACTCCCGTGACACGTTTCGCAGACACCGACGGACCCCGAGAACGTCTGCATCAGCGCCACGTGGGCTTGCTCGTTCGCGTCGTCCAAAAGGGGCGGAAGGTTCGCGGGATCCAGTGTGCCGTTGGTTAACGCATCGGAGTAAGCTGAAGCGCGAATGGGCGCTGCGGCTTCGCCGCTGTCAGCCGAACCGCTCGGTGCGGGCTCGCTCGGGCCTGACTCGCTGGGGGCAGGTGTCGTCGAGCTGGGTATCGTCGAGCTGGGAGCTGTCGGTTCAGGGATAACCGGCTCGGAAGCGGTTGGGCTGGGAGTAACGGGTAGGGGATCCGTTGGGCCAGGCGCTACGGGTCCTGGCTCAACCGCCGTTGGGGTCGGCGCAACAGTTCCTGGCTCCGTCGGATCAGCGTTTGGCGTCGCCGGAGCAGGTTCGAGCGTCGTCGAGGTGCCGGAAGCGCCGGGAACAGGTCCTGAGGTTACTGGACTGTTCTCAGATTCACCTGGTGCACTCACGTCCGACGTGCTGGTAGGTGAACTCGTCGGGGAGGAGGGCTCGCTCGCTGGGTTACCGCCGACATCTTCACCTGGGTCTAACGAGCCCGGTGTTGACGCCCCGCTGGCGCCAGGCTTGGCTGACTCCGTGGAGCTTGGGGTGGCGCTGTTGGATCCGCCGGGTTCACCCGAAGGTCTTGGCGCGCCGGGAGTCGTAGCCTCGGACCGCGGCGATGAGGATGAACCCGCGTCAGCCCCGAGATCACTGGCGAGGTCGCCTTTGTCATGATTGGAGCTCGCGCCATCGACAGAGCCCAGTTGTTGGCAGCCCCCACACAATAGCGTCAGCAGTCCGATGCTCCAGGTGGCGCGTATGCTGATCACTGCTGTTCTCCTGGCGGCGAGCCACCTGCTGTGTGCGCTCGAAAAACGCAGCCTTGCGCCATCAGAGTATCGCCTACGCCGGGCGATCTAGCACACCACGTAGCACTGAGCTAACCGCTCGAGCCGTGGCATCCACGTGCGGCTCACGCAACATCGTCGAATGGCCGCCAGGGACGTCCACGACTTGGATCTCGCCGCGAATCAGCGTCTGCCAGTCGAAGTGAGGATCAATCAATTGTTGGCGACTCGCGATATCGCCGTCCTTGCCGTGCGACGCGCGCACGAGCAGAGAGGGGATCGAGACGGCTTCACCTGCGTAGTCTTGCTCCATCCGCTCGAATAGTTCCCGAAACGTAGGAGCCGGCACCCAGCGCGGCCAGGACATTTGTTCCCGTGGCCATCGACGCAGCATCTCTACGCGCAACTTTGCACTGGTCTTGTGCATCGTCGAGCGCGCCGCATGATCGAGGAATCCCACTATCTTACCGCTGGCTTCGCGCATCACGTCCACGATCGTGACCGGATCTGCGGCTAGCTTCGACGTCACCGACGAGAATCGCCGCCAACGCTCGATCGCGCCGTTGCGGTTGCGCGCGTGCGGCGGCGCTGCGTCCAAAAGCAAAAGCAGACCTACCTGTTCACCTGTGGCCTTCAGTTGGCGGGAAATCTCGAACGCGATCAGCCCACCGGCGCACAGGCCTCCGATCAAATACGGCCCCTCGGGTTGAGCTCCGCGAATCTCGTGCACGTAGTGCGTGGCGATGTCGGCCATCGTGACGTCGGTCAGCAACCCGCCATCGATTCTGGGCTGAAGTCCGAGCACAGAGAGTTCGGCGGGTAAGCGCCGCGCGAGATTGCGATAGAGCAACACCTCGCCATCGCCGTCGTGAACCAAAAAGAGCTTCTCGCGACGGCTCCCCTGCTTCAGTACCAGCAGGCTCCCTTGTGAGGGCGGACCGCCCGCCCGAACCTGCGCCGCCAGTAGCCGCGGGGTAGGCGCGGTCAAGATCGTGGTGAAGGGCAGCGTGACGCCAAACCGCCGCTGAATCTCTTTGAACAGCGTGACTGCCATCAACGAGTTTCCGCCGAACTCGAAATAGTCACCCGTCGCCCCCACGTCCTCGCCCAGCAATTCCTCGAACAGCGACGCGATTTGGATTTCCGTGTCCGTGGCTGGACGCTCGTAGCGGGAGCCTAGCTCTGCCTTCAACTTGTGTTTTTGTTGCAGGGTGCCGCCATGCGTTAGGCGCAGCAACGAAGACGTGACGAGCTTGTTCGGCGCGGCTTTCAACGAAACACGCATCGTCCCGTAGCAGCCGAGGGGTAACGGCTGCCCGTTGGGTTCTTCGATGCTGATGCTTTCGACATCATTCCAATCGCTGACTCCGAGTTCGCTCGCGAGCCAGAACGGCAGCGGTTCGCCATTCGCGATGACCGCGCGTAGCTTCGCTTCGATGCTCGAGCGCTCTTGTTCAACCAAGACGACCGCGGCGGCGTTCGCGTTGGGCGACGCTGTCAAGTTCTGCAAGAGCGTTCGAAAGCATTCGAACCAGTGCTTGACCGTCTCGAAGCTGAATAGATCGGTCTTGTACTCGACCACAGCGCTGATCCCGGCGCTGGAGTCCTTGACCAGAAGCGAGAGCTCGCTCGAGACGCTCCCGGAGAGCAGCTCCAGCACTTCGATCTGAACGTCGCGCATCGCCTCTTGCGGCGCCGCGACGTGCTGGTAACTGAATTCGACCTGGAACGCGGGAGCGAATCCGCGATCGGACGAACCGATCGAACGGACGCGCAGCTGATCCATGGGGAATTCCTGGTGCTCGTAAGCATCCAAGCAGTAGTCGCGCACGCGTTGAACGAGCTGAGTGAACGGCACTTCGAGATCGAAGTCGAAGCGAAGCAAGAGCACGTTGACGAACGCGCCAATCAACGGCTCTGATTTCGGATGCAGACGCGCGGCGGCGGGCGTAGCAATGACCAAATCTCGATTGCCGCTCAAACGTGCCAGGAACACGTAGTACGCCGCGAGCAAGAGCATCTGCGTGGTGCAGCCTGCAGCAGACGCCGTTTCACGGATCTGTTTGGTGAGCCGCTCGTCGAGTTCCAGATGGAAACCCGAGCCGTTGTTCGTGCTGCGCTTCGGACGTTGACGGTCCGTCGGCAGGGGTAACGGCGGTAGCCGCTTGGCAAAGCGCTCGTTCCAAAACTTCGCCAAAGTGTTCTGGCGATCAGCGAGATGATCGCTCTGCCAGTCGGCGAGGTCCGCGTAGTCCAACTCGAGCTTTGGCAGGCGCGGCGCGTGTCCACCCGCGAGGGCTGCGTAGGCGATCCTCAGTTCCTGCAGAAACACCTGTTGTGACCATCCATCGATCACGAGCGGCGAAAACGCGGCGCAAAAGATGTGACGCGCGCCGTTGATTCGAAGCAGGTGGAAGCGTCCCACCGGTGGCAGCGACAGATCGAGGCTCAGCGACATCTCGCCGGCCAAGAAGTTCAACGCCCGGGCCTCCGAATCGGCGACCATATCGACCGACGTCAACACGACCGAAACGTTCTTCAGCACTTCTTGATACGGGCGTTCGGCGTTGACGAAGAAGCGCGAACGTAGCGGTGCATGACGTTCGACGATGAGCTCGATGGCGGATTTGAGCGCCGGAACGTGGAGGGGTCCCGTGAGTCTCAGTACCAAGGGCAGTGCGACACTCGCACGTCCCGCCGCTGCTTGACGCGACTGCGCGGGCGACAATGGATACGTCTCACGACCACCCGCACCGCTTTCGCTGGGGGTTCGCGTCGACGGTGGAACCTTGGGGGTGAGTATCTTGAGCAGATCGGGCTTGAATGTTCGGATGTGCTCCTTCAGTTCAGGCGTCAGTTGTCCCGGGGCTGCGCTCACGCGGAGTCGCTCACCATCAGCGCGCAGTTCGATCTCGCGGCGCTGCAGCTCGTGGAGCAACTCATCCAAATTCAAAACTCGATCTCCTCACGCGCGACCTTCCCGAGCTCTGGCCGTTTCGCAGCCAGCGCGTCGAGCACATGGCTCGCGATTTCTTTGAACGATCTGGCCTGAAATATCACCCGAAGAGGCACCTCGACGCCGATTGATTCGCGGATCCGACTGGCCATGCCCACGGCAAGCATGGAGTGTCCGCCAGCCTCGAAAAAACTCAGTTCCTCGTCAAGCTCGTCGACGACCAACACGGCCTGCCAAATCTTACGCAGGCCGAAGATGGCCTTTTGCAGTTCTGGATCGCTCCCATTCGATTCCAACGAGATGGTCGGCTGGTTCCCCCGTTGTTGCGTGTGCATAAACGCCTCAGGCGTCGTTTGCGAAGTCGCATTCTGCATCACCGATTTCTGGTCGGTCGGGAGCAGCGATAGGATCCGCTCGGCCACGTCAGCGATCGATCGGCCTTCGAACAGCATGCGCAGCGGAACGTCCACGCCGAAGTGTTCGCGCAAGTGTCCCACCACACGAACCGCAAGCACCGAATGGCCGCCGAGCTGCAGGAACGAAGCGCTGCGTGAGATGTTGGGCACATTCAGGATCTCTTCCCAAATTCGCGCAACATCTTGCTCTATCCGCCCGAGCACCGAGCCCCGAGGTGTTGCTTGCTCCGTCGCCGGGACGGGTTGTCCTGATAAAGCAACTGGTGCCGGAAGGGCATCGCGTGCGATCTTCCCATTGCTGCTCAGCGGTAACTCACGCATGAACATGACGTGGGACGGGATCATGTAAGGGGGCAGCTCTGCCCGCAGTGCCGCAAGGGCGCGCGCTTGATCGACACCACTGTCCGGATCGACCGCGGCGTAGGCCACCAACCGAGGATCGTCCCCAACGTGCTTGACGACCACCGCTGCCCGTTTCACCCCCGGGACGCGGCTCAAGACAGTTTCGATCTCGCCGAGCTCGATCCGATAGCCACGAATTTTGACCTGAGAATCAATGCGTCCGAGACACAGCAGATCACCGTTCGACAGCAGGCGTCCTAGGTCCCCGGTGCGGTACATGCGTTGACCCGCGACGAAGGGGTCTGCCAGAAAGCGTTCACGCGTCAACTCGGGGCGTTGTACGTAGCCCAATGCAACACCGCTGCCGGCGATGCACAGTTCGCCGACCTCATCGACGGGTACGGGCTGCAGGTTGGCATCCACGACGTAGACCTGGGTATTGGCCACGGGTTTGCCAATAGTAATTCCTTCCGATGAGACGACGCGCTTGATCGTCGAGTAGATACAGGTTTCGGTTGGCCCGTACATGTTCCACACGGCGTCGACTCGCGACAGCAGCGGGAGCCGCAGCGATTCTGGGAACGCTTCGCCCGTGCACACCACGCGCAGGTCAGACCGTCCCTTCCAGCCTATTTCCAGCAACATGAACCAAGTTGCAGGGGTGGCTTGCATGAAAGTGATCGTGCGATCTTCGAGTAACGCGCTCAGGGCTTCTGGGTCGGTTGCCTGTTCCCGACTCGCGAGCACCACCGACCCTCCGCTGACCAGTGGCAGAAACAATTCTACGCCCGCGATGTCAAAACCGATGGTGGTCGTAGCCAGCAGCGCGTCACGGGCTCCGAACCCGGGGTCCAATTGCATGGACAGCAGGATGTTGGCGAACGCGGAGTGAGGGATCATGACCCCCTTGGGGCGACCCGTAGAGCCTGATGTAAATAAGATGTAGGCTATCGTTTCAGGATTAACGATAACCTGAGGCGCTGTGCGGGGCGCGGCTGAAAGGCCCTGCGCCATTTCCTCGCGGAGCAGCAGAGTAGGGGCTTGTGGTGCGGTAGCTCGGGAAGCCGCGTCGGTCAAAACGACGCGAACGCTTGCGTCCTCGGTCATCGCCTCCAAGCGCTTGACCGGCAGGGTGGGCTCTAGCGGAACGTAAGCCGCCCCGCATTTCAGAATCGCGAGCAGCACTACCGGCAACCACTCGTTGCGCGACAAACATACCCCGACGTTGGTACTCGGAGCGACGCCCGCACCCATCAGCAAATGCGCCAGCTGGTTCGCGCGTCCGTCGAGGTCAGCATAAGAAAGCGCGCTGCTTCCGAAGCGGATCGCAGGTGCTTCTGGTGTCTGGTGAGCGCAGCGTTCCACCAGCGCATGGACGGACGCGCCGGTCCGGGGCTGTTCGGTGGCGTTCAGCTGCGCAAAGGCACGTTTGTCGGCCTCGTCCTGCAGCGTGATGCCAGCTACGCGGGCCTCTGGATCGTGAGCTACGCCTGCCGCCAGTGCAGAGAGCTCGCGCACCCAGCGGCGAATCGTCGCTTCGTCGAAAAGAGCCTCGTTGTACGAGCACTCGATGACCAGCTGCTCGCCATGATCGACTGCGTTGAGGAACAGTTCGAACGACTCGAAGGCGCGCGGTAGAGTCTCGAACTGTGCCGTAGCCTCGCCAAACTTCAGCTGACCCAGGCCGCGGTCCAGGTTTACGCAAACGGGTACCAGGGGCAGGCGCCCCGCCTTGCGCACGAGTTTGAGCTTTGGCAACAATGCGCTGAAGGTGACCTGTTGGTGATCGAACGCATCCAGCACCCGCGGCTTCAACTGCTTTAGGTGTGTCGCAAATGAAGCCTCTAGATCCACTTGCGTGCGTAGTGGTAAAAGGTGAACGCAGTGGCCAACCAGCGCTTCGGCCTCTGCAATCGATTGGCCAGCGGCGGGAACGCCCAAGATCAGATCGGATTGGCCGGTGCGGCGCGCTAGCCAAAGCTGGACCAAACCGATGAACGTCGTCGAGAAGGTGCAGCCGAGTTTGGCACCAGTTTGACGTAGAGCCAGCAGGGTTTGGGGTGGCAGCGGGATATCGATGCGTCGGGACTTGTAGCTGCGAATGTCCGAGCGCTCGCGATCGGTGGGCAGCGAGATCGCCACCAAATCGCCCGCGAGCTCCCGCATCCAGAAATCGACGTCGCGTTGGCCCTCGGCGGAGGCGGCGCGCGCCCGCTGCTCTGCGGCGTAACTCACGAACGACGTCGCGCTAGGTAACCCTGCGTCGTCATCGCTAACGCTGCCGCGCGCGATTCCGCTCGTGTACAAGGCTGCGAGCTCTTGCATCAACAGTGCTGCGGACCAACCGTCGCAGGCAGCGTGGTGAATGGAGAGCACCAAGCGATGCCTATCTGGCGTCAGGCGGATCAAGTTCGCGCGAGCGAGTGGTCCCGCTTGCAGGTCGAACTCCGTCTCGACCTCGTTGCGCTCCAACTCTGCCTGACGGTGCTCACGCGCCTCTGGTGTCAGTCCCGACAGGTCGTGGACTGTAAGGGGCAATTCGCCGGACGCGAACACCAGGAAATGTTCAGCTCCAGGAGAGAACACTCCGCGCAGAGCTTCGTGTCGCCGCACGAGGGCGCTCAGGGCCTGGGCCAGGACATTGCTATCCAGCGCGCCTTCCAGTGCCAACACTAGACACTCGTTGTAGGCACGGTTTCCGTCGGAGCCGCCAACCGATGAAGCCATCCACAGCTCCCACTGCGGTCCAGTGGGAGGCGCAGCCGATGCCAATGGCTGACCTACGAACGGATCGTAGTCCACCGGTGCGGGATTCGAAGGAAAACTCATAGAGCCTCAATCCCAAGCAGAAGTTGGATTCTAAGCATTGGATAGTGTGCCCACTATTAGATATTTGCCGGGATTCGCCGGATCCGGAGCGTACCACGCGGGGCGACCGGACGGGTCGCGACCCAAACGTGCCCCGGGTACGGGTGGTCCTTGCGGCGGGGCATTCACGTCAGTGGTCGCCGCGCTGGCGGTGCCGTGAATCGAGAGCGTTGCTTGGGGCTTGTCTTGGGGAAAAAAGCGCAGCTCCAACATCTCGTCGACGGCAGCTTTGAATCCGCTGACCAAGCTCGCGATGTCGTCGTCGCTATGCGCGTAACTGATGAAGCAGGGACCGGTATCCCAAACGTGAATGCCTCTAGCTCTCAACGCGTAGAAAAAAAGACCGCCCAAAGGGAGCGATTCTTTGACACGAATCTTGAACAGCGATCCGAAACTATCAATTTGTACGGGGGCACCAACCTGTTTGAAGTAGGAATTAACCTCTGACACGAAGTGCGTGGTGCGTTCGGTTACGCGCCGCTGAAGTTCTTCACCGTTTCGCGCGAGAAAGGTCAGCGCTGCATGTGCGGCAGCCAACGCGAGCGGTTGGCGCACGAAGCTCCCGACAAAGTCAGTGACGCTATCTTCTGGGAGTGAAGGCTCACCAGATTGTCCACTGCCGCCGTCGAGCGCGTTCATGAAGTGTGCGCTGCCGGCTAACGCTGCGATCGGCATCCCGCCGCCGATCATTTCGTCGTAGGTCACGAGGTCCGCGCGGATCCCAAAGTATGCCTGTGCGCCGCCCCGGCGAATCCGAAATCCCGTGGTTGCTTCGTCGAAGATAAGAGCACACTGGGCTTCGTCGGCAATTTGGCGGAGCGCTTTCAGAAAGCCCGCGGGCTGAAGCTCCGGATGTTCAGCCTGGACTGGCTCCACCACGATCGCGGCAAGGTCTCCAGAATGCTTTTTCAATGTCTCGAGCGCTTGCTGAGCTCCGTAGTTCAGGAAGAGCGTGCTCGGGACGCTAGCCGCGAACGACGCTACCAACTGTTTCCCAGTAACGGTGCGCGCGGCTCGCAGCGCAACCGCGACGGCTTCGGAGCCTGTGTTGCACAGCGCGCTGCGCTGCATGCCGCTCATCTCGCAGATCAACTCGGCCACGGGCGCTGCTAGTGCGTGCTGCGAACCAACGGCCATGCCCTTTTCTAGCTGCGCCTTGATCGCGTCGCTGATGCACTCTGGCGAGTGACCTAGGTAGTGCGCGCCCAAGCCGCAGCTGATGTCGATGTACTCGTTGCCGTCGACGTCCCAGAGCTTCGAGCCCTTGGAGCGTTCGATCACGAGGGGGTACACGGCCTCTTTGAACACAAAGCGAAAACCCGACGCCGCGCGTGGATCTGCCAAGTGAGCTCGGCCCTTCGCTGCATGGGCCTTCGACTTTGCGGTCCTTGCGACGTAGCGCGCGACGAAGTGCTCGATGTTTCGTGTGCTCACCGGGTCGAAGCTTTGCCGAGTGGGCTCGTTGGGCGTCTGAGTTCCGAACTGCCCGGACATCGCGACCCTTGCCGTTGCGCCGCTGTTTTCAGCAGGTTCCCCGGCAAAGGGCGCTTGTCCACTCAGCAGCGCCAGCTGGTGCTGCATGAGTTGCACCTGCTGGGTCAACAATTGATGCAAGGGTTGGGTTGCAGCAACGGGGCCCAGCGCGTCAGCCGGGCTGGTGTGAAGCGCACCCGTACTCGCGGTGCTCGCAGGGGCCAGTGCACGCACGCCGTTTATTTGAGCCACTGATGAGCTGCCAGCAGACGCATCCGCGCGGCTAGTGTCCTGAACGCAAAGTTCGTAGCGAAATTGCTGCGGCACCAGGGTTGGTGCAGCCGCAGCAATTTCGCGCTGCAAGGCCTTCTTTTCGTTCGAGGCCGCGCCTGTTTCATTCGTCCCGAACTTCTCGTTCGGGACA
>DATAHU010000178.1:0-3206 GCA_036263015.1 Polyangiaceae bacterium | reverse complement strand
AGCTGCGAAGAAAACGACGATGGTCCAGGCCACAGCAACTGCGCGGGTCACGCATTGTCAATCGAGCTCGCCAACAACGTCTTGTGGGACGCCTCGGATCCGATCTGGTTCAATCACTGCACCGGCAACAACCAAGGCAATGATTGTCCCGCGTCGCCCGCGACGTTCTCGCTCGCACTCAATCTCGTAGGCAACGTGCTGGTGCGCCGCTCGAGCGCCGATCCCGACGCACCGCTCGTGGAGCCCTCGGTCTACACGCACCCGCGCGGCGCGGTCTACAGCGCGGGCAACCTCTTGTTGCGCGGCAGTGGTTCACCAGTAGCGGCCAACGGCAAGGCCACGGCTCAGCAACACCACGACTTTCCGAACGTCACGTACACCCAAGCCACGTCGCTCGTGCAGGAACTGGCACGCACTGCCGGCGCGTGGCCGCGCGATCCGATGGACAAGCGGCTCTCGGGGTATTTGAGCCGCCCGATTGACGCGCGCCCGCCGGCTTGGCGCGACGGCAACGGCGTGGACGTCGGTGACGCACTCGAGAGCAACGCCCCTGGCGCCCCAAACGTCGACTCCGATCGCGACGGAATGCCCGACTCGTGGGAGACGAGCCACGGCATGGATCCCCGAACCGACGATGCGACGGCGACCGGCCGCGCACAGGCTTGCGCGGCGGGCTACACGGCGATCGAGTGTTACATCAACGAACGCGCCGATCAGCTCGTGACGAATTAACACGCGCCGCTGCCACCGCTTTTGGCTTCAGCACTGGCCCCCGTCTGGCACACCAAGAAGCCGGCCTAAGCGCTAGGTGCCTGCCGGCGTTCGCTAGCCCAAGTCCCTGCACCCCACTCCACGCCGCTCTGGCTTGCGCGAGCGGGACTGGCTAGACTGGCCGCTCGTCAGGCGCCCAGAGTGATGAAGGCAACGCTAAAAGCAGTCGCGAATCGAGTTTGGCTCACCAAGCAGGCCGAACAGGCAGAGCGGCTGGCGCCAGAACAACGCCGTTCACTTGCCTCCGCTTTGACGGCCGTACAGAACGATGCCCGAGCTGCTGGCTTGCTGATGCGCCAAGGTTTCACGCCTGCCGCCCTGCGCGTGCAGCGCGCCGCGCTCGAAGCTTTGAGTCTGGCAGAGAACGAGTTCCTGGCGGCGACAGAGTTGACGTTTGCAGAGACTGACCGAGCCGCTGAAGCAGAACGCGACGCTTCTGCTGCGGAAATATTGCGGGCAGGCGCGCGCGACATCCGACGTCGGGTTTCGCGCTTATCGCCCTACGCGCGTTCACCCAGCGAGATCCGACGACTCAGGGCCGTGGGCGTTGCACTGGTCGCTGCGTTGGTCGTGCTGATCCCCACTGCCCTCATTCGTCGCCTGACGCGGCCCACGGTCACGGCCTCCTCTTACTTCCGAAATGTGGACTTTCTGGGCCCGGCGATGGCCATCGACGGCGATCTCACGACGGAATGGATCTTGGAGAACGCTCAAGCCGGCTGGCTCGAAGTGAAGCTCTTCCGCCAAAGCATTCACGAAGTGCGCTGGGTAAACGCAAAGAACATCGCGGCCGATCCACGCGGCGTACGCGAGTTCCAGATCGATCTACTCGACGGGGCTCAGGTCGTCGCGACGAGCAGCGGCAGCGTAGACTTCAGTGCCAATCCGAGTTGGGTGGTCGTGCCCCTGAGCGCTGCGCGCGTTGACCGCATTCGCTTCACGGTCAAGTCGTTCTACAACACCGGCGGTGGCTTGGCCGAGATCGATTGGCGCTGACCCCTCGACGCCTGAGCTCATTGATGCAAGGCCAAGCGGTTCGGTCGCTGCTTGTCGGGATTTCGTTCCCAGACTTGAAAAGCGCCGTGCGTGGCGATCAAGTGAAATGAGTCTTGGATGTCCCAATCGAGGGCGCCGCTACTATCTGCCAGCAAATGAAGGCCCCAAGCGCTCGTCATCAGAAAGCCTTGCCACAAGATGATGCGAGCGACGCCGCTGTTCTCCAAATCTTCGATCATGCGTCGCTCGGCGCTGTGAACCGAGGTCAAGCCGTTCATCTGCATCACGTCGCGCACGGCCGTCGGTCTGCCTGAGAGCCAATACGCCCGCACGTCGTTGATCACGGTGCTCGAAGCGTGGTTTTGGAACCCGACGTAGAGCGGGTCGTTGGGAGTCGTTTTCTCGAGCGCCACGTTGAGCGCCGTGATTTCATAGTCATCGGGGAAGAGATAACGAGCGAGTCGATCTTCGCGGTGCGTTGCGGTCTGAACATCGCCGCTCGAGAGAAAACGCGACCGCCCTTCCCAGACCTCTTTTCCGATGTTGAAAGAGTGCTTGTCGACGGCGTCCAAACGTTCGTTCACGGTCGACGCGACCAGGCCACCCAAGAGCAGCGCTGGAAGCAGCTGGCGCAGCTCGAAAGAGCGCGGCAGAGCAAACGGGACGAGCGCCGCAGTCAGCGGCAACAGGCTCAAAAAGTGAGTGTGATCGGGTCGGCTCAAGGCGTAATGCGACGCGAGTCCAGCCGTCCCTAGCACGACGAGTTCGACGCCCGAGACTTCCGGATGCGTCAGGCTAACGACGAACACCGGCAGTGTTCCAAGCACTGCAACCAGCGGTAGTCGATCAGGCGCCGCCATTCCCCACTTGGTCATGAGCATGAGGCAGGCGGCGGCAGTCACGACCCCAACCATCACGGGATAAGCGCGTCTTCGGCCCTCACCCGTCAAGGCACGGACTGCCAACCACAAGCCCGGCAGCAGCGGTGCGTAAAAGCCCTGGCGCAGCAGCTCACGCCGGGCGGCAGACGTGTCGAAGATCAAGTTGACGGGAAACGAATAGCGATAGATGGCGCGCGAAGGCGCGACGATGATCTGATCGAGAAAGCTACCGAGGTGCCCCCACCAGCTCATCACGACGAGCAGCAGACAGAGCAGGAACGAAGCAGCCATTGGCAATGGACTCAGTGCTCGGCGTGCGCCCGCACCATCGCGCCAGTCGTGAAAGAACGCCACGCAGCGTTCACCTGCCACGGCTGCTCCGAGGTAGAGCCCAAAATTGAGCCGCGTGAAAGCCGTCGCGAAAAGCAACACTCCAGCCAGCGCATAGAGCACGCTCGACAGGCGATTGGCTTCGCGCCTCGACGCCTCGGCGTAGACTGCCAACGATAGCGCCCCCAAAGCAACAGCGGGAGTCGTGGTGGTTTCGAGCGTTCCACC
>DATAHU010000177.1:0-7479 GCA_036263015.1 Polyangiaceae bacterium | reverse complement strand
CGCTGACATACTCAGCGCCGAGCATCGGCGGCACGGCCTGTCTCAGCGTCTCGAGTTCGGCGTCGGTCGCTACGGGCGCCGGCCGTTCGCGCCGTTCATCGAGGTCCGGCTCCGCGCACAGTCGAGTTGCAAACCGTTTGCCGAGATCGCGCAGCCACGCCAGCGCCCCAGGAAGCGCATCATCCACATGCGCCAAACCCAGTTGCAATAGGACGTAGCCGGTCCCGAGCCGCATGGCCCCCAAAAGGCGAGCGCGTTCACTTGGGCCGATCCCCTGGAGCTCGATGGCCTCGGCGTCGATGTCGAACGACAACTGCCCCGTCGGGGAGACGCGCACTGCCGTGTTTGGGTCTAGCTCCGAGCGGGCCATCATTCGAGGGCGCCGAGTCTACCTAGAGAGGCGACCGCCGGGGCAAGCTCGGCTTTGCGGGCTCGTGCCGCCCCTCGTCCACGACGGGCAGTCCCCGCCGCGGCAGCCAATTGCGACCGCCGAGGAGATCTTTGGCGCGCGCCCTCGAGATCGAGCACTCCACGCACTGCGCGCGACGCTTGCAGAGTCGCAAGGTTAACACTCCGTTGTGGCTCGTGGCTCCAGGCCACGGCTGATGGCACCGCCCGGGCGGCATGGAAGGCCGCGAAGTAAATTCGCTTCATGGCGCGCCCGCAATCGAAGTGCACGGAAAGTACTTTTTTCGCCCAGCGCTGCACGACACTAGCCCAAAGGTCTCGAAGCTTCCGGCCCGGTTCGGGCCCCTCAAAGCCAATGGCCGAGACGCTCGAAAAAAAGCACCGCACGGGTGCCTCGTTCCGAGCCCGTGGAGCTTTGATGCGGCATCTGTCGTCTTGATGCTCATGATGGCGCCGCGAGTCCAGGCCGGGTCCGTTTTCCGTAAAACCGTGCGTCGCAGGCGCGCGCTCATCGTCGCGCCGCTGGCACTCGCCTCGAGCCTCGCTTGTAGCGGGGAGCGCTCAGAGGCGCAGCTCGGCTCGAGCAGTGTGACGAGCTTGGAGGGCTCACCTAGCGCGCCCGATATGACGAGCTCGAGCGGGACCGTGAGCTCGCCTACCTCTAGTGCCACGCCGATCTCGGCCGCGACGACGAGCGCGCACGGCACGAGCTCGGGCGCTTCGTCAGCGTCGATGGGCGGCGTAGATACACGCCCACGTGGCTCGGATTTAGCGGGGGGTGCCGGCAATACTGCCGACACCGCGTCCGCGTCTCACTCGTCCGCGAGTTCGCCGGACATGAGCGGCGTTGCTGGCACGTCAGAGGTGAACGCCGGAGCGGGGGGTGCGTCTGACGACCAGGGAGGCGTGTCGTCAGGCGGAACTCGGGGCATCGCGGGCTCGGCAGGGATCGGGGGCGCAGGCGGCAATGCGGCGGGCGCGGGCGACGCTGCAGCAGGCGGAGGCAGTGCGGGTGATGGGATTACGATGTCCAAGGGCTGCGGTAATTCACGCAGCATCATGGACGGCAACGGCAGCGTGCAGAGCGGCGGCACGCAGCGCACGTACATCCTCCGCAGCCCCGAGGACTACGACAACACTCACCCCTATCGCCTCATGCTCGGCTTCCACGGCGCCACTGGAAACGCTTCGGAGGTGGCGCCCTCGTTCTTCGGGATCTGGGAGCTCGCTGAAGGCAGCACGATCTTTGTCGCGCCAGACGCGGTGGGCGGCATTTGGGATGCGACCAAAGATACGACGCTGGTCTCGGATCTCATCGAACAGTTGTCGAACGATCTGTGCATCGACACGTCGCGGATCGGCATCGAGGGCTTCAGCCAAGGAGCTGCCATGGTCTGGACGCTGGCTTGCGGTCTGCCTGGCACGTTCCGTTTTGCGGTCGTGCATTCGGGCGGCGGTCTGCCGATGCCGCAAGCGTGCGAGCCCATCCCGTTCTGGTCCGCGCTCGGCACCGACGGCAGCGGGCAAGACATGAGCAGCGACTTCTTCGCGCGCACCAATGGCTGCACCGTCGACTCACTGCCGACTGCGCCAACCGGTGGACACGTGTGCACCAACTACGCGGATTGCGACCCCGGTTTTCCGACGCGTTGGTGTGACTACGACGCGGGTCACACACCGTCCGCGGTCGACACGGGTCAGCAACGTTCTTGGGTTCCCGACGAAGTGTGGAACTTCATAAAGGACTACTAGGTGCAATCCGTACCGGCTTCGCCGTCGCGTTCGCGGAACGCGACGGCCAGCTTGGCGGTCAGCTGCTCTTTTTGACGAGCTTCGCTCGTTGCAACCCAAGCCAGATCGTCTGATCCCCTTGGCGGAGGCTCGCGCGCTAATCAGTGTGCGGCATGACTTCGAACCGCTGGCGGCCGTGGTGAAAAGCTCCCATCGCTCGCTCGGCGGGTGTGGACCACGTACGGAGCGCTCATGAAGCGCGCTCGGTCTCCGTCGACGCGCGATGTCCGTTGGGGAAGAGAATCTCGCAACTCAGCACGGAGCGTGGTCGATTCCAGAGAGTGAACCGCCAAACCGCCAAACCCGCCAAAGAACCAGGGACGGAAGTAGATAGTCTGGCGCACCGGGTGATCGGGGCTGCACTCGGGGTGCACAGGGTCATCGGCCTACTTGAAAAGACGGCAAAGGATGGCGGCGCTCAAACGTAGCCGCTTGCTTGCAGTTGGTAGAGTCGGGCGTAGGTTCCGCCTCGGGCCACGAGCTGGGCGTGGTCCCCATCCTCGATCACTTGTCCGTGCCCGAGGACCAGAATGCGGTCTGCCATGCGCACCGTCGGGAAACGATGCGAGATGATCAGGGTCGTGCGCCCCTTCGCCAACTCCGCGAAGCGCTGAAAGACCGCGTGCTCTGCCTCCGCGTCGAGCGCGGCCGTGGGTTCATCCAGCACCAGCACGTCTGCCTGTTCACGCATGAATGCTCGCGCCAAGGCCACCTTCTGCCATTGTCCCCCAGAGAGTTCGACGCCGTCCGCAAACCAACGTCCGAGGGGCGTGTCCAGACCTTTACCGAGCGTACCCACGACCGCCTCCGCGCCTCCGCGCGATACGGCGCGCAGGACGCGCGGTTCATCCCCGATGTGCTCGATGCTCCCGAGGCCGACGTTCTGCCGCACTTCCAGTTGGTATTGGTTGAAGTCCTGGAAGACGACGGCAAAGCGAGCGTGCAAGGCGGCCAGGTCCCAGTCCGCCAAGTCCTTGCCATCGAGCAAGATGCGGCCCTCCGTTGGACGATACAGACGCGTGAGCAACTTCACCAAAGTGGTCTTACCCGCACCATTTTCGCCGACCAAAGCGACGCTCTGGCCGTGCGGAATGAACAGATTGACGTGGCGTAACACCCAATCCGTCTTGCCCGGATAGAGAAAGCCGACATCCTGCAGGCGGATACCCCGCTCGTCAGGCGAAGGCTCCAGGCCTGCTACGTTGGGACTTGCCAGTGCGCTGGGCGTTGCCAGACCGCTGGTTACCAGTGCGCTGGTTACCAGAGCGCTGGGTACCAGTGCGCTGGGCGTGCGTGAAGAGCGCGCCTCGTCTGTCATGTCGAGATACTCGAAGAGGTTCGACATGTACAAGTTGTGCTCGTAGATGTTGCCTATCGAATTCAATATCGCCTGAAAGGATTGTTGACCATTGCGGAAAGCAAGCACGTACATGGTCAAGCTTCCAATGCTGAGTCGTCCAACGGCGGCGGCCACGGCCATCAGCGCATAGGCGGCGTAGAACGCCAAGGTTGCAATCAAAGTCAGCGCGTGCGTAACCAGCGTACGGCGCAGCGCGAGCTGGCTGTCCTCACTGAAGAATCGTTCCGCCAGGGCCTTGTAGCGCCCGAGGAACAGCGGCCCCAAGCCGAAGAGTTTGACCTCCTTGGCGTGCTCGTCATTGGCCAGCACGTACTCGAGGTACATCAAACGTCGAGAATCGGGCGAACGCCAATTGCGCAGTCGAAACGCCGTCTTCGAATAACGCATTTCGGCCAACGTCGCCGGCACCGTCGCCAGCAGAACGCCGAGGACCGCCCAAAGGCTGAAGCGCGAAACGAGCGCCGAATACCCGAGCAACGTCAGGACGCTCTGGACCAACGAAAAGCTTTGCGTCACCAACGAGACGGGCCGTGAAGAGGCTTCGCGCCGTGCGCGGCTCAAGCGATCGTAAAACTCCGGATCCTCGAAATGAACGAGTTCCAGACGAGTCGCTCGCTCGAGGATCGCGACGTTGATGTCCGTTCCGAGGCGTGAGCCCAAGACGCTGTGCACCAACCCAAGCGCACGTCCACAAGTGGCTTGCAACACGACCAGCCCGAGTTCGAGCAAGACCCAGCGCAAGGTGTCCGGCTGCGACCCAGCAACGACCGCGTCCACGATGCGCTTGGCGATCCAAGCGATCGCCGGAGGCAAGAACGCGCCGACCAACGTCAGCACGGCCAGCGTCAACGTCAGCACGGGGGACGAACGCCAAACGAGGCCGAGGGTTCGCCGTATGTACGCAATGCTCTGACGCAGCGCTGCGCGCCAAGAGGGCTTTGCAGCAGTGGGAGCGGCGGGGTTCGAGTGCATCGGGCGGACTCACCCCTACGACATAGAGCCGAGCCAATCAACGCGCCATCGAGGGCGCGCGCGCCGTCGCACGAAACGCGCTGGGATTAGCCGCCCCCGGACGTGCAGCGCTCGACCCTGGTCCTGTCGGCTCGACCTCGTACGCGTCGTGCACGAGGCGCTCAGAGCGGGGTCAGCCAGGGTTGGATAGTTCACCCGCTAGGGCCATTGGTTGATTGGTCGTTGGCTCCAGGTTACTCCGGCGCGCGTCTTCCGGTTGATGCCAGTTGTACCCCCAAATGAACGGCGCCCACCACTGGCTAGTGGCGGGCGCGCTGTTTCGTCTTATTGTTACGGTGCTGGCGTAACGATGGTGTTGGAGTCGAGCGAGACCGCAGCGATGCGTGCCAAGACTCGGCCACTGACCGTGGCCCCGCTCTCCAGCGTGATGGCCTGATCGGCTAGGATCGTTCCCGCAAACGCCGTCGTGGTGCCGAGCGTTGCAGAAGTGCCCACCTGCCAGTAGACGTTGCTCGCCTTGGCGCCGCCGCTCAGGATGACTTGACGCCCCGCCGTGGTCGTAAACGTGGACGCCATTTGGAAGATGAAGACTGCGTCTTCGTCGCCCAAGGCGTCGAGCGTGAGATCACCCGAAGAGATCTCGAGCGACGAGGTCGACGCGTAGAGTCCCGGGGCCAGTGTCAACCCACCGATGTTGCCGTCGACAGTGACCGCACAGAGCGACCGCCCCGCGGCGTCATCGTAGGCGTTGGTCAAGTCCAGGATGCCTTGGGCGGCCGTCGGATCGCCAGCGTGCTGGTCGCCGATCAATGATCCCGGCGGGAAGCCGACGACAGCCGTACCCGGACTGACGCCCAAGTCTCCGCTGACGGAAGTGAGGCCCGTGCTCGTGACCGTCGAGCCAGCCAACACTGCGAAGTTACCGGCCGAACCAAGATCCAAGGGCGCCATCGCGCAAGCGGATGTCGTGAAACTCCAGCTGAAGTCCTGCGCCATCGCGTTGCCGTCCGCGTCCTTTGCGTCCGTGGTTATCGTCGCCGTGTAAAGCACGCCGAGCTGCAAGCTGTCATTCGGGACGAAGCTTGCCCCTGCTGCAGAGTAACTCACCGTGCCTGGGACCGGCGTTGCACCTTGCTGCAGAGTAAAGCTGGAACCGTCAATGGTCGCGCCGTTCATCAACTCGCTGAAGGTTGCTTTGATCGTCTTGTTGATGGATACCCCGAGCGCATCCTCGGCAGGGCTGGTCGAGACCACGGTGGGTAGCAAGCCTGCATCGGTGCTGCCATCAGCGTTACCGGCGTCGAAGCTCGCAGCGTCTGCGCCGCCGTCCATGACGCCGTCCATCCCGCTGTCACCGAGCTCGGGCAGGGTCGGAACACTGGCGTCTGTCAGACTGTCGATCGGCTCCGTCGACGCCGCGTCATCGAGCTCGGTGTCGGTCGGCTGCGTAACGTCCGTCACGCTATCGCCGGGCTCCGTCTGGCCTGCGTCCCCGGCGCTGTCGTCGATCGCACTGCTCTGCCCTGCATCGTCCGCGGGCCCGGTGAGGGTCTGCTCCGTCGCCCCAGCGTCGTCAGTCGCTTCAGTGTCGGTCAGGACGGTGTGATCCGTGTCGCCACTGGGCTCAGCGTCGGAGGTGATCGCTGGGCCGGCATCGGATCTTGCGTCACTGAACTCGACCAATTGCTGGCCACAGGCGGGCAGCAGCAAGAGCAGCACGAGTAGCGCGCGATGATTGAGTAGGTTCATAATTGGTTGGTTCCCTTGTCAAGAATGATGAAGTAGACGACGAATTCGACGCGGCGGTTGTTCTCGCGGCCCTCGACGGTGTCATTGGTGTCGATGGGCACGGACGACGAGAAGCCTTTGGATCCGAGGCGCTCGCGCTCCACGCCGTGTGCCGCGAGGTAATCGAGCACGGCTTGTGCCCGCGCCTCGGACAGCATCTGGTTGTGCTCCGGTTCTCCGTCGGAGGAGGTATGTCCTTCGACTTGGACGCGGAAGTTCTTGTTGTCCTTCAGCGCCTGCACCACCTCGTCGAGGACCGGGAAGGAGACATCTTGCAGAACCGCTTGATCCCAAGCGAAGTAGAGTTTCTCCTTCAGCTCGAGCTTGTCTTCCTTGACGATCAGCTTTTCGTATACCCGGCACCCCCAGTTATCCGTCGGCCCCGCTACGTCCGGGCAGTGATCCACGGCATCCAAAGTCCCGTCCGCATCACGGTCAGGGGAAGAAACGGTGTCGACGGTGGGCAGGTCGGCGACTGGCACAGGCTCCGCTTCGAAAGGGCGCACGGCCATTTCGCGACCCACGGGCGAGCCCACTTCGAGGCTGAGCCCCAAGCTCAGAATCTTCGCATCGTTATCGTCGAACCCAGTTCGCGTTCCCTCCAGGATCTGGAAGTAGCGCACGAACGGGCCAAGCCAAACGGCACGTGCGCGTCCGATGGGCACCGCCACGCCCACGGCGGCAGCGAAGCCTGGCCGGCTGAGATCACCTGTGGCGACGTAGAGAGCGTCAACGTCCAGCCACGGGGAGAGGGCACCCAGCGGATCGTTATCGGGTGCGGAGTGTGAGCGTTTGAAGCGAACACTCCCACCGAACGTCCACGCGGTGCCCGCCTCGCTCTGCCCTGACTTGGTGGGCAAAGTCGTGTACGTCGCGCTGGGGCCGAGATCCCAGTTTGGGTTCAGCGCCCAAAGGCCCTTCACGGTTTGACCCCCTCCCGTGTCGAAAATGTCCGATTGTGGAACGCTCAGGGGGAACGCTACGCCAGTCTCCACTTTGAGCGTGAAGTCACCCGCGCCGGCAGGTGTGCGGTCATTGCCCGAGGTTTCCACCTCCTGTGCCTGAACACAGGGCGCAAGCAGCAGCAACGCCGCAACAGTGATGGTCGCCTTCGCAGAAGGCGCCATTAAGTATCTATCAGTCATCATTGTCTCCAAATA
>DATAHU010000176.1:0-59072 GCA_036263015.1 Polyangiaceae bacterium | reverse complement strand
GAAGGACGTTACCAGCTCGGCCCCGGCTTGTTCGCGCTCGGACTGGCCGCGGGCAGTCAGGAATCGCTGGTCAGGGTCGCGCACCCGATCATGCAGAGCGCAGCGGCGTCCACAGGCGAGACCTTCTTTCTGGTAGCCGAGCGCGCAGGCGATCTGTTCGTGCTCGACAAGGTCGAGGGCAACGGCCTGTTGCGCGTGTCGCCCCAAGTCGGAGCGCGCGTGCCCGCGCACGCGACGGCAGCCGGACGCGTCTATTTGGCGTTCGCCAAGGAACGCGTGCACCTCGACGAGGGTCACCTGCAATCATTCACTTCGAAGACTCCCTCGACACCTGGGCGGCTGCGTAGTCGCGTCGAGAAAGTGAAAGTCGAAGGCATCGCGTACAACGACGAGGAGTGGATGGATGGCCTGGCAGCGATCGCTGCCCCGATCTGGTTCGGCGGTCGGCTACTCGCGGCGATCGTCGTGGCGTGCGTCGCGCCGCGCATGAAAGAGCTGGGGGTTGGACCGTTGAGCCGCGCCGTCCAAGCCGCCAGCCAACGGATCAATCAGAAGTTGGAGGAGTCGAGATGATGCAATGTTGGATCGATGGCGAAGTCAAAGCTGCCAAGGACGCGCAGTTGTCGGTGCTGGACCATGGCCTGTTGTACGGGGACGGGGTGTTCGAGGGCATTCGCTGCGTGGCAGGCAAAGTGGTCGACTTGGCGCTGCACTTGGATCGCTTCGAGGCATCGGCGCGTGCGATTTACCTGGAAGTGCAGCCGCGCGAGCGCTCGCAAACGGCAGTGCTCGCAACGTTACGTGCGCTAGGTAAACCCGACGCGTACGTGCGGCTGGTGTTGACACGCGGCAGCGGGCCGTTGGGAGTGGACGTTGCCGGCTGCAACCAGCCTCGGCTGTTCTGCATCGCGGGCGATCTCACGCTCTATCAGCCCAAGGCCGCGGGCGTGGCCTTGGTCACCGTGAGCTTGCGCCGTCCCGATCCGGACATGCTGGATCCGCGCGTCAAGAGTCTCAACTATTTGAACAACGTGCTGGCCAAGATCGAGGCCAAGCGCTGCGGCGGTGACGAGGCCTTGTTGCTCAATCGTCGTGGCACGATCGCAGAAGCCAGCGGCGCCAATCTGTTCGCACGTCTCGATGGAGTGTTGTGCACTCCGCCGGCAAGCGACGGGGCGCTTTCGGGCATAACGCGGCGGCGAGTTCTGCACCTTGGTCGTGAGCTGGGCGTCGAAGTGCGCGAGCAGAGTTTGACGCGGCACGATGTGTTGTGCAGCGAGCTGACGTTTCTAACGGGAACCGGGGCAGGCATCGTGCCAGTCGCGTCGCTCGACGGTGTGGCGCTGCGTTCGGACGCGGAGTTCATTCGGAACCTGAAAGACGAGGCCGCAGCATACGCCTTGGCGCACGGCACGCCGTTCTGAGGCTGCGAAGCGTCACGGCCGCGCAGAAGTGCACTCGAACGCGCGGGAGTTGCCGAGCTCTTGGCGCGTCCAGAGCGCGTTGGTTTGCTCACGCGTGGCACGGTCCGAGAAGTGGTACTGCCAGAAGCTCACGCGCACGCGTTCGGCCTCGCTCGGCAGCGGCTCCACGAACAGCGTCTGAACCGCAGCTGGGTCCTTGCACAAGCTGAGCGCCAACCCGCGAACGTAAGCTGGCGGTGCCGCGCGAAAGCGCAAGCCGTAGAACCAAAGCAGGAAGTCGACGCGGGGTTGGTGCGGTGCCACGAGCGGCAACGCCCGATCCAAGGGTCCCGGCTTGTAGTGGAAAGACAACTGTTGCCAGTGAGCGTCCGCAAAGACTTCGAAGATCGGCTCGATCCGTTCCGTCGTGATCTGCGCGAACAAGTGATAAGTGTTGACCAGGCGAAAGAGCGAAAGCCGCTCGTCGAGTTGGTACAAGCCCCAAATACGAATCTCGCGATTGACGAATTGCTGTAGCCCTTGCTGCAAGCTGAGCAGCACGTACACGAGCGTGAACGCTCCCGAGAGGATGAGCCTGGCGCGCGCCGCAAACAGTGAACGCAACGTAATGTGGCTGCGCGCTAAGACGCGCCGCGCGAGCGCACCAAGTCCCCACGAGGACGGCTGCGACGTGGAGAGTTCCCCACCCAAACAAACCACGCGCAAGAATCTACGTAGCCATTGCCGCGAGCCCTGCACGCCCGCGCCGAGCCGAACGCTCAGCCAGCGCAACGCGCGGTTAGCCCAGCGGCGCAGATCGCGCGCGTCGAGCAACACGACGTGCAAAGCGACCGAGAGATAACTGAAGAAGCCGTAGTTGGCGGTCAGGACGTTGACGATCTGAAACAGCGTGAAGACCCAAAGAGCCAGATAGCGCAGCCGACGCGGCCCGAAGCAGAAGAAGGGCAAGAGCAGCTCGAACGCCAAGGTGGTCCAGCTCTCGAGCTCGTGAAACCAAGCCGGCAACCAATGCGCGTACCATGCCAACGGTCCGGGCAGCGGCGCAGTCTCGTAGTAGAAACGCATCGCACTGCCATCGAGCCAATCGCCAGCGGGTGACTCGAGCTTGGCCAAACCCGACTGAAAGTAGAGCTTGAAGAGCAACACCCTGAGCAAGAAAATGCCGAACGCGCTGCCCGAAAGCAGCGCGCTCGCGCGCGCCCACCAGCCCGACTCAGCCGTGCGCGGCGATTTCAGCGTCGTGCTGGGGATGAACAGCACGAGGAAGCTCGACTCGAGCAGCAGATTGTCCCACTGAAAGGCCAAGAACGAACCCGAGATCTGCACGTAGCTGCAATACATGAGCAGACTGAGCCCGAACATCCAACGCGTCGCGACTCCGCACAGCGCCAAGAGCGAGCACAGAGCACCGAGCCAACAGCCCCCGCTGAGCCACGCATCACTGGCGCCCCAACGAAACACACTAGGCAATTGCCAAAAGCCGAGTGGCGTCTCTGCTTGCACTCGGCGCAAAACGGGCGCGAACGGCAGGATGCCGTGTTCACCCAGGAGCACAAGGATCTGGCTACCAAGGGACCACCAGGCCAACACGGAGCACAGCGCGAGCAAGCGCTGAAACCAGAGCACGCGCGGGTCGACGAGCGTTGAGGAGCGCTGCTGCATCATCGCCCTCAGCCGTCGCTTGGGTGCAAGGGCGTCGCGAGCGTCCGTTGATAGAACGCCAAGTCTAGCCAGCGGCCAAACTTGAAGCCCGCTTCGCGAATCGTACCAGAATGTGTGAAACCGAACTTCTCGTGAAAGCGGACGCTGGCGTGGTTCTGCGCGTCGATACCGCCCACCATCACGTGAACGCCCCGCGCCTCAGCGCGAGCGATCAGTGCCGTGAGTAGGGCCGAGCCGACCCCGCGCCCTCGCTGCTCTGGGTGAACATAGAGCGAGTGCTCGACGCTGTACTTGTAAGCGGGCCAGTTGCGAAACGTGCCATAGGTCGCAAACCCCGACAGCTGGCCCGCCGTGCCCAGGACGCCGATGACCGGGAAGCCGCCTTGACGCTTGGTCTCGAACCAAGGCGCCATCGCCGCCAAGGGCCGCGGCTGATAGTCGTAGAGGGCCGTCGAGGTGGTGATCGCGTCGTTCAAGATCTCGAGGATCGCAGTGGCGTGCTCTTCGTAGCTGCAGTCGATGATGTTCAAAGGCGCACCTTCTGCCGGCGTGCCGGCCCTTTTCGGCGCGTTTAGAGCTTTCCGCTCCGTCGCGCACTGGAAAAATGCGCCTCGGGCCCCGGCACGCACCGAACCCCCCGGGCTAAAGTCGCCGCCCGCTGCCGCCGTATATTGACAATGACTTTCAGTTTCATAAGGCTTGGCGTGTGCAGTTCGTAGTTCGGGTCGCTCGCCCCACCGTTTCGTTCGCGAGCGCGGCTCCTCGTCTGAAGACGGCCCTGATTGGGAGCGTCGTCCCGTTCGCCTTGTTGCTCGTCGGCTGCGCTTCGAGTTTGCCCGTGCCCGGACCCACCGACGTCAAGCGCGCGAGCGCGCTTTGGCCAGAGACCACCGAGCGTGATCTGGCCGATGGTCGCGAACTGTTCGTCAACCATTGTTCCAACTGCCACACGCTGCCGATGCCGAACCAATACGCGCGTGGGCGCTGGCCCGCGTTCGTGGACGAGATGGCCAAGGAAGCCCACCTCGACACCAACGCCCAGGCCAAAGTGACCCGTTACTTGATGGTCATGGCGCCACCCTGAGCGTCAGCCCAGGGCAATTAACCCAACGGCTCGAACAAGCCGTCGATCTCGTTCTCGGTGAGCCCGCCCGCAGCGCCTGCTCCGCTCAAGATGGTGTCCGCAAGGTGCCGCTTCTGGCGTTGCAAGCGCAGCATGCGCTCTTCGACGCTACCGGCGACGATTAGGTTGTAGACGAACACCGGGCGCTTCTGCCCGATGCGATACGCGCGATCGGTGGCCTGAGCTTGGGCCGCGGGGTTCCACCACGGATCGTAGTGCACGACGGTGTCGGCGCTCGTCAGGTTCAAGCCCGTACCGCCAGCCTTGAGACTGATCAGGAAGATGTTCGTGTCCCCGCGCTCGAACTCGTCGCAGCGCGCTTGACGATCGGCGGTTGCGCCCGTGAGCATGGTGTAGCGAATGCCTGCGTCGCGTAAACCATTGGCAATCAACGCGAGCATCTGCGTGAACTGGGAGAAGACCAGGATGCGACGCCCCTGCTGCATCTGACCCAGCACGAGATCCATGAAGAAGTCGTACTTGGAGGAGCCGTGCACGTGGGCCGCGACGTTCGACGAGATCAAGCGCGGGTCGCAACAGACTTGGCGCAACTTCATCAAGGCGTCGAGGATTGTGACCGTGGACGCCGCGAGCCCCTTCTTGCGGATCACCTGACGCACTTCGGCGTGAGCCGCGACGCGAATGCCCTCGTATAGGTCGCGCTGATCGCCGTCCAACTCGATCGCGCGCACGATCTCCGTCTTGGGCGGCAAGTCCTTGGCGACCGTGTCCTTCATGCGGCGCAAGATGTACGGCGCGACGCGACTGCGCAGCTGCAGCAAGCGTGACTCGTTCTTGTCCTTTTCGATCGGCACCTGGTAGCGCACGCGAAAACCGGGCAAATCACCGAGAAAACCGGGCATCAAAAAGTCGAACAACGACCACAACTCACCCAAGTTGTTCTCGACCGGTGTGCCCGTGAGGCACAAGCGGTTGCGCGCTCCCAAAGTCTTGACCGCAGCTTTGGCCTGGCTTCGACCGTTCTTGATCGCCTGCGCTTCGTCCAAGATCAAAAACGAGTACGCACGCGCTCCGAACTGCTCCAGATCGCGCACGAGAATGGGGTAACTCGTGACGACCACGTCGGCGCGATCGATGCGCTCGTAAGCGCTGGCCCGATTCGTGCCGTGAACCAAGCACACGCGCAAGAAGGGGGCGAACTTGCGAATCTCGCGCTGCCAGTTGCCGATCAAGCTCTTGGGCACGACGATCAGCACCGGCTCTTTGAGTCGGCCTTCGACCTTCTCTTTCGCTAGATGCGAGATCGTCTGCAGCGTCTTGCCGAGACCCATGTCGTCGGCGAGCACTCCACCCGCGCCGTTCTCTCTGAGATTCTGCAGCCAAGCGAGCCCTTCTTGTTGGTAAGGTCGCAAGCTGGCTTGAAGCCCGGGGATTGGTGCGCTCGACGGCTGCGCGGGCGCATCACTGGCGCGTTTCATGGCTCGCCCCAGATCGACGATCGAGGTCGTGCCCGTCCAACGCAGCTGCGTCTGATGGCCGTCTTCGAAGACTTCTTCGAGCGCGCTCACGCAGGCCGCGGAGGCACGGTTGAAACCGCTGCCCCCGTTACCCTGGTACAGCTCGTCCAACACGAACAAGAGCTTCTGCAAGCGCTCCGGCGGGATCACGACGTAGTGGTTGGCGTCGATCTGCAGCGCGCGGAAGCGTGCGGGGGTGCGCAGCAGCGACGAAAGACTTTCCGATTCACTGCTCTCGTTCAGGAGCTCGAGCAACCCGGGCAGCACGTTGATGCGCTTACCATCCAAGTCGACGCCAAACTCCAGACTGAACCAGTCGTCGTTCTGAGCCTCGGGTTCGATTTCTGCGTACCAGGGTGCCTCTGGTGTGATCACCTGATACGGATAGTCGGAGTCGATCTCGACTTCCCAGCCCAGCGCCTTCAACTGCGGCACCGCGTAAGCCGTGAAAGAGCACAAGGCGTGAACGCTGTCGCTCACGCTGACCAAGTATTGAGCCTCGGTTTCGGACGCTTCCCCGACATCCTGCAAGCAGCCGAGTTCGACGGCGCCAAAGCTCTCGAGCACGCACTGCGCGCGTCGCTCGGCTTCGAAATCACGCTCGACCCGCGCCAGGGCGTTACCCTGCGCCACAAAGAACGCTTCGCGTTCGTCACTGGCAGCGATCCGAACGCTGTCGTAGTCGAACGACAGCTGGATCACGGCGAGTTCACGCTCCTGATAACCCTGACCCAGCATACCCGGCGTGGGCACCAACAACGACTCGGTCGCCAAGCGCATGACGGGTCGGCAACGCGTTGTTGCCGCTGTGGGTGATCTCAAAGACGCTGCGCTCAAGGTCCCCTTGTTTAGAGGGCACAAACCCATTTGTCGAACGCAAAACCCCGTAAATGAGCGCATCAGCGCCGCGCACTCGAGCTTACCCCGTATATTGGGCAGGGCTCGTCCGACACACCAAGATGCGGGGCACCGGGTCGTCAAGCTCGACGGCGAGGGCGGATGATTCGGGTTCGTTGCCACGGGTGACGGCGGCTGGATCCCCGACGCCCAGCACCCCGACAGGTACCCCCTGCCCAAGCAGCTCGATTCCTGGATAATGGGGCATGCGCATCGCGTTTTGCTCGGATGAGCCGTATGCCGTCCATCGGGTGGTGCGAGCCGAGCTCGAAGCCCGCGGGCACACGGTGCTCGACTTCGGGGCGATGCTCGACGGCGGCGAGCATCCCTGGGCAACGGTTGCGGCAGCGGCCGCCCAAGCCATCGTTACAGGTGAATGCGACGAGGGGGTCTTCTTCTGCTGGTCGGGAACTGGGATCAGCATGGCGGCGAACAAGCTGCCCGGCATTCGCGCCGCGTTGTGCACGGACGCCCCGACGGCCCGCGCGGCCCGGGTTTGGAACCACGCCAACGTCCTTTGTTTGTCCAATCGGGGGCTCTCGGACGACGTCGCAAAAGAAGTGATGGTGGCGTGGTTCGAGCCAACGTCCCCTGAGGTCGGGGCAAAAGGCGTCGAACTGCTGCGCGAAGTCGACGAGCGCTGGCGCCGCCCCGCCTGACCTCGACGGCTCGATTCAGCGACCACCGCGTGTTGCAACGCGTCATAGCACGGGGACTCCGCATTTCCGGCGCTTGTGGCGCCCTGGTTGGTGGACTGCAGATTGCGACAAAGCTGCGACGGGGCAACGCCGATCGAGGTTGGGTATCCAGAGCGAGTCAGAAACCAAGTGGACACCGCGCCACGGGTTTTCAGGAGTTCACACTCGACGCTACACGATCCTGTTTCACTTGCGGCGCGAACCTCAGGAGCACGCCAGTAACGCGAACGTTCGCCCCTTTCGAAGTTGTAAACATCGCGCAGCATGACTGTTGCGAGGTTCGAAGATTCCAGGTGAGCAGCCGGGGGGCATAGCTCACGCGGGTAGCCCAACACTCCTACGCTCTGGAGCCAAAGGAACGCCTTGACGCCACACGCATCGCTGGTCTCTAATCCGCACCGCTCATGACGCTGGACTGCTCCAGCGCACGAGTCCGTGTGAGTTTGCCTTGCAACTCACGTGGACGCTGCACCTGCCGCCACCGGGTTTCATGACCATGCACACGCAACGTTCGAGTGCTTCCGGCGTGGCGATGATCTTCAACATTCGTGACTTCGAGAGGTGAACCACATGTCCTATTCTGTTGACGCCACTAATGACACGTTCGCTCCAGAGCAGCGAACGGCTGAGTGGCGCGTCATCTTCGCCTCGTCACTGGGGACGGTGTTCGAGTGGTACGACTTCTACATTTACGCGACCCTCGCGCCCTTCTTCGCAGCCCTGTTCTTCCCGAGCGGTAACCAAACTGCGGCCTTGATGGCCAGTTTTGCTACCTATGCTGCGGGCTTCCTCGTGCGCCCCTTCGGCGCCTTGGTGTTCGGGCGAATCGGCGATTTGGTGGGTCGTAAGTACACGTTCCTCGTGACCATCTTGGTCATGGGTTTGTCGACCGCCGCCGTCGGTATCCTCCCGACTTACGCTTCGGTTGGCATGTTGTCGCCGGCCGTGCTCGTGCTCTTGCGCCTGGCGCAGGGTCTAGCGCTCGGTGGTGAGTACGGTGGCGCCGCGACTTACGTCGCCGAGCACGCGCCCACGAACAAGCGCGGTCTGCACACCAGCTGGATTCAGACCACCGCCACCCTGGGCTTCCTGCTCTCGCTCATGATCATCGGAAGTTGCCGCGCCACGATGGTGGAAGCCACCTTCAAAGAGTGGGGCTGGCGTATTCCGTTCTTGGTCTCCTTGGTGCTCTTGGCCGTTTCGGTTTACATCCGTTTGAAGCTGAACGAGTCACCCACGTTCTTGAAGATGAAGGCCGAGGGTAAGGGCAGCAAGGCTCCTTTGAAGGAGAGCTTCTTGGAGTGGCCCAACCTCAAGATCGTGTTGGTTGCTCTGTTTGGCGCCGCAGCGGGTCAAGGCGTGGTTTGGTACACGGGTCAGTTCTACGCCCTGTTCTTCTTGCAAGGCACGCTCAAGATCGATTGGAAGACCGCCTACACCATCGTGGGCGTGGCGCTGACGTTGGGCACCGGCTTGTTCGTGTTCTTTGGCTGGCTGTCGGATCGCATCGGGCGCAAGAAGATCATGATGGCGGGCTGCTTGCTCGGCGCACTGACGTACTTTCCGATCTACAAATCGATGACTCACTTCGGCAACCCGGCGCTCGAGGCGTTCGCGGCCAAGACGAAGATCGAGCTCACGGCCACCAATTGCCAAGTTCACCTGTTCCCGAATCCCAAGACGCAATACAGCGAGTGCGACAAGATCCAGGACTTCCTCGCCAAGAAGAGCCTCTCGTATTCGACCGTGGATGGCGCCCCCGGGGCGCGTCCGATCACCAAGATCAATGGCGCGGCAATCGAAGGTTGGGATGCCACCGAAGGCACCATCGGCAAGGACGGCAAGCCAATCCTCGGCCCGCTCGGCAAAGCCTTGACCGATCTGGGTTATCCTGCGGCAGCCAAGCCGGATGACGTCAACACCGGCATGTTGATCCTGCTGGTGCTGATCCAAGTCGTCTTCGTGACGATGGTCTACGGCCCGATCGCAGCCTTCTTGGTCGAGCTGTTCCCGACGCGCATTCGCTACACCTCGATGTCCCTGCCCTACCACATCGGCAATGGCTGGTTCGGCGGTATGCTGCCGTTGACCACGGCGGCCGTCGTCGCGGCGAACGGCGATATCTACGCAGGCCTGTGGTACCCGGTGATCGTAGCGGGCATCACCTTCGTGGTCGGCATGGTGTTCATCCGCGAGAACAAACAGCACGATCTGCACGTAATCTGAGTCAAAAGCCGAAGGCAGCGGGGGGCTGCCGTCTTCCAGGGGCGGGTGTTGCGAATCCGTAACACCGCGCCCCAGCTCAGCCAGAATTTCTGGCTGAGCGTTGTGCGTCAGTTGGGCACTCGTTGAGGAGGTTACCTTGAGAAGCTGTGATTGGATGCGTCGCATGACGCGGATTGCGGCCCCCGCCGCTGCGTTGTTCTGTCTTTCGATGCACGCAACCGCCGCGCCGGTGCTCGTCGACGAAGAGAAGGGGATCGCTCTCAACGTCGGCGCACTCGTGCAACCGACGTTGCAAGTGACTGCCCCTGCGGGTTCGAAAACGGAGAGTGCTGCCGGCATCGGCTCCCCCGAGAAGAACCCCAACTTCGACTTCTACCTGCGCCGCGTGCGCTTGCTGGTTTACGGCAACATCACCAAAGAACTCAGCTTCTTTGCTGACACGGATCAGCCAAACCTAGCCAAGAACGGCGACTACACGGGCAAACCGATGTTCATGCAGGACGCGTTTCTGACGTATTCCTTCATGCCGGAGTTCAAGCTCGACGCCGGTATGATGCTGGTGCCCCTCTCGCATCACACGATCGAGAGTGCCGCCGGCTTGAATGCGTTGGATTACCACTCGACGACGATCTTCTTACCCGCGACGCAAGTGTTCCGCGACACGGGTGTGCAGTTTCGCGGCGTCGTGGCAGACAAGTTGGCATACCGCCTCGGCATCTTCGAGGGGGTTCGCTACGTGCCACCGGCTGCAGCGCCCGCCGCGCCCGCGCCCGGAGTGCCGGCCCCCGCGGCGCCTCCGATCTTGAATCCGAGCGGCTTACCGCGCATCGCGGGCCAAGTGCGCTTCAACTTGATGGGCGCCGAGAACGACTTCTTCCTCAAGGGGATCTACTTCACCCCCACCCCGATCGTCTCGGTCGGGCTAGGCCTCGACTACCAAGGCAAAGCCTTGAACGTCGCGAACGCGGCCAAGGACAACACCACGATCAGCGTCGACGCTTATCTGGATTACCCCTTCTCGGCGGACGACGAGTTGGTCTTCAAGACCAACTTCTTCATGTACTCCAAGGGCGCCACGTTGCGCGATCTCACGGGGAACGCCACGGCGATGGCCGATGGTGGCAAGGCGCTCTACGCAGAGGTCGGGTTCCGCCACACGTTCTTCGAGCCCATCCTCTTGGTGGACTGGGCCGCGGGCAACGACAGCAACTACAAATACATGGCGCCTCACCTGGGCGTGAATTTCTGGATCAACAAGTACACCTTCAACACGAAGATTGATCTTGCTTACCAGACGACCGAAAAGACCGCGCTCAACGCGATGACCATGATGAACGCGACGCTGAAGACCGCGGACGTCTTGGGCACGGTGCAAGCCCAGGTCTTCTTCTGATGACTGCCGACTGAACTCAGAGCCCCGGAGCAATGCTCTGGGGCTCTGTTCATTTATCGGAGCTAGTTATGGCCTAGAGCGCGTGTCGAGCTCATGGCACACGCGCTCCGCGGCTCGCTCTCCCGCAAGGATGGCGTCTGGAATCCCCACGCCGTACAGAGAGTTGCCGGCCAATGCGATGCCCGGCAGAGCACTGAGCGCGCTCTCGATGCGCTCGACGCGAGCCCGATGTCCGAGCGTGTAGCGCGGCATGGCTCGAGTTTGGCGAGCAACACTAGCGAACAAGGGAGCGCCCTTGACCCCAATCAAACGTTCGAGCTCGGCGCGCCCCATTTCAACCAAGGCCTCGTCAGTCTCGGCCAACACGGCCTCAGCATGATCCCCGCCGAAGAAGACCCTGATCAGCACGTGCCCCGCCGGGGCCCGTCCGGCGAACTTCTTCGATGCCCAGGTAGACGCGATCAGTCGGCACTGCTCGATCTTGGGCACCACGAACCCGAACGCGTCGAGCGGATGCGAAACCGCAGACTCGGGCCACGCAAAGGCCACTGTCGCAGTCGAGCCAAACTCGATCTGCCCAAGCTCGTGACTCGCCGCGGGCGATAACCCGGCAAGCATCCCGGATTGCACGCGAGCGGGAACGGCAAGCACGACGGCGTCCAGATCGAGTGCGGCACCTTGCTCGAGAGTCAGACGGTAACCCGCCGCAGTACGCGCGATCGAACGCACTGGAGAATCGAGCTGCAACTTGGTACCGAGTCTGGCCGCCAACGCATCGGTCAGTGTTTGATTGCCTCGCTTGAACGCCACGAACATGCCGTAGCGCACACCGCGGGCTTCGTTGTCCTTACGACGTTTTGCGAGCATGCCGAGCGTGACGCTGCGGTAGCGCCGCTCGAGCTCGATGAAGCGCGGCATGGTCGAGCCCAGGCTGAGTTCGCGCGGGTCGGTGCCGTAGATGCCACTCATCAACGGCTGAGCCAAGCGTTCGAGCACCTCTTTGCCGAAACGGCGTTCGACGAACTGAGCAACGCTCTCGTCGGCCTTTTGCGGTCCGCGGGGCAAGAGCACCTCGGCCAACATGCGGAGTTTACCTGGGACCGACAACAAACGTGAACTCAGAATCGGCAACGCCTGAGTCGGCGCCATCATCGAGAAGCCGTCGGGGATGCGTTCGAGTTGCCCACGATGCAAGACGTACGCGCCTCGGCCAACGGTATTGGTGGACTGCAGCTCGTTTTCCAGCCCCAGCCGCTGAGCGAGCGCAACCGCGGCCGGCTTCTCCGTCAAGATCGAATCCGGACCTTGTTCGACGAGAAACCCGTCGATGTTCTCACTGCGAATCAGCCCCCCAGCGCGGCCTGACGCTTCCAAGACGCACACGTCCCACTCGGGCCGGAGCTCTTGAAGGCGATGAGCGGCACTGAGCCCGGAAATGCCAGCGCCCACGACGGCTATGCGAGGATTCATCCGCAGGCAGCCTAACACATGGGGTTTGCCCTGCCTGCTGCTCGTCAGCAGTGCGTCAGTTGGCCACGGCCTGGGCAAAGGCCTTGATGCGCATCGAGATCGTGCCCGGCGTCGCCCGGGACGCACCGCTCAGAGCGCTGAACAACAGTCCGTAGTAGTGCGTGCCATCGGCTGCGCGCACTAGCCACGAGCTCTCGGGCACCGGGGAAGCCTCTGGCCCTGGCGCGTCGACCCACCCGGAACCGAACACGGAACGCACTTGATCATCCCCCGCGTACTCGAGCGCTGCGTCGCTCAACGCGGCGTAGTCGACCGCTTGGAAACGGTCGAGCATGCTGGATTGGGTTTCGCGCAAAATCGACGCCGCGCTCTCCTGGCGCCCGCGATCCAGATCGACGGCCGTGACTTGGCCTGGACCCGAGTAACCGCTATTGATGAACGCTTCGGTGCGGCGCAAGCACACGTGCCAACTCTTCGAAGCGTGCGCCTCGGCGCTCGTCAAAGCCACGACCTGTCCCGACGCGAAATCGATGCATGCGCCCTTCAAGTCCTGACTGCTGTTCAGCCCGCCAACCGTCGCATCGAGATCGTCACTCTCGACGATCTCGCTTTCTCGGCCCGGCGTGAGCTCTTGATAGCGCAAACTGTAGACGCCCGCGACAGGCCCGGCGTCAGCGTCGGAGTAGTAGCTGAGAAATTGCACCTTCCAGAAGCGCGTGCCGTCCTTCACCCCGTAAACATGGGCGCGCGAATAGATCGTGTTGTCGCTGAAGGTGTACCAATAGCTCAGTGCCCCGACGGCCGCATCTGCGCGAAAGGGAACCCTTGGCGGAGCGTCGAACAACAGATCGAGATCTTGCGAGGGCCCGAACTCCGCGGCCTTGCCCGGACCGGAAGCACCGCCGTTCGAGTAAATCTCATAGCCACTGAAAGCGAGATCCCAGTCGAGAGAGTCACGACGGGCGTTCTCGACGACGGCGCCGCGTTCGAGATTGACGAAGGTGTCCTGGTCGGGGGCGACGTTGAACTGCAGCGGCTCGCCGGGAAGGGTCGGTTGCCAGTCGGTCACCCCCGCCGCGTCGACCTCGCCCGCTTGCCCAGCGCTTGCATCGAGCACACGCTTCGCGCCTTTTGCGAGCTCGTGATCGCGAGCGCAAGCAAAGACCATCAGCGCTAGCGCGAAATGCCAGTACCCGCTGCGTGCGGTGCGCGCCGAGGCGACTGGAAGACTTGAAGCTGCTGGCATCGAGAGCGCAGCCATTATTGCGCCCTGTCTCGAAGGCGCAACGGTATGGCGCACTCGCCGAGCGCGGGCCTCGCGTGTCACCAGCCCAGCCGCGAAAGACCTTGCGGCCTGCCCCGCAGACCGATTGAAAGCCGCGGAAAAATCCAGCCACGCCGTGGCTACCCGCAATGGGCGTTCGTCGGTGTTAGGCTTCGCACGTGAACGAGTTCCGCTCTCAGGCCTCTTCTGAAAAGCAACGCGGGGACAGCAGCGCGCACCGAGTGGGCGTTTCGCTAGTTTTGGCGTGTTCACTCATGGCCTGCTCCGATCCGAACGCGACGCTCGGAACAGTGGAGCAATCGCAGCAAGCCATCGAAAATGGCGAACTCGACACCGAGCACTTGGCCGTGTTCCGCGTTCTCACCCGCGCCGACGGCTACAACGCGGTGTGCAGTGCGACGCTGATCGCGCCCAACCTCATGCTCACCGCGCGACACTGCGTGGCAGAGATCCCCGACACGGAGGTGGACTGCCGCACGGATCGCTTCGGCGCAAAGACGAGCCCCGATACCTTGCTGTTCTCCAACGACACGCAGCCGACGCTGACGAGTCGCTGGTTCCGTGCCAAACAGGTCTTCGTCAACGATACTGACGACGCGTTCTGTGGCAACGATGTCGGCTTGGTCATGCTCGACTCGAACGTTCCCGAAGACGTCGCGACTCCCGCCGAAGTGCGTCTCGATCCAGTGGTTGCCGCGAATGAGCCTTACATCGCCGTCGGCTACGGCGGAGACATGGACGGCGCTAATGCACAATACGGTGTTCGCCACTCGCGCTCCGATTTGGTCATCGAGTGCGTGGGAATAGGTTGTGGGGAACAGGTTACCACTCAGGAATTCGGGGGGTCGGATGGCGGCTGTCCTGGCGATTCTGGCGGCCCCGCTTTCGATGCTTCGCTGCACGTGCTAGGCACGCTCTCGCGTGGCGAAAAGCAGTGCATGGCCCCGGTTTACAGTGCGGTCGCTCAATTCAGCACGCTGATTCTGTCGAGCGCTCAGCAAGCCGCTGCGGATGGGGATTACCCGTTGCCGGTCTGGGCGGGCGGAACGCCCGAGCCCCAAACGACCAAGCCCGCTGACGCTGGCGCCCCCAAGCCGCCGCCAAAGAAACGGGCGAAAGTGCAGGCGCCCAAGGCAGAATCGAGTTGCGAGTTCGCAACCCAAGGAACGCCAAGCGCTGTGGGAGTGAAAGCCTGGGCGTGGCTCGCGCTAGCAGCGCTAGCAATGCGGCGCCGACGCGGGCGTCAGTTCTCCGCTACGTGATCGAGGGGCGCTCGCTGCATCGGACCGAAGCGCACCACGAGTTCTACGCGAGAACGCACGTCGAGCTTGCGATAGATCGCCTTCAAGTGGTTTCGGACGGTGTGCGGGCTGATGTAGAGCGAAGACCCGATCACCGGCACGTCATCACCCATCAACACGCGCATCAGTACTTCGTACTCTCGTCGCGTCAAACGGCTGACCTCGGGGTGACGCTCGACCAGTTCACCCACCCCACCAACGTTGATGATGCCCGAGCGCAGCCCATCGTGATCGGCATCGACGTGCTCGTCGAGACGCAAGCGCAGCGCCGCTTGGACTTCCGTCAGCAGCTCTTCGTAGCCAAAGGGCTTCACGAGATAAGCACTGATCTTCAACTTGATGGAGCTGATCGCCGTCTCCAGCGTTGGAAAGCCGGTCATCAAGATCACTGCAGGCGGGTTCTGACCCCCACGTACGCGTTGAGCCAACTCCAAATTGAAGTTGCCCGGCATCCGTATGTCCGCAACCAACACGTCAACCGTGCCACTCGCCAATTCGTGCTCAATCTGTCGGGGATCCGACAGGCACTGACAATCATAGCCTGCGACACGCAGCAACTCTGCCATCTCCGCCAGATAGACGGGCTGATCGTCTGCTAACAAGATTCGAGGTGCTCGTCCCGATTGCTGCGAAACGTGGGTCATGCGCTAACAACCTCAACCACGGGCCTTAAGGCGATCCAGAGCGGCTCCCAGATTGCGCCGTTGGCCAAGCAGCTTTTTGCCTCTGCTGCCCCCGGCGGATTGACAGCTGAACGCGCCATCCGGAAAGTCGTCGTTGGGATTGATCACCTCACCAGGTGCCGCACCCAACCGCTCAGTAATAACCGCCAGCGACGGTGCCAGATCCAACGGATCCGCGCAATGGTCAGTTGTCTGCGCTATGCCCGGGCCATACCTTTAGGGGAAGGTCGTGGGAGTTGTCGTCAGCAACGTTTCAATAAGACACAACCTCTGAAGCCACTGAGCGCATTCGAATCGTCAGCGATTCGACGACATTCAGCGACGCCAAGCAACGCGTGCCGGGCTCACGAATGCTTGGAGCAATCGCGTGTCCTCACACCGCAAATTCGTTCAATCGGGTGAACGATGCTCGCAAACCCTCATCGTCTGCCGCACAACGCACGCACTGTTCGATGAGCTCCATCACGCGCTGGCGGCTCAACTTCACGGTTTCTCCAGACTGAAGCAAGCGCTGATCCGAGGCGCATTGCTGTAATGTTGCGACCGCAAGCCAGAGCGGAACCAGGCAGAAATTGCGAATCTGCACCGACGAAGCCGGAATCGCGAGTGCGTATTCGAAGGCCGCCAGCAAATGCGCTCGAGCTTTGGTGAACAGCTCGTCGAGCATCGCGCGCGCCTGACGCCGATACTGGGGATTGCACAGCTCCGCCGGGGCGAGCTGGGCGCGCTCGAACGAGCTGCGCGGGACGAAGCACACACCGCGTTGGAGATCGGCGCTCAAGTCCCTCAGAATGTTGACCAACTGCAGGCCGGCGCCGAATTGTTCCGCGTGCGTCCGCATCGCTCGCGCCGCCGCCTCGTCGATCATCGGCAACTCGTGCAGGAACGCATCCGTCAAAAGCCGGCCGATGACGCCGGCGACGAAGTAACAATATCGATCCAAATCTGCCGTCGACTCGAGACATCGAATCCCATCCGAGCCGGCGCGGCGTCGACTGTAGATCATCATCCCACCGATCAACTCGACGACGCGCTCACGACACACGCGTTGCAAACCATCGGGCAACTCACCGAAGACCGACAAGACGCGCCCGAGGCCCATGAGCAGCGTTCGTTCGGCTGGATCACCCCCGGGGGTCGATTGCACCGCCGAAGCGAAGTCCTGGGCCGCGAGTTGCCCGTCGACGGCGTCTTGGAGCAGGCGATACAGCTGTGATTTCGTCGGCGTATCCCAATCCGGCGTGTCCTCGACCGTGTCCGCGATGCGACACAATAGATAGGAGCAGGTCACCGCCCGGTCGAGCAGCGCAGGGAGCATACGAATCGGAATGGCGAACGTGCGAGAGTGCCGTTCCAAAGACTCGCGGCAGAAGGACCAATCCTCCTCGAACATCGCCCGCTTGGTAGTCAAGACCAGGAGCAGACCGCAACCCAAAGCGGCCAATGGGGCCCGGAAGCTCGACTAGCGCTGGACGCCCACACGACCGGCCCTCGAAATCCAGCGCGCCCGGATTCTTGCTGCAAGCGCGGGCCTCGCTGTCCATACAGGAACAGCAGCGATGCAAGTTGCCGAGCGGCACTCGGTTACCCTGATGGGCACTTGGCCAAAACGGCGTGCACAAGGCAAACCCCCTGCTACATCGGCGCCACGGTGCTGCAGTTGGGCGTGAGCCCCCTCCATCCGAACTGCGCCCCTCAGGACTGACCCTCTTGCCAACCCCCGGATTAACCCTCGGTTTCTTAGTCGATACGCTCGCCCCGGATTACCAGCGACGGATCTTCAGCGGCCTGAACAACGAGGCCATTCGGCTCAACGCCAACGTGCGTTGTTTCGTGGGCGGGCCGCTTTCGGTTTCGGGAGCGAACTCGCAGAAGAACAGGGTCTACGATTGCGTGAGCACGGCGCACTTGAGCGGCTTGGTCGTGGCCAGTGCGGCGCTCGGCAATCAAGTGAGCAACGCAGCGCTGACAGACTTCGTACACAGCTTTCAACCACTGCCTAGTTGCAGCGTCGGGGCTCAGCTTGCGGACTGCCCCAGCGTAACGGTCGACAACGAAGCGGGGATGCGCGAAGCGCTCGGGCATTTGATAACCGACGTGGGGCGACGTCGGATTGCGTTCATTCGGGGTCCGGAGAGCAACCGCGAAGCAGAGCAGCGCTTCCGCGTGTACTGCGACGTGCTCAGTGAACAGCGACTTTCGCTCGATCCGGAATTGGTCGTGGTTGGCGACTTCGAAGCCGCCTCCGGTGCGGCCGCCGTGCGAACGTTGATCGACGACCGACACATTGGGTTCGACGCGATCGTCGCGGCCAGCGATTTGATGGCGTTGGGCGCGTTGAACGCGCTGCTCGAACGCGGTGTTGCCGTGCCGGAACGAGTGAGCGTGGTCGGCTTCGACGACATCGAGGCTGCGCGCTACGCCACCTCGCCCCTGACGACCGTAGCGCAGCCGTTGCCCGAGATTGGCAAACGCGCGCTGGAGACCTTGCTGCACCAAGTTTACGAGCCAGGGACGCCCGAGGACGTCGTGCTTGCCGCGCGCCTGGTGCGCCGGCAATCGACCAGCGCTCCACTCGACAGCACGCCGCCCAAGGCCTCTTCACCCGGCGAACAGCTACCCCCAGAGAGCAGCTCACTCGAAACCGAGTACCGACAAGTGCGCCCGGATTTATTGCTCGAGCTGCGCCACGAGGTGCAGTTTCCCGTACTCGAACCCGATTGGGCAGAACAGCTGTGCAACGCCTTCGTGTCCGAGGCGGGTGGCAGGCGCGCGGGTCTGCTCAAGCGCTCGAGCTTGGATCTGCTCGAACAGTTGCTGCTGCGGGTCGTTGGTTTTGGTGGCGAGGCCAACAGCTTTCAGCGAGTGATATCGCGCGTTCGTTCGCGCTTGAGCCCGATTCTGCGCAATCACGAGGGCGCGCTGTCACGTGCCGAAGACTTGTGGCACCGAGCGCGCGTGTTGATCGGTGGCATCGCAGAGCGCCATCAGGTGCAGCAACGTTTGGAACAACACCACTTCCAGCGTTGTGTCGCGGACGTAGGTGCTAATCTAGTACGCGCAGCGAGCTTGGAAGAGCTGCAGCGTCATTTGCGCGAGGAGGTCGCGAGCCTCGGCATCCCGGCCTGCGCGGTGTGCACCTTCGAACCAGGGCGCATGAGCCGCGTGCAAGCGGCTTACGACGTCACGACTGCTGGGCCGTCCAAGAGCGACTTGTTCCCCGAGCGCGAACTCTTGCCGTCCGGGTTCCTCGATGGTGCTCGGCGCCGGACGCTGTTGGTCGAAACTCTACACTTGAGTGAACGCGCGCTGGGCTACGTCGTATTCGAGATGGGGCCGTACGAAGCCGACGTCTATGGAGGCCTGGCAAACGCATTGACCGGCGCATTGCGCGGCATTTGCGCCGAACGCGTAAAGTAAACACCGAGCAAAGACGTGGTCGGCGCAGCTCACAGCGCCGACCACGGACTTCACTTCAGAGGCCGAGCGCGTGCACGGCGAGGTAGGTCGCCGAACTGACTAGCGCCGCAGCGGGAATCGTGAGCACCCACGCCCATACGATGCGGCTCGCGAGTCCCCAGCGCACTTGACCACGGTTGGCGATCCAACCGGCGCCGAGGATCGATCCCGTGATGGTGTGGGTGGTCGAGACCGGGATGCCCAAGTCTGCGGCCACGAACAGCGCCGCGGCGCCGCCCAACTCAGCAGCAAATGCGCCGTGCTGCCTGAGCTTGGTCAAGCGCATGCCCATGGTTTTCACGATGCGCCAGCCGCCAGACAGGGTGCCAACCCCCATGGCGCCGTAGCAGCATACCGAGATCCAAAGCGGGATCTGCGAGGCTGTCGGAAAGGTCTTACCCAGGTAGCCCTCGGAAAATAACAGCACGACGATGATGCCCATCGTCTTCTGAGCGTCGTTGGCGCCGTGCCCCAAGCTGTACCAAGCCGCTGAGATGAAGCGAAATGGCAAGAGACCACGACTCACCTTTCCAGGCGACATCTTGCGAAACGCCCAGGTCGTAGCGACCATCACGATCACCGCCGTCAACATACCGAGCAACGGCGAGACGAAGATGAAGGCCACGGTGGTGCCGAGCTTTTCGAGCCCCAGCACCGCCACGCCACCCTTGGTCATGCCTGCCCCGACGAGACCGCCGACCAGTGCGTGAGACGAACTCGACGGTAGCCCGAGCCACCAAGTCAAAAGGTTCCAAAAAATAGCCCCGCCGAGCGCACCAACGATCACCGAGACGTCGACGATCGACGGATCGATGATGCCCTTGCCGATCGTCGTAGCGACTTTGGCCTCGAACAGCGCCAGTGCGCCGAAGTTGAACACGGCGGCCCAGAACACGGCAGCCTTGGGTGTGAGCACCCGCGTCGAAACGAGGGTGGCGATCGAATTGGCTGCGTCGTGAAAGCCGTTGATGAAATCGAAGGCGAGGGCAAGCAATACGACGGAAGCGACTACCAACAGATGACTGTCGACGTGCATCAGAGCTCCTAGGAGTTCTCGAGGACTACGCCCTCGATGATATTGGCGACGTCCTCGCAGCGATCTGCCGCGCTCTCGAGGTGCTCGTACACCTCTTTCCACTTGATGATTTCGATCGCGTCTTTCTCTTCGCGGAACAAGCGCGCCAGTGTGCCGCGCAACAATGCGTCGGCCTCGTTCTCGTGGCTGTTGATGATCCTGCACTTCTCCAGAATGACGCTCGGGTTTTTGAGATTGCGCAGCTCGGAAACCGCCAACTTCACTTCTTCGCAGGCACGCACCAGCACGCGGACCAAGTCGACCAGTTCTTTGGTCGGAACGCGCATCTCGTAGAGCGCCAAGCGATCCGCCGCCGCCTCTATGTGATCCATGATGTCGTCCATCTTGGTGATCAGGCGATAGATGTCGTTGCGATCGAGGGGCGTTATGAACGCGGTGTGGAGTTTCTCGACGACGTGGTGCGTGATCGAGTCACATTCCTCCTCGATGCGCTTGATCTCGCGCGCACGCGCCTCCGAGTCGTGGAGGTTTTCGGCCATCGCCAAAAGCGCGCGACAGCCCTCGAGTGTCTTCTGGCCCTGCTTCTCGAAGTCGTCGAAGAAGGAGGGATCGTTGGGCAGGAACTTCATGCCGCTCTCCTACGGGGGCCCTCATTCGACGTCAATTCGTGCCGAAGATGTCATCGACATGTCACAATCCGCCAGGTCGGCGCAAAAAATGCCAATTCTTCGTCGACGCGAAGCGGTTGACACCGGTGCAGTTGATGCCGCGCGTCGATCCGACCCGCCACTAGCGGTGACGGATCGGCACACCTCGCGCGCGGAGCTGGGCTCCTGGCGAGCGTTTACCTGTAGGCGCGATCTGGGTAAGGCACGGGTTGCGCTTTTGCTTGGGTTTGTGTGCACTTTGGTCACGCCCGTTGTCGCCCAGTTGGAATGCTCGCGGTAGGTCGCAGCGCATGGGCTCGGCTAGCCGAGCATGCTACATGCGCAGGGGAAATACGCGCCTGAAGCTCTGGGCGCGTGGCTGGGACTCACATGATAGGCTCACTCTTCGTCGGTCGTTTACATCGGCTCGCCTTGGCATCGGTGTTCACCTTCAGCGCTGCAGGATGCAGTAGCTCGAGCGATCTCGCACCGCCCAAGAAGGGCAACGCGGTGACCGCCAACGGCCCCGCTGCTGCAGTCAACGGGGCGACCGCGATGGCAAATGCGCCGATGACGGGGCAAGTGCCTGTCGCGGGCGGCACCAACGCCGGCAATGGCAGTACTCCGACGGGGAGTGCACCCGGCCCCGGCGGCATCGTGGACGAAAGCGGCGACGGCGTGATCCTAGACACGATGTTCAATGGGCCCTCGAACTGCGGCGATGGTAACCTGACGCCCGACGAAGCCTGTGACGACGGCAATACTGCCGACGGCGATGGTTGCGCAGCCAACTGCCTGCGCTCCGAGGCTGGGTTCAGCTGTGCCTTGCCAGGTCAAGCTTGTCGCCCGATTGCGCGCTGCGGTGACCAGCTCGTAGCTCCGTCGGAGCAATGCGACGATGGCAATCTGACCGATGGCGACGGTTGCTCGTCGCGCTGTCGAGTCGAGTTCGGCAAGAAGTGCGATGGTCAACCGAGCGTTTGCACCGACACCGTGTGTGGCGATGGTAAGATCGAGGGCGCCGAAGCCTGCGACGACGGCAACACCGATCCGCTCGACGGTTGCTCCTCGCTCTGTCTGCGCGAGCCGAACTGCGCTGGCACATCCTGTACTTCGGAATGCGGGGATGGGCTCGTGATCAACGAAGACTGCGATGACGGCAACACCATTGACGGGGACGGCTGCTCCTCGAGCTGCAAGATCGAAGGTGGGTTCACTTGCAACCAGGAGGCGACTTGTGAGCGCGTCAATGGCGAGTGCGTGCTGCGAGTGCCGGCGATATTCCGCGATTTCTCGGACATGCATCCTGATTTCGGCACGGGCAATTGCAGCGCGTTGCAAACTGGGATCGTCGAGAACGATCTGGACGCCGAGGGCCGTCCAACCCTGATCCCCGCGACCGGCGCCAAAGCGTGTATCAAGGACTCCGATAGCTTCAGTCAGTGGTTTCGAGATGGCGATTGGGACTTGCACGTCAATAGCAACATCGTGCTGTTCGACAACGGCAAGGGCGGTTACGTGAACCGCTATGGCAAGGACGGCGAAAAGTTCACGGCTTGGCAGCAGCAAGCCGATGGCACCGGGCCGAACGAACAACCCGTACAGGCCGACACCGACTGCGACGCCCTGATGTGCCACACCTGCTCGTGGACGCCCGACCAGCAGTGCTTCGGCGGCACGCTCGTCGAATACGATGGCAATCCTCTGTTCTTCCCGATCGATGACGTCAAGGGACCAACGTTAACCCTCGCCCGTGCCAAGGTGCCCGAGCAGTACGGCTACGATGGCTGGCCTTGGGAAGATGCAGTGTTCCCCGGCGCGCCCGAGCACAACTTCTACTTCACGAGCGAAGTTCAATACTGGTTCCACTACGACATGGATACCAACGCGACGCTGGACTTTACGGGCGACGACGACGTGTGGGTGTTCGTCAACGGACACTTGGCCGTCGATCTGGGCGGTGAGCACGTGCCGGAAAACGGCTCGGTGACGTTGAACCGCATGTCGGCCGCGCGCTTTGGCCTGCAGGCGGGCAACGTCTACAAGATCACGATCTTCCACGTGGAAAGAAAGATGGAGGGCTCCTCCTTCAAGCTGACCTTGTCCGGCTTCGAAGCGACGCCAAGCGACTGCACGGCGATCTGCGGCGATGGTGTGCTTGCCTTTGGCGAGGAATGCGACGACGGCGTGAACGACGGCGGATACGGCGAATGCGACGTCGGCTGCAAGCTCGGCGCCTACTGCGGCGATGGCATCGTTCAGGACAACGAGGACTGCGATCAGGGCCCCGGTGGCACGGGGTGTCCTTCCTGCCGCATCCTGCAGGTGCGCTGATCGGCGTTTTCCCGATTGCGCAGGGTTCGAGATCGGCTCTAATTGGGGGTTGTGTCCCTATCGTTTTTCGAACAGCTCGGCGGCGAGCAGCAGCTACGTGCAATCATCGACGATTTCTTGGAGCGCGTCTTCGCCGATCCGATGATCGGCTTCTTCTTCGCTCGCGCCGACAAAGCCCGTATCAAGCAGAAGGAGTTCGAGTTCGCGGCGGGGCACTTGGGCGGTCGCGTGGCGTACACGGGCAACGCCCTGCCGCGTGCGCACGCGGAACACGCCATCACGGGCGGTCACTTCATGCGTCGTCTGCAGATTCTGAAAGAGACGCTCGTGGCTCATCAGGTGCCACAAGTGATCATCGATCACTGGCTCGGGCATACCGAAGCCATGCGTCCGTTCATCACCCAACACAGCGGCAGTGACTGCGACGATGGCCCGCAAGCCCCGTCGCACTCGACGCGGCCTCCGCCCGCCGAGGCGCCCCTGCCCGTGTCCCGAGCAGCGGGCGCGGACGTGACCAAGCCGATGCCGAGCATGGAGGAGATCAACGCCTACCTCGAGCGCAGTGCCGCCCTGACCAAGAAGCGTTTGCCGTTGGCGTTCAACAGCTCGAAGAAAGCCGAAGAGCCTTCGGCCAGCGCTACCGAGGCCCCTGCGCCGCCAGCCCAGGCTTCAGCAAGTCGCGCACTGCCTCTAGTAGGTCAGGGCAAACCTAAGGCTTAGTGGGATTGCCTCGGACGTCACGCTCGTTCGGAGCCCAAGTGCGTCGCGAATTTTGTCCGGCGAAGCGCAGCACGATTGCGCGCGCGTGGAATATCTCAGTGATGCACTTGGAAACGCGCTGTGTCTGTTCCGATCCGTAACGAGCCGACAGCAATCGCCGCGCGTTCATCCACAGCGGCTCAGCCTGCGCTAGACTGACTGACTACGACACGTCGTCGTGTCATTGGAGGTCACGAGGAGCAGTTGTTCCTCACATCCCACTCGTCGGCATGTTTGGCTCGCGTTGGCAGCTCGGGGGAAAGACCAACGCCTACTGGAGAATTCAATGCTCAAGACCAAGTTCCTGCACGTCGCTCTGATCGCGTCCACATTTTCCCTTGCCTGTTCACAAGCCCCCACAACCAATGATGCCACTGCCGACAGCGTGTCCGGCACGCAGGCAGTGGAAGCCAACTCGGACGCGCTGCTCTACGGCAAAGAAGCCGATGACAAGACTTTCCCCGCGGTTGGCGCCCTCGTCTATTACTTGCCAGAGATCGGCGTCCTCGACGTGTTCTGCAGCGGCACTCTGGTTGGGGGCAAAGCGGTGGTTACCGCGCGACACTGCACCCCGAGCATCGACAACGCGTTTGCCTTTGGGGTACTGCCGGCGATTGCCTTCGGGCCCAACGCGTTCGAACCGACGCAGGTGGTCCCAATCACGAGTTACGTTGCGGCTCCCGCAGGGCCTGGACCGAGCAACGGTTTGCTGCTGGACGGGGGACGCGACGTAGCAGTCGCGTACCTGGAGAGTAAGCCCGATCACATCAAACCGGTAAAGCTCGGGCTGTTCGATGGCCCGCGCATGTTGGGCAAGAAGCTCACGGCCGCGGGTTACGGTGTGTACGACCCCGCGTACCTCTACGGTGAGAAGTTCTCGGGCACTGTGACGGCTCGGGCGCTCAGCGGCAAATGGTACAAGTTGTTGTTCGACGGCAACTACAAGGCCTACCACGATTGGTACTTCACCGACTCGCCGTCGGCGATCCCGAGTGAAGACGAAGCCAAGCAATGGTGGGACTTGTACAAGCTCGAGACCAATTATGAGCTCCTGGCTGGCGGACTGCCGGGCGACGCGCTCGGATGCTTCGGCGATTCGGGCGGTCCTTTGTTCTCGACGTCTCACGGTTGTGATCCCACGCTGGTCGGCGTGAGCTTTGCGGTCGAAGCATCGAAGGCCAATGTCTGCATGGGCGGAGGCGGCTACCTCGTGTTCAACCGCAAGATGCTGGATTTCGTCGAAGGTGCCGTGAGCAAGAAATAGCCGCAGCCAGCCACTCGGCTCAGGCCAAGACGCAGCTGGGCCTCGGTGAGTTCGCGTCTCCAGACGGTGGCGGGGGTCTTAATCGACCTCCGCCCTCGTCCGTATCGTTGGTATGGCTCGAGATCCGTCTGGGAGAACGGAACCAAACGCGCCGGCGAGTTCGGAATCGAGAGCTTGGCAAAGCGTCACGCGCCGCAAACAAGATCGCATGATCGCACAGGGGGATGGCTGGGCGCTCGGTTGGTGTCCACCGGTCTTGTTCACGCTCGTCACGCGCGTGCCGACCGACGCCGAGTTCGCTCGCCTGTTGCAAGCGGTCCTGGCCGACATCGATGGTTGGTCCTCTACCGAGCAACGCTCCGTCCTTCACCACCTTCCCGTCGCCAGCCAACTGACGGCTCGGCAACGCCAGCTGATCTCGGCTGAGCTCAGCAAACGCGAAGACCAGCTGCGACGAATCTGTTGCGGCTATGCGTTGTGTACCGACTCTGCGCTGACGCGCGGACTGCTCCGCGTGATCAATTGGTTGGCCCCGCCACCCTACCCGACCTACAACGCCGCGACCGTTCTACAAGGCCTTCGAGCTCTAGTGGCGACGGATAAACGGGTCGATCCGGAGGACTTGGAAGCCCGCTATCGCGCGTTGTTCGTCAATCCGCTACGCGCGCTCGAGCCCGACCAAGGCTGATGGCCCTGACTGGCGATACGACTTGCGAAGCAGGAGCAAGTGCCCGCCCAAAGCCAATGGCACCATCACCGTGGGCAATAGCAGATAGGGGAAGTGCGTGACCCAGACGTTGAGACTGTTGGGACCGAAGGCCGCGAACATCGGCATCGCGGCGATCGCGATGCCGACGACGGTAGTCAACGTAGCTAAGCCGAGGGCATTGAACGCGATCAGGACCCAGCGTGGCAGCGCCCAACGCCGCGCGACGAGCCAGAGCAGAAGCGCCACCGTACCGGTCACTACCTCGTAGTTGTAGCCGCGGAAACTCATCTGCATGGGCATCAACCCCTCGCAGGCGGCTCGATACATCATCAACTCGAGTGGCAGACGGAAGGCTTGAAAGCCGACGAGCGAGGCGGCATCGAAGCGATTGGCGACTTTGAGTCCGATGCTCGAGCGCGCGAGGAGCACGCAAGCGATCAAGGTCGGGACCAACATGAACAGGACGCGCGGCGGGCGCGAGTCCCAGACGTCGAGAACTCTGCTCGCGCCCACCACGCTCCACAATGCGAACCAGGTGCCGGCCGCAAGCGCGCTAGCCGCGGTGTCCCGACGGCGCGTTGCGAGTGAACTCGCAAGTGAGATCGCGACGACCAGGGTCACCAGTAGCGCGAGCGCCATGACGAGGAACGAGACGATCAAGAACAAACTACCACTCGAGTTCACGGTAACCTCCAGAGCCAATTGTCACGAGTCTTGCCACTGCCCGCCCTACGGTCGCTGCGGGCTCTATCGAGGCACAAGCGATTGGGACCGACGCATGAGCCGACCCGAATCATGCCGAGGCCCAATGCACGCCCCGGGCCAAACGCCAGCCAAGACCAAACCCCGTGCGTCGGGCACTGACTGAGCCGCTCGAACGCGCGCCGGGCATTCGCCGTCGGCAATGGCATGTCGGAATTTCGACAGCTGTCGGCAGCACGTCAGGCGTCACGTTTCTAGCCAGTGAGCACGCCAACGAAATTCGCTGCCCAGGCCACAGACTCGCGATAGATCCCAAACGTGCAGGCGAACACGGATCGAATCGGGGCCGAGCAACTGGCGCGTGTGTCAGGTTCATTCTTACGAATCCGCCCGCGGCTGCTCTTACCCTTTGGGCCAACGCTGTTGCTCCTTCTGTGGCGTAGCCAGACGCCGCGACTTCAACTCGTGGCCATCGCGGTCACGTTCGTGTGCATGTTGAGCGCGTTTACCTGGGAAGCTCAGCGCGCACGCCGTGTGACGGTTTCGCCGAAGGCTTTCTGTACCTCGTTGGTGTTGACCTTGGGCGGCCTGGCGGTGTTGTGCGCGTTCAGCGGAGGTTCGCGCAGTCCGTTTTTGCCGATCCTGTTCGCTCCGTTGGGGGTCGCTTTCGCGGCCTTCGGCAAGAGCCGGCGCACCGCACTCGTGTTCCTTGCGTTCGCCGGCGTGCTCGTGGTCGAACTCGTGCTGAACGCGCTCGGCTCAGCCACATTGCCAACCGAAGTGGGCGGCGTGATCGCTGCGCTGGCAGCAACCCTGGCAAGCGGGTTGTTGTATTTCGGCATCACGGGTCTTGCCGGTGCTTATACCGATACCGCACAGAAGCTGGATGCTGCGCGCATCGAAGTCATTCAGTCCGCGGCCGAACAAACGGCGTCGCTTCAGGCGCTCGGCGCACGCGTCGCGCACGAACTGAAAAACCCGCTGTCGGCGATCAAGGGCCTGGTTCAGTTGCTACACCGTCAAGCTGCGACGAGCGAAACGCCTCTGCGCGACGGCCGTAACGAACAGCGTTTGAGCGTCGTGCTGGAAGAGGTGGCGCGCATGGAGTCCATCCTACGCGACTATCTGGATTTCAGTCGTCCCCTGGGCCAGCTCGAAGCCAGACCGATCGCGATGCGGCCGTTCTTGTCGGGACTCATCAGTTTGCTCGAAGGCGAGGCCGCCGATCGCGATGTTCGGCTCGAACTGTCGTGTCCCGAGCTCGAAGCCTACCTCGATCCTGGAAAGCTGAAGCAGGCCTTGCTCAACTTGGCGCAGAACTCTTTGGCGGCAATGCCGAAGGGCGGCCAGCTACGACTGGCGGTAGATATCGAAGCCGATCGAGCTGGACTTCGAATCGCCTTGAGCGATACCGGCACTGGGATGAGCCGCGAGGTACTCGGACGCGTGAAAGAGCCGTACTTCAGTCATCGACCCGGAGGGACGGGACTGGGCGTCGTGATCGCGGACGGGATCATTCGTCAGCATGGGGGAACGCTCGAATTCGAAAGCCAGCCCGAGCGCGGTACGCTGGCCTTGATTCGATTGCCGTTCAATCGGCCAGCGCCCGACACGATAAACGCCGACTGACGAAACCGCATGCCCTCCGATCCCAAGAGCCAAGCACTGACGCCCGCAGAAACCTCTGCCAGCGTGCTGGTCGTCGACGACGAACGTTCGGTGCGTTTCGCGATCGCGGAGGTGCTTACCGAGGCGGGTTATCAGGTGCTCGAAGCCGCGAGCGTGAGCGAAGCAAGGGGGCTGGTGTCCCGCGCAGACGTGGTCGTCTCCGATTTGGCGATGCCCGAGCAGGACGGCTTTACACTGCTCGAGGCGATGCGGCGTGAACACGCGGAGCTCCCGATGATCCTGCTCACCGCTCACGGCAATGAGCGCATGGCCGTCAAGGCAATGAAGCTCGGCGCTTGGGACTACTTGACAAAGCCGTTCGACATCGACGAGCTCACGCTCAGCATCGAGCGAGCCCTGCAAACGCGGCGGCTGGCCTCGAGCGATCGACGTCGCACGCTGCAGGACAGCATGGGGCTCTGGCTAGTCGGCGAAAGTCCTGCATTCTTGCAGGCCTTAGAGTTGGCAAGGCGGGTTGCCGCGCGTGACGTGAGCGTCTTGGTGAGTGGGGAAAGTGGAACTGGCAAAGAAGCGATCGCCTCACTGATCCACGCCGCTAGCCCGCGCAAGGATCGCCCGTTGATCCGCTTCAATTGCGCGGCCTTGACGGAGAGCTTGGCAAACGCCGAGCTCTTTGGACATTCCAAGGGCGCGTTCACCGGAGCTGGCAATAAACGTGAGGGGTTCTTTCAACGCGCCGATCGAGGCACGCTAGTGCTCGACGAAGTGGCAGAGTTGCCGCTGAGCGTGCAAGCCGCATTGTTGCGCGCCTTGCAGCAAGGCGAGGTGCAGCCGGTGGGTAGTGCAGCAACCGAGCGCGTCGACGTGCGCGTCGTCGCGTGCAGCGCAGTTGGGCTCGAAGAGCGCGTCAAGCAAGGCCGCTTCCGAGCCGATCTGTACTATCGCCTCAGAGTCGTCGAGCTGCGGGTGCCCAACTTGGAGGAGCGCAAGCAGGACATCCCGTTGTTGGTTCGCCACTTTCAACACAAGTATCGAGAACGCTTTGGGCTGGCTGACGTCCCCCTGCCCGAAGAGCTGACCCTGCATTGGCAGCGCTCGAGCTGGCCCGGCAACGTGCGAGAGCTGGAGAACAAAGTTGCCGAAGTGCTGGCGTTGAGCGACGACGGGACGCTCTCTCGAGCCCAACTCGATGCCTTGCTCGGACACCCCGCGCGGTCGGGCACCGACGCAAATGGCCCACGAGCGCCGGCCGACTCGGAACCCAATGAAGGTTCACTTCGCACACGAGTCGCTGAGTTCGAGCGGGGTCTGATCGAGGCTGCGCTGATCCACGCAGGTGGCAATCAAAGTCAGGCTGCTCGCTCACTCGGAACTACCCGCACGACCTTGATTGACAAGATGCGGCGCCTCGGAGTCCAGTGGGAGCCAAACTCCGGTGGTGGGCGCCAGACCGAATAGCCTGCAGAGGCTACGCGTGTTGTCTCTGCCACCGCTGATCAGAAACGTCAGCGGCTCGTTGTGCGACAGACCAGTGGCGTCGATTCCCCTACCTGCAAAGTAACCCTCAAGCTTCAACGAACACTAGCCGTTAGAGTTCTTGTGCCAGCGACTGCGCGCAAGTCCACCGCCAAAAGCAGTGAGTTCGAGGTTGTTTCACTTGGGGCGACCCGGATCCTGCAGGCTGCGGTGCGAGAGAACGTTTCGCTGCAGGAGCTCGGGCAGCTCGCTGGAGCCGATCCCGCATTTGCTGCGCGCTTGCTGGCCACTGTGAATAGCGCCGCCTATCGCGGCAGCAACGCCGTTTCGGATCTGACTCGCGCAATCACTCTGCTCGGCATTCGCGGAACCCGCGCCATCGCGCTCGGCTTGGTCGTAAGCGACCTTGCACCATCCGATCCGAACGGCGACGTGCTGCTCGCCAACTGCATTCGGCGGGCTAACGCGGCGCGCAGCTTGGCCCTGGCGATGGGTGCCTCCAATGGTGACGACGAGTTCACAGCTGGACTGTTGTTGGATTCTGGGTTGCTCGTGAAGCAAGGGGGCTCGTTCGCGGAGGCTGCGGAGATCGGCCGCAGTCCCGCCCACGAACGCGTGTTTCGAGAGCATGCGCTTCGGCGCAAACACCACCCTGAGTTGGGCTTTCGCTTGGCCGCGGCGCTTGGCCTTCCCGAAGCCGTCGTGAACGCGATCCGTTCGCATCACGATCCAGACGTCCCCAAGGAGCGCTTGGCAGCCGTGGCCTGGGTGGCAGAACGCGTCGCAGGAGTCTTCGAAGGAGGCGCCCCTGCGTTGACGCGCCCGATGGCGATCGAAGCAGGCTTCAAGCTCGGGCTGAACGAGGAGCAGGTGGACAAGATCCTGCATGAGTTACCGGTCCAGGTCGGCGAGACCGCCGCAGCGTTCAATCGCGACCTAGGTCCGCAGTTGCCGCTCGAGGAACTGATCAACGGCGCACGCGAAGCCCTGGGAACGATGGCCCGCCAGTATGGCGAGCTGGTTCAGGCCTTGAGCCGAGCTGTCGAAGAGAAGGCTCAATTGGCCGAACAGCTGCGCCTCGCCAACGTCGCGCTGGCCGAACAAGCCACGACGGACGCGCTCACGGGTCTGCCCAATCGACGTGCGTTCGACGATGCCTTCGTGCGCGAGATCGCACGCTCTGAACGACACCGCAAACCGCTGACCTTGGCGGTTCTCGACGTCGATCATTTCAAGAAGTTCAACGACACCTATGGCCACGCTACCGGCGACGAGGTGCTGAAGACGGTGGGCGCGACTCTGATGCGCACGCTTCGCACCACGGACTTGGGTGCCCGCTTCGGTGGCGAGGAGTTCGCGGTGATCTTGCCCGAGACTGACCTTTCGGGGGCACTAGTGGCCGCGGAACGAATTCGGCGCGCCATCGGCGACAGCTCCATCGATGTTCCGCAGGGCAAGGTCGGCGTAACCGTGAGTATCGGAACCGTCACATACAACCCACACCGCGGGTCCGCGACGCCAGCAAAGTTGTTCGAGATGGCTGACAAGGCCCTCTACTGCGCCAAGCAACAAGGACGAAACCGGGTAGTGGGCGCCTGATTCGGGTTCGGCGGTAACCCGTCAGCGGCCCTGATTCCAATGCCCTCAGTCCAACGCACTGAGTCCAATGCCCTCAGTCCAACGCACTCAGTCCAATGCCCTCAGTCCAACGCACTGAGTCCCACCCGACTCCGATGCCTCAGCTTTCTCGCGTCGCGCGCCAAGCCCTCAGCCGCTTTGACGTTTGGCAGGCGCTTCTTCCAGGTCGATAGCCCACTCTGCCGATTCGGCGGGGAGTAGCTCGCGACTCAAACGGCGCACGTCCGATTGCGGCGGGATGTCTATGCAATCCACTAGCCGCCGCTCGCGTTCCAACTGCGCCGCGAGCCCGGCGTCCAAAGCTTTCACGGAATCAGCCGTCGAGCGTTTCCGGACGAAGCGACGAGCGGGTATCGTCGGTCTCTCGCGCTTGACTGTTGCATCGTCCATAGGTCCACAACTATTCCCCAACTCATCTGGGTTATCCAGTGGGATGTTCACTTTTTGTGGCCTGTGATTTCACTGTGATCGCTTGCGACCCGCACGGTGCAAGTGGCGGTTACCGCAATGTTTCTGGCTCGTCGCTGAACTGCCGCGCGAGAGGCGCCGGGGTTGCGATGACTGAACGATTCACCCGTAGGGTCCGGTTGCTCTGTTCAGTAGGGACGCGTAGCAGGTAGTGTCCGCCACAAGTGATAACTGCGTGACTCGGCGCGTCGTCCGTCAACTGGGTGCGCCAGGCGCACGCCTTCTGAAACGTGAACGCCACTTTTCGACATCTTTGACGAGCCAGCCCCCCTTCTGGCGGCCCATCAATTCACGCAAACGGTCAACAGCGGTAGCCTGAGACAGCTTCCCCTGCGCTAACTCACGCATGGTCTTCACGGCTCCGCCGTAACGCGAAATGGCATCCAGGTGGTCGATCCAGGGTTCGATGAATCCGAGGACGCTACCCAGCACCGAGCGCTGTCGGGTTACGGTCAAGCGCGCGATCTTGTCTGACTCGAGCTTTGCCAAGTGCTTCTGCACCTGCTCCAGCGGCCCTGCGCACTCCGTCCAGCCCGCGGGGTCTGCGGCCAGCGAGCGCGCGAAATAGGCCCGCGCCATCTGCACGTCGAACAAGCCGTAGTCGATGTGGCCGAGCATCTGCGTCAGGGTTTGCGCGCGCTCTTCGGGGCGTTCGTCCAACGCGACCAGCCACCCATGCACGCGATCGACGGACATGAAGCGGTAAACGAAATCGAGACCCGTGCCTTTGATGTTCTGACAGCCCATCAACTCCGTGATCAGTCCGGGCGTGAGTTGCCGCGCTAGAAAATCGATGACCTGGTCCCCCGTGGAGCCGCTGTCCTGCAGCACGTGAACCTTACGCATGAAGGTTGTCAAATAGTGCTGTTGCAGTTCTTGCTGCGCCTTGTCGCGCTTGCCTTCCGTGACGGCCTTCTCGAAGACGCGCCGCAAAGTCACGCGCTCGACCCACCCGAGCACGATCCGCGACAGCACGAGTTCCAGCTCCACAGGGTGCTGCGCCTTGTCCGAGTTGAACTGCCAAGTTTGTTGAACGTCCGATTCAGCCAGCCAGCTTTGCGCGCAAGCCCGCACCGCCTCTTCGACTTGGCGATGCGCTTTCTCCAAGCTCTCGGGGGGCGAAGCGCCGATGGCCGCGAGCGCAGCGCTCAGCGCAGCAGTGGCGGCGTTGGGTTCACTAACTCCGAGCACGAGCTTTTGCACCACGAGCAAACGCGTGTTCAATGTCTCGACTTTGCGAGGCGCACAGAGTGCATCCCAGGCCAAATCGACGGTTTCGGCGACGCCCGCGGGATCCTTGGGCAACTCGTAGCGTTCACTCTGCTCGGCCACAGCCTCGGACAAGAAGCGCGCCATGCCGTTTTGATTCGTACCGATGATTGCGATCGAATCGACGACTGCGTCGCGGGCAAACACTTCCGCGAACACGCGCGAGCGCGGCACGCGGTCAGCGCGATTGTTGATCACTCCCATCAACAAGATCTCGGGCTTTTCGTCCGGCTTGTGAACAGCGAAACCGAGGCGCTCCCAGTTCGACAAGAACCCGGCGCGCTCGTTCGCGCTCATGCCGTTCGAAAAGCGCATTTGCCTGAGCTTGTGCGAGATGATCGGAAAAGTCTTGAGCACGCCCAAGTCGGGGTAGACGTAGTCGGCCAAATCGACGAGCGCTCGCTCGCGCCCCACGCCGAAGTGCTCGGCCAAGCGCAGCGCGAGAGCGATGTTGCGCGGGTGTTCTTCGTAAGGGAACCGGGCCAAGAGGTCCCGCGGCAACAGATCTGCCTCCAAGCCGCCCACTTCGACCATCTCGGACGCGACGTCGCGTGCCGATTGGCGCAAGATCGGCAACATCTGCTCTTCGCTACAGAAGACCTTGCCGCGACGCGGGATGAATTGTCCAATCACGCGCGCCACGTCCTCACCGCCCGGCCCCATCACGTCCTCGTGATCGGGGTAGGCGTTGGTGATGGTGGTGACGGGATCACGCATCCACTCTCGGTTCAAGATGTTCACGAATTCGGGCTGCAGCGCCATGCATTCCCAAAGGAACACCTGTGCCCCCAAGCTCTGCGCGTACTGCACCACTCGCGCCTGCTCCCAAATCGTCGCCTTGTCGTAGGCGCGATACAGGAAGATCTCGCTTGCAGGCTGGCCGCGGCGAGCCACGATCATCATCGCTTCGCAGCCCGTGGTCTTGGAGATCACGTCGTAGTGCTGCGAGTGGAAGAGCGCCGCCTTGAGCCGCTCGGTACCGCTCTTGCCACGGCTCCCCCACCCGCCCAACGACAGTGGGATCTGACGGCGAGCCTGTTCGAATTTCGAGAGCACCCACGCCGCGCGCGCGATCATGAACGACAACAGCGCCCAGACGACGACCGCAAGGTGCCAGGCGGAGTTACCCGCGGGCATCAAGACGTATTGAATCGCGTCTTCGAACCACAACGCGACCGGCAGAGGCAGGGAATCCGGAGCGGCTACCCAGAGCAGCGCGATGCCGAAATAGGCGCCCACCGCTTCCGGCAGCAATTCGATCGCTTGGCTATCCAGCTCGAGACGGGTCGCTTCCCAGCGACAAGTGAAGCCGAGTTTCTGCAGTTCCTGGATGAACTGCTTACGGTCTGCCGCGTGATAGGCAACCAGTGACCGTTCTCGCAACTGTGCGAGCTTCGCGTAGCGAAACTGCAGCTGCCACCAAACGCGCCAGCGCTGCAGCAGCGCCGTGGGCGGCATGACGACCAACGTTCCGAACACGCACAGCAAGCGACGCGGACGACCATGCTCCAAGGCAAACAGTGCGTCGTCCAAGCGCGGAACGAAGCCACCCCAGCTCTGTCCGAACGCCGTCCTTCGTTCACCTGGAACGCGAGTCGGCGTCACCTCCGCCATTCTGAGCGGCACTACGGCGACGTCCCCTTTGTCGGTCCGGGCGCGTGCATGAAGGTAATTTTGACGTTTGTCGGGCGCGGGGTTCAACAGCTCGTTGCGCATGCGCCAAAGCCGTGAACGGCGCAACTCACCGCGCTGGAGTAATGCGACGTTGCGCTCGTTGTAACGCACGGACAACGGCAGATCGACCGCGGCAAGTGGACAGAGCACCCGTTCCATGCGCTGTCGGTCCGCCCCCGCTGGCAGCTCGAAAGCACCGAGCTCGCCCTCGTTCAAGCCAGCGATCACGGGCCCAACACTTGCTGCCAAGCTCGACAGCCGGGGATCGACTTGCAATTCGAGCTGGCGCACGAGCAACGCTGCTTGCTCGGCGACATCGAGCGCACTGGTCGCGATGATCTCTTGCAACGCCGCCGCGAGTCGCGCGTCGATTCGCACGAACGGCTCGACTTTCGATCGTTCACCAATTGCACTGAGCACGACTCTGCGCAAGAGCGGCGCGGCCTTGGCCGCAAACTCCAAGCCTTGGAGCAACAGCGTCCAGCCGTTTCGATCGCCGCGCGTGGCCCGCTCGAGCGCCAACAGCGCCACACCCTGCACGCGGACAGAGGCGTCGTTCTCCACGAGCGACAGTAAACGTTCGTTCGTCTCTTCCGTGCGCAGACGCGCCAAGGTCTCGGCCAACCCCTGCCGAACGTGCTCGCTGGGATCGTCGGTGACGAACTGTAGCAATTCGAGCTTGCGCGCCAATGGCAGTTCGGCGCGGATCGTGCACTGCACGACGCGACTGCGCGCGATCATGCCCTCTTTGCTGCTGCGCTCGGCCAGGATATCGCTGAAGATCGTAAAGATCTCGGTACGCAGGGCGCTGGTCAACGCTTCGATCGCGGAAGCTTGTACGAAGCCACGCGCGCCCTTGCCCAACGCGAGCTCACGCAACTGGCGTAGGCGGTCGACGCCCAAACTCAGTTGCCGTTCCGCCCAAGGCAGACCATCGAGCGTATATCTGATCAACTCCAGCGCCCGCTCACGCACGAGTCGATCGTGGTGAGTTCGCGCGAGTTCGCCCAAGGTCTGGAACAAGGTATCTGTATCGAAGCGAACTTGGTCGTTCTGTTCACGCGGCTTGGCGACGATGCCGCGCGCAGCCCCCAATGCGACCAAGGCCTGGTCCAAATGGTCCGCGCGATCCTTCAGCTCCTGTTCCTGAGCCACAATCCGCGCTTCCCCGACCAGCGCATCGTCTAAAGAGCGATCTTTGGGCTTTGGCGCCGTTGCGGCTAGCGCGATCCGTACCAAAGCGCTCACCAACGTCGAATCGTCTTGCGACTCGTCGGCGGTCAGCGCGCGGATGCGGGCCGCCACCGTGACGATGGTTCCATCGCGCATCATGCGGTCGAGAATTGGAACGCTCTCGCGAATCCGCGCTTCGACGTCGGCGTCGTTCTCGAGCGTCATCGGATCGTCCCTTGGTTTTGCGGGTCATGGCGCCAATAGGGATTGTCGTAACCTTGCTCGAGTGACTCGCGGCCCGAGCCTTCTTCCAAGCGCCTGCGATAGGGCCGCTCGAAGGGCAAAAAGTCACGCAAGCCAGCACCTCCTGCGAAGTCGTAACCAAGCCCCAGGAAGGCAAACAGTGCGGGTTGCACCGCGCTGCGGCTCGGCTCGTCCCAATAAGCGCCGCAGCTCACCTTGGCTCGAATGCGATCTCCGTTCGAAAGCCAACGCCACACGAAGGCCGAGGGTGCGCTTTGCAAACGAACGAAGCCAATGTCACGCAGTTCGTTCGCCGTATGCCATGCCAAGCTCGTCTGCCAGGCGAACCACGGCCAGTAACCCGCCCCGCCTAGCCACTGGAACTCGAACTCACCGATGACTTCGTCTACTGCGTCGAAGTTCGGATTCAACCGCACCAGCACGGTGGTCTGGGTCAGAGTGTCGTAGCGTGGTCGATGAGCCATGCCGAGCTGAATCTCGAACGAGCGCGGATGGGACCAAGTGTACGCGGAGTAAACGTCGGTATCGAGCCCAGTGATGCCGCGCACGAGCGGATCGGCGTGACGCAGACTGAATGTCAGCGCCGGGATCAGCATCAACTTACGCGTCAAGACGAACTGCCGCGACGCTCCAAATTCCGCAAACGCGCCAATCGCCGCTGAGCGGCCTCCTGGAGCATCGGGGGCCTCTTGACCGCTCACCCTGAACCGTCCATAGAGCCCAGGAGAGGTTTCTTGAGCCGCCCACGAGGTGTACACCTCGAGGCCCCCCGACGAGGGCCCCGTCCGTTTGCGCCCCTGAAGCTCTGTCCGAATCCACCATTGGTCTTCAATCAACGCTTTGCGCAAGGTGACCCCGGCCTGGAGCCGCAGATCCTGAGTGTTGTCTTCGGTCTCTATCTGCTCGACCACCGCAGTATCAGCGCTCACGCTCAACCCGGATGTCAGCGCTTCGTCGCGCACCCGTGGAGTCAATTCGGCGGGGCCTGGGTAATGCGAAGCTGCCGATGTCGCGCCGGCTTCGGTCGCCGTGGCAGCATGTGCCCCAGGCGCCTCTGGAGTCAGCTCGAGGTCGGGCGCGATACGCGCCAACTCGGGTCGCACCAAGACGGACTCGGCGTCGGAGCGAATCGTGACCGCGTGTACGCCCGGCTCATCGACGACCAGAATCGTCGTCGCGGATAGCGCGACAGGCGCGGGAACGTCGATGCGCGTGCTGTCCGGATCCGCTGCCACCGGCAGTTGGAGCGAAGTCTTCGAGTCGTGTGGGTTGCTGCCGTTCACTTCGACGGTGATCCGCGCAGCGCGCCCGGGCACGGAACGCGCAGTTAACCTGAGAACGGCCGGCCCGAGCACATCGAAGCGAATCGGCACGCTGGGCGTAGCCTCCACGTAGCTCATCCCTTGCGCCAGGGGTTGCCATTCGCCGGTAGGCGCGGGAGCCCGCACGAGCAGCCAACCGACGGGGTCCATCGCGCCCTCGGCTCTCCAGCGGAGCCGGCGCGCACCCTGGGGCAACGCAAAGCGGCAATGTCGCGAGTGCGCTGCGTCCGCGCTCGCATTGCTCGTCTCTGGTTCACAGCTGACGAGTTGTCCGTCGAGCTCCGGTAAGAGGCGACAGTCTTCGCTCGGGCCCGCTCGCGAAAAGCAACGTGACTCGACGTCGAGCGGTCCGCTTTGACCCAGCAAGCTCAGCGTTGCGTTGGGCCCGAACCAACGCGCCAGTGCCGGCTTGTCGAGCACCGCCGCGTAAACCTCGGCCGCTTCACTCGGCGCTTCACTCGGATCTCCCAGCTGCTGGACTTGGGCCGCCCCGAAGCCCAAAGTCCCGAGCGAGGGCGAGTCCCACTCCAAGACGGGAGCGAGCGGTCCAAGCAACGGATCGGGGCGAGCTCCCATCGCGATCGCCAAACGAGCAAGCAAGTGCGCGTGGCCCAAAGCGATTCGATCTGCACGCGCATATCCCGCACGCGTCTGGGCCATTGCCGCGCGCGCCAAAGCGTTGGCTTTGCCAAGTTTACGGCCGAGTCGCTCGTAAATGGCCGCGGCTCTGTCCCATTCAGCCTGATCTTCGAGCAGAGCCGCCAACGCCAAGGCTGCTCGTCCTTCGGTCAGCTCCGCGCCGTGCTCGATCAGCAGGTGTTGAGCGTCTAGCGTGGCGCCACGCGCCGCGCGCTCGTAAACCTGTGACAAAACCTGCGGATCGAGGTCATCCGACAGGGCGGGCAGCAGCGAAACGCGGTCGAGCGCGACCACGGGCTCGTTGCGCTCGGGTAGCCAGACTTCGCCGTTCGGCAAAGTGGGCTCGATCGGGAGCGCGTTGGCAGAACGGCGCGCCAAATCGAGCGCCGCCAGCTTGCGATACCCGAGCCTCAGCAGCAAACCGGCTCGCTCCGCGCGCAGAGCATCGACGGCGGCTTCTGCTTTGGCGTGGTCCAAGCGGCGCGTCACGTCGCGCAGCGGGCTCATCAGCTCGGGCTCGGGGTTACTGGGTTTGGCCGTCACTGCCGAGGGCACGGGTGGGACGTTCGTGCCCTGAGCGACCGCCTTCTGACTCGCTGACCCAACGCCATCAGCAGGTTCGGGCCGGACCACGATGGGCTGCTGGCGAACTTGAACCCGGACCCAGAGCGCGTGTTCCGACCCGAGCGAAAGCTCCGACGCCTCCGAGGAGACCGGCAGCTCGGCGGAAGAGCCTGGTGTCAGCCAGAGTTGGAAACGCTGAGGCCCGAGCTCGGCGTTCACTTTCTCGACGGCGGGTGCCGGCGCGGCAGCCGCCTGGGGAGCCGCTTGGACCAGCGCCGGAAGTTCTCGCCGGGTGACCCGCGCGACGGTCGCAACTCGCCCGAATGGCAGCGCCAACGAGGAGTGCTTGGTCAGCTCCAGCCAACGTTTGGGGGAACGCAGCGTCTCGCACGGGGCTTGACCCGAGCGCGGTAAGCGCGCCAACACCGCTGGCCCCGAGCTGACTCGCACATGGTGTTCACCCGCCATGACTCCGAGCCCAGAACCCACGCCAAACAAGGGCAGCACGCCAAACTCGGCGCCGTCTACACTCAGAGTCGAGTCGCCAGGGGCTTGGCCATGCTCGCTTGGAGTGAACGGGTGAAACCAAATCTGTTGGTGAGTCCCTGTCGTGACAGTCGCCTCGAATCCCACCGCCAGGGCGCCGAGGATGCTCCAACGCAGCCCCTCGGGCCCCTCGAATGGACATTGCCCGCTCGGCTCGGTCGACACGGGTTGCTCCCAGGTCAGTGAGCTCTCTTGTTCTGGCCCCACGTCGAGTACCGCCCACGGCGCGATAGCCTGCCAGGTGTCGCGGGCCAGCTCTGGCCAGACTTGCGAGGGCTGTGCTCCTGCAACGAACTGCTCCAGATCAGCGGCGATCGACGAGCGCGCGCTGCCAACACCCGGCAGCGCCTGTTCGATCAGCGCTTGCAGCTCGAAACGTTGTGCGTCAGGTAAACGCTGCAGATCGCGACGCCAGCGGAGCTTGCGAACGGCGTCGTTTGGCCGAGCCGGAAGCGGGCCCCACGAGCGTACGACGTTCCACAGCAGCCACGCGCGCAGTGCCGCTCGACGCTCGAGTTCGAACGACTCGCTATCCGCCCAGAAGCGATCGAGTAACTCGGCGCGCCGCACAGGGTCGAGACTGCGCTCGGCGTCGAGCCCAGTCAGCAACGCGCGCAGCCGCGGGCTGCGCGACTCGGAAGCAACTTCCAAAGTTGGGGCACGCATGCGCTGCGCGTCAATCAAGGTGCGCAGCACCTGACCGAGCATTCCCCAGCCAGCCCCGAGCCTCTGCGCGGCGCGCGACAATAGCAAACGCGGTGCGCGCCGCGGTCGCAACTGCTCGAGGGCCTCTTGGGCTTGGAATGCGTGAACCGCAACCCGGATGCGCCCGCTGCTCACGCCCAGGCGTATTGGCCCAGGTTCGCTCACGACCCAGCGCGTACGCTCTGCCGGTCTCAAAGTAACACTTGCCCCCGGGCTCGCGAGACGCCCTGCCGCAATCGAACGGGCTCCCTGCTGCAAGGAGTATCGCGTTTCGACAGCGGCGTCGGTGCTGACGTCGAAGTTCAGAATGTCGTAGTCGTCGCTATTGAACGCAATCGCTTCACCAGCTCGAACCTCGTACCATGCCCTGCCATCCGGATCCGGGATTGGCGCAAACGAGGCGTTTGCAGTCGGGCCGAGCTCGCTTCCCAAAAAGTAGGGCGGTAGCAAACCGCGCTCCGCGTATTGTTGAAGTAGCCACTCGGCCAGTAGCACTTCGGAAGACGCCCAGCGCGCTTGCTCGCGTTCACTCTCCCCGACACTCTGCGCCAATTGCGCCAGCTCGTCACGCCAAGCCCCCAGGACCTCCAACAACACACGCTCCAACTCGTTCGTTACATCGGGCGGGCGCTCGGCTTCAGCGCGCAGCCAATGCCGAACGCGATCATCTCGGCGCAGCAAACCCAACGGGTCCCAAGGCGACTGCGCGACCGTCAACTTCACGTCGCCGGCTTGGAGCAGGTGAATCAGGACGAAGCGAGCGGCGCCGTAGGTCGGAATCCGCACGCTGTGTTGCTGGTAAACACCCGCATCCCAAGTGGCCGAGTCTACGCGACCCTCGTCCCCAAAGCCGAGCCCCCAGTGGTGCTCGGGTGCGTCGATGCGCACGACACTGCCAAGCGTCACGGGTATGAGCAAGATCTGCTCTGGTCCGAGCTGGACGATGCCGTTTTGGGCTTGGATCGGCGCAGGCAAGCTGCGACGCCCAAAGTCGGCTTCGCCCAGCACGCGCAGTTCACTTGGAACGGCCCAGACGAGGCTGGTGTCCAAGAGCGCAGATTGCCCATTGGGACCGGTCTGGGCGTGGCTAGAGAAGGCGACGACAACGAGCGCAAGGCACAGGAACGAACTCGAAAGCTGCCGCAGGCGACGAAGCCAAGACCCGACGCGGCAGTGATTCGAGGACGTCAAGTAAGCTGCTCCGGCTCAATGCTTGAGCAACAGCGCGCGGGACAGAGCCTCGGCGAACTGTTCTCGGAGCGAGGCTTGTCGCTCCATGCGCTGGCGCAGCGTGGCAGAGATCTCCAAGTGCAAGAAGGGCCAGCCAGCTTCCTTACAGGCGCGCGCCTGGGTGTTCGTCGTGCCGCCGAGCTTGTTGATCTCCTCCGGGTAAACAAGCGCAGTGCCTGCGCCGAGCACGGCGTTGAGCGAACGAGCGATGGGCAAGGGATCGAGATTGGTGCCTGCCGCGCTGACGATCACCGAAGCCCCGGGAGCCTTCTCGTCGCGAAATCCGTGCAACTGAATGAAACGTGTCCCAGGCCACTCCGCGCCGAACAAGGAATGCGTAACTTGAAAGTAGCTGTTCGAACTATGCGCCAAGTCGCTCGCCTCTTGTCCCGAACGCGCACGCTCCTGGCGATCTTCGTCTGCCTCGTCACTCCCCTGCGCTCCCCCACCCGCGGCAGCACGATGCATGGTGTTGATCATCAACGCTTTCGCATCGAGCTGCTCGAACAGCGTCAGCGCGAGCGGCAAGGTGCCTTGATCGAAGAACGTGTGCGGGGCCTGGATCACCAGAGCATTCTTTGCTCCAGGCCGCAGGACGTAGGCGCCGGCACCAACTTTATTGGGTCCCTGCTCACCTATGACCCACAGACGGCCCGCGTCCACGAAGCGTCCAGCAAAACCGTTGGGAGCAGCTCGCGTCGGTAGGTTACCCCCATCGAGCGAGCTGATCAGATGCGCCATCCAATCCTTCCACTCGCTCTGTTGTTGCTCGCTTGGAGTCTGAAATGTTCCTGTTGCGCGCCTCAACCCTTGCAGCATCGGTTCCAAGTCGTTCGAGGGGCTCTGTTTGGCGGAGCTGAGCGGGCGCTCACTCGGATCGCTGGGTAACGGGATGGCGGCAGGCGGGGGCTCCTTGCTGCAGCCCGTCGACGCGATCACCGACGCGGTCAGCAGCAAGGTAGCGGTCGGGCGCATGTGCAACTTATCGCGCGCTTCCCGGTCTTCGCCAAGTCGTGGTTTGCAAAGGACCTTGTCGACTTCGACACGACCAGAACCCGCGCCAGTTTTCGGGCACGGCGTGTGAGTCAATGTCCCGAGTTCTGCGACCCTCTGGCAGGCGGCACGGCTGCAGGCTGAGCTCTGCCACGTTGGGCATCGACGTTGGGCGTAAGCAGCTCTGCGCGACCCTCGCGCAAGAGCTTTCGCCCGACCAATACGACGCGCAGCCAAACTTTGTTGGGGGCTTTGATGGCCCCCAAGCCGAGGGTTAGTCGGTGGTTACCCACGACCAGGTCGTCGCCGAGCGGGATCACCACCCGCGCCAAGTGATCTGGATTCTTGCCGCGGCCGCCGTTGGCGGCGTCCCAAACCAGACCATCACCGTATTCGCCAAAGCTCAGCGACTGAACACCACTGGCCTCGGTTGCTCGATGGAAGAACTGATCATGAATGCGGGGCTTGCCGCCATCGATCGCAAATTGCACTTGGGCGCTCTGAGCCGTGCCTTGCAGCGCACCGATCAAGACCAACGACAACAGCTCTCCCGGTTCGCGTCGAAAAGGAAACACGAGATCGTGGCCCAAGGGAAACTCGACGACGCTCTGCAACTTGTAGCTGTCACTGCCTTGTGCATTGGTGTCCGCGTCGCGCGGCGCGAGATTGATTGGCTTGGCCCTGACGGCGAGCAGTAGTTCGGGCGCCGCTTCGACCCGCATGCTATGTTTACCTACTGACAGCAACTCGATACCGCGACCCGTCGCGAACGAGAGTTCGTCCGCGTGCAGCGGTTGGTCATCGACACGAAGCGTCCAGGGTTGGCCCAGGAGCTGCTTGGGCGCCAAGACCATCCACTCGAGTTCGGCGCGACTCCCGCTGCTTGCAGCTGCGGCTGGCAAAGGGCTGCCAAACGGTTGCCCCCAATCGGTGCGCACCGAACGAGCTCCGTCCGCGGGCGACAAGATCACCCAGTTGGAGACCAAGCCCGCGTTCACCCCTTCCGGCGCGACGCGTGAGAGCAGAGCGCGCTCGCTGGTGCGCTCGGTTGCGCTCAGGATGCGTGCGACAATCGGTATTCCAAGACCCGCAATCGGCTCGAGTCGTGCTTGTTCGAACAAGACCAACTCTCGACTCTGCGTGCGCAAATCACTGACGTTGTCCGGTCGGATGCCAGTGATGGGTGAAAGGATCTGGGGCGTGTAGCGCCACACGTAGCCTTCAGGCGGGATCAGGTCGTAGGGCGGTTTGCGCACCGGTTCGAGCACGTCCGGTTCGGGCACGAACGGAGCGAGCGCGAGCGTGGGCTCCCCGTAAAGTTCGAGGACGGCCGCTTGCTCGGGCACCCGCAAACGCACCGTGGACAAATCGGTCACTGCCAGTCCTTGTAGGAGTTCGAACTGCGAGCGCTCGGCCAACGCGCGTTGCTCGGCGCGACCGATGACCTTGCCGGCGCGATCCTTCCAGACACCAACGAACTCGATGTTGCGCTCGAGCTCGCTGGCCGGCAGTTCACCTCGCACATCGACCCCGAGCCACGGTTGCTCGGCAGCGACCGAGACAATCAGCGGCAACTTGGGATCCAGTCGATAGTGATTGCGCTGGCGCACATCGGGCAGCACTTCGAAGCGCTCCCCGATCAATCTCGGTGGCTCGGCAAACAAGATGCCGTCTCGCACGGCCGTACTCAACGTGAGGTGCGCCGGAGTTGCGCTGTAGATCGCCACCGTGCGTAGCCCCTGGTCCGGAAGCTGCAGCTCGATCCCACTCGCATCACCGACGACATGTTCACTCGCTGGGCTACCGGGTTCTTCTAGCCAGACATGCGTGCCCGGTTCTGCCTGCACGCGCAGCGCCGTCGCCCCCGTCAGATTGATCGCAGCTCGCTTGTCGAAAGCAGAATCGAAGCCCGTATCCAAAAGCTGCTCGGCGCGCAACGGAACACTCGGCTCTCCGATCAGCAGCCGCCGACTCTTGTAGTCGCGTCCCTCGCGCCCCTGAGCCGTCAGTCTGCGCTCCCAATAACCCAGTGCATCTGCGCGCTGATCTTCGGGCAAATCGAAAAAGCCGAGGCTCGAGCGCCCGGCCATGATCTTGCGCATCTCACTGGCGTCGAGCGCGCGTTCGATGATTCGGCGCTCCCAATCGCCGCGCACGGCACGGTGCGTCATCCGGAGCAGCACGTGAGTGTTCGCCCCTGGCAATGCTCTGACGCGCAAGAGGCCCGCGTCTCCACCCAGGACCGAGGTATCGAGATCGAAGGAGCGCGGCTCACAGACCCAAGCGCTGGCATCGTCGAGACGCGCTTGGGTGCGCAGTTCACCCGCCACGTCACCGATCCGACTGCGGGTCTCGAAACGCCGAGACGTCAGAACCTCCCCGCGCAGGTTCGTCACGCTGAGCTCGATGCCGTAAGGAAACACAGGGTCGAGCGCCTCGATCGGCACCATCAGCCAAGTGTTGACCAGCACGCCCTCGATACCACCCGACAGCGTCACCGTCACGTCTCGTTCGGCGTCGACTTCGTACGCGAGAATCTCATCGCTCGGTTCGGCGCTGGAATCGAAATCACGCACGCCAAGCAGTGCGAGCAGCATCAATGCGCTCGCCAAAAACACGATCCAAAAGCGCTTCACGGCAGCGACACCTCGAGCGGCACCAGCGGCAGACGCTGTGCTTCCCCGAGCATCTCGGGCGAGACGCGGCGCACTTCATCGGACCAACGTTCGCGACGCAGCGGAAAGAACAGGACGCTCGACGGCGACTCTGAGTTTGCGGGCGCCCAGAAGCTGAGCCACACGGGCTCGGGACCATCGGGCGCGAGTACCGCTAACCCGCAAGCCGTAGCGACACGTCGGAGCTCGACGAGCGTGTATGGATTTTGAGTGACCGAGAAGCGTTGGACCAACTCGAGAGCAGTCCTCGCCTCGGACGCTTGGCATTGGCCCGGCGCGATCAGTCGCTCACAGCGGGGATCGGTCTCGGGATCGATGGCGCAATCTTCGATCCTCGCCACGCGCTCTGAAGGGAACGAATCGTCGAGCTCGATGCCGAGTCGCAAGAAACGCGTTCGTTCACGTGTCGCGGTATCCGCGTTGATCACCAATTGGCTCAAGTGCATCCGCAAGTCTTGGCGCAGCCAGAGCATCACGGTGCTGGCTGGCGCAAAACGCCGACCGAAGGCGATGCTCGGATCGCCGCTGGCACTGAAACCGGCGCGCTCTGCCGTACCGTCGTAGGGGGCGATCCCGATGCCCAAAGAGGTGAATGGCGCTATCAGATCTGACGCCCATGCCGGTCCTTGGCTCAAGTCGACGACTTCGCTATCGAAGGTGACGACGAGCGGTGTGGTTGGCTGCTCCACGGGGTCCATGGCTCTGACCGCCAACGCGTGTCCGCCGTGGCTCACCCAGGCTTCGTAGGCACTTTGAAAGAACGCTTGCCGACCGGTAACCCGACGCACGTCAGAGCTCCCATCGAGCTCGGCTCCTGCAAGCGCCCCGTGCACCAACACGCCGTCGACGGCGTTGGCCCACGCGAGTGTGGTCCCAGCACCCAATACTCCGGCCTCCCAACGCGGCGCTTCGACGTAGACCAAAGCTCCGAGCGCACCCGTGCTCGCTCCTGTGCGTTGTAACCAGGTTGCTGCGCCGTGGCGTGTCGCTGAGAGGGGTTCATACAGCGCCCAACCGCGAAAGTTCGTCGCGTCGACGTCCGCAAACGTGAGCCCGAGCGCGTGCGCGAGTGCCCTTTCCCAACTATCCGGTGCACGCGTGCCGGCATCCAAGCGCCTGGAAACCAACGCTCGATACAGGCGCAACTCGGCGAAGCTCGGTTGCCGAAATTGCTCGGGCTCGGTCCCAACCAAAGCCTGCAGCGCATCGTTCAGTTCACTTTGGGAATGGGCCTCCCAATGTTCGAGAGGCTGAGCTTGCAACAGGCTTGCGCCGGCCTCCTCGGCAACCTTCGCAGGAAACTCGAGGCGCGCCGCGCGAGCGAGCAGCCCCGCGTTCTCGGCAGGAACGCGCGTCCGGGTTTGAATCGCAACGTGCAGACGTCGTTCGAGCGCCTTCGGGCTCAGATCGACCGGCACTTCGCCGATCACATCGAGCACGACGCGCGACCGGGCGTCCTCGTCGCTGGCAACACCAACGACCAGGAGTTTGTCGGTCTCGAGCGCGCGCATCAGTTCGACGATGAACGCATCATCGCTCTGTTGCACTTCGACCAATCGAGATCGCACGACGATCGCGGCCGCCCCCAATCGTTCGCCTACGTCCGCGGCAATCGGGACGATCGCGCTGCCAACCGCATCGGCCTCGACGACCACGAGCCAAGCATCGCCGTACGCGTGTTGAGTCCGTAGCGCGAAGCGCGGCCCGAAAGCGTCCTCGTTGGGATCGGTGCTCTGTGGAGCTATGACCAGCCAATCCCCGGGCGCGGTCTGACCGACTGCCAAATGTAATCCCAGAGCCCTCCTGAGCGAGACCTCGTAGTCGCCCGCACGCGCATCGGACGCGAGCGCCAACGCCGCTCCATAAGTCCCCGCCTGTTTGAAGGCTGCGCCCGTTCGCTGGGGTGCAGGCGCCGAATCGGCCTTCATCAATTCGAGGCCTAGATCCTCGACGATCGAGATCGACTGCGCCGATTGCGCCAGAGCTTTGGCAGGGGGGCTAACCCAGCGCAGCACGTAGCCGACGGCGATGCCGAGCGGGAAGGCCATCATGCTGACTTGGAGCGTGGGCATGAGCACGCGCAGAATCTTCTGCTTGTCCCAGAACTTGACCGCCATCAAGCTCGGCAACAGATAGCCAAAGCCGAAGGTATCGACCATTTGCACTTGCGGGGCCAGCCACAACAGCACGAACCCCATCACGTATTTGACCAAGAACCCAACCGCGAAGGTCACCGCTAGCCGGCGTGAACCTACGACCAGTATCTTCGAGAAGCCGGGCAGCTTCAGGATCCACAAACTGAGCTTGAACACCACCAACGCCTCGACCACGGTGGCCAGGATCTTCGAGGGCTGGTACCAGGCCACGGCCAGCAGTGCGGGCACGAGAATACCGTTGTAGTCCCAGCCATAGCGGACGTTGTTGCGCGCCCCGAGAATCGCGCCCATCAGTAAGATGATGTGCGCATGGGGGCTCTCGAGAAACGCCAACGACACGCTTTCATTGGCGACTTGGAAGCGCGAGAGCGTGAAATTGGTGTAGCGAAGGAGCACCTTTGATACGACGAGGTAGGTGATCAACGTGATGACGCACACTCGCGGTAGCGCCCGGACGACCCCGGCATTCCAATAGCTGTTCGCCAAGAGCGGGACCAAGACCAAGCCGAGGCTGTACAGCTCACGCGAATGCCCCAGCCCAAGCCGGTCAATCCAGACGGGGATCAGCGAGGCCTCGACCACCAGCCGCACGAACAAGGCGACGACGATGATCAGCAGGAAACGCTCGCGCCCGAAGAACGTAAACCAAGCCCCGGTTCTCGGCAGCACCCTTCCCAGCAGCGCAGAAATCGCATACGTAAGCAGCGATTCGGCTGCGACGAGGATGCCAGTCACCGGCGCAGACAAGAAAACCGTGGCAAGGTAGCCGGGCACCACGAGCCCTGCGTAAGTCCAACCCAGCGTTTCCTTGAAGAAACTTATCAACAACAACCCGATGAACACCGGTGCATGCAGGCTTCGGTCGAGACCATTACTGGGAAAGACGGGAAGTGCCGTCCATGACTGAGGCATGCCGCGTGAACGATAGGATAGATTGAGATTCGTGTTTAGTCTTACCGCCACAAAGTTAGCGGCTGTCTAGAGGAACCTGAACGTGCTCCTGTCGAAGAGCCCAAAGCGGAAGGTTCCCAGGGAATTTCTGCAGCCGCGGCCGATGTCGAGCCCGGGCAAGCGTCAGGGTTTGCTGTCTCGCGCGCTGCGCACGCTGTGGGCGGGACCTTTGCTCGGTACTCTAGTTGCCGCGCTGGTGTTGTGGAGTCCGTTGGGCGACGCGTGGGTCAAGCTGACGATCTGGCTCACGACCGAGCGTTCGCCCTCAGAGCACACCGCCCAACTCACGGTATCCACCAGAACGATCCAGGCTGGCAATTGCGGCGCAGCGATCCTGCGCACCTTGACCCAAGCCGAGGCCCGCGCGGCCTTCTTGCTGGAGCCGATCGCATCGCTCTGCTCACTCGACGCGGTCACCGACCTCGACTCCGAGGCAGCGCCCCCGGTTGAGGTCCTGAGGAAACGCGCCCCGGACGCTGGCTCTGCGATCGGAGCGAGCGAGGTCACGGCGCTGCTGCATAGCCTCGGCATTCGACCCCATCGCTGGGTTCGCCAACGCGCACCCGAGAGCATTCCGCGCACGGCGCTCGAACGCTTCGACAACGGAGATCTCGACGCCTCCCTGCTGCACGGCAGAGTCGTGTTCGTGGTCTTCAGCGATGAGAACGACGCCATCGACGACAACGCGGCTCGCCTGGCAGCTACCGTGAGCTCGGCCTTCGAACTGCCCGCGATCGACGCAATGCCGGCCTGGGCCACGCTGGTCTCCTCGGCCGTCTGTTGCGCAGCGCTGGCCTTCGCGAAGCGCCTGCGCTGGCATTCGCGCTGGCTACGCCTGGCTACGCTGTTCACACTGGGCGTGCTGTGTACCACAGGCTTTGCCTTCGCCTTCGATCGTGGAATCGTGATTCAGGTGCCGGCGCTAGTGAGTGGACTCGGGGGCTGTTGGATCATGCTGGATCTGCCGCGCAGATTGGCTGAACGCGCCGCCGATCGGAGCGCCGAAGCGCTGCTGAAGAAAGCCAGCAGACTGCTGGAGATGCGGGCCCCAGAATATCTGGACGACGTGGAGTTCTGGCAGAGCTTGGCGCGCAAAGCGACTCAAGCTCACCCAGCCGACAACATCCTGATTGCGGAACTCCCGCCTTTCAGTTGGCGCCTGAAGATCTGGCCCAATGGCGATGTGGACGAGAAGATCATCAAAGAACGGCGGCGCGACATTCGCCGCACCCCCTATTCGAATCTGCAAGGCGTGCCGGTCGCGAGCGTAGTCGATGACTACTTGGTCATGAAAGGCGTTCCAACCGTCATGATCCCGATCGTTCAAGGTGGGGATGTGGAGGGTTACCTGATGATGGTTGGACAATCTGCCGCCGACTATTTCGTCGACAATCCGATCGTCGCCCAAGAGCTTGCGCAAGAACTCGGCAGCTTGATTCGCAAACGCCGCCAACTGCAGCAGGACAACAATCTGGGGCCAGCGCTGGCGGCCACCAGTGCTGCAGAGCAAATGTTGACCTCCACTCGTGCGGCTCTGATCGAACTTCAGTTGATGACGACGCTGGTGCAGAACGCGCCGGTCGGGCTGTGTTATGCCGATCCCTTCGGCGATGTGCGCATCTTGGGCAAACCGTGGCTCAAGTGGTTGCCGCAGTTGGGCTTCGAAGCACCGCTATCGCTGAGCCAGAACTCGTTGAAGTCCGGGCAGCTGCCACTGCGCGATCTGCTGCAGGTCCTACTCCGTCAGGTCGGTAAACCAGCGCCACTACTGAGCAACATCGGCAGTGCCGGGTTCAGCGCTGACATCCCGTTGGGACGCTCCGAGACGGAGAGCGTGCGCACCTTGCGGCTGGTGGTGATGCCACTGGGCGCTGCAGGCGAGGACGAAGGTCCACGCGGGTTTTTGACGTCGCTGACGGAGCTGAGCTCGGCGACGAGCTCTTCGGGCCAGCACCGCAGCGTCGTGCCGCTGCAAGGGGACCCCCTGGTCGTGTTCTCTTTGTCGCGACTATTGCAACGCATAGTTAGCACGATGGGTGGTGGGGTGAAGTTGCAGACTCCGCGCGAGGCCGCTCACGTGGTAGGCCATCGCGGTGAACTCAAGGACAGCATCGAAGCGTTCTTGATGGGCGTGATGGCAGAAGGCGGGAAGGCAGCCGTGCCCGTGGTATCCGTCAAAGAAGCGGGTGACCGCGTCGAAGTGAGGATCCTGGACCTGCGCATGGGCGTTCCAACCGCCGCACTCGAACGCGCGGTGCTTGCGCCCAGCGCGCCCCCGCCCGGTCTCAATCACTTGGGGGGCCTGGTGCGGGCCGTCGAGAACAGTCACGGGCGCGCCGAACTGCACTCCGATGGTAGCTGGGGGGTGGAGCTCGAATTGAACTTCGTGCGCGCGCGCCCCCGCATCGAGAGCGCCGAAGCGGTGTTGGCAACGCTCAAGGGCAAAGACCGACCGGTCCGCGTTTGAACGCGGTGCCGGGCTCAGTGGAGCGCGACGCCGGCTTTCCAGCGCCCCGTTTGCCAACGCAGCAGGTTTACGACCGCGCGCGAACACTCGTCGAGCGCCATCGCGCACCACACGCCAAACAGCCCCCAACTCAAACTGCGACCAAGCAATAGCGCGCTGCTCACGCCCACGACCCACATCATCAGCGCGCCGACCAGTGCCGTGAAGCGCACATCCCCTGATGAACGTAAGGCACCGCCCACGATGATGTTCACCGAGCGCCCTGCCTCTACCGCGATGCCCACCGCCATCACTGGCTTGGCGAGCGCTATCAACTCGGGATCCGAGGTCATCAGGCGCAGCAAATGCTCGGAACCCAGGGTCACCAGGCAGCCCAAGCCGAGCGCTCCGATGAAGCCGAGTCGCGCGGCGCGCATCAAAACGGCGCTCGCCGTCTCGAAGCGTCGCTCGCCGATGCGATGCGCCACCAGAATTTGTACTCCCCAGGACAGACCCGTGCACCAGAGCACGGTCGTGACCATGAAGAAGTTGAGCACGTAAGCGCGGGCCGCCAAAGCTTTGGTGCCAAACTCCGTCAAGATCATCGTCATGCAGATCTGAGCCGCTTGATAACCGAGCGGCTCCAGCATCGAGATGGCCCCGATGCCGAAAACCGGCCGGAAGCGCGCCAAAAGCTCGCTCAGCTTCGCCCGCCAAGCGATCCGGATTCGCAGCACTCCGTGCACGATGAACAGCGTCAACCCGAGGCCCAACGATTGAGCCAGAAGCGTCGCCCAAGCGACGCTTCGAGGCCCCAGTGGAATGGGCCAGTGTCCCCGGACGCAGGCCAGGTTCAAGAGGATGTTGCTGCAATTGGTGACGACGGCTTCGGCCAGAACCCAGCGCGTCTGACCGCGCGAATTGAGGATGCCCGCGTACACCAGCTGGATTGCCTTGAGCGCATAAGCGCCGCCAATCACGCGCACGTAGGGCGCCGCAGAGGCGACCATCTCGGAACTGAGACCGAGCCAAGCGGGGATCCGTTCACTTCCAACCATTAAGCAAGCGATGCAAAGGCCGCCTGCAAGCAAGTTGAAGTAGAACGCACTGGCGCGGGTTGCCGGCACCGACTCGGCGCGGCCGGCTCCGTGCAGTTGCGAACTGACGTTCGATGCGGCCTGTGCGACGCTCGTGAAGAGCACCAGGAACACGCCAATCGCCGGCAACACGGCGCTGACGGCACCTGCCGCAGCGTCCGAGACACGACTCAAGAACAATGCGTCGGTGAAACCGAGCGACAAGCTCAACGCCAAGCTCACGAGCAACGGCCAACTCAACGTGAGTAAGCCCTGGTCCACTCGCGGGGCGTGACTCGGGGCTCGTTCGAGCATCCGGCCGCGGATAGCCTCTGCCGCACTCTTGCGCAATCGGATTTCGACAACCGACGCTGCTCGTCGGTCGAGACGTACCCAATGAACACGATCGTTTCGGCGTGGATTTCGCTGCTCGACCTGATCGCGCCGGACACCTGTGCTGGTTGTCAGTCGCCTTTGCCTAGCCCATCACTGCTGTTCTGCTCCGTGTGCGAAGGGAGCTGTGCCCACGGCCTACGCCAGAGAAACGTCGGCGATCTGCTCGCGTTGGCCGTGTTGCCTTACGAGGGCGCGTTGCCCGTAGCCTTGCGCCGCTTCAAGTTCGAAGATCATCCGGAACTCGCTCGCCGTTTTGCGCGAAGCATTCACGCCGAGTGGCGCGCGATCGAGAGAGCGCTGATACCGACGGATCGGAGTTTGCCTGCACCCAGCTTGGTCCCGGTGCCGTTGCATCCGCGGCGTTTGGCCGAGCGCGGCTTCAACCAATCCGCGTTGTTGGCGCGAGCCTTGAGCCGTCTCGCAGGTTGGCCGTTCGCCTCCGACACGCTCGGGCGACGCTTGGACACCGCGCAGCAGAGCCGTTTGAGCCGTGATGAACGCTTGCAGAATCTTGCTGGCGCGTTCAAGGCACGACCCGTCGCGGGCACTGAGCGCGTCGTTTTGATTGACGACGTGCTGACCACGGGGGCAACCATTACTGGTTGCGTCCATGCACTGCAGAGCGCAGGCTACTCGGTGCTCGGGGTGATAACGCTGGCGCACGCCGATTGACGCCTGGCTCAATTCACCGCGTTCATCGCTTCCGACAATTTCTCCGGCGTAACGACCTCACCAAAGAAACGTCGAGCTTCTTGACCCTTGGCGTCGAACAGAATCAACGTCGGCAAACCTCGGATCTCGTATTGCTTGCTCAGTTGACTCACTGCCGGGTCGGCGTCGTCGCTCATGTCCATTTGCAGCGCGATGAAGCGACCAGCCGCACGCTGCACGCTCTCGGCGGGGAAAGTCTTGTTCTCGATTTCCTTGCAGGCGCCGCACCAGGATGCAGTGAAGTCCATGAACATCGGGCGGCCTTCGGTCTCGGCTTTGCTCTTGGCGAGTTTGAGTCGCTCCATCAGGTTGCCTTCGACGCTCTCGGACTCCCAAGTCAGGGTGCGATCGGGGGTCGTGAGGCCAGACACAAGCCCGAACCCTCCAGCACAAACCAAGAGGATGCCCAGCGCCTTGCTCACCCGCGCCGACCAATCGGGCTCATCGAAGGACTTGTGCACCGCCCCGAAGCCAATTCCCACGAGTACGACGACGACACAGATCGCAGCAAAGCCCATCCCTGGACGCGCCCACTGTCGCAGTGTGGGGAACGCGTTACCGAGGAAGTACAACGCGACCAGCGTGAGCATCATGCCCATCACGCTCTTGACGTGCACCATCCAACGGCCGCTCTTGGGCAACTGCATCGCGAGCGCGCCGACCAAGAAGAACGGTGTGCCGAGCCCAACGGCGAATGAAGCCATCGCGACGCTGCCCAGCGCCACACTTCCGGTCTTTGCGATCCAAGCGAGCAAACCCCACAGAAATGGTCCCGTGCACGGTGCGGCGATAGGCCCGCACACGAGCCCGAGCACGAAGGCGCCGAGGTAACCTGCGCCACCTGCTCCTGCGAGCCGATTCTTGAGTCCTTGGGGCAGGTCGAGATCGAACGCCCCGAACATGCTCGCAGCCAGCGCCAAAAAGAACGCGCTGAGTGCCACCACCACCCATGGATTCGATAGCTCGGAGCCGAACGTCTTGCCAGTCAGCGCCGCAGTGATGCCGAGTGGGGTGAACATTGCCACCAGGCCCAACATGAAGGCGAACGACAATGCAAAGGCCTGCCAACGACTGCGCGCGCTCTGGGCTCCAAAGACGCTGACCGTGATGGTCACCATCGGGTAAACGCACGGCGTCAAGCTGACGAGCAAGCCGAACCCGAATGCTGCCAAGGCCAACCAGGCCGGGCCGCGCGCCAGCGCATCGGAGAAGGCGCTGGCCCCGCCTTCACTGGCCAAGGCGCTGTTGGATTGGCCGAGCAGCGCAGCGAGCGAAAGTACGGCTGCGAAAAGTGTTTGGCCTTGCGAGCGACCCAAGCGGAGCATTGAAGGTCGATCTAGTGCCCGCCCTGCGGGACGGCAAATGGTCTGTTGCATGGGTCCGCGCGGCAGCGGTGTCCCGAGGCGAGCCGCTGACTCAGGGCTGCGAGGGGGGTTCGAGCGCGCCCAACTGCTCGGCCCGCCGGATCTCGGGTGCCAACGCCGCTCGCGTCTCGGCCGGGCACTCTTGCACTTGTCGCAAGAACTGCCGCAGAAGCGTTCGCGACAGACGCACTTCGCCCAGTTCCGCTAGTAGCTCGGCGCCGAGAAACTCGGCGTACAAGGGCAAGGGCTCCATCGCACCGAGCTCTTCGTATGCCGCGCGTAGGTCCGCCTGCTGGCCCGCGCGATGCGCGGCCAAGGCAACGTGTGCGCGATAAAGCGCTTGGTTGTCGGTAGCCCAACGACTGGCGCGTCTAAAAGCGGCAACGGCGCTTGCCGATTGGCCGTTGTGGAGCAACACCCGTCCGAGATGCCACGAGTGCATGGCGCGCCGATGAGGCGGACCTTGACGAGCCGCCGAGCGCAAATGAGTCGAAGCCGCGCTCAAATCGCCGAGCGCGATGCACGCGCGCGCCAAATCGTGCAACGCCGGCTCGACGAGCACGCCCAATTCGAGCATCTGTCTCGCCACCGACTGTGCCGCCTCGAACTCGTCGCGTTCCAAATGCGCCAGGTACAATTGCCGCAGCAACAGCTGCTGCGTCTCCTTGTCGAGCGTCGGATGACTCAGGCCACGCGTGGCGTACTTGGCGCGCAGCAATGGATCGCGAGCGCGAAGCGCTTCCTCGAGCATCAGCTCGGGCGATGTCGATGCGGCTTGTGCCATGCGTCTTTCTTCAGCCTAGCAGTACCTGCACACACGTCCAGACGACCAACCCACAACCCTGGGCGGAGTAAACACCGATTCGGCGCACTCGCGCATCAGCAAAAGAGCTAAATCTCGGGGAGCTACGCTTCCCTCCCCGCCTGCCGCGTAGTAGTCAGCGCGTGACTCGTCGATTTCCTGCCACAATGACAAACTTCATCGTTCGGAACACCACCACGAGCGTGAGCTGGCTGCGACTACTAGTGCGTTGCCCGTGGCCAACGTCGCTAGTGACGTTGGCGCTCAGTGGGAGTTTGATGCTCAGCGCCTGCGGCAAGCCGGCGACCGCCGAGGACTGCGAGCACATCATGACGCGCATCACCGAGCTGGAGATGAAGGCCGCGAGCATCACCGATCCTGCAGCGATCGAAGCCCAAATCGCCCGCACCAAGCAGACCTTTCAAGCGGCTGCCGCGGGCGATTGCATCGGGCGACGAATGTCTCAGAGCACGCGCAAGTGCGTAGACGAAGCGACGACGGCAAAACAACTCGTCGAAGAGTGTTTTCGCTGAGCTCGCGCCGCAAGCCTTCGAGCACGAGCGGTTAACCCCACTCAGCCACCTGCCCAGCGTTCCAACTTTCCAACCGCGCGCCCTATGTCCGGTTGCTGACGGTAGAGCGACGCCATGGGGTCGGGCTGCTGTTGCAAGCGGTCCGGCACGCTGAACATGGTGAAGGTCTCGGGCCGCAACGCCAAGTGCAACTCTTCCCAGAGCAGCGGCGTCGACACGCTGGCGCCAGGGTACGCGCGCACCGAATACGGTGCGACGATCGTGCGCGAACGCCCGGTTTGCCCGGTATCGATGTAAACCCGTCCCCCTCTCTCGGAAATACGACGTTCGACGGTCGCTAGCTCGGCGAAGCGGCGTTGCAACAGGATGCCCAACAGCTCCGTCAAGACTTTGGCGGCCGTGAACGGAACGCCGGGACCGAGTGCAACCAAGATGTGCAAACCGGATTGGCCAGAGGTCTTGGGGAAGCCCACGAGGCCTACGTCGTCCAGAATCTCTTTCAGCCCCATCGCGAGCGGAATCGCGTCGCTGAAGGGGTGCCCGCCCAGGTCGAGATCGATCGTCAGAAAGTCGCAGCACTCCAGATCGCGCTGACGACAAGCGAGCACGTGCAGCGGGATGCAGCCCAAGTTGATCACGTGCAATAGCGACTCGACGTCTTCGACCAGGAATGTGCTCACCTGCTTGCCATCGCGCTCTTCGTAGCGCAGTTCGAGCGTGCGCACCCAATCGGGCGTGCCCTGGGGCACGTTCCATTGGTAGAAGTTCTTACCTTTGATACCGTCAGGATAACGCACGAGCATGACCGGGCGGTCCTTGAGGTGGGGCAGCAACGTTGGGGCGACCTTGGCGTAATACTCCAGCATCTCGCCTTTGGTGTAGCCCTCGTCGGGCCAAAAGACCTTGTCGAGATTGCTCAACTGCACGCGTTGCAGCACGCGACCGCCGAGCTTCACGGCGTGAGCGTGTTGGCGCTCGGTGGGTCGCAGCACTTCGTCCGCGTCTGCGTCGCTTTCCCCCGTGGCAGCTCGTTCATTCGAGCCTTCGGGAGCGCTCTGTTGTGCCCCACTCGTCTCATCCGTGTCTAGCGTGAATACCTCTGGAGCGAGCTTACAATCCCGGGGCGTGAGGTCCTCACGCAGGCGTTTGAAGATCGGCATCCGCAAATTACCCTGAGGCGTCCATTCCAAGTATTCGATCTCGATCACCAGGCTTGGCTCGAGCCAATGCCGTCCTCGTGCTTCGGGCACTGCCCCACTCGCAGGGCACGTCTCTTTTCCCATGCTCTTGAAGCGTCGAGTCAACTCGTCCAGCATCGCATCGTCGAGCCCTCCGCCAACTCGCCCGCGGTACACGAGCTCATCTGCGGCAAAGGATGCCAGTTCCAACGCACCCAAATGTCGGCTGCCTTTGCCTTCGAGCCAGCCGATCACCACGAACGTGCCCATGCGCTTGCACTTGTGCTTGACCCAATCTTGGGTTCGGCCAGGGCCCGGAATGTAGCGGCCACGCGCACGTTTCGAAACGACGCCTTCAAGCCCCTGCCGTTCGGCGAGCTCGAACAGGGGGCGCCCATCGCCTTGCAGGTGTTCGAGGATGCGCACCACGCCCTTGCCCGGCACGAGCTTCGCGAGCAACCGCTTGCGCTCGATCAGTGGCAGCGCGCTCAAGTCGTAAGCGCCGAGGCGCAACAGGTCGAACACGATGTACGTGACCGGCACTTCGGCGACCGCGCGCTTGACGTCGTGCAGCTTGGTCGCCGCGATGCGCGGCGCGAGCAACGGAAAACTTGGCTTGCCTTCGGGGTCGAGCGTGATGATCTCGCCGTCGATCAGGTATTCACTCGCGAACAAGGTCGCGAGCGCGCGCTGCACGTCGGGGTAGCTATTCGTAAACGCTCCTGGTTTACGATACTTGAGCCGCACTTGCGGCCCCGCGCGTTCGGCCAGGATTCTCACTCCGTCGAGCTTCAGCTCGTACAGACGTTCGGGGTCGTGCAGGCCAACACCAGCGGGCGCACACAACATCGGCACGTAGGGCGCAAGCTCGAACTCCGAGCGTGTCGCTCCGAGCGCTATCGCTTCGTCGATCAAGGCGCGTTCGTAGTCTTTGCGCGCCGCGAGCTGTTCGACCTCCAACCCCGAAAACACGCTCCACGGGTGCGCCTGCACCCAGGCATCGGCACCACTCTCGCAATAGCGGTCCTGCTTCTTCAACAGCAACCATTGCCGTTGTTTGGGCTTGGGGTGAACACGCTGCGTGGTCTCGACCAAAGCAAACCTGCCGCGCAGTTTGCGCCCGTACAACTCGAAATCGAGTTTGCCTTTCGGCAACCCTGCTTCCGCCGAGTTCTCGAGGTAGCGGATGCGCCCAATGTCCCAGACGATCATCGGGCCTGCCCCGTATTGCCCGTCTGGGATCACATCCTCGAAATCGAGATACGCGAACGGGTGATCCTCCGTCTGCACCGCAAGTCGCTTCTCCTCCGGGTCGAGCGCCGGACCGCGCGGCACCGCAAAGCTCTTGAGGACCGACCCGACTTGAATTCTCAGATCGTAGTGACGCCTCGTTGCGGCGTGCAGGTGAACGACGAAATCTCCGGTCCAGGTGCCCCCGGTGATCGGCACACTGACGCCGAATGGCTCATTGGTGACGAGCGGATCGCGCTTGTCTCGGTACGCCTTGAGTTCGTCATCCGTGTCGGCCACAGCCGAAAGAAGATAAGCCGCGCGGCTTTCAGCCGCAATCCGGGCTGCGTATCAGGGCGGGACGATCTCGAAAATCTGCGAATCCGGCAGCGCCATGACTTCGCGTCCGGCCGCACCGAGCTGCTCGCGAGGCACGTCGAGGTAGCGTGCCCGGAATGCCGGAGTCACGTGCAAGACGACGCTTCGACCCGTGGCCTTGTTGCGATACAGGGTGCGGGTGTCCGCGACCGACGCCTCGGCGAGAGTGAGGTTGAGCCGACCGAGACTCGCGCCCGTTGCTGCGGCTGCGCCGTCCGCCATGCACGAGTACTGGACCTCCCGCGGCGTGTAGTGAACGACTTCTACGTCGAAGCTGCCACGCGGCAAGCCGAGCTCGTGCAGAGCGAACTCGCCCATCCGGTAACCTGCCACCGCCCAAGGACCCGCACCGCCGTGCACGGCGGAGACCTGAGCCAAACGCTCGTCCTCGCCGCCTCTCGGTCCTTCTGCCTGCGCGCCGGCACAGGCGATCAGGGCCGTGGATACCACGAGCCAGCGCGCCGAAGAATTGAGCCAATCCAATTTCACGGGTTATCCTTTTGCGTCAATAGCGGCCTAATGAGATCGACGAAGTCTGGCAAATCGCTTTCGGGCAAATCCGTATCCGGGAATGCCGTTTGCACGAGCACCATGTTCTGTTCGGGCGCGATCAGCACGAACTGCCCCCCATGGCCCCACATCGAAATGCCGACACCCGGCACGATCCACCAGTAGTAGCCATAACCCAATGGCTGACCCTGATATTCGACATCGGAGTCTATCCAGCGCCTGGTGGATCCGGAGATCCACTCGCCGGATACGACTCGGCGTCCGTTCCACAGCCCACGGTTGAGAACCAACAGACCAAGCTTGGCCAGATCCCGCGGCAACAGGTGTAGCCCGTGCGCGGCCATCGAGACCCCGTCGGGACCCGCCTCCCAGTAGTAGTCCCGGATTTTCAGCGCTTTGAACAGCGTAGCAGCAGCAAATTCCCGTTCGCTTTCGCCGACGAAATCTTGCAGCATGTAACCCACGAGTTGGGGATCCACGTCGCGATAGTAGAAGCGTTCACCCGGATCGGCGTAGAACGGCTTGG
>DATAHU010000175.1:0-14045 GCA_036263015.1 Polyangiaceae bacterium | reverse complement strand
AGCGTGGTCGTGTTCGTTGGCGTGATGCTGACGGGCTTGGTGTGGCGCTTGGTTGCAAAGCGCAAACCCTCGTGGTGGTGGTTTGTGAGCATCGGCGTCGGGTTGGCAATGGCCGCGTTCGTCGCGATGATTGTGACGCTCTATGCGGGCATGGTTCGCTGAGCAGCACACTTCGAGTGAACACTCTGCGCTCACCGGGAGATTCCACGAGGATTGCCCCCAGGCTGCGGGTGAACGGTCACTCGGTCAGTCGAAATCGAGATCGCTGACGAGTTCGACTGGAGTGACTGGATCCGCAGGCTCGACGTGACTTCCAGCCCGAGTCGGGTTAGTGTACGCGCACCAATGGGGTTGGGTGATGGTGGCGACGCAGGACGAAATGCGCGCCCGCGCCAGGAGAGGATCGACTGGATGCCAAACGAGGATTTCGCGGGCACTGACACGGCGGTTTCGGACTCAGCACCATCGCTGCCCAGCGATCCCCAGCCCGATTCGTTCAACACGTTCATTCGCAAACAGTACGGTTTCATCAGGCGCGTCGCGTCGCGCTTTGGCGTTGGAGTGCCCGATGTCGACGACGTCGCGCAACGGGTCACGCTCACTATTTGGCATAAGTTACCGCGCGTGCGACGCGGCGCGGAAAGAGCTTTCGTCCGCGCACTGGTCCGCTCAGAAGCCAGTCACTTGCGTAGAACGCACCTGCGGCGGCGTGAGGTCGCGTTGGTGCTCGACGAGGAAGTCCCAGCGACGGAACGCGTGCGACCGGATGAGCGCTTCCAACTTTTTGAGGTACTAGACGCTTCAAAGACGGCGCTCGAGTCCTTGCGCGAGGAGCTTCGAGTCGTTTTCTATCTATTTGCAAGCCGTGGCTATTCCTGCTTGGAGATCGCACGAGTTCTGGAGCTGCCGTTGGGCACAGTCAAGTCGCGCCTGCGTGAAGCCCGCTCGCAATTGGCAGACTCCTTGGCGCGCACGGTCGACTCCATCTAGCGGGGATTCCCGTGGACAGCTCACTCGTGTGACGGTTGATGGTCTTGGATCAGGTGCCTCAATCGCGATCGCCATTGATATACCGCCGCGTGAGAGAGCCCTGTTTCCAAACTGACCTGGGCCACGTCTTCTTCGAGCAAGAATAGCCGCTCGAACATACAAAGCCCTGTGGCCGACAGTTTGCTCCGCATCGAAACGTAGAGCTGTGACAGTTCTTGCCGCGCTTCGAGTGCGGGCTGAGGCACTGAGACTTCAATGCAGCACTCCGGGCGCAGGCGCGCCCGACGTTGAAGTTTGCGCAACAGTTCGAGACTGCGCGTGCGCGCCAACATGCCCACGAACGATTGTACCGTTCCGCGCTTGGGATCCCAGCGCTCTAGCGGTGATTCGGAGCTGCACAATAGTTCCAAGAGCAATTCTTGACGCACGTCCTCGACGTCAGATGTGACGTCGGCGCGACTCGCAGCGCCTGATGAACGAAGCACACGTGCCACATTGCGATCGATGATCGCGCGCAGTTCGGGCAGAACTTCGCAGAAGTCAGGCAGTATCGCATCAGAATCGGGCATCGAATCCTCCTGCACCCCTCATGCCCACAAACCCGATGCGGGATCACCAGGCGCCGCACTTTGTTCTCGCACGCTCTTCTTCCGTACGCTTCGGGTGAACAACGATACGCGAAGTCAGAAGCAGCGGACGCGGCGACATAGATCTGAATGAAAGCGCTGCGCACTCAAGGGCAGCGAACGAAACAGGAGCACATTCATGTCAGACTGCAAATCGAGCTACACCATCGTCAATGACTTGTGGCAATCGTACGGCACGTACGCAAAGACGGCTTTGGGCATCGCGACTAGCGTTCTCAGCAGTCCGCCCACTGGCGTCGCTGCAGTGGTGGCCGCAAACAAGGTGGAGGAGATGATGAGCATGGCTCACGACTTCTGGAACCAGAACGTCGGCAAGGAGAGCTGGAAAAAGATTGGACCGCGAGCCCTACAACTCGCAAGCCAACAGCGCGGAAACGTGGTGCTCGCGACGGCGCGCACGTTCATCTCGGAGATCCCTAGCCACACCGAGAAGGTGCGTCTGCGTGTCTGGGAGGAGGGTGGCAAAGCCAAGACCACGATCAAGGTCTGCCTCGTGGACAGCAAGGGTTATCACGAAGAAGTCGCGAGCCAGACGCTGAACACGACCGATGCCGAGAAGGATCACGAGAATCAGGTGTTCGACAAGACCCTGGGGAACGCGCTGGGGCGCTACGTTGTCTGCATCATCGACACCACGAGCGTCTTTTCCAACTTCAAGTACGCGATCGAGCTGAACCAAGCCTGACAGGTCGGAAGCGGCGTGCCCGCGGGGTGCGCCGCTTCCCCGGCTATACGCTCGAACCCGCCCATGGAGCCGCGCGATCGACCCTTCGCAGCCAAGCCCTTGTACCTCTCGGGTGTTAACGCTACGAGGTATCGGTGCGATTCGATGCACGACTTCTGCTGGCACTCTTGGGTTCAGCCGCGTGCTCAGCTACGGTCCCGTCGCGCGGGTTCGTCGCTGGCGCTCAGCCATCGCAAGCAGCCACGATCGCGCAGTCCAGTCCAACGGCCAGTGCAGTGCCCCAGCCTGTTCGCGAGCCGCCGTGGGTAGGGTTCGAACCCTCGAGATTGGCGCCCGAGCCCATGATCCTCGATCTCGGGGTGAGACCTTGGGACATCAACACGTCCGGCAACCTGCTTTTAGAGGGCTTGCGTGGTGCTGGCAACCGCGTGCTGTGGGATGTCGCGGAAGCCCAGCCGCTGAGGCGCGTGCCACAGCACGTTTCTTTCTTTCCGGGCACGGATCAACTGCTCGCCTTTGGCAGTACGTTGTCCTTGTTGGATGCCAGCGGGCGGGAGCTTCGCCAACTGGGCCCTCAACCCAGGGCTGGCCTGTTCTTCAGTAGCAATCACCGCTATGCGGCGCGCTGGCAAGATCAGGGCGTCGAGATCGTGAGTCTCGAGACGGGCAAGCCCGTGGGCCATGTGCCGTTGGACGCGCCAGAGAGCCAGTGGCTCTTTTGGTCGCTGCTTCCGAACGACACTGGTGAACGTCTCGGGGTGGGTGGCTCGGGCAGCGCTCGGATCTTCGATACGCGAACGGGCAAGCGACTGGCTCGGCACGTAGCCCACTGCCACCGAGCGAACTCCGTGATCAATTGGCACCCTGACGCAAAGCGCTTGGGCGTCGTGCACCACTGCATGGACTCGTTCGGCAGCGAGCGCCCTGACGTCAAGGATACAGAACTAGTTGTCATTAGTGAACGGTCCGCGCCGATCGCTCGGTCCTTTCGCGGCTCGACCGGAATTTGGACCGCCGAACCTGCGCCGCGCTTCAAGGCGGACGGCAGGTTGGTCGCTGCGAGCGGCATGGTCTTCGAACTCGCGCCTTCTTCGCTCCGAAACCCGCTCTCAGCCATAGCAGCACCGAGTGTAGACTCGGCCGTTCTGCCCAACGGCGATTGGGTGACGCTGCCCGAACGGCGCCCATTGACGCGTGTGGGCGAGGTGCTCGCGTGGTCGGCTGACGGCCGCTGGCTCTTGGATGACGACGGCCACGATTGGATCTCGGCATACGACGCCCACAGCGGCGTCAAACTCGGCCGCCTTGGGCGGCGAAGCTTGTGGGGCACGGGGGGCTACAACGAGGTCCCGAATTTTCAGTTCGTCGTTCTGGGCTCGCGCCCAGCGGTAATCTTTTCCCAGCAGTCTCAACTAGACGATGCTGGTACCAGCAATATCCCGCTGCGCTGGGTTTTCGATGAACCGTCGGCAGTACCCCTCGTGCTTGCCCAGCGCCTCACCGTGTTGGACGTCCACTTCATCGGCGGTCGGCTCTTGCGTTTGAGCTCGGCCTTCGGTGGCTCTGCCGGTCCAAAAGACTACGCGGCGTTGGTCGATCTCGGTAGCGCACGAGTCGAGCGCTACGAAGAACCGCCACGAATGGAACCCAGGGTTGGGTTGTTCTCCGAGGAATGGAACAACGCCGTGCGCCGAGAGCAAGCCGTGCTGGCCGATGCATGGCAACTGGGCGCGAATTGGAGCGATGCCTATTTCTCGCTCACGTCTTCCCGCGATGGCAGACATCTCGCGGCCAACACTCGCGAAGACGTGGTGTTGTTCGATCGTCCCCAGCGGATCGATTCGACTCAGGCTCCGCCCACCCTGACTGTGCCGACCCCGATCTTGAATTGCCCCGAGGAAGCCGTCTTGGCGTTCTCGCCGGACAGTCGCTGGCTCATCGTCGAATGCGATCGAGCCATCAGCGTCTGGGACGTCGTGAACAATGTACTCTGGTTCACTACTCCCAAACTACCCGGCGTGGACGGCTCGGTTGCGGTTCCACAGTTGTCGTTCGATCCGAGCAGTACTCTACTGGCGGTAGCAGGCCGCGACCGAATCTATCTAGTTCACCTGTCGCGACGCGCACTGCTCGAGCTTGTTCTCACGCGCAGAGCGGGAGAACGAGGTTTACGGCTCTTGAGCATCGCTCCAAACGGATGGGTCGATGGCGACGAGCAGGCGTTGGACCTCGTGCGCTACGAAAACATAGACGGCCCAGCCTTGGACGTCCTGCAAGCCTCACAGCGGTACAAGGCGACTCTGAGATACCCCGGGCTACTTGAGTCGTTCATACAGAAGTAATGTAGCGTCGTCAACGACCACGATCAGTGTTGCACCAAGTGAACAGCGCCGGAGCCGCCTCGAGGGCGCCCGTTTCACCAAGCAAACACGCTCGCGGCGTACGTTAACACGTAACAACCAGGCACAACCTGACCCAAACCAGGGCGAACGTGTCGCACGACGAACCAACGAACGCGTGTTCTTCCGCAACAAACACCGGGCACGTTAGTTGCTAAATCCGTGACCCCACACCCCGTAGAAGGAGGGACACGTGATCAGAACAAAGAAATACAGTCCGCTGCTCGTTGTTTGCGCTGCCATGGCCGGCACGTTGGGAGGGTGCGGTTCGGAAGAACGTCCGCACCAGGTTACTGAGATCGCCGAGACCGGAGAACTCAACCTACCTTTGGAGACCTTTGGTCAGTCGGGTGCTCATTATTTGCTGCTCAATGCCAGATTCGAGATCGACAGTGTCCACACCGGACGCAACGTAACCACGTTGTTCAGCGACGATGACGTATTCTCCTCGGAGTTGAGCACCGAACTCGATGCCGGAAACTATATGATTCATTTGCTGCCGGGGTGGCGCATCGAGAAGCTGAGTGACGGGGGACCCACCGGGGCTGGAGGCGGGGGGAACATCCCCTCGCCGGTGACTCCAAGCCCAACGTCTACCGCAGCCCCAGCCACCAGCAGCGGCGTTGCGATCGGCCCAGTCGCAGAAGACTCCGCATTCGATGACGACTTCGGACCGGTGGATTCAGTGGCCGTCGGCAGTTTCGGTAGCTTCGGGGAAATTCAGAACGCGGCGCTGGATAGCGACGCCATACAGTTCGTGAGCATCTTCGCCAACCAAGATAGCTTTACGTCGTTCACGTTCTTGGTAGGTGACGATGTGGTCAGCTTCGATCCCGGGCGGCTGCACATCGACTTTCAGGTCGTGGAGACCAATCCTCCTGACGACAACTCTTGCGATGTTCCGAGCGTAGCCAAGCGCGCCGCCTTGATCGAGAACAGTGACGAGGCGTTGCAATTCGTATCATTGCGCAACGCGCTCGACGCGATTGCGAGCAATGGCGGATTCGAGTCTAGCGGCGAAGACATCTACCATCAGATCATCGATAGCTACGCAACCGCAGATCAAGGACGACTACAGGATAGCCCGCACTGCGGCGACGAAATGACCAACGGAGAGCCTACGCTCAACGGCTACCCGATCCGATGCAATCGCGCCGAGGCGCAACAGTTCGACAATCTGGACTCGTGGTTTCCGATGGCGTTCGTGAACCGCATCGACTTGGCGCCCCAGAACGGGGCCCATTGCGGCCAGCAGCGCATGGTGTTCGCCAATGACGTCAATGGCCGAATGTTCTTCATCGTCGAGGCGCAGATCCCAAACCCAGCTCCTGAGCTGGGCATCAACGGTTGCCTCCCACTCGCCAACTTCTGGGCTAACCTGACGCAGCTAGACGTGGTTTCACGCGGGGTACGGCTGACCCAAGCGTTCCTCAGCGGCGATCCAGAACTCGCAGCAGCGGGTTTTGGACCGTTCTACACGGCGTTGAACTTCACCGTCGGCTCGGGACAGATTCGCACGAACAACTTCAATGATTTCGTTTGGACGCTGCGCGAATTCAAGTTGGCGCTCAACGATGACGAATTGGGTGCAGTACCCTTCCCCACGGCAGAGGCTCCGAATGGCCAACTCTGGAACGACAACAGCGATCTCACCCAAGGCCCGGGCTGCCGCGACGCGTTCATCAATCAATCGCTGGGCCAAGTGCTCGGCGACGACCCCGCACAGTTCAGCTTCGTCGTGCCTCAGGAATGCAAAGACGCGGAAAGCGAGAACAACTTCGGACAATCCTATCCTGACCGTTTGAACGAAGGCACCAGTGACGGGTTCCGCGCAGCTCTGACGAATGCCCTGGCTGGCACCGGGCTCAGCGCGGATGACGTCGCGGCACGCGCGCAGTTCGCTGGCTCCTGTATTGGTTGCCACAACGAGGCCTCCGGAAGGTTCCTCGGTACGAAGCAGAACGGTGACGACTTGTTCGCGCCCTTCTCGTCAGACTTCGTGCACGTCAGCGAATCGACTGGCGATTGCCCCGATCATCAAAGCGGACAATGTCATCAGTTGTCTGCGGCACTCGAAACGCTGTTCCTGCCCCATCGCTTGGACGTGATGGAGAATCTCGTCAGCGTCGGTCTGCCGCCGCGCTGCGGCGGCGGTGGCGACGGCGGGGTGATCCAACCCCCGCCCCCACCCCCCTTCGTGGACGCCGGCGTGCCGACCTTCCCTGGAGCGGACGCGGGAGTCGATGGCGGCATGGCAGCTGCTTTCGAAGTGATCCTGCCTGAAGCGGATACACCGACGGCGATCCTCGTCGCCAATGACGAACAGGCGCGCGAGGCTTACGGAGATCACACGATCGGCGGGCAATCGGCTCAACAAACCCACTGATCCTAGATCGCAAGCGCCGGATTCGAAACTCGAGATCGGCGCCCAACGCGAAGGGCCGAGCTATCCCCAGCTCGGCCCTTGCACGTTTCGAGGCAGCAGCGCTCCACCCGGTGGATGGCTTGCCCCTGTTCACGCGTCGCACTGTCCGGCATGCTGGGCGCTCCCGTATGCCCCAAGAAACAGCTCGGCTCTACACGATCGGCTGGCTGACGTTCGTGGCATTCAACGGCGCCCTGGCATTGATGCGGCGACGCGAACTAGCGTTGTTCCAAGGCAGCTATCTGCGGTTCCTGTGTCGACCTTGGAAGCTCGTGATCTTCGGGGTGGCCGCAATCGGTTTCATGCTGATCGCACCGTATACTGGTGATCCCACTTGGGATTGGGTCGACGCGGGGTTCATGAGCGCGCTCACGTTTCTGACCGCCCCGTGGGTCGTCGGCGTGTTGGTGCGGATTACTCGACGCCAGCTCTCGGCATGGCAAGCGTCACCTGCCGTCGCGCTGTGGCTGTTGTCTGCGAGCTGGCTCTACGACGTTTATGTTTGGAACCGCGACGACCTGTATCCGCCGACCTGGGCCTCGAACTTGGTCGCCTCCAGCGTGCTCTACGCTTGTGCCGGACTGCTGTGGAGCTTGGATCTGAATCCCAGCGGCAAAGTTACATTCGCGTTCCTGCAAGCTGCGTGGCTCAATGGCCCAAGCGTCCCCACGAGCAGAGTTTTGTGGCTCTGGGCGGCTGGCTTCGTCGTGTTCGTCGTTGCTATGATGTCACCCTTCTTGGTCGAACTCTACGAGCGCCTTCACTGACACGGCAAGCCAACCCCTGAAACGGCAATCTCGGCAATGCGCGTCGCAGTGGTCTCGACAATCGTGCTCGCGGCGCTCAGCATCGGCTGCGCGAAAGATGGGGCGCGCGAGCAACTCGCAGTAACCCAGAGCACTCCCGGGCCCAGTTCTCAACCGAGTGCCCAGCCCAGTACCGAGCCCAGCGCGCTGCACGACCCAGCCAGCGTACCGCTCCCGAACGCTGAAGTGCGATTCACGACCCGAGTCCTCTCCAACGACTTCTATGCCGAGAGCGCTGCGATCGGTGACATCGACGGCGATGGCGTTGTCGACTTGATAGCGGGACCTTTGTGGTTTCGCGGACCCGAATTCGAAGTCTTGGGCCAACTCGCTGCAGCACCAACGTTCGACCTCGATCACTATTCGAGCTTCTTCCTCAGCTTCGGTGGCGATCTCGATGACGATGGTGATTTGGACGTGATCGCCATCGACCACCCGGGCGGACCCAATGGCAACGGCGCCCCCAATGCGCGTTGGTACGATAATCCGGGACCAGCAGGATTGAACTCCGAATGGCCGGTGCACCAACTGTTCGACGCCGTCGTGGGCAACGAATCCCCGACCTTTGCAAATCTGCTTCCGGGAGATGCCAAACAACTCGTGTTCATGACTGACGGAAAGCTCGGCTACGCTCTGCCCAGCCTGCCGCCTTCCGAACCTTGGCAATTCACCCCGATCAGCGGGCAGCAATTCTCCACCCCCTACGTCCACGGTCTGGGCATCGCCGAAGTTACCGGCGATGGTCGGGCAGACGTACTCGAAGCCACCGGCTACTGGGAACAACCCACGAGCTTGGAACAGGCCTGGACCCATCACGCGATAGACTTCGCCGAAGGCGGGATGGGGGGCGCACAGATGTACGGCTTCGACGTCGATGGGGACGGCGATACCGACGTGTTGAGCAGCCTCAACGCTCATGGCTACGGCCTTGCCTGGTTCGAACAGATTTCAGCCAATGAATTCGTGGCGCACGAAATCTTGCCCAGCCAAGCGACTGCCGAGAGCTTCAGTCAGCAACACGCGATGGTGGTCGCGGACATCAACGGGGACGGTCTGTTGGACGTTGTCACGGGCAAACGCTATTACGCTCACCCGAGTGCGACGCCCGATCCGGGTACCACGGATCCAGCAGTCGTCTATTGGTTCGAGCTCGTGCGTGAGGGCGGCGTGCAGTTCGTGCCTCACTTGATCCACTCTGACAGCGGCGTTGGCTGCAGCTTCGCCGTCGGCGACGTCACGGGCGACGGTCGCCCGGACGTGTTTACCGCCAACAAACACGGGATCTTCTTGCACGTCCAAGACTAGCCCTTACGGGCAATCTTTGCGCGCCGTCACTTGGGATCGACCGCGAGCACGAACGAGCGAAGTCGGTGGCCGTCAGGGTCTGCCGCAACGAAGGTGAACCCGAAGTCCATCTCGGTCGGTTCCTGCAAAATCGGTAGTCCGAGCCCCTTCCACTCTTTGTAGCTGGCGAGCACGCTTTCTTTGCTGTCTTCGGAAAACGAGATCTCGACGCCGCCGGCGGGCAGCGGCTTGGGTTGCATCTCGCTGTCGATCCACAACCCGAGCTTGAAGCCGTTGGGCAACACGTAGAGCACGAACGTGTCTTGGGCCTCTACCGGCTCGCGCCCGAGCAAGCGGGTGTAGAGCACGGCACTGTGGCGGGGATTTTTGACGGCTAGCAGCAGATAATTCAGGTTTCGCATTGAGTTCCTCCGGTTTGGGACAGAGAACTCTTAGCGCCCCGCACTGCCAAAAACTGTCAGCAGTCGACCGCCCGGGGCGCTGTTCAGAACGTGCCCGTGGCGATCTGCTCCACGACGTTCAAGAACGCCTCGGTGTCATCGGGAGGGATCGTCAAATCGTCGGCATAGGTGTAGCCATCCGCGGCGTAGGTCGCGGCAGTGTACGAGCGCCAGTCCGTGAAATCGAATTGCAGTCCTTCTGCCGATCTCTCCGTGTACAGGCACGTTTGCTCGTCCTCGGTTGGAGGCCGCACCGGCAAACCACGGCCCGCTTGCGCCAAATCGTTGGCCACGGGCTCGTCGGCGGCGTTGAAGCCTACGACCAGCGTTCGGATCCCCGACGTGAACGCGGTTTGGATCACGTGCAGCGCGTTGTCGCCCCCGCATTGCGGATCGGGCAGCGCGCAAGTGTCAGGCGTGCCACGAGTGAACAGCAAGATGTACTTGGCGCGGTCGTTGGGCAAGGCCGTCAGACTGTCGACCGCGACTTGCAGCGCTGCGTCGGCGGGCGACTCGCCCTTGACCTCGGGGCGCACCTCGTCGGTGGGCGGGAACGCCGCGCGCAGATTGTCGTAATCGTCCGTCGCTGGTTCGACCGTACCGGCGATGACCGGACACTGAACCATCCCCTCACCCGTGTAGGACAGAGCGCCGAACGCGATCTCGCCGGCATAGGGCTCCAGCGCTGCGACCAGTTCTCGCACGCGGTCCCAACGACTCGGATAGTCGTTCCATTGCCCGGTCACGATGGTGCCATCGACGTCCTTCTCGTTCAGCATGCTCGAACCACGCTCGGCCACGAGTAAGACGATCGGATGTCCGCCGGAGCTGTCGATCGGGATCGGGCTACCGGCGTCGGGTGAATTATCGGGCACGGTCGGCTGACTGGGGGCGTCGGTCGGCTCCGGCGCTGCCGTGGGCCCCCCGGGAGCTGGCTCTGAATCTGGATCAGTGGGCTGATCCGTCGTCGAGTCTGGGTTCGTCGACTCGGGGGCGGACATCGATTCGCTGCCCGCGTCGGAGCCATCGATTGAAGCGCTGAGCTGAGCGCCCGAATCGCGATCCTGTCCCGGGGATTCATTAACCCCTGGCGCTGGCTGCGATGGTCCTGCCGGCGAAGGCTTGCTGATCGCTTCACCCGCGTCATCGCCCTGGGGCGTGCCCGCCTCTTGCTGACCTTTGGCTGGCTTGGTCGTATCGACGCACAAGCCCGAAAAGCATCCGAGCCCTTCGTCACAGGACTGATTGCCGTAGCAGGCGCAGCCTTCACTGCCCGCGTTGCATTTGGAATCCTCGGCATTCGAACACGCAGTCGCTGCCGTCAAAAGCGCCAGGGAGCAAAGCCAAGTTTCAAGTGTAAGGGGACGCGACATTCGCAGATAAACTAGAGTGCGAAAGGGCTCGCTTCAACCAACGACTGCAAAGACGAGGGAGCCTCAGCCTGACGGGGACAATGTCGCACTCGGGTACAAGCGCCTAGGGCACAATATTCATTGTCAACGGCGCACGTCAGTCCGAGATCGAAGTCTGAAATGCTCCCATTGGGGCCGAACGGTCGACGCATTGGAGCTCGCAGATCGCACGGCTCGTGTCCATCCTGTAACGAATCCAAGGTATTAAGGCCCCTCACGGGCCCATAACCTAGATCCGGGCGCACCACACCTGCACATGAACCTGGCGCTCTTCGATTTCGACGGCACGATCACTAGCGCCGATACGTTTACGCCGTTCATTTATTACGCGACGAGCAAACCTCGGCAAGTGCTCGGAACCGCAGTTCTGGCCCCAGCCTTGCTGGCTCATCGCCTGCGCATGCTCAGAGCTACGCACATGCGACAAGCGGCGGCCGTTGCCGCCTTCGCGGGTGCCAAGCTCGAAACGCTGCATGAGCTCGGCGCGCGTTACGCGCGCGACACGCTTCCAAACGTGATGCGCAAGTCGTCACTCGAGCGGATTCGGTTTCATCGGGAACAGGGCGACACGATTGCGCTCGTCTCTGCCTCACTCGATCTGTATCTGTTGCCGTGGGCCGAGCCGCTCGGCTTGCAGGTGATCAGCACTCGACTCGAGGTCCGAGGCGGCTATTGCAGCGGCCGCTATCTCGAGGGTGACTGCACCGGGCCCGAGAAAGCGCGGCGAGTGAGACGTCAGTTCGACCTGCAACGCTTCGAGACCGTCTACGCCTACGGCGACACCCGCGAAGACTTCCCGTTGCTGGAACTGGCCACGAAGCGCTTCTTCCGCGGCCAAGATGTGAGTGCCCACGCAGGGCCAACCGAAGAACTGCTGAGTCTCGAATATCAGGCCCTCGAATGACGGGGGGACAGGCCTCAGGGGCCCGTCGACGCAGCGGCTGCGGCTGCTGGCATTTCCAGCATGCGATCCCGCACGAACGGCCCGTGACCCGTCAGTTCCGCGTCGGTCCAACCTCCGCTCAGTGACACGTTGGAGTTGAAGAAGCAGGTCGAGTCTTTGCAGGAGTCGAACTTCCACGCAGCCCAGCTGACGCTGTTGCTGTTCATCCAATCGTGCCACGCCTGCGCTTCGTCCAAGCACAACAGTCCGTCGGTCCCACCATCGGCATCCGTGGCGCCCCACTCGGTGACGAAGATGGGCAAACCATCTTGCAGAGCTTGTTGGGCCCGATCGCGAAGCCACGCGGTGTGACTACAGGAGTAGAAGTGCAAGGTGTACATCAGATTGCTGCCCGACAACGGATTCGCGGCAGCTTGGTCGACCTCTTGTGACCAACTCGGCGTGCCGAGCACGATCACGTTGTCGGGATCGTTTGCGCGAATCGCCGCTACGACTTGCTCGTGGTACTGTTTGAGCTCTGGCCACGCGAGTCGCTCGTCGTCCGAGCAATTGTCGACCTGGGTTGCGCAGTTCGGCTCGTTGAAGGGCTCGTAAATCACGTTCGGAAACGAGCCGAACTCCTTCGACATCGTGTCGAAGAAGGTGACGGCGTCGCTCGGATGCAACTGGGCGTGGTGATCATGCCAGTCGATCAGCACGTACACGCCTTGGTCGATGGCGTTGTGAACGATGGTGCGAACCTTGTTCATGGCCGCGCTTGGGTTGCTCAAGTAGGCACCAGAGGGTTCGACACCCATCGCTGCCCGCATCAGCGAAAGATTCCAGTTGTCACGCATCCAGCCCATTCCGTCTTTGTTCTCGGCGAACGCGCGCGATTCCCAGTTGAGCCACATGCTGCTCACGCCCTTGAGCTGCACGTTCTGTCCCGTAGCAGACACCAGGTGAACATCCGAGACAGCCAGCTGCCCCCAGGTGGCAACGGGACTACCAACGGGTGGCGCGGCAGGTGCAGTCCAAGACGTCGTCGGCCCGGCGGGCGTGGCCGGCGTACCCTCGCTCACATCCACGGGTTGCCCGGATTCGGTGCGTTCAGCAGTGCCCTGTGAACAACCAACGATTGTAAAGGCGACCGCAACGGTCCAAGCACGAAGATCGAGAGATGAAAACAGGTCGGCGGGCAACTTCATGCGGGCAACAGACGTTCGGAGGCCCACAAACGGCTCCTCGCATTTCGACGGCGCGTTCCCAAAAGGGCGCGCTCGTCCAGATCGCGCGATCGACGAAGCACTCGCAGGCATTCGCACGTGAGGGCTCCAGGGGACTCGCTCGGGTCGCCCACCCCAGAAGCCCATGATCGCCAATTGCGCGATGGCTTGTACGAGCTCAGTTCGCGACTCGTCGGATTAACATCTGCCACACAACCGCACGGCAGCATTTGACAGCGATCGTAGCAGGGGGCTGAAAAGGCTTTTTCAGTCGCCTGCTCGACGTGTAGCATGCAAAGGGTCCGATTGGTCCGGGCGCATTTGCCATGTCTACAGCACTACGCTCCATCGTCGCGGCTTTGCTCGCTCAAGCGACGACGCTTGGTTGTGCTGATGATTCGCGCTTCGAGGCGCAAGCGTGGCCCGAAGCAAATCGTCTCTTTCAGGGCGATCCGCGCTTCATGGGCGCCGACGGCGCTTACTCGGTCGATCTTGGCCTAGGGCCCGACGGCGAGGGCCGCGTGCTGTGGTTGTTCGGGGATACATTCGTTGCGACCAACTCTGCGCGCGACGATGACGCTGCAAGTGCCATGGTCCGCAACTCGCTGGCCGTTCAAACGGGCTACGACCCTTCACGCGCGTTCATCCAATTCTACTGGGGCACTCGAGATGGGCAGCCCTCCAGCTTCGTGCCCGAGAAAGATGAACACTGGTTCTGGCCGGGTCACGGCATCCGTGTGAAGGATCGCGCCTTGCTGTTCTACGGCCAAGTTCACCAGACGAGTCCCGGAATGTGGGGCTTCGATGCCGACGGTTGGGGAGCGTTC
>DATAHU010000174.1:0-3699 GCA_036263015.1 Polyangiaceae bacterium | reverse complement strand
ATGGACACCGTGATCGGCAAGGGGGACCAACTGATCGTCATCGCCGAGGACGACAGCATGATCAAGCTGGGTGGCAACAAGAGCCCGGCGATCGACGAAGAAGCGCTCAGGAACCCGAGCATGCGCCCCCAACCCACGGAGCGCACGTTAATCCTGGGGTACAACTGGCGCGTCCCGGGCATGATCACTCAAATGGATGAATACGTGGCCGAGGGCTCGGAGGTCACCATCGTTTCGGACGATCCGGCGCATGCCGAGACGCTCAAGGAAGAGTGCGCCTTGAAGCGCATGACGCTCACGTTCAAAGAGGGTGACACGACCGATCGACGCACCCTGGACGACTTGAATGTACCGTCGTTCGACCACGTGATCCTGATGTGTTCGGACGAACTCGACATCCAAAAAGCGGACGCGCGGACGCTGATCGCTCTGTTGCATCTGCGTCAGATCGTCGACAAGAGCGGCAAGGACGTAGGCTTGGTCAGCGAGATGCTGGACATGCGCAACCGCAACTTGGCCGAGGTCACCCGCGCGGACGACTTCATCGTCGGTGGCAAGTTGATCAGCTTGATGATGTCTCAGATTTCTGAAAACAAGGACTTGAACGCGGTGTTCAACGACCTGTTCTCTCCCGAAGGCTCGGAGATCTACTTGAAGCCGATTGAGGACTATGTGTCGCTCGGCAAGCCGCTCAGTTTCTACAGCCTGGTCGAGGCAGCGCGCCGGCGCGGCCACACCGCGATCGGTTACCGTCGCATCAAGCTCAAGAACGATCCCACGAAGGGTTACGGCGTGTTCTTGAACCCGCTGAAGTCGGAAATGGTGACGCTCGAAGAGGGCGACAAGCTCGTCGTCTTGGCCGAAAATTGAGCCGACCAGGGCGCTGAAAATGCGGCGTCTCCCAGTGCAGCTGGTGTTGACTGCGAGCGCGCTCTTGGCGTGCTCGCACTCCGCGACGGATCCCGTTCAAGGCCCTGATCCGTCGCGGCCCCCGACGGGCGTGCTCGCAGTGGCGCCGGTGGTGTCGGCTCCCGCTGCGGGCACGCCGCCCAGCGCCGTCGGGGCAACGGCGGCTGCACCGAGCGCGAACTCCGCGCCAGTGCCCGTCCCCGACCAGGGCATGGCCGACTTCGACCCGGAGAACGACTATGTCGTCGCCCCGCCCGCGCCGCTCCCCGATTGCGACGCGCGGCTTACTACGGCAGGGGTTCAGTTCGAGCCGAGCGCGTTCCCGTTGAAACAAAAGCGCGGCGACACATTCACCTGTGGCGCAGAGCAGGTGGTGCTCTACAAGCAAGGTCCACAGCAGATCCGTTTCAGTCCGCACCCGCAGCTCACGTGTCGCATGGCGATTGGCCTGGCGCGCTTCGAAGCGATCGCACAAGAGCTAGCTCAGCAGTATCTCGGCAGTCGCATCCGCAAGATAACGCAAATAGGGACTTACAATTGCCGAAAAATGGCGCGCTTCCAAGACATGGTGAGCGAACACAGTTACGGCAACGCCATCGATCTGCAGTCGTTCCAGCTCGAGAACTGGAAGACAATCAGCGTGCTCAAAGACTTTGGCCCGCTCGACCAGGCGCCCGTTACGCCGGAAGCGCTATTCCTCCACGCGCTCGCGAACCGCTTGTTCGACGACGGCGCGTTCTCGGTCGTGCTCACGCCGTATTTCGACGCCAATCACAAGGACCATTTCCATTTGGACCAAGCGCGTTATCGGCTCGATGGATCGCGTCGTTGAGTGGTGTAACGCGCGGCGAGCGCTGAAAACAGAGAAGGCATCCGAGGTTTCGGATGCCTTCGATAGAAGCGTCTACTAGTTCGGGCTACTTACTGTTCTTCACAAAATCATCGAACTTCGAGTAGCCGTCGTCTTTGGTCCCATCGAGGCCGCTCCCATCGTTGTGGCAGCTACCACACTTGAGCCCGTCCATCTTGGTTTTGGCCTTGTCGAGCCACGGCTTCATCACCTTCTTGCCCATGTCGCCGTACGTCTTGACGCCTGCCTTCGTACACGCATCCTTGAGCGCCGCCTTCGACGCCGGCGAGAGCTTGGAGCCATTCTTGCCGATGTCTTCGCACTTGAATTCCTGATCACTCGTGTGCAGCTTGGCGCTCGCCGTCGTCGGGCTGAACGCCGCGTATCCCGCGCTTGCGGCAAGGGTGGCGATGAAGGCGATGTTGAGGAAGTTGCGCTTGGTTGCCATGGATCTGGGGTACTCCTTGTGAGCCAACGGTCTTTAGCCCGCGGGTGAGGCGCGGTGAATCTGAAACGGTCGTACGAATGCGCCAAGCTACAAATGCCCTCGGGTGTTCCAAGATTTTTGGGGGCCTCGAAAAAAATTCGAAAGACATCGTTTTCGCTGCACCTGATGCTCGGCCCATGGGCAGCATCGGCGCTGCGCACCGGTTCGGCCGAGGAGCCTTTGGCTCGAAAACGTAACCGAACGGAACACAGTCGGCTACTCGCGGTACGTTACCGGTCGCGGTACTCATCGGGCTGAAATCGCGCAGCTTTAGCGCCACTCTCGTGCGACGTCGGGGTCCGCGAAAGTGTTTACCCGTGGGACCTACAACGAAAACCGCACACAGCGGGTCATCCTTCGATGCGGCCTGCAAGATTGAGTGTGGCCCGCGGCGAAGCATTGTCGGTCTTTCAAGAGCATCCCGCGTTCGGTGGACTGCCCTAAGCGCTAAATCGCCCCCGAATCACGTCGCATCAACGCCTCTTTGGCGACCGCGACGTCGGAGAACGGCGTCGACACTTTGCCGACGGTTTGAGTCGATTCGTGTCCTTTGCCGGCGATCAGCACACAATCGCCGGGCCGCGCTTTTTGAATCGCCGCGAAGATCGCTTCGCGTCGGTCGAGGATGATCTGTACGTGCGCGCGGCCGCCTTTGCGACAGCCCTGGGCGAGCACCTTGGCGATGGCTTCCGGAGGTTCGTTGCGCGGGTTGTCGTTGGTGATGAACGCCTCGTCGGCGGATTCACCTACAGCGCGCCCCATGGGCTCGCGCTTGTCACGGTCGGCTCCGCCGCCTGCGCCGAAGACGACGAACAGGCGCTCTTTACCGGCCAGGGTGCGCGCGGTTTGGCAGGTGCGAATCATTGCATCTGGCGTGTGCGCGTAGTCGATGGCTACGATCGGCGCTTCCGAGATCACTTCGAAACGCCCCGCAGGGCGCGGGCACGCGGCCAAATTGCGCGCTACTTCCTCGGGGTCGATCCCCGCTGCCACGCTCGCACAAGCCGCTGCCAGCAAGTTCTCGGCGAAGACTTCGCCGAGCAGCTGCGTGCGGAGTTCTCCGCCGAACTTGGCGGCCAGCGGCGAGTCTTCGAGGACTACTCGCGTGCCCGCCAAGGTGATCTCGACTTCGCGCGCCGCTAGATCCGTCGCGTGAGTCAGTTCCCCGCGTGAGGGGACTCCGTACCAGAGCCGGTGTACATCCGGAGCCGTTACTTGATCGAGCAATTGCGAGCACGGATCTGCGGCGTTGAAGACAGCGGTGCCTCCCGGGCCCAAGTGCACGAAGAGCTGCGCTTTGCTGGCCAAGTAGTGCTCCCACGAACCGTGCGCCGCCAAGTGATCTTGCGTCAAGTTGGTGAAGACGCCGATGTCGAAGCGCCACATCTTGGCGTAACCGCGACTCAAAGCTTGGCTCGTCACTTCGATTGCCGCATGACGTGAACCGAGCCGC
>DATAHU010000173.1:0-15733 GCA_036263015.1 Polyangiaceae bacterium | reverse complement strand
CTCCGCCACGCGCCGATAGGGCCTGAGCGAGCTCGCTTCGTGCAAGGTCCGGGCGAGCTCGGGCTGTAGAGCGATGACATTTTCGTGTTCACCCGGATCGTTCACCAGATCGAAGAGCTCGCGGTGGGCCGACGTTCGATACTCCGTATAGCGCCAGCGCGGCGTGGTGATCGAGCGCGAGATCAAGATCCCAAGCCGTGGCGCGTAACGCACCTCGGAGAACGCTCCCTCACTCGTGTCCACTTCAGCTGCGCCGAGATCGGCCTGTGCGCGGGGTTTCGAGGCGCGCGCCGCGTCGGGCCACAGACTATCACCGTCGAAGTCCTCGCAATCCCCGAGCCCCAGCTTGAGACAAAGACTGGGCACGATATCCACCAGCTCGACGACGTCGTCGAGCTTTGCCGCTGGTTCTCCAGGGACGGAAATCACGAGCGGCACATGCAACAGCTCGTGGTAGAGCTTGGGCGGGTGGAACTGTCCGCCGTGCTCGCGGAACTCCTCGCCGTGATCGGCCGTGATGACCACGATCGTGTGATCGCTCAGCTTGCGTTGTTCCAACAACTGCAAGATCTCGCCGACGAAGGCATCGTCATAGGCCGCCTCGCTGTCATAGCGATCGATATCCTTGTCGCCGAAGTCGAAGCGCTTGTGCTTGATGTATGGGCTATGTGGATCGACCAAATGAACCCACATAAAGAAGGGAGACTGCACGTCACCCAAGAGTCTTTTGACGTCCGGCATGACGTCACGCTTGACTACGAAGTCATCGAACCCCCGGTCCAGACTCAGCTGTCGCAACATATCGATCGCGACGACGGCTTGGGTTTTGTATCCCTTCTTCTTGAACAGCTCGGGTAACAGGCGAGCCTGGCGCGGGATGGTATAGATATAAGGCTTGGACCGTCCCTTCTTCAGGTGAATGAAATCTCGCGGAATGTTGGTGGGATACAACCCGCTCATGAACGATGGAATCGATTCGAAGGTCTTGGACGCCTGAGAGAAGGCGTTCGTAAACAGCAGACCACGTTTGGCTACGCTATCGATGTTCGGGGACGTATTGTGCCGATTGCCGTAAGCGGATAGGCGGTCCGCGCGCAGGGTATCGATGCTGATGAACAGGACATTCAAGCCCGTCGTTTGGCCGACGGCGGCGGCTAGAGGCACGGGATCGGGCCAGCGCGCATCCGCCCCGGAGCAATCCTCGTCAACGCCATTGCCCGGCACATCCAGTGCGCCCGGTGAACGCCTGGCATCGAGCACGGCGCAGTCGTTGAGACCGAACAAGCCCGAGAAGCCATCCCCATCCAGATCGGCGATCGAGCTCCACAATCCCACCGCACGCTGAGTCGTCAGCGCGCCCTCCAGCGCTGCTGCCTGTTGCCAGGCGCGCGCGTCGATCGAGAACTCGACAGCGCCAAGCACGATGAACGCCCCAGCGGCACGCTGCGCATAGCGGCCCACCAAGCCACGCCAATTGGGGCGACTGCAGAGCCCGAGTACCGAGAACGCCGAAAGCGCGAGCGCAAACGCAACGCCCAAGCCCTGATGAAAGTCGTCGTACAGGCCGACCAGGACTCGCGCATCCGCCCAGTAGCAAGCCAAGGCCACGGCGAGCATCGCGCCCAGCAAGGGCCAATGGTAGCGGGGCAAAGCCAGCGAACGATACGCGACCACGAAACGTCGCACCGCAACCACGCTCGCAATCGCGGTCCCCGCGACGCTGAGCTCGGCGATCAGATCCGCGATACGGGCGCTATACGACTGAGCGGGCCAGTGCTCCGCGATCCAACCGAACGGAACCCACAACCCAAAGGCGACGAGCGGTAGTCCCATGACCGCAGCAACCAACCACTCGCGGACGGTTTGTCGTCGCGAAAGGAGATCCCGGGACTGGGTTTCGAAGTGACTCACCAGCGCCAGCCAAACGCCGCACACGCCCCACGTGATCGAGGCCGAGAAGCCAAGCAAGATCGTAAAGTGCGGCAAACTGGTTAACAGTCCGCGCGCTCCCTTGCTGACCAAGGCGCCGCTGTCGGCGAGCGCCATCAGGCAGGCCGTCAAAGCGCCGAGGCCTGCCCCGTCGAGCGCCGCAGCCCGCAAGTGCGCCAGCAAACCAGTATCGACGTCGGCCTTGGGCGTGTCCTCACTCCTCACGCGGCCGTGGGTTATCATCAGGGCTCGGCCCGCTCTAGTTCGAAGCACGCCCGAACTCGTTCTCTGCCTTCCCACGGCCAGCCCGAGGCTGCGCGCTGCACTGATACTGAAAAAGACGCCCAATCCCTCCCTCCAGCCAAGTGCGCAAGGCCGAATTGGGCCCCGGCGCGCGGGGCTCGCCAGCAAGCCGAGGTCTCGAGTGTTTACCCGGTGCCACCACGGACACCGTGTTCCGAAGCGGGCACTCGGGACCGGCAGCAGAAGCGCCCGCGTGGCGCCGCGCTCCAGGCTTGCAATTCGCCCCGAGAACGACAAGACCCCCACGCCATGGACGACGTGTACAAGAGCGAACTGAACCGCGCGACGAAGGTGGCGCAGCCGGGCGAGTTCGCGCGCTTGCAGATCGGCCCCTTGAATATCTGGCCGCCCGTGGTGCTGGCGCCCATGGCGGGCGTCACCAACTACCCGTTTCGACGAATTTGTCGCGAGTTCGGCGCGGGCCTTTACGTGAGCGAGATGATCGCCGCGCGTCCCTTGGCCGAAGAGCGGGCGCGCGCGTTGAAGCTTGCCGACTTCGGCCCCGACGAGACCCCACGCAGCCTTCAGCTTTATGGCGTGGATCCGCACTACGTGCGCGAGGCCGTGCTGCGCTTGGTGTCGGAGGGCAAGGTCGATCACATCGACATGAACTTCGGCTGTCCGGTGCGCAAGGTGACCCGCAAGGGCGGCGGCGCCGCGATTCCGCTCAAACCCCAGCTGCTGCAGAACATCGTCAAGGCCGCAGTCGGCGCCGCGGGCAGCATCCCCGTGACCTTGAAGTTCCGCATGGGTGTGACGGATGAACTGCGCACCGACCTGCAAGCGGGGCGCATCGCCGAAGCCGAAGGCTGCAGCGCCGTCGCTCTGCACGCGCGCACTGCCGCACAACTTTACGATGGTGAGGCGCGTTGGGACGCGATCGCCGAGCTGAAGCAGGCTTTGAAGATCCCGGTGCTCGGCAATGGCGACATCTGGGAAGCGCACGATGCTCTGCGCATGATGCGCAAGACCGGTTGCGATGGCGTCGTGGTGGGCCGCGGTTGCTTGGGTCGCCCCTGGCTGTTCCGCGATCTGGCAGCGGTCTTCGACGGCAAGGAGCCCGATAACCCACCACAGCTAGGCGAAGTGGTGCGGATCATGCTCTTGCACGCGCGCTGGCTGTGCGAGTGGTTCGGCGAAGGGCCCGCCGTCCGCGCCTTTCGTCGCCACACGACTTGGTACACGAAGGGCTTCCGCGGCAGCGCAGCCTTTCGCCAAGAGTTCATGCAAGTTCGCAGCTTGGCCGAGCTCGAAGCGGTCGCGGCGCGCTTGCCCAAAGACACCCCATTTCCACCGGACGCGATTCGCGTTCCACGCGGCAAGAGTTCGGGCACGCAGACCGTGAGTCTGCCCGACGGCTATCTCGACGAATTGAGCGACGCCACACCGCCCGAAGACGACGGTGACGTGCTCGACGGCGGCTGAAAACGCCCCGCAAGTGCTCTTGGAATTTGGGGGTCGAGCACTTGCACGCCCACCACGGCTAATCCCAGCCTTCAATCAGCGCGCGGGCGGCAGAACCGCCGAGGTCACCCAAAGCGTCGGGCACTGACGGCGGGCGCTCGCGCGGGGGGTCGATGGCGCGGCATCTTCGGCGAGTGAGAGCTTCGCGAAGCGCCCTTCCAGCGCGCTCAGCAATCGACCGTGCTGGGCCGCGAGTTTCGCGCCCGCAGCCTGAGCGCGGTAGGTGAGCGTCTGGTGATCGAACTCGAGTTCGACCTCCGTGAAATCGATGAAGCGCCCAACGTGCGGAAAGACGCATTTGTAGACGCTCTCCTTTGCTGAGAACCACAACGCGCCCCACTCGGTCGGTTCGTGACCGCTCGCTGCAATGCGCGCGCGTTCATTGAGCGTGAGCACGCGCTCGACGACGCCGACTTCGAGCGCCGCTGCGTGCTCGGCGTCGATCCCGATGCCCCCTACGGTGCCTTCACGCGCGGCCGCAACCGCACACCACAACTCGGTGTGGGTGATGGCGCCGTAGTAACCCTCGGGCCAGATCGGGCTGCGATCGGCTCGATTGAGCAGCGCGCGAGGCGGCAAGCCAAGGCGCGAGAAAACACGCCGCGCCAGGTGCCGGGCACTTGCGTATTGGATGCGCCGCGTGTGAACGGCACGCTCGATGGCGGCGTACTCTTCCGGCATCAGGCCTTCGAGCTCACCGAGCTGGCGTGGGTCGCCATCGGCGTACTCGACGCCGTCGGGTAACAACCCTGCGAGTATCGAAGGCGCGTCCATCAGGGTACGCGGCGCACGACGTCGTGCACTTGCAGCCTGCGCTTGGTCTTGCTTGCGCCTTGGGCTGCGATCCCCACCCAAACGAAGCCGACGATTTGCTCTTTGCTGGAGTCGATGCCGAGCAACGCGTAAGTCTCAGCCGTCGTCGTGACGCCACCGGTACTCCACTTCGACCCCACCCCCTCGGCCCACAACGACAAGCACAGGTTCTGAATGGCGCAAGCCACTGCTGCGTAATCTTCACGCGCAGTTTCGGGGTCGGCATTGAGCACTTGGCTCACGACCACCAGCTCCGCGGAACGCAGCATCTTCTTGCGCGTGCGCTCGACCAACTCGGGCCGGGGCACTGCACCCTTCGACTTCAACCCGACCGAGATCTCGACCAAACGTTCGCGCGCGTTTCGCCCCGCGATCACGAAGCGCCAGGGCTCGGTCATCCGGTGATTGGGTGCGGCGAGCGCCGCCTCGAAGGCGCGCTCGAGGGCGCCCGTGGGTAGCGCGGAAGTATCGTAGTCGTGAACCGTGCTGCGGCTCGTGAGCAGGGTGTGGACGTCCATCGACGGCAACTGGTAGCGCACCCCGAAAGCGCGCGCCACCCGCCTGCCGAGCGCACGAACGAGAAGAGCCCGCTCCGGGTGCACAGGCACGCGGGCGGGCTCTTGGCGATGGCGGGGCCGCGAGCTCTTCTCGCCGCCCCTGGCGTCTCACTCGGCGGCCGAGACGGCGCTCTCCACCAAGCTGTGGCTCGCGCGGCCATGGCGGTCACAGCCCACGAGCTGCTCGGTCTGCTCGACGGGTGGAAGCTCCAAGTACACGTCGCCATTGTCGACCCTGACCGGGAAGGTCGCCACTTGGTAGTTCTCCCCCGAGAGGCAACTGCCATCTTCGAGCGAGAACGTCTTCTTGTGCATCGGACACGCCACCTTGGGCACACCGCTCTGATCGCCGATGATGCCCCGCGACAGCACCATGTCTTTCATGTGCGGGCATTGGTTCTGAGTGGCGTACCACTTGCCTTGCGACGCGAAGTTGAACACCGCGATCTGAGCATTGCCGTACTTGATCGTGAGACCGGCATTCTCGGGGATGTCCCCGGCACGCGCGACCTTGACCCAAGAAGCGCGCAGTACCGGTAACCTGCGGGGCTCCGCAGGCGCAGGCGATTTGACCCAATCCGCGGGTCGACGTTGCTCGCGTTGCTCCACCATCTCGACCGTGGGATCACCCTCCGAGCTGTTGGCGTAGTGCTTGAACTTGGCGCGCAGCTCGGGATTGCGCACGACACTCGTCCACTCGCATTGGTACGTGTCGATCAGGTGCCGCATCTCGGCTTCGAGGTCGGCGCAGATCCCGAGGGTGTCGTGCAGGATCACGTTCTTCAGTTGCTCCAGGCCGCCCTCGAGCTTCTCCAGCCACACGCTGGTGCGCATCAGGCGATCCGCGGTCCGGATGTAGAACATGATGAAGCGGTCGAGGTACTTGATCGCGTCCTCTTCGGAGACGTCGGCGATCAGCAGATCCGCGTGGCGCGGCTTGGCTCCGCCGTTGCCACAGACGAACACGTTGTAGCCCTTCTCGGTCGCGATCAGCGCGAAGTCTTTGCTCTGGGCCTCGGCGCATTCACGCACGCAGCCACTGACCGCGGACTTGAGCTTGTGCGGGGCACGGATGCCCTTGTAACGATTCTCCAGACGAATCGCCATGCCGACCGAGTCCTGTACGCCGTAGCGGCACCAGGTCGAGCCGACGCAGCTCTTCACGGTGCGCAGCGCCTTGCCGTACGCGTGTCCCGACTCGAAGCCCGCGTTGACCAACTCTTCCCAGATGTCCGGCAATTGCTCGACACGCGCTCCGAACAAGTCCACGCGCTGACCGCCCGTGATCTTGGTGTAGAGGCCGTACTTCTTGGCGACTTCGCCGAGCACGATCAGTTTCTCGGGCGTGAGCTCTCCGCCCGGAACGCGGGGCACGACCGAGTACAGGCCTTGACGTTGGATGTTCGCGAGGAATCGATCGTTGGTGTCTTGCAGGTGATCGTGATTGACGATCAAGTCGTTGACGACGCTGGCCAAGATCGAAGCGACCGTGGGTTTGCAGATTTCGCAGCCCTCGCCGCGACCGCAGTGCTGCACGACCTCTTTGAAGCTCTTGAGTTGTTTGACCTTGATGATGTGGAACAACTCTTGGCGCGTGAGCTCGAAGTGCTCGCACAAGGTCGCCTTTACTGCGCGACCCGCACGCGATAGTTCGCTCATCAGCAGATCGGTGACCAAGGGCACGCAACCGCCGCAGCCGGTGCCCGCATTCGTGCACTTCTTGACGTCGCCCAGCGTGAGCAAGCCCTGCTCCCGTACTGCGCGTGTGATGTCGCCTTTGCAGACGTTGTTGCAGGAGCAAACTTGCGCTTCATCGGGCAACTCGGTCTTGAACTCGGCGCCACCGCGCGCCCCCAAGATCAGCGCTTCGGGCGCAGGCGGTAGTGCGGACGCGCTCTTGACCAAGTGGTGCAGCTGCGCGTACTCGTTCGAGTCTCCAACCAGGCAGCCACCAATCAGGCGTGCGCCGTCGTCGCTCAGAACGAGCTTCTTGTAGACGCCTTTGACCAGATCTTCGTAAACGATCGAGCGCTCCGAGGTTGCCAAGGCGTCACCGAAGCTCGCTACGTCGACGCCCATCAGCTTCAACTTGGTGGACATGTCGGCGCCCGTGAACTCGCCCTTGGAGGCGCACAGTTGTTGGGCGACGACGTCTGCCATGTCGTAACCCGGGGCCACCAGGCCATAGATCATGCCGCGATGCAGCGCACACTCGCCGATCGCGAAAATGTCGGGATCGTTGGTGCGCAGGCGATCATCGACGACGATGCCGCCGCGCTCACCCACGCGCAGCCCCGCCTCGCGCGCGATGTCGTCGCGCGGGCGGATACCCGCAGACACGACCACCATGTCGACGTCGAGGCGCTCGCCGTCGGCAAAACGCAAGCCGCTGACGACGTCTTCGCCCATCACGCGGGCGGTGTTGCGCCCCGTGTGAACCTTCACCCCCAACTCGCGGATCTTGCGCGCCAAGAGCCCCGCGCCCGCTTGGTCGAGCTGCCGCGGCATCAAGCGCGGCGCAAATTCGACGACGTGAGCGTCGAGCCCCAACTCACAGACGGCCTTGGCCGCCTCCAAGCCCAGCAAGCCGCCGCCCATCACCGCAACGTTACGACACTTCTTCGCGTACGCGATGATCGCCTCTAGATCCTCGATCGTGCGGTAGACGAACACGCCGATCTTGTCGACCCCGGGGATGGGCGGCACGAAGGGCACGGAACCCGTAGCCAAGACGGCATAGTCGTAGGGCACGTCGACGCCATTGCTCGAGAGGATCACCTTGCGGCGGCGGTCGATCTTCATCGCGCGCTGCCCGAGCAACAGCTGAACTTGGTTGTTCTCGTACCACTCCGGATCGGCCATGCGCAGCTTGGCGGGATCGCGGCTCTCGAAGTACTTGGTCAGATTGACGCGGTCATAAGCGGGCCTGGGCTCTTCGCAGAAGGCGCTGATCTCGAATTGCTCGGCTTCGTCGTGATGGCGCAAACGCTCCATGAAGCGTTGCCCGACCATCCCGTTACCCACGACGACGACGCGCCGAACCTCGGCAACTCCACCATCGCGTGTGCGAACGCTGCGTCCACGGGACAGCGGCGTAGCAGCGCGGCGAACCGCGCCGTTACCTGTGCCAACGAATATTGCCATCATATCCTCCGGTCTCGGTTGAACAATCAGGGAACGCGACGGCACGGTGTGCACATGCACGTTCCTGGCCCGCAGCGCGTCGGATACGGACTCCGTAGCGACGACGCGAATGCTGGCGAGCGCAGCAGCTAGATCTCGCTCTCTCCCGCTGCCCGTGGCAGCCTCGAACAACCAGGTCACTTGACTGACGCTGGTGAACACTACGGATGCGCGTTGAGCCGTCAGCAAGCGCGTGATCAGTTCGTCTGCGGTGTGATCGCCGCCCGGCGCGTTCGATACCAAGCGGGGCTTGGCGCCCACGCTCTCGAGGTACTCTGCAACGCGCGGATCGTGCTCGGGTCCCCAGTGCTGGACGCCCACGACGTGCCCCACGAGGTCCACATCCGCGAGCGACGCCATCAGGCCGTCCGCACCGCGCGCAGCCGCGCGCAGCGCAACGGGGATCCCGAGCTCACTCAGAGCGCGTGCTGGCTTCGAACCCACCGCGATCACGCGCACGGCGCGCAGCGCCACCATCAACTCGCGTTCCTTGCCGAGCGCGGTTGCGAACTCGGTGAGCAGGTGGACTCCTTGGCCGGTCGCGAAGATCACGTCGTCGTACTCGCCCTCGATCAGCTCGGCGAGCCAGCGTTCGACGGTGCGTGTACCCGAGGCTAGGTCCGAGACCCGATAACGGACGACGCTCGCCCCCATGCGAGTCACCACCTCCTCTAGCCCTGCGAGCTGACGTGCGTCGGGCAAGAGTATGGTCTGATCCCTCAGATCGGCGCTGGGAGTCTCGTTCTGCATCGTGTCCTCGGTCCTGGTCGAAGGCAGCGAGATGCCGCTGCGTTGCCGAGACCAAAGTACGCGCCGAGAATGTCGCTTCAAGAGCCTTGGATCAGCCCCAGCTTAGGTTGCGAGCACGAAACAGTTCACTTTCCACTGCCACAAGGACCGTGCGCGCAGTACGAACATGGACAAGAAACCATCCCGCAACTGATCACCACTCGCAGCAATGATGGGGAAACTGTGTTTCTGCTTCGGGAGGGGATGTGAAACTGACTCGAAATAAATGGTCCTAAACTGACTTCGGGGCCTTTTTTTTGAACAGGGGACCTGGAAACACTGAAGCAATCCTCAAGGTCGCTCGACGAAGCAAACCGAGGACTCACTCGCGGCGGTGCCTGCAGTGGTTTACACAGAAGAAACATTGGGTCCCGCGCCAACGCGTTAACCCTACAGCCACCTGCAGTCACGTACGTACCAAACTCGAACACTGCGGGCTCGTTGGGTGTGCGAATGGGACTCCCAAAACGCCGAAGGCCGCCCACTTGGGGGCGGCCTCCGTCAATTTCGTCTTACCCTCGACTGCGCGAAACGCAGACGATCGTGACGGTCAGATGAAGCTCTTGAGCTCCTTGGAGCGGCTCGGGTGCTGCAGCTTGCGCAGGGCCTTGGCCTCAATCTGACGGATGCGCTCGCGGGTCACTTCGAAGTCCTGTCCGACCTCTTCGAGCGTATGGTCGCTCTTCTCGCCGATGCCGAAGCGCATGCGCAGCACCTTCTCCTCGCGTGGAGTCAGCGTCTTGAGCACTTTACGGGTCTGCTCTCGCAAGTTGCTGCTGATGGCTGAGTCGACCGGCGAAACCGCGCTCTTGTCCTCGATGAAGTCGCCCAAGTGGCTATCGCCCTCTTCGCCGATCGGCGTCTCGAGGCTGAGCGGCTCCTTGGCGATCTTGAGCACCTTGCGCACCTGGTCGAGCGGCAGCTCCATCTTCTCGGCGATCTCTTCCGGCGTCGGCTCACGCCCGAGCTCCTGCACCAAGTAGCGACTCGTCCGCACGAGTTTGTTCGTGGTCTCGATCATGTGGACCGGAATACGAATCGTGCGCGCCTGATCGGCAATCGCACGCGTGATCGCTTGGCGGATCCACCAAGTGCCGTAAGTGCTGAACTTGTAGCCGCGGCGGTACTCGAACTTGTCGACCGCCTTCATCAAGCCGATGTTACCTTCTTGGATCAAGTCCAAGAACTGCAAGCCGCGGTTGGTGTACTTCTTCGCAATCGAAACCACGAGGCGCAAATTGGCTTCCACCAGCTCGGCCTTCGCACGCTCGGCCTTGCGCTCGCCACGCCGTATCGAATCGAAGGTGGCTCGCACCTGTACGGGATTGAGCTGCATTTCCTCGACGTACTCTTTGTTGTCGAGTTGCTCGTAGATGCGCTTCTGCTTGCGCACCATGCGCTCGATGATCTTCTTGCTCAAGCGCATCTCTTGCAGCGTCTTGACGAGCTCCTGCTTGATCGCCTGAGACTCCTTGTCGAGCTGCTTGAGGCGCGCCTCTGCGGCTGCAGGCTTTTCGCGCTCGACCGCCGTGCGCTTCTTGTCCAAGCGCTTGACGCGCTCGATCAAGCGATTGAGCCACTTCTCGGCTTCCTCTTCGTCGAACTCTTGCTCTTCGTCCTCGCCGTCACGGATCACGTCTTTGACGCGGATCTTCTTCAGACGCAGTTTCTCGCCGACGTTCAGAATCTCTTGTACGGCGACGGGGCTGTCGAGGATCGCTTCGAGCACCTCGAGCTCACCCTCTTCGATGCGCTTGGCGATCTCCACCTCGCGCTCGCGCGTGAGCAACGCAACGCTGCCCATTTTGCGCAGATACATGCGGACGGGATCGTTGCTGCGACCATAGGCGGGGTCGTTGGCTCCGACATCACGCGGCACGCGCGACGATGACGGTGACGAACTCGGTGAGTCGTCCCCATCCAACGCTGGCGGCTGTGAGCCCGCAGCACGCTTACCAGGCGCGGGACCACTGGTGACTTCGATATCTTCGCCATCGAGCGCCGTCAGGACGTCGTCCATCTGATCGGGACTGGCGTCGTCGTCCATCGCATCGTTGATCTCGTCGTAGGTGAGGAAGCCCTTGGACTTTCCTCGTGAGATCAATTCATCGACGGCGACGGAGCGGTCCGGTTTGGCGCCTTCTGGGCGCTCCCCGGTCTCGTCCTCGTCGCCCGCGGCTTCCAGCTTGCGATCCGCTTTGGCACCTTTTCCGAGAACCCGACCTGGGCCGAATGGGCGCGGGGGGGCGTCGCCCAAGTCATCCAGACTCAGATCGTCGTCGTCCAACGAATCCGACGCGTCTGCCGATTCGGCATCAGCATCCGAAGCGCCGCGCTCGGACTTTGCGGTCTTCAGCCGCGGCGGATCTCGGTCATCGGCTTCGAGCGCTTCCAGCCCGTCGCTCTCGCTGGCGCGGGGATCACTGGCCTCCTCGTCGTCGCCTGCGTCCTCGTCGGCTTCGAGATCATCTTCCTCGTCGTCGACCTCGAGATCATCGTCCAATTCGTCGTCGTCGCGACCAGCGAGCGCCACAGCGCGCAACTTGCCTTCGGACCTGACCTCTTTGCCGCCGTGAGCCAGCTCGAGGCTGCCCGCATCTTTGCTGCCGCCCGCTTTGCCCGCAGGCTTGGCACCCTTGGCAGGACTAGCCTCGGCCTTCTTGGCCGCCACTTCCTCGCTTGCCTTGGCCGTCTTCGAACCCTTGGCCCCACTCGAGTGTGAACCCGTGGCAGTGTCGGCTTTGGCAGCCGCCTTGGGCGAGGTCTTTGCAGATGAAGCCTTGGGCGCAGCTGCCGTCGGTTTGACGGGCTTGGCGCTTGTGGCTTTCGGCGTGGACTTGGCCTTGTCAGGGGCGGTCTTCGTCGAAGAAGAGTTCGACTTGGTAGCGCGATCTGACTTGTTGGTACCCACTGGTTTCCTCTCTCTAGTTGAGTCCATGACGCTCAGGCCTGAGTGATGTGGAGCCCGCGGCTCGAAAGCACCGCCCGATTGCTGCAGGCCCCTGATCGATTTTGCACGGCATCATTTGCCGCGCGGCGAGCGTTGCTCGCAGCCGTGCCGAACAGCGCGGCCCGAAGGGACGGCTCGCTTAGCAGGCTCGGGTAAGGTTTTGAAGGGCGCAAATGCAAGTTCTCCGCGACTGGCCTCTGCCACTGGGAAGAGGCAGATCACCGTCACCCGGCCGCGAACAGAGCGCCGCTTCGATCCGGCACGGCACACCCGTCCTGGGAAGGCTGCGCGGAAAGTTCTCGGTCGTGCGCGCTGGAGTTCAATCGGGTTGCCAATCAGGGGATTAGCCCGGCGCAACAGGCAGCGTGCGCTCGGTGGGGGCGTTTGGGGCGCCTAACGGTGGTCGCCCTCTGGGATGAGCGCAAGCCCGAACAGGCCCCAAACAACCCACAAGTGATCTTTTCGATCACCGACCCGCCGTTAGGCCGCACCGCGTCAGTCCGCTACGGCACGGTCCGTTCGGGTCAGGCGCAGTAGTCGTAGTACTCGACGCCCAAATCCTGAAACGACGGGTCATAACGAGCCCCGACGCGACTGATGCGGAACTCGCGGCGCGGCTCGTACTCGAGCTCCGTGTCCCGGCCGTCGTGGATGGCCTCGTATTGCCCGCGTTCGAGTTCGATGGGTTCGGCCAGGGCCGCACGAAAGCCGATCCGCGAGGCGGCCTGCTGCCAACCTTTGACGGCCTGGAAGGGCAGGGCTTCGGCCGCGTCTCCACTGCCGTAACCCACCGCCACCATCGGCGCACCCGCCAATTCGACCTGCTCGGCCAAGGCTTGCTCGAAGCCAGCAGCGATCCACGCCGGCAAGGCCGCAGAATACAGGTTACCGAGGTCCTTCACCCATTCCGACCCGAGCCGCATCTTCTGCTCGAGTAGCTTCCTGAACTGAGTTTGCTTGCGCAAAGCCCCCGCCACCGCGCTCGTGGCTTCGTAGGGATTCGGGGGTTCCGCCCCGCTCAGAATGGGTCCGTACAGATCGGGGCGCGATTGAGTCTCGCGAAGCACGGCTTCGAAGGTAACGCCCGCTTGTTCACATAGGCCCCGCAATTCATCGTGATGACGATCACCGCGCGCCAGACCGCGAGCGTAGAGGAAGCTCATGGCTTGGACGGGCATCAAGTGATACGGCCGATGAAAGAAGAGCGCTTGCACTCCGGCGTAATACTGCCCAGCCGAGACGCCCAACTTTTCCAGCATCCCCTCGACCGCGAGCACCGTCTCGTCCAGGTACGAAACCGTCGAGTATTTGCCGCTGAAAACCGGAAAATCGCTGAGCCTTTCCGTGTTCGGGGCGTAGTTCTCCGTAAAGTGGCGCGCAAAAGGTTTACGGAAATCCGGACCGCGGTAATCCGACGCACTGGTGGCTCGTGTGAGATCCACTTCGAACAGTTTGGGTTGGGCTTCGACGAGCATCGCAACCGCGCCAGCGCCTTGCGTCTGCTCCCCTGAGCTGCCGCGCTCGTACTCTGCTACATCGGAACTGACGACGATCGCGAGGCGTGAGCGACCGTCACATGCGGCATAGCGCAGCGCGTTCTTCAACGCGTAAACCCCGCCCAAGCACGCGTGCTTGAATTCGGGCACTTCGAGATAACGCGAGAGCGTCTTCTTCCCGAGTTTGCGCAGTGCCAAGTCGATCATTCCGCGCACGATCACAGCGCCGGCGGCGTTGTCGGTCGACGATTCCGTGCCCAGCCCCAAGAAGCCGACCTTGTCCGGGTCGATGTCGTTCTGGAGAATCAGCTTGAGGACCGCGTTTGCGGCCATCGTGTAGACGTTTTCGTGACGATTGCAGACACGAAAGCTGCGTCCGACCACGTTCTGAATCTTGTCCCAGGAGTTGTTGGTCCAGTCGCACCAGCTCTCTAGCGAGACCATGGGGCGCGGCACGTAGAGGCTCATCGCGCTGACTCCGGGGTGGCCGTGGTATTCCGTCATCGTTTTCCTTTCAGGGGGCTTGGGCGCGGGAGCTTAGTCATGACGCGCCGAGCCGAAAGGCTGGTATTTGTGGAAGATCCGTGGAGACGGGCGGATTGAGTCTGCGGGGTTTCGACGTGGGGCCCTCAAGCCACGGGCCGATCCGGCCGTCGGTATAGGCGGACAGAATGCGACTGATAGTTTTGAATCTCCTGCATCGGGCGTCCCGCGCGGCAGGTTGCGAACAAGAGACTTGGGACGTGGTAACGGAATTCGGCGTTGCCGAAGGCCTGATCGATGGCACCATTCCCGACGACGACATGCAAAGCGCTGGGCGCACCTCGACGTTCTTGGCAGCCGCGGAGGCGCTCTTGAACTGCATGACGGGGGATTGGGGAACCCAGTCGCGCGAGAAGGAACGCAGGAACACCCTTCCCCCCAACTGACCTACGCGGCGCACCAAAGCCGCAAACCGCAATGCCAGAAGCTTCCCGAAGCTATCTGGCATTGATTTTTTGTGCATTATTGATGCATAATGCACCAATATTCGCCTCATGGACCAATCTGGGTTGCATAATTCACATTATGCATGGATCCTCCGCGAATGGGCTGGCTGCGAGAACTGATGGCGGCTGCGCCGAAGCCGATTGGCAGCCTTGGACGGCTCGCCGAGGTCTGCCTCAAGCATGAAGCGTGGCCTGAGTACGTTCAGCCCCAAGCCAGATCGTTGGCGTCCCTCTATAGCAAGTTGGATCGGGGCATAGAACTCGATTGGCTCCGTGATCGGCCCGACGTTCAGCACGCGCTCACACTCATCCTAGGGTGCAGTGCCGCCGAGATCCTTCGACCATTGAATCGAGACTTGGAGCCCGGAGCCCCGACCGGTCAACGCTGGAAACTGCCTGACGCGTCAGCCGCGCGGCCGATCGAACTCAACGTCGAGGAGCTGCCCCCCGGGCTGCCGCGCGAGTTGATGTCGCCCGAACGTTGGGGTCACGCGTGCTGGCGTCCGACGAGTGCGGCGGAGCTGGATCTGGTGCGCCGGTGGCTCGAGGGCAGGAGTCTGGCGCGAGTGAGTTCCGCCGCGCGCCCGGAGCCGATCAAGAGCGAGCGTTGGTTGGTGATTGGAAGCGACTGGCGAAACGCACCGGTGTCGGAGCTTCCAGTCAACGTCTGCGTGGTGACCGTCGCAGACGAAGGCCAGCGCCCAACTACCTCTGTTTGGACGCAGTTGGGCGGGGAGCCAGTTCGAACGTGGGCAGGACCCTTCGCCGACTGGTTGGTGCCGCGCCTGCCCCGCGAACGGCGACTCGAAATTGGCGCCGCCAAGAACTGGTTGACCCGCGCTGCTCGGGACGGACTGGTCGATGGCGTGGAGAGTGCCGCAAGTCTGCTGGCGTGTTTGGACGAATTGGACCCTGGGCCGCAGTTCACCGACAGTTGGCTGCAGATCGCGGAGCGCTTCGTCAGACTGCGGCTGCAGCGGGCAAGCGTTCAAGAGCGCTCGGAGGCGATGTGGTTGGCCACCGAGGCGTTGCCCACCCTGACGGCACTGATGGAGCGTGCCCTGGCGGACCACGCCCTGCCCTGGGACAGTCCGCGGTCGCCGGATCGATGGTTGGACCTGGTACCCCCGGAGTTGCAGCAAGGCCTAGATGCAGATTGGGCGCGGCGCTCACTGTCGCGAGCCCCCAATCCGGTTCTGGCCAAGGATCTGGAAAAAGCGCTCTCGAACGTACCTCCGGGTGCGTTTCGCATCGTGCGTG
>DATAHU010000172.1:0-10646 GCA_036263015.1 Polyangiaceae bacterium | reverse complement strand
ACGAGGAGCGAAAATAGAATACTGCTGCATCGAGCGCTGCTGTCGTTGCGGCAACAGATCAGTGAGCACCACGCGATCATGCTTGCGCTGAAGACACAACCTGATGTGTCCGTCTTGCGCAGAAAAATCGATTCTCGCGCGTTGCCCGGCAACGCGGTCCCGGATCCCCTGCATTCGCGCGGTTCCGGAACGGGTAGCTATCTTTCAATGTTACGTGACTCGAACGTGAGCTGAGCGTAGCATCCAACGATGCGTTCCTGGTTGCCGTGTTTCTCCGCCGTGCTGCTCGTTCTGTCGACTGGTTGCGAGAGCGATTCGAGTGACGATGTCAGCTCGACCACCCCGAACAAGACTGATTCGAAGCCCGCGTCCACCACTGACGGCAATGGACAAACGCCGATAGACCCGCAGGGCCAACAGGATTCTGGCTCGAGTGCCGGGGACACCAAGAGCTCGGACACCGATCCAGCGTCGATGCCCAGTGACTCTGCTGGCGACACGAAGACCGACGAGGTTTCCCCGTCCGGCATGGACACGAATATGGATCAGAGCTCGGAGCACGATGCCGGGCAAACTGAAGTGACCGCATCCGGTGAACCGTCCGAGGCTGGGACTTCCGAGCCAACGCTTGCGTCCGAAGCGGGCACGACTGCTCTGTGGCCACCACCAGTGGTCACCGACCCCGATGCGGCCGCGCAAGCGGAGGTACGGTTCGACTCGCTGGAGCTGTGCGCCGTCGACTCGGCCTGTCCCATCGTGACCGTCGACGAGACCGGCTATGACGTTGGCGCACTGCGTTGCGTACTCGAGCAACTCGCGCACATGGGGACAGGCACGTTTCAGCATCGTGAGACTCGAGGCAACACAATCCGGGACACTGTGATCCTCGTAAACCCCGGTCGTGTCGCAGAGATGATCATGCGAGAGCAGTCGACCAACCCGGACGAGCCGGCGTTCAGTTCTCGGATGTTGTGCAGCGTGGCGCCTCCAAGTTCGTTGCAGCAGTGCTTGGACCAACTGCCGGATGACGGTGGGACGCTGGCAGGCGAGTCCGACTGCGCCAACCCCGCAGCCTGGTTCACCGCTTGCGGAGCAGCCGATCTACCTGACGTCGCTTGCGGACCCTCCCATTGAGAAGTTGCGGGTCATCGTCGAGGGCGGATCCGCTCGCAACCAGAAGCACTCGCCCTGGATCTGGCAAGATCCCAAGAAGAGAAACGGAGTGAACCCTTCGGGTCCACTCCGTCTCGTTGTTCACACCGATCGCGCCACAGCGCGCCCGGCTGGCGCTCAGAACAGCGTCATGTACGCGTAGTTGAAGTTCCCAGGGCTCACCTTGATACAGTATCCGCCGTTAACCTTTGGCGGAACCGATGCCCAGTTCTGATTGTTGCAGACCTTGGTCTGTCCGTTGATCTGCAGGGTTCGGCCGGCTGCGAAGTTGCCGCAATTGCCGCCTGCGATGGTCTTGGTCGTCTGGAAACAGCGTTGATTTGTGCTGAGGTTACCAGATTGGTAGGAACTACTCCACGTGATGTTGGTGGGGTTGGTGCAAACGCCGTTGCACGGAGTGCACTGACCGCAGTCCCCCGGGCAAGTGCCGCAGGTCTCCGTGCCATTGCAGATCCCGTCGCCACACACGATGCACGCACCGCAATCACCCGGACAGGTGCTGCACGATTCGGAACTCTGGCAGGTGTGGTCACCACACACGACGCACGCGCCGCAGTCTTCCGCACAGCTGCTGCAGCTTTCGGTGCTGCTACAGCTACCATTGCCGCAGACGTCTACCGTGCCCCAGCCCGAGCCGGTCGGGGTGCGGTAATAGAGCCCACCCAGCTGCGCCTTGGTGCTCACCGGGCCCACGTCGCGGAATACGGCGCGCTCGATCTCGTAACCCCAGCCCGTGGTGTCCCAGTAGTAGTACTGGCCCGGACTCCCGGGGATCTCTGCGTTCACCCCCATTGGGGAGGAGACCCACCAATCGTCTGCGTGCGGACCGACTTTGACGGCAACCTCATACGCTGCAGCGGGGTCACTGCTGCGCACCTGCATGTAGTCGAGATCGTATACGACGAACTGGTGATCTACGTAGCTCTCGGCCCAGAGAATGAGAGCCGTGCCATGCATGTGTCCTTCGACGGTGGCCAAGTTCGCGGTCGACCAATCCATGCAATGGGGCGTCGCATAGCCGCTACCCGTGGCAACGAAGCCTGTGCCTTTGCCGTCACCTGGATCGCAGAGATCGAGCGACGCCGTTGCCGGATCGCCCCACTCCTCGAACCAAGTGTGTCCCTCGCCGACTTCGTCGTCCAAGCGGATGTAGTGGTCGCCGCAACGGTGCCTGTAGAACCAGCAGGTCGTGTTGTAGCCGATGCTGTCCCAGGTGTAGTCAACACCGCCAGCTGATCCTGGCGCTTGTGGAGCGGGGCAAAATACCACGTTGCCCATGCCGTCGAGCTTCGACCAACTCAGGAAGCTCAAGCGGAAGTTGTCGCTGGCGTTCTGATTGGCAAAGTCGCTGTCCCACTCTTCCCAGCACGTGGACGTCGTCGAGTGCGCTTGCGCAGAGCCACTTGCCGTCAGCAACGCTCCGCCCGCCAGCACTACGGCCATGACGGCTCGCTTCAAGTTCGATAGATAAGTCATGGCTGGTTGTCTCCCTTCAGCACTTCGGCGAGTCGAGCCGTCAGCTCTGCCCGCTCCTCAGCTCCCAGAGTCGCGAGAGCTTTCCGCAACGGCGCAGCGAGTTGCTCCTTGGTTTGCTGCTCACTGACTGTTTGGATGCGCTGCAGCAGCCGCTCGCGACTGCCGGGCGTGCGGAACGTTCCGTTGAGCTCCTCGATCTCGTCGGGCGTCGCGTGACGCAGCGCAGGCGCCTTCTGAACATGAGCCGGCGCTTCTGATTGCTCTGCGTCCTCCGACCCTTTGACGATCACGGGGCGGATATCGCTAGGGTTGTCATTGGCCGCAGCGGGTTTCTCGTCTGCGGGCAGCGGCGTGTTGCCCACGTACTCGACCGCTTGGTTGTGGCTGATTGCCGGTTCTACCGGCGCTTCCTGACTGCACGCCGCCAACAGCATGCATGCGGTCATTGCCGCAATAGTTATGCGCATTTCACACCTCCTCCGTTCGCCCGGTGCTCGGGCTGCAACGAGCGCTCCCGCGCTCCGTCGAGCGAGGCAATTACCCCATGTGAGCCCGCGAGGTCAAGCGATGGAGAGACATTGATGTATCAATCATTCGTGTCAATTGTTAACAGCTTTGATTGTCGCTCTACGGCGAACGGTGAAACACTCGCAAACACTGCGCGAACGCGAGCCTTCATCGTTAAACGAGCGTTAATATAGAATGTGTCACAATTGCTACCGAACCGGGACGGCGGCAATCACATTGTGTCGTCAGCGTGTCCGAACCGACGCGGGCACTATCCAGATGACTATTGCTGGTGAACGCGCTACTTGCAGGCGCCAGCATCCGCGGACGCCTCACAGCCGCTGCACTCTTCAGCGCGCTGCGTCAACTCGAGCATGATGCATCGCGACAAAGTCTCATTGTCGCTCAGTGACAGACTCGTGATCGTTTCCAGGGAGGACAGGTCGCCGAGATCGCTCAACAAGGGATTTTGGACGAGCACGAATTCACCCACGCGCTGGGCGAAGGATATGTCGAGAGATTGCAACCGAGCATTGTCTTGAATAGTCAGATTGCTTACGTCGGTCAGGCTGCTCAGCTCGATGCTCCGCAACGAAGCGTTGGAAGCAATTGCAATCGCTTCGGCCACGCCCAATGCCGGGAAAACGACGCTGTCGAGCACTTCATTCTGCGTTATGGTGAGGTTCTTGCTCTCTGCCAGCCGTTGCAGACTATTCACAGTCGTTAGCTTTGGGTTTCCGGCGATCAGTACATCGTCGACCGCAGCCACTCCGTCGAGCCCGTCGAGAGTTAGTAGACCCTCGTTGCCAGAAAACGTGAGTGACCCCCGTTCGAAAACGACACCCTCGAGCTCACTTAGGTCCTGGATCAGCGAATTTCCGCTCAGCAGCAGGCCACCGCGGACGATGCGCAGTGCGTCGAGCCCGCTGACATTGCTGAGTCCTGTGTTGCTGATCAGGTTCAATCCAGTGATTTCGAGACCAGCCAGTCCGCGCAGGTTCTCGAGCTTGCTGGTCTGCATGACTTGGACAGCTCCTGTCACCTTGCGGATGTTCTCGAGCCCGGCCAAATCGTCGATCTCGGCGCCCGTGACTTGGAGCGAGCCTTCCACGATCACACATTCCTGTTGGGCGAGCGCTGCAACTGCATCGGCGCTATCGAGCACCAGCGGTTCCGCGAACTGACAGCGCCGCAGGCACTGTTCCGCGTCGAGCTCAGCGTCGATGACGGAGTCCGCGTCACATGGGTTGTGCTCTCGGCCCCGCGGATCGGTCGCCGCACTACTTGGCGCCGCTTGCGTGGGCGGCCTCAGCGAGGCATTCGGCTGGGCTTCGCCGGGATCCACCGGTAGATTGAACTCTGCTTGCGCGTCGGCGCCAGCGTCCGAATCCACGCCGGTTGGCGAGGTTGGCTGAGCCGTCGCCGGCCCCGTCGCTGGACCCGTCGCCGCACCCGAGTCCAACTCGCGCATCGAGCCCGACGGCATTTCGGACGTGGGCTGTGGCTCACCTTCTCCCGGCGTGGTGTTACTGGTGTCCAGCGCCTCGGGGTTCGATCCGCTGCAGGCGAGAAGTCCTTGCGTGAACGAACATAGTAATAAGAACCCCAGCCTCATGGTGCTCTAGTACGAACTTTCAGTACTCGCGCGCAAGTGACTTCGCTGAATGCAGAATGTGTGACGCATGGCGTCGGAGCGAGCTTCGAGCGCGGCGCGGCCGTCGACGACTCTCTCCAAGTCTTTAACGTATCGCTGCGCCCTTGCGCGCCAAGCTCTGCATGAACAGCTTGCGGTCAGCGTCCGAACCTCGCCAGGCTACTCTAATCGCTCCTGCAAGTCCACGAAGGATCTCAGCACCACGCAGCGCGTCACTCACTTCCAGAATTTGCAGAAATTCACGACCCCTGATCCGGCGCCCAGAGTCGCGAGCCTGTGCACCCTCGAATTCGACCCAAGGCAAATCCTCGGTTTGAATGCGACTGCTTTGGACGATGCCCTTCTCGTCCAGCGCGCGAAGTAGTTCTGCAGCGCCGCCCAGATCCAACGCCGCGAGCGCATCTGGATCCGAGAGAATTGGGCACAAGCGAACGCCCGCGCGAAGCAATGAAGAGGCGAAGTCCGAAGCGGGGTCGAGCGTGCCTCGCGACGTGAGCGCGACGACCTGGCGCGCAGGATCAACTCCGCCGGCAAACGCGTGCGCTTCCGGAAATTCGCTGGTGAATGTGCGGATGATGGTGCCCAAACTCTCCGGCGAGAGTTGGTAGATCGGAAGCCAAAGAGCAAACAGACCGTCGTTCGTCAGGTGAGCATGCACGCTTTTGAACGTCTCGCGCGTGTAAAGATAAGCCGTTCCCGGGTGCCACGGCAGAAAGACATCGAAGATTACGAGATCGAACGGCGTTCTGGTCGACTTTAGGACGCTGCGTCCGTCATCCACGCGTAAGACGCCGGGCCCGCCGAGCTTCCCCTGCCAAGCGGAGAAGTACGATGACAGGTCAGCGACTTCCGGCATCAGCTCTGCCGCTTCGATGGTACCGCCGCTTACGGCGCTGACCTCCTGAGCCGCTCCCTTCGAAATGCCCGTGCCCAAACCAACGAACAAGGTGCGCTGGGGCGAGGGACGCAGCAGTGCCGGCAACAACCCAAAGCGCCTCGCCACGGACGCCGAAAGATTGTCTCCAAGGGTGTGGGTTCCGTTTACGACCATTCGCCGGCGACCGCTTGGGTCATCGATGACGGCGGCTAACCCCATAGGACCTTCGATCTCCGCTACGACCGTTTCTCCGTTGGCGATCCGTAGAGGCACGAAGTTAGCCATCGTCCAATACGCCACGGCTGCCACTAGGACGCCCAGGGCGCTGGCGCGCACTCCCCACACCCTGATGGCTGCAACTGTGCAGACAATCCCACCAAGCGCGATCAACAACCCATAGCTCGAACCGACTCCGAAGCGCGGCACCAGCAAGATTCCGGCGCAGAGGGCCCCCGCCCCCCCGGCGCAGCCGTTCCAAGCAGTCAACTTCCCCAGTTCATGGACATTGCCTGGCCGTTGCTGAGAAAGGAGCGCGCTTGCCAAAGGAAACAGAATCCCGAGCATCACTGCACCGGCGCCGAACGCTGAACTCGCGATCGTGCCAGTGGCCCATAGCGAGTCTACCCAGCTGGGCGACTCTTCGAGCACAGGCTGTGCCGAGATCCAAGTTGGAGCCCAGGCTATCCCCACGAGCGCTAGGGCAAAGACCGCGACGAGGACGCGTGTGCCCCCGTTCACCAGTCGCGGCACAAACCACGCGCCGAGCGCCATCCCAACCAGCTGAACGGCGAGGACTAGGCCTAGCGTATAGGTCGTCGTCGGAATCCGCAGAGCCAATAGTCGCGTGCCGAGCACCTCGAAACCGACGGTCAGGAACCCGGCTGCAATGCCAATGCCGACGACGACGCGTTCATCCAAAGCACTACTGGTGCCGGCACTGGTCTCCGTGAAAGCGACCATCCGCCGATCGACCCGTGAAAACACGAATGCCGTCAGCGCAAGCATGCAACTCGCCAGCGCCGAGATCGCCAGGCCGCCACTCGTGCCACAGTTCTCGAGCAGCACGAAGCTTGCGAGCAGAGCGCCAAAAGCAGAACCGAACGTATTGAAGGCATACAGGGGGCCGAGTTGCCCGCCCGCGGTCCGCGTCAACCCGACCGCAAGCGGCCAAACAGCGCCAACCGCCGCTGCCGGGACGCACAACGCCGCTAGCGACAAATACGCGTGTACGAGTTCACTCGTGGTCCCCATTGCCCAGCCCCGCGCCAGACCCAACGGCGCGAGCGTGGCAACTGCCGTCAAGAGCTCGCAGAGGGCGTACCAGCGCCACAACTGACTCGCACTCGTTGACTTACGAAGCCAACGCGACGCCAGCGCCGCCCCTAGCGGTATCGCAATGAAGAACGTGCCGAGAACCAAAGCTTCGGTTCGATGAGTGCCGCCGAGTGCCGCTTGCAGCGCTCGAGCCCACAGGACTTCATCAACCAGCGACGCGGCCCCCGAGACACAAAAGAGCACGCGAACGAGCGATACGACTCCCCAAATTGGCATGTATCCCGACCTTCCTCCGTGCCCCTTCTAACATTTGCTGGGGGGCGAGGTCGAATGCGGCTCGTGCATTCTTTGCAGGGCACGCGGTCGCGATTCTTTTCGAACCTGTGTCACGCTTTGACGGAGATCCGCCTAGACGCCTGAAGCAACTCGTCCGTCCGGAGAAAATGAAATGTCCTTTCGTCGCCTTTCAGCCTTGCTTGGATGCTCTCTCGCTTTGGGAGCCTGCGCGTCCGACACCACGCTCATGCCGATGCACGGCTCGTCCCACATGAATGGCACCACGAACGGCCAAACGACGGACAACGACGGCGGCATGGCGGACGGCGGAGAAACCTATCCGCTGCCCAGTGTGGTTAGCGTCGATGCAACGCCTGGCGAGTTCGATTCGGAGGTCGCGCCCGACACGAATCCCAAAGACGACGTCGTTGAGGTGGATCTCGAAGCGCGTGTGGCTGACGTGGAGATCGCGCCTGGCCACGTCCTGTCGATGTGGACTTACAACGGGCAACTTCCGGGTCCGCGGATCGAAGCGCACGTCGGAGACACGGTGCGGGTGCACTTCAAGAACTCACTGCCCGAAGAGACGACCATTCACTGGCACGGAGTGCGTGTCCCAAACGACATGGATGGCGTGCCGATGATGGACGACGCGATCCAGCCGGGCTCAGAGTTCACTTACGAGTTCAAGGTCCCGGATAGCGGAACATTCTGGTATCACCCGCACGTGCGTTCTGCCGAACAGGTCGAGCGCGGTTTGTACGGTGCCTTCGTGGTGCGCGGCGATGACGAGCCCAAGGTCACGAGTGAACACACCGTCGTGCTCGACGACGTTTACGTCGACGACGATTGGATGCCCATGGACTTCGACTCGATGGACGACATGATGGGGCGTCAAGGGAACGTGCTACTCGCCAACGGCCGTGCGCATCCGCAGATGACGCTGGATGCAGGAGGATTGCACCGCTTCCGCTTCATCAATTCGGCGACGGCTCGCTACTTCCGCCTTGCCCTGCCCGAGCATTCCCTGGTGCAGATCGGTGCAGACGGCGGACTCTTCACCAAGCCGGCAACACAGAAAGAACTGCTGCTGGTGCCAGGGCAACGAGCTGACGTCCTAGTTCAGCTGACGGCTGACGAGCAGGGCACACTCGAGTGGCAAGACCTCGACTACGATCGCGGCCATCACTCCGGCGCGTTGGGCACCTCGGCTATCTTCGATTCGAAAATCGGGAGCGCAAGTGACGCCAAAGCCCCCAAGCTGCCGAGCTCATTGCGCAGCATAGCCGCCCTCGGGGACGCAAGCGTTTCGCGCCGCTTCGAGCTGAACGAAAAGATGGTCATGATGCCAGGCACGGGGACCGCGACGGGTGGACACATGCATGGCGGACACACGTCGAGCGACCTCACTGCGACCGACACCAGCGGCTCCGATACCACGATGATGATGATGGAGTTCTCGATCAACGGCGAGGTCTACCCCGACGTGACGCCCGTGAAGGCCAAGCTGGGAGACATCGAAGAGTGGTCCGTGGTGAACAAGACCGACATGGATCACCCCTTCCACGTGCACGGTTTCCGCTTCCAGGTGGTCGGCAGCGATGGTAACCTCATCCCCGCTTGGCGGGACACGGTCAACGTCCCAGCCAACGCGACGATTCGCATTCGCCTAAAGCTCGAAGATCACCCCGGCATGTGGATGTTCCACTGCCACATTCTCGAGCACGCCGAAGGCGGCATGATGGGCGAGCTCCTGGTCGAGTGAAGTCGCAGACCCTGCTCGACACCGAAGATCACTGCTCAGGCACTCGTAGCGGCTTCGTTCCGAGTAGCTAGCTTCAGACTCTCCTTGAGCACGAGTGGCACTAGCCCGAGCGCTAGGGTCAACATGCAATCCGGCAGGGAAAGCGCTTCTAGTTGAAACAGAGCTCGCGCCGCTGAAAAGTGGTGGATGGCGAGCTGGAGCGCTACCGTGAGGACCGCCACGCCCAGAAGCCGAGCGTGGCTTCTGATTGGCAGTTCCCAAAACGTCCTAGTCGCGCTCCGTGCTCCGAAGGCACGCAAGACTTCACCAAACACCAAAGTGGAAAAAGCAAGATTGCGCGCCTCGCTCACGTCGCGCGATTGGAGGGCCCAGATGAACACTCCGAGGGAGAGCCCCGCCTGAGTGCAGCCCTCGAGCAGGATCATTCGCCATTCGACGCGCCCCAAGATCGGTTGCTTTGGGTCACGCGGCGGTTGCTGAAGCGCGTCCGGGTCAGCAGCGTCCATGACGAGCGCCAGCGCCGGGAAGCCGTCCGTCATCAGGTTGATCCACAGAAGGTGAAGGGGCAACAACGGCAAGGGCAACCCAACCATTGCTGCGATCAGCATGACCAGCAGCTCACCCGTGTTACCTGCCAACAAATATACGAGTGCTTTGCGGATGTTCAAGAAGACGCCACGGCCCTCGGCTACCCCCGCTACGATGCTCGCGAAGTTATCGTCGGCGAGCACGATATCCGAAGCTTCTCGGGTCACTTCAGTGCCGCCCTTCCCCATTGCGATGCCGACGTGCGCTTCCCGCAGCGCGGGGGCATCGTTGACACCGTCACCGGTCATGGCAACGATCGCTCCGCGACTCTTCCAACGCCTGACGATTTCGAGCTTGTCGTTGGGCGTGGCACGCGCATGCACCACTTCCGCTTGACCGTCGTTCTCGCTCGAGATCCCTAGCTCCCGTGCGATCGCCCGTGCGGTCGCCGGGTGATCACCCGTGATCATGACCGTTGCTATCCCCGCCCCCCGCGCCACTCGCACGGCCTCGATGGCTTCCGGACGAGGTGGATCTGCGATCCCGACAAACCCTAGCAGCTGCAACTGCGCTTCTTCGGAGCCTTTGCCCACCGCGACGGCCAACACTCGCAGACCACGTGCCGCCATTGCCGCGGCTTGCTCTTCCAGTTCTGGGTCCCGCGTCACGCACAAGGGCAGCACCGATTCGGCGGCCCCTTTGACATACAATGTGCCATCCGCGCGTTCGATGGACATTCGCTTGCGCACTGGATCGAAGGGCGCGACGTTCACCCGCGGACGCTCTCGCTCGATCTGCGCGCGCTCTATTCCGCGAGCGCGCGCCTCGACTAGAATTGCCAGCTCCGTCGGATCGCCGAGCCCGTGCTCGCCCCCGGATTGCAGCTCCGCGTCGCAACACGCTGCGGCAGCATCGAGCAATCGCAGCGAGTCCGGCCCTTGGAGCTCGCGCAACACCATCACACCACGAGTCAATGTCCCAGTCTTGTCGCTGCAAATCACCGTGACGGAGCCCAGCGTCTCGACTGCCGGCAACCGACGCACCAGCACATTGCGTCGTGCCATGCGTTGGACGCCAATCGCGAGCGCAATCGTGACGACCGCAGGTAACCCTTC
>DATAHU010000171.1:0-22056 GCA_036263015.1 Polyangiaceae bacterium | reverse complement strand
ATCAGATCCATGCCAAGGTAACCGGAAGCGACCACCGTTGCCATGCCCGAAGGGCACATGGCAACGCGGGCCAACCTCTCCAGATGGAAAGCCCGTCGTGTTCAAACATGAGTTGGGCAGCCCTCGCCGCGTGCGGTGTTGCTACCGGTGCTTGAACGCGACCGCTAAACCAATCCCTGTGAATCCCACGACCGTGGCCGCCGCCACAGCGATGAGGTAGGACAGAAGGCCTCTGCTCCGACGTGTCCACAGTAGATAGACAACGATCCCCAGGGGCCAGGTGAACATCATCGTCCATGCGTACGAGCGGATGAACATCTTTCCGTGAATTTCCGCGTCGAGCGTGCACCAGAGCACTATCGCTGAGGCTTCCGTCAACGCGCACAGCGTGTTTAGCAGTGAAGTGCCCCCGAAGGCCGCAGTCGCCTCGAGGAGGAACGCGAGGTAGACCGCCACCAGAGCAAGCCGACGATACTCGAATACCCAAGGCTCTGGCTTAGTCCCCGTCCGCGTCGTCACGGTGGACTGTATCTTGGCCTTCAGGTGCGCGCTAGGTGGGTGACCGACTCCAAGGGGCAATTGCTCAAACCCTGGGGCGGGCGGGCGTTTCCTTCGCAGACACGCAGCTCGATGGTTTTGTTAGCAACCGTTGCCAACAGCGGACGAACACCGCGCATGAATAAGGCAAACCTTGGTTTTCTGGCGTTGGTGGTTATTGAAGCAACGAGCTGCGGTCCCGATGACGGCGGAGGCAGTTCAAGTCAGCATTCGGATGCGCTAGTCGAGGCGTGCTCCGGCACCGTCGAGTGCACCCTGCAGGGCGAGGGCGTCCAAGAACAGCTCAAGAAGCAGGGCAATAGCTGCTACTTGGGCGATGCGAAGGTCAACGCGGATGGAACCGTGGCCGGAACAGACGGCTCCTCGCTCACATGGAAAGGCGACGTCTTCAAGTTCGACCTATGTTCGGACGGAACCTGTCTGAAGTGCATGAATCTGTCGCCCCCAGACGTGCCCGGATATGCCTGCCGTGGCGTGGCAAGCTCCTGTAGCAGTCTCGGAGCCGGTTCGTGCGCCACCCAATCTGGGTGTTCTTTCACGATCGGCGCCACGCTGTCTTCATCTGACGACGAGTGCTACGGCTCGGCGGATGGCTGTTCCGAATTCAAGAGCACAAGCGAATGCGAATGGCAACGCGGCTGCAATTGGGCGAAGGAATGAATGCGGATGATCAGAACCTCGTTGAAAGCGAGAGCGAACACGGCGCTTTGATAGCGAGTAACACGGCGGCCTGGGGTCGCGGTCGCAACGAGCCGACTCGACCCTCACTTGAGTAGCCGCGCGCTGACAGACGGGCTCGAGAACGCAACCAGACACAGGACCACGCTGCAGTCTGCCCAACTCAATTCTGAGTCGCGGGGTGTGCGGGGGTTGGGGGTTGGGAGGGGTGGGGTTGTGCTGTGAGGGGGTGATGGTTTGGGTGGTGATGTTATGCTGCAAGAGGGTTGCAGGTTGCGTGTGGTTGCGATGGGGAGAAGGAAGGGGGGAAGCATGAACTCGCTTGGCGAGGCTGAGCGTCTGCAGTGATCGGTGTTGGAGTTAGGCTGCGCGGAGGAGGGTGGCGGCTCGTGGCGGACGCCGGACGCCGCCGCAGGTCGCCAGGTGATTGCATCATAAGATGATGCGGGGAAAGACTGCAGGGGACGAGTCCGGTAAGTGGATCAGGACGGGTATGAGGTTTGCTCTTTGCGTCGCGCGTGCCGAACAATCGAGGCGACGACGAGGGCAAAGAACCGGCCTCGAAGCGGCCAGCTGATGGCGAGAATGCCTTACCCCCTTCAACTCAACCGAGCCCAGGTACGCTCCCTGGACCTCCCAGAGACGCTCCGCGGATCGCGCAGGGCGCTGGGTCGACGGTGCGGCACGAGGTCGCCCGGTCCAGTGAGCCGCGAGCGGAGGGATTAACTCACCGGGGTCAGCCAAGCCCGCAGCTCAAACGCGATCCCCGAAGTGACGCCGCGCAGAGCCCTCACCCCCTGCCTCGCCAGCATGCGCACGCCGCGCGTCTCGAGTCCGAACCCAAACTCGGTCCCATCGAACCGAGTTTGGCCCCGGGTAAACCGCTGAGCGTTGCTTCTGAGTCGCGTCAGAAGTCGGACACGTCGCCTTCGCGACACAAGGCCGCGCGTGACGTCGCTCGTGGCATCGCGCATAACCCTCCGCCCCGGGTGCAGCCCACAGTCGCCCCCCTTCGAGACGAGCAACACCGTCCAACTGCTTTTCACGACATCGCTGCAACCGGTTCCACTGGAGGTTCCGGGAAGGACGACAAAGTCGCGTCCCGCGCGCCGACACGCGTCTCGCACACCCGGACTCACGATGCCGAGGTCACCCGGAACGTCAGTCGAACACCTGGCGACGAGCGCGCGGCTGCGGCCATCGCTCACGCTGAGTCTGCCCGGCGCTTTGACGGCTATAGACCGACGGAGGTTACAGGGGCTCGCCATGGCCCGGCTCCTGGCGCCGAACGGGTGCGGACTAGGTTACCGCAGGTCGAACGCGAATCAACACGCGTGGAAGCGCGGAGTCCGGATGCAAATCATGACCGAGAGCGTTCTGCTTCGACGAGCGACGGCTCAGTGGCCCCACCCATCAAGGCGCACGCAAACGTTCACACTAAACGTGTAGTGATTGCCCAAGGCCGCAACGCCGCCGACGGCCACGTCCCCGAGTACAAGACGCTGGGTGAACTGCTGCGCTTGTGCTCGGCTCGTTTGGGGCTGCATCACTACAGCCCGCGAACAGCTCAGGCTTATGGCAGTTGGATTCGGAGGTTCGTGATGTTTTCGGGGCGACGTGACCCGATAACCATGGGCACCCGGGAAGTGGAGTCGTTTTTGACGAGTCTCGCTCACGAGTCGCCCGTCAGTGCCTCCACACAGAATCAAGCGCTTGCCGCAGTCTTGTTTCTGTATCGAGTGGTCCTCTCGCGCCCGCTCGAAAACCTCGAACCATACCTTCGTGCCAAGCGACCGAAGAATCTTCCGGTCGTGCTCACGCGCGAAGAAGTGACTCGTGTTCTCGCTGAGCTCGATGGAACGCCCAAGCTGATCGCTTGCCTGTTGTACGGCGCTGGGCTGCGTCTGAGCGAATGCATTTCGCTGCGGGTCAAGGACGTGGACTTCTCGCTGAACCAGCTCTGCGTGCGGCGGGCGAAGGGCGCAAAGGATCGAATGGCCGTGCTGCCGGAAGCCCTGAAGCCCGCACTGATCGATCACCTGCAACGTCTACAGACTCAGTTCGAGAAACTGTCCGCCGAGCGACGCGTGCGAGTGTCATTGCCAGACTCGATCGCGAGAAAGTACCCCAATGCGGATCTAGACTGGCGCTGGCAGTGGGTATTTCCGGCAGCTCGCTGCTACCGCGACTCGCTCAGCGGCGAGCTACGGCGTCACCACGTACACGAGACGGCAGTGCAAAGGGCGATGACAGCAGCGGTGCGCAGTTCTCGAATCACCAAGCACGCTGGCTGCCATACGCTGCGGCACTCGTTCGCGACGCATTTGCTCCAGGCCGGCTACGACATCCGCACCATCCAAAAACTCTTGGGGCATTCGGACGTGCGCACTACGATGATCTATACGCACGTGGTCGGGAGAGGCCCGCTCGGCGTACGCAGTCCGCTCGACACGCTGTAAACTGGAAGCACCAGACCTTCAGAATCCCAGATCTTCAGAATCCCAGATCGATGCCACCGGGTGCACCAGTGGGCTTCGATCCCGCGGGTTGCTTGTCCGGTGTCTTGCCGGCTTGCGCACCAGCGCTGTGCCCCCCGTGAGACTTGCCGTGCGCCTTCTTGCCGCTCGCGATGCTGGGCTCATCCCCTGGGCCAGCGTTCGCAGCGGGGTCGGCGGTAGCCGAGACAACGGGTGCAAGATTGGAGCTGGCGCCCGCGGCAGCGTTGCTCGGCGTCGGCATCACTTGAATTGCTGCCGTGTCGTTCGAAGGTTTGACGTCGTTGCCAGTTGAACCAGCGACCCCAGCGGGTGTCTTGCCCTCCAAGGACTTGCCGTCGGCCGCCTTTGAGGCCGCGCCCTCGACGTTGGGCCCAGCAGCGATCCCTAGCTCGATCGTCGCGTCGGGTTTACGCAGGGTCCACCAAACCACGACCGCGATCACGATGCCTAGTGCGGCAACTGCGAAGGCTAGAGGTGAACGACGGGAGGAAACGCCGGCGTTCGGCGCCACCACGCCACCGTCGTGAGTGCCCTTCGAGCCGATCCAGTCGGCCTTACCCGCGCTGCCCGGTTGGCCATAGCTGCCGGATTGGCTGGCATCGAGCATCGTCGCTTGCATCGCCGGAGACTCGACCTCGCGCGTGCCGGTGCTCAATCGGGGCCCGGCGCTCGCGACGTTGGAACCCGGTGGCTCGGAGCGCATCCGGGATCCCGTAGTGGCTTCGAGTGAACGGAAGCCTTCCGCTGAGCGCGCCTCTTCGCGACGCGCAGAGTCCGTGAGCGGCAACGTCCCCAGACCGGGATGAGCACGCCCCGAAGCCGATTGCCCCGCGGGATCGCTCCCTCCAGGACTCGCCGCCACAGGCCGCCCCGCCTTGTCCATCGCTAAGCCATGCGGAGGTGTTAGCCCGCGCGGGTAAGCGAAGCCCTGCGCCGTATCGGGCAGTGAGGCGAGACCGCCCTTGCGACTGAAATCGGCCGCAACGAGCAGCGCTTCGTACATCTCTTCGGCCGTTTGGTAGCGCTTGTTCTGGTCCTTGTTGCAAGCGCGGCGGAACCAGGCGTCGATGCCTTCCGGCAACCAAGGAGCAGTTTCCGAGGTCGGCGGTAGATCCTGGGTGCAGACCATGTACACCAGGTCACCGAACGATTCGGCTCGGAACGGCACGTCTCCCACCAACGCGCAATAGGCGACCATGCCCAGCGAATAGACGTCACTCGCACGCCCGACAGTGCGTAGTCCACGCGCCTGCTCCGGGCTCATGTACAGCGGCGTGCCCATGATCACGCCCGTCGCGGTGGCTTTGTAATCCCGCTCGTCGTGATCCATCTTGGCGATCCCGAAATCCAAGATCTTCGCCACCTCGTCGCCGTCATCGGTCAAGGCGAGGTAGATGTTGGCGGGCTTCAGATCGCGATGAATGATGTTGCTGGCGTGAGCACGTTGCAGACCGCGAGCCACTTGACCGATGATGCGTACGGCTTGGTCCAAGGGCACTCGCCCCATGCGGTTGATGCGCTCTTCGAGCGACTCACCGTTGAGGTACTCCATCACGATGTACGGCGAGCCGTCGTCGGTGACTCCCGAATCGAACATTTGCACGACGTAACGCGAGCGCAGCGCCGCCGCGGCTTTGGCTTCCGCCATGAACCGAGCCTGGGCTTCAGGTGAACGCGCCACATCCGGCGAGACGAGTTTGACTGCGACCTTCGAGCCCAACGTGGCGTGGGTTGCAGACCAAACGGTACCCATCGCCCCAGTGCCAACCAAGGCTTCCAACCGGTACTTGCCGGCAATGATCTTGCCGCCGCGCACGGAGTCCGGAGGCTTACTCAAAGGTCTTTCGTGCATCCCAAAACACCGTGGCTACGCCCGAACGGGTACCATTGTTCCCTGGTACGAGCAAGGCAACGAACCTTGCGCTTGTGCGTCTCCGCACGTTACCCCACATCGAGCAAGATGTTCATCGCGTTGCACCAACGACGGGCGCGCGAACGAAAGCTGACGCACTCGAGTCATGCACAGTTTTCGCCGATGTTGCGTATAGGCAATCCGCTCGTGTCGCCTCCCATGAACACTGTGGATCGCGCCAACAATCGACAGAAAACATCGCGACGCGTGCCCGCTGATGTGACCCATCGGTGCTGCATCGAAGGTGAACAGGCGACACGCAGTCATGAAGCACACAGACGCGCCCAGTCCCCAGAGCAGGTCCGAACGGGAAAACTAGGACTTGCAAGGGCCGCTCGAAGACACACTCAGCGACGGACGCCGTCGCAGCAAGTAGTCGCAATCGAGACGAAGTTCCAGTCATCGAATTCACCGCGCCAACAAATTTCCTCGGGTAAGTGGCCCAATTCGACCCCGGAAACGAACCCGGATCGCGCATCGGCAAGCGCCGGGTCAGCGCCTAGCGTTTGGCCCTTTTCAATGTATCGTATGCGGGTACTGTGCTGCCCCCTAAGAGCCGGTCTCGACTCTCGAGATCCGTTCCAAGCGCAGCCAAGGCCGCCCCATGAAGCTCACACGCTCCCGTCTTTTCGCATTCACCCCCGTGCTCGTGGCGGTTGCTGCTTTCGATGCCTGCGCCACCATCGAAGAACCCACGAACTCGGATTTGGAGGCCTTGCGGGTTGAGCGCGAAGCGGCGTCGGGCACGCCGGAGTCTCCAACCGCATCGTCTTCGGTAGGGCCTTCGGTGGGCCCTGGCAACATCATTACGCCGGTTGGCACGCCAGGGGGAACCCCGACGGGTATGGGCACCGACACGCCTGCGCCAACCGAGCCCCAGGGCTCGGTGCCCCCAGCCTCGTCGCTACCCCCGGCCACCCCCGTTCCTGGCCCGCCCTCCACACCGAGTGACACCAGCGTCGCGCCGAGCCCGTCGGTGCCCGCGCCCGATCCCACTCAAACGGGATCGACGCCGACGCCAGTTAACCCAGCGCCGGCACCGGCGCCAAGCGGTAGCCCGGCGCCAGCTCCGTCCGCGCCGACGACTGCAGCGCCCGCACCGGTCGACCCGATCCCGCTGGCGGACGGTGGGGTTGCGCTGCCCAACTGCGGAGAAGAGCTCGGAACGTTGGCGCCGGCCGTCGCAGACGCGACCAAAGTGTCCGTTCAATACGTCACGTACGACATGAACGCGACCGGCCAAGTCTCGTTTCATGTGCGGCTCTCGAATCAGGGCACCATGAACGTGTCCTTGAAAAACATCACTGTGCGTTACTGGTTTACATCCGACGATGTCACCTACACGATCATGCTCGATTCGGTGCAGGCGGGTGTCAAAGGAGCCAAGGTCACCAGCGAAACGACGCCCGACGGTCACGAGTACTTGCTCGTCACCTATCCGGACACGAGCTTGATGTTCGGAGCGGACGCCAATACCACCGACATCGGGATTCGCCTCGCGCCGGGTCAGAACAACAACAACATGCAGTTCGATCAGAGCGATGATTGGTCGTGGGCACCGAAGGTGAGCGCTTGGGGCAACAACCCCAAGTTGACCGTCTACCGCAATGATCCCAACGGCAAACCCGCGCTGTTGTCCGGTACGCCGCCGTGTGCCATGGCGCAGTAGACCCAGCGCAGTAGACCCAGCGCAGTAAGATCCAGCGCAGTCTGCGTCCGTCGAGTGAGGCCCTGAGCTAGGAGCGCGCGACTCGGCGTCGTGCGCTCAGCGCTTCCAGCTCGATCACGATCGAGCGACGCGCACGTTCGAGCGAACCGACGACCTCGGCGCGCGTTGCACCGCGCGCTAACACGTGCCCCGTCGACTCCCCCGAACCCCCGCGCGCACTGATCTCGTCTCCGACACGCGCACGGCAGTTGATCTCTTCGACGCCGGCGACGCGTTCGGCAACTCCGAGGCCTTGCAAGCGGGTTACTCTGCCTGGACCAGGGTGGATGAACCAGACACCCGAGTAAGCCTCTGAGCTTTGCGGTAACTCGACGGGCTCACCCAGTTCGCAACGCAGCACGGCTTCCCACGGATCGAAGCCGTAACTCTCCTGCAGAAGTCGCATCAACAAACCGCCCGGCGGTCGAAGCGCGATCTCGCTGAAGACTGGTCCCGAAGTCGTGAGAAACAGTTCAACGTGCGTCATCCCGCGCTGTACCCCCAGGCTCCGCACGAGTTCGAGATTCAGAGCGCGCACCTGCCGTTCAGCTTCCGGCAGTAGCGCGGCCGGAACTACGTTTGCCCAGAGGGGCAACAGGTACTCGGTCAGATTTACGAAGCGCACGTCGCCGTCGACAATCAGCGTCTCGACGCTCATCTCGAGTCCGTGCACCAAGCTCTCCGCCATCAAGTTGGATCCCAGGCGAGTCGGAATGTCCGACAGCGCGCGCACGAACGTCGTGCCGCGAGCACCCGACGCATCGCGCGGCTTGAGCACCAACGGCAGCCCCAAGCGCTTCGCGAGTTGCACGGGCGTGGTGCGCGCGTCAATCGGGCTGAAGTCTGCGCACGGCACTCCGTATTTCTTCGCGTGCTCCTTCATGTGGAGCTTGTCGCGACAGCGCGCGGCGACGTCCACGTCGTTGCCCCGCACCTGCAACTGTTCCCTCAACCATGCGGCGGGAATGACGGAGCGCTCCGTCAAAGCGGCGATCGCGCGCGGGGCGGCCCCGGCTTCGAACAAGTTCGGAAACGCCGACGCCACGGTCTGGATGAATGCAGGACGGCGTTGCTCGAAAGAGGTGACGCAAAGGCCAGCCAACCTCGGACGACGCTGTCGCAGTGGCTTCGTCTCGGAAACCAAATAAACGTCTAGCCCCAGCCGTTCAGCGGCTGCCAGTGCTCCGTCTCGACTACCGATCAGAAGAACCGCTGTCACGCAAGCCGGCCAATCCGGGGGATGGCTTTAGCGTGCCCTAAGTTCCAGACCCAAGGCAAGCCCGGCGGCGAAAATCATCAGCAGAACGACCACCCACGAGGTGCCGCCATGACGCGTACAGAACTGCAAAATCCGCGTCGAAAGCGCGACTTCGTCACTACTCACGAGCCCACCCGCGCGATAAGCGTCGACGTCCTGCATCATCTCGCGCGCAGTCGGGTAGCGGCCCGTTTGGTCTTTGCAAAGCGCGCGCTCGGCGATAGCCGCGAGCTCCTTGGGAACCCGCGGTTCCACCTTGAGGATCGGGGTCGGAATTTGGTTTTCGATGTTACGCGTGAGCTCCGAGAACGTCCTGCCGTCGAACGGAGTGCGCCCGGTCAACAGTTGGTACAGCACCACACCAAGCGCCCAAACGTCACTGCTTTCGTTGACGCGATCGTTGCGTCCCATGGCTTGTTCGGGACTCATGTACAGCGGCGTTCCGATCCATTGCGGTGAGTCGGGTTGTGGCGGGATCGAGTTGAGCAGTTCGGCTGTGATCGATCGCTGCTTCACCTTTGCCCCGCCCCAGTCCAAGACCACCGTCTCGCCGAACTCGCCAATCATGACGTTCTCCGGCTTGATGTCGCGATGGATCACGCCTTGACTGTGCGCGTAGGCGATGGCTTGGCAAAGGCTCGAGTAGTGGCCGAGCAGCGCTAGGCGCTCTTCGAGTCCCTTGGCGGCGTTCAGGGCGCGTTCGAACGTCTGTCCGCGCACCAGCTTCATCGTGTAATAGAGTCGCCCGTCGCGACGCCGCCCGAGATCGTAAACGGTGACGATGTTCGGGTGGCCCAACTGCCCCGAAATTCGAGCTTCACGCACGAAGCGCAATTCGGCGGTCTGAGCTTGCGAGCTGGCAGCAACGTCGGGCAGCAACTCTTTGAGCGCAACCTCTCGTCCCAAGTGTTTATCTACGGCCAACAATATGCGACCGACCCCACCGCGACCAATCTCGGAGCCGGTGGGACCGTCCGGGGACGGATACTGATAGCGTCGATCGTCGAGAACGTGTGCCTCGACCGTGTCGAGCCAAGCCGCGGTCGTCTCGGGGTCGAAACTCTTGCCGAGCGGCACCGCGTCGAGGAACGCTTGACGCTGCATGTGGCGTTGCAGAGCCGCATCGGCCGCGAGCAAATCGATCTCCGGCACTTCGAAGCGTTGGGCAAACTGGGGCTGAACCTCGAATTCGACCTGCGTGCGAGACAGCTCCGTACTCGAGATGCGTGGCCCCAAGGTGGTGCCCGACCTCGGATCGCTCAGTCTCAGACTGCTGGTGCCGGATGGGTCGCTCGACAAACGGGGCCTCAGTTGGTCGTAACGGCTCGAACTGGCTGGGCTTTAAGCTCGATCGTGACGGTCGCTCGGGGAACTGCGCCTCGAACGCTGGGCGCCGGTGACGAGCCTGGGCGTTTGTGCGAAGGATCCCAACCTGATACGTAATTCCAAACCCCTCAGATGCTGCGACTGTTGACTCTGCTCGGCCTCCCCTTCGGGGTGTATGTCTACTGGCGCTATTTCGCGAATGCGTCCGCAGAGGAGCGCGCCCGACGGGCACAGGCTGTAGTGTCGGGAGTTATCGCCCTGGTAATAGTGGCAGTGTCGCTGCGCCGAGGATCCTTGGTGTCAGGGGTGCTCGGTGTCGTGTTGGTCGGTCTGTTGAACTGGTTCCAGCAGAAGCGTCAAGCGCTGCCAAGCGGAGCTCGCCCAGGCCCGAGCGAACGTCCCAGAAGCAGCCCGCCTCCGAGTCGCAGTGGGTCGATGACCCAGAGCGAGGCTCTCGAAATCCTGGGACTGTCGCCCGGGGCATCGCGCAGCGAGATCAACCAGCGTTACAAGAAGTTGATGTTGGGGGTTCACCCAGACCAGGGCGGCTCGAGTTACTTGGCGACGCAGCTGAACCGAGCGCGCGCCGTATTGCTCGAGGGCAGTCAGTCGTGAAGAGCCTGCGCAAGATCAGCCGCGCCCTGAGTGATCGGGTCGACGAACTGAAGTTCGGTGCGCCGATAACCCACGTATACAACCCACTCGACTACGCCCGAGCGCCCCACGAGAAGTACCTCGAACGCTATGGACAGGGGCCCAAAGAGATCTTGCTCTTGGGCATGAACCCGGGACCCTTCGGCATGGCGCAGACCGGCGTCCCATTCGGCGATGTGCCGATGGTGAGGGAATGGCTCGGCATCACGGGCGTCGTAGGCAAGCCCGAGCCGGAGCACCCCGCACGCCCGATTCAGGGTTTCGATTGTACGCGCAGCGAGGTCAGCGGGTCACGCTTGTGGGGCTGGGCCAAAGCTCGCTTCGCGACGCCGGAAAAGTTCTTCGAGCGCTTCTTCGTCGTCAACTACTGTCCGCTGGTGTTCATGGAGAGTGGCGGTAAGAACTTCACACCTGACAAGTTGCCCGCCCGCGAGCGCGAACCGTTGCTCGCGGCGTGCGACGAGGCACTGGTCGCGATCGTGCGCAGCTTACAGCCGAAACTCGTGATCGGGGTCGGCGCGTTTGCCGAGCGCTGCGCTGAACGCGCGCTGGGCGATCTGGACGTGCGCGTCGGCACGATCCTGCACCCGAGCCCCGCTAGCCCGATTGCAAACCGAGGCTGGGCCAGCCACGCCGAAGGCCAACTGCGCGCCCTCGGCGTTGCGCTCTGAGCGCGCTCGAGCTCAGCGCGCTTTTCCAGCCATCAGCGCGCCGTAGAGCGCGATGCTCAGTTGCTCGCGCACGAATTCCATGACTGCGCCCGAGGCGGTCTTGCTCTCGATCAACACGAAACCGAGATCCAAGCCCTTCAGGAACAAGGGCAGCAACGCCATACGCGTCTGGCGTGCGAGTGGCCAGAGCTCCGGCGGAGCCAACTGTTGAACGGCAAACGGCTGGCCCACGCTGGGCAACTTCGCGTTGACGTCGAACACGGTAACCAGGCGCGCGCGGTCCGGCAGTGCTTGGCCTTGTGGTCTAAAGGTGAACGGCTCGTAGACGGAGACATAGCAGGCAGAAATACCCAACGCCGGCAACTCACTGCGAATCGCGTCTGCGAGCGCCTCCAAATCGTAAGTCGACGTCAAAGCCGCGCCGGCGCTCACCCAGCGGCGCGTGAAGCGCTCGGCCGCCATGCGCTTGCGCCCTTCGTGACGCTCGACGGCGTACGCCGTCGCCATGCGCGCTTCTTGCAGCAAGTCTTCAGCCGCGCTCAACAACGCGAGTTGGCCACCGCAACACGGGATGGCGTATCTACGGAACGCGGTCACCACGTCGTGCCAACGCGTGACATCACCGTCAGCTTGCGCGATCGCGCTCACGAACTGAGACAGCGTCTCGAGGAACTGAGAGTTGCCCGGGTTCGAGGGCGGAACGCTCGCGTTCGAAGCGTTCGCAGCCTGGGCTTCCACCGCTTCGAGCTCTTTGGCAAAGCACGCGATCAAACGATCTTCCCAGGTGCCGAGGCCTTGGAACTCGCCGCGTGCCGCGCGTTGCAACTCGGCCTTGAGCGACTGTCGGCGTCGTGAGAACGCCGCCGCGAACCCGCCGGGAGTCGATTCGGGAGCCGCATCCGGATGCAAGCTCTGCCCCGTCGAACTCAGCCGCAACGAGCAACCACAGGACTCACGCACGACCAAGTGCGTCTGCAGCATCTGCACACGCGGCACTTCACGCCCCTGCAGCTGATCCATGGTCGTGCGGACTGCCGCGACCGCCAAGTCCTTCAGAGGCTGCCGCACCGTCGTCAGGGGCGGCGATGCGTTGCGTGCCCCTTCCATGTCGTCGAAGCCGATCAGGGCAACATCGCCGGGCACGCTCTTGCCCGCCAAAGTCAATGCGTGCAGTGCGCCCAGCGCCATCTCGTCGTTCGCGGCGAAGATCGCATCGAACTGAACCCCCTGCTCCAGCCACGCGCGCACGGCGGCTTCGCCAGAGGCTTGCAAGAAATCGCCCTGGAAGACCAGCTGCGGATCGAAAGGGATCTGCGAGCGCAAGAGCGCGGCCTGATAAGCCGCGAAGCGCGATTCGGCTTCCTTGTTCTGGTGCGGGCCTCGGATGAACGCAACGCGGCGCAGACCGTGGTGCTCTACCAAGTGGGTCATGGCGTGATCGATACCGGACTGGTTGTCGACCAGAATGCTGGGGACCCCCGGCACCTCGATGCCGATCGCGCACAGCGGGACGCCCCGCAGTTGTTCGACCATGCGCAGCAGCGCGTCCGTGCCGCGCTCGTTGACCATCGTGCCCGCCAACAAGATCGCCCCATCGACGTTAGTCGGACGGATCAAGTCGAAGGCGGCATGCCGATGTTGGCTCGCCCGCGTCGTCGAACCGGGGATCCCGCCCGCGAAGCTCAACAAGCTCGAGCCACGTTGAGCGACCGCCTCTTCGACGGTACGCAAGATCGTCCACTGATAGTGCTCGTCGAACCAATCTGCCAACAGCCCGATCGTGCGTTGGCCGTATTGAGAGACGCGAAGTTGGGACGGAGGGACCGAGGGAGCGGCAGTTTTGGGGGAGATGGGGTTCGTCACTACGGGCTCGGTTCTACGAGAAAATGCGCAAGGACCAAGCGCAAACGTAAGCGCACCGATAGCGTAGTGTCAAACCGCGGGGCGGCGATCAGGGCGTTTCAGGGCTCGACGCCGAACAAGCGCGCAAAATTCTCCGCCAGCAGACGCTCGGTCGCGCCGAGCTCCGTGCCCCACAGCTCCGCGGCGTATTCGGCAGTCCCACGCACATTCATCGGCTCGTTCGTCTTGTCGCGTTCGGGGCCGAGATAGGGGCAATCTGTCTCGAGCAAGATCTGCTCTCGCGGCAGAGTCTGGATCATTCTCGTGAACGATTCTGAACGGCGAGCATTGGCCGGAATCGAAAGGTAGTGACCCTGCTCGGCGATTGTGCGCGCTAGGTTTACCTTGCCTCCGAAGCAGTGCCAGTTCACTCGCTTACAGCCCATTTCGAGCAGTACTTCGAGCGCGCGGCGTTCGCGTTTGCGCGTGTGGATGATGACGACCTTGTCGGCATCCATCGCCAAACGCACTAGACGTCGAAACGCCTGTTCCTGTTCTTGCCAAAAGGGCTCCTTGACCCAATAGCCGTCGAGCCCGATCTCGCCGACGGCGAAGGCGCGGTCCAAGTTGCGTTCGACGTAACCAATCGCGTCGTCGGCCGACCAGGCCTCGCGCTGATCCGGATAGTCTTCACCCGCGGCGCGCATGCTCTGCAGCACCGCGTCGACGGGGTACCAACCGAGCGCCGGTCGGATCATGGGGAAGCGCTCCGCCAGCTCGAGCACGCATTGGTTGTCGCTCGGGTTCAGGCCGTTGCAGATGATGGTGCCGAGCCCCGCGTCGGCGGCGCGCGCAATCACAGCCTCTATCTGGCTCGACAGGGTCTCGTGTGTGAGATGTGCGTGAACGTCGAACAGCATGAGTAACCAGAGCAGATCAACTCTTAGCGGCAAACATGTGCGACGAACAGTAAAACAGATTCCCGCGCCAAAACCGCCCCTTGTGCCCGCGACGCACCGCTTTGGGACGTGGGCCAAAGGCCGCACGAACAATTTTCTCCAGGTCCCGACAGGGTCGCCGTTCAGAAGGTTGGGCAATGACGCCCAGGCAACGAGCGCCACTCGTCGCTTATCTCTCCATGAAGGAGTCCCCTCGTGTCGTTAACCATTCAGACAAACGTCGCCGCGCTGTCGGCGCAAAAGAATCTCTCCGGTAACCAAAAAGCGCTTCTTCAAAGCTTCAACCGCTTGTCGAGCGGTCTGCGCGTCAACACCGCATCCGACGACGCGGCAGGCCTCGCAATCAGCGAGAGCATGAAGAGCCAAATCCGTTCCTACACGATTGCAGAGCGCAACGCCTCTGACGGCATCTCGATGGCGCAAACCGCCGAAGGTGCGCTAGGCGAAATGCACGGCGTGCTCGGTCGCTTGCGCGAGCTCGCGATGCAATCTGCAAACGGCAGCCTCTCGGACACCGATCGTGGCTACCTCAACACCGAGTTCACGCAGCTGACGAGCGAGATCGACCGCATCCAGCAGTCCGCCAAGTTCAACGGCGTCACTCTCGCAGGCAGCGCCACGGCGTCGAGCTTGGTCTTCCAAGTTGGTTTGAACAACTTGAGTGCCGATCAGATCGCCGTCACCTTCGGTGGCCTCAATTTGAGCACCGCCGTCGGAACGACGATCACGACCGCTGCCAACGCCTTGGCCGCCTTGAGCGTGATCGACACCGCCATCTCCACCATCTCGACGCAACGCGCTGCCTTCGGCGCCGCGATGAACAAGCTCGAGGTCGCGACCAGCAACATTCAGACGATGCGTCTGAACCTGTCTTCCGCAAACTCGCGCATCGTGGACGTCGACGTGGCCCAAGAAACCTCGACCATGTCGCGCAACCAAGTGCTGACGCAGGCGGGTGTTTCGATCCTCGCCCAGGCGAACCAGTTACCGCAGATGGCGTTCGGTCTGCTCGGTCACTGATCGGGGCCGAGGGAAATGACGCCGTAACACACGGCGCACAGGGGGCGACCTCGAGTTAGCACTCGCCGCGAGCAACGCGGACCGAGCTGTTGCAAACCTCGACGTCGGGCACTCATACGAGCACCAACCGTATGAGCGCCCGGCGTTACTTTCAGATTCATCGTTCACGGTCAAACGTGAACGGCGATAGGGATAGGCACCAACGGGCATGACGCCCAGGCAACTTTCGTTGCCATTACCTCCAAGAAGGAGTCATCAAAGTGAGTTTAGTAATCCAAACAAACGTCGCCTCATTGGCGGCACAGAAGAACCTGGCGGGCAACCAAAAGGCGTTGATGAGCAGCTTCTCGCGCTTGTCTAGCGGCTTGCGGGTGAACTCGGCGTCGGACGACGCCGCAGGTCTGGCAATCAGCGAAAGCATGAAAAGCCAGATCCGTTCCTTCACGGTGGCGGAACGTAACGCTGCCGACGGCATCTCGATGGCGCAAACCGCAGAAGGCGCCTTGGGTGAGGTTCACGGGGTGCTAGGCCGTCTCCGCGAGCTAGCGATGCAATCTGCAAACGGTAGCTTGTCAGATACAGACCGTGGTTACCTCGACACCGAATTCGGACAGCTGACGTCCGAAATCACGCGCATCCAAGATTCGGCGAAGTTCAACGGCGTGACCTTGATCGGCGCGTCGTCCGCGAGCTTGACCTTCCAGGTCGGCTTGGGGAGCAACTCTGCCGACCAGATCTCGATCAGTTTCGGAAGTCTGAACATGGCTTCGGTGACTGGCGCGGGCGTAAGCACCGCGTCGGCCGCCTTGGCCGCGCTCAGCACGATCGACACCGCGATCGCGACCATCTCGAACAAGCGCGCGCAGTTCGGCGCAGCCATGAACAAGATGGAAGTTGCCACGAGCAACATCCAAACCATGCGCCTCAACCTATCGGCAGCAAACTCGCGTATCGTCGACGTGGACGTCGCGAGTGAAACCTCGGCCATGTCGCGCAATCAAGTGCTGACGCAGGCCGGTGTGTCGATCTTGGCGCAGGCAAACCAGTTGCCACAAACGGCGTTCGGCCTGCTGGGCCGCTAACGTCGAACCGGCGACCACGGCTCTCTGGGCGCCGTGGTCGGAGGAACGAGAGAGAGGCGGTGCGAACAATGTTCGCGCCGCTTTTCTCTTTGCTATAGCTCGGCCGTGCGCTCTTCCCTGCTCGCCGCCCTGATCTCGCAAACGCATCGCGGTACCCCCTTTCGCGCCCTGACTTGGGCTTTGCTCCCGCTGGTTTCGAGCGTCCACGGATGCTCCCGCTCAGGCTCCGAAGATCCGGCGCGAGCGTCGGCGGTAGCGAAGCCAAGCGCGACGGCGCCTGCGGCGAGCGAAGAGACGATGAAAATCCAGTTGCCGTCGAGCTTGCGTTTGGTGACTGCCGAGCAGCTGCTCGAGCGAATTCGCCTCACCAAGGCCAAGGGCGTCGTGCTCAACGTCTGGGCCACTTGGTGCGGCTCGTGTCGCCACGAAATGCCGTTGATGTTGGCGCTGAAGACACAGTTCCCCGATCTCGATTTTCAGTTCGTCTCGGTAGACGACATCGACAAGCTGATCCCCGTTGGCGAACGCGTGAAGGAGTTGGGCATCGCCCGACCGACTTATGTCGCAATGCCTCCGCTCGGTGACTTCAAGGCAGGATTGTCTCAGCGCTGGCAAGGCTCGCTGCCCTCGACGTTCCTGTTCGACCCAAGCGGCAAACTGCGCTACTGGTGGGGTGCCGAAGTCTTCGAATCCGAAATCGTGCCTATTTTGACGGGATTCTTGAAAGGTGAGGCGATCGACGGCGAAGCCAACGTCAAAGTTCGAAAGGGCTCGGGCGGTCCCTGAAGAGCTCGCGTCCACGTCTCACCCCCTTGCCGAGGTCCCATGAAAGTGGTTCAGAAGCAGCTCCAGATCAAAACCCAGGCCGGATTTCGCAACGTAACGGCGGAGATCGCCCAGGTCGTGTCGCAGGCGGGGCTCGAGACCGGAATCTGCCAAGTGTTCATCCAGCACACGTCAGCGAGTTTGCTGATCCAAGAGAACGCCGATCCGGCGGTGCTACGCGATCTCGCCCGCTGGATCTCCGAGTTGGCTCCCGAGGGTCGAGCCTGGGAACACGACGACGAAGGCCCAGACGACATGCCAGCGCACGCGCGCTCCGCGCTCACACGCACCAGCGAGAGCATCCCGATCACTGGCGGCCGTTTGGCGCTCGGCACCTGGCAAGGCGTCTACATTTGGGAGCATCGCGCTCGGCAGCACACGCGCACTCTAGTGCTCACCTTGATCGGTGAGTGAAATCGCTCGCTCGGCTGTCCGCGTCGCGCCCGCGGCTGGCACCCAGCGCGTCAGCAGTGCCCCGAGCACGAGTAAACCTGCGAGCGCGATCAAACCATTGGCGTGCGAGCCAGAGCCATTCGCCAGTGAGCTGAGCAGCAGCGGCCCGGCTTGTCCCCCCAAGTTGCCAAGCGAATTGATGAACGCAATGCCGCCCGCAGCCGCGGACGCACCGAGCACGCTGCGTGGCAATACCCAAAACGGACCGACGAGGCTCCAGCGAGCAGCCACGCACAGGGCCATCGCCGCAACGGCGCCAGCCCCCTCCAAACCCGTCGCCAACAACGCGAGGCCAAGCGCAAATCCCAACGAACCAAGCGCAACCGCCAAGCGTTGATTGCCATGCCGATCGCAGACGCGCCCGACCCAAACCATCACGGGCAAGGCCACCAGCGGCGGTATGGTCAAGAGCAAGCCCAAGCGTGTCTTGCTCAGACCGGGCAGACTTTCGGCGAGCAGTGTCGGCGCGAAGAAGTCGAAACCGTAACCCCCAACCACGGTCAGAAAGTAGATCGCGCTCAGGAGCCAGACACTCGGGGTTCGTAGCGCGGCAGCGAGCGTGGTCGCGTGCGCTGGATCCGAAGCCGCTTCGGAGTCGAGCTTCGCGCGCAGCCAGGCTTGCTCCTCGGCGGTTAACCAAGCGGCATCTTCGGGCCGATCGGGCAGACTGCGGTAGACCACGAAGGCCAACGCGATCGAGGGGATGCTCTCCACCACGAACAAGGTCTGCCAGCCCTCGAGGCCGAACACGGGATGATCGAGCAGCAGCCCCGAAAGCGGACTGCCGATGATGAACGACATGACCGCCGCGAGCATGAACCAAGCGACCACCCGCGTGCGAAAATCGCGCGGAAACCAGGAGCTCAGATAGTAGATGACCCCAGGGAAGAAGCCCGCTTCAGCCACTCCGAGTAGGAAGCGCAATAGATAGAAGCTGGCCTTGCCCTCGACCAAAGCCATCGCGCACGAGATCACGCCCCAGATCAACATGATGCGAGCGATCCAGCGCCGAGCGCCAAAGCGTTGCAGCGCAAGGTTGGAGGGAACTTCGCACAAGAAGTAGCCGATGAAGAAGATCCCTGCGCCCGTCGCGTATGTCTGCTCCGAAAGCTCCAGATCACTCGACATCGATAATTTCGCGAAGCCGATGTTCACTCGATCGACGAATGCCGCGACGAAGCAGACACAAAGCAGCGGAACGAGTCTCGCTGCCAGTTTTGAGATGACGCGCTGTTCCAAGGCGATTCAGAGCTTGCGGACCGTGTGTCGGCGGGACTCACGCGCCCGACAAGGGAGCCTAAACGGCCGAGGTGTGTCAAGCTAAGTGACCCAGAGAGAGCTAGCTTGTGGGTTCGGGGGCTACACCAAATACATTGTTGGTGTGTCCATTCGAAGCACAAGCAATTCTGTCGCGTTTAGAGCTTAACTTCTTCTGCCGATCCTCCATGACCCGTTGCTCTGATCCGAAGCAAGCCCGCAGCACATCGAGCCGCTCTTGGCTCGAGTCGATCTCGAAGCAGATTGCCGCACTAGCGCTGAGTGTTTGCGCTGTTGCCACGAGTCCGATCTTGAACGGCTGCAAGCCGAGCATCGACAATGGCTTCGTCGCGAACGACGACGACACCGAGATCGAAGCGGGTCCAACTTCGCCCGGAACCACGACTGGGGGAGAAGGTGGGGGCGGCAATACGACGAGCGAAGAGGGCGACGGCTCCGTCGCGCCGCAGCCGACGACCCAGCCCACGACCCAACCGACAACGGGGCCGAGCACGGGACCAGAAGCAGGCCCTACGCCAGAACCGACGACCCAGCCCACGACCCAACCGACAACGGAGCCGACCGGTCCGACTCAAACCAGCGAGCCCCCGGAAGCGGGTCCCGGCGGACTGCAACTGGTCGATAAGGCGCCCGAGGCGGGGGCCATCGACGTCGATCCCGATCTCGTGATGGAGCTCGAGTTCGACCGCGACGTGATCGCCGGTAAAGGCAATTTGACGCTATTCGAGACGGTGAGCGGGCAGCTCGTCGAAGCAACGCCCGTCAGCGATCCGCGCGTGTCCTTCAGCGGCAAGAAAGTGCGCATCGACTGGACCGTTAGCCTAGCACGCGACATGACCTACAGCGTGCTGATCGTCAAAGGCGCCATCGTCGACGCTGACGAGAATGCATTCGCGGGCGTCACGGATCTGCAGGCCTGGACCTTCACGACGGCAGCGGCGAGCGCGTTGACACTGGCCAACAGCGATCCCGCCACCGGCGCGAGTGGCGTGGCGATCGGCACGGGGCTGGCCTTGACGTTCAGCGCGCCAGTGCTCGCGGGTCGCGAAGGCAACTTGAACCTGATGGCGGTGGGGGTCGATGACCCGGTGCTCACGATTCCGGTCAACGACACCACGCGGGTCGCCTTTGCAGACACGACGATGTCCGTCAATTTCGGGCAGAGTCTGAGTTACGACACGAGCTACTACGTAACGCTCGACGCGGGCGCAGTGCAAAGCACAGACGGCGCGCCCTTCCCTGGCTTCGCGGGGACGGATGACTTGGCGTTCACGACGGCGTCTCCGCCCGCCTTGACGCTGAAGAGCTCGGTGCCCATGCCCGCGGCGAAGAACGTCGACCCCGCGACGAACCTCGTGTTGACCTTCAGCGACCCTATCTTGGTGGGTGAAGGTAACATCCAAGTATTGAAGAGCAGCGATGACAGCGTTGCACAACAGATCGCCGTCGATCCTGCGCTTGTCGCCAACGATACCTTGACGGTGACTTGGTCGGGCAATCTACAGAACGCGACCAAGTACTACGTCCTGATTGACGAAGGCATCGTGGTGAGCGCTCTGGGTGCGAGCTACGCCGGCATCACCGACAAGACAGCGCTCACCTTCACGACCGCCGCGGCTCCGCCCCCACCCTTCCAACTGTCGAACACCACTCCCGCGAACCAAGCAACCGGAGTCTCGGTCAGCACGAACTTGGTGCTGACCTTCGATACCGACGTCGTATTCGGCAGCGGCAGCATCTCGATCTTCGAAGCGGGTACCGACGCGTTGTTCGAGAGCATCCCCGTGACCGACACGCGCGTGAGCGTCAGCGGCACGACCGCGACCGTCAATCCCACGGGCATCTTGAACGGTGAGACGACGTATTACGTGCTCGTCAGCTCGGGCAGTTTCCAGAGCACGGCGGGGGCCTCGTTCGTCGGGATAACTAGCCCAACCGATTTCACATTCACGACCAAGAAGACGTTCGGACTGAGTTCACTCAGTCCGCTCAACGGCACGACCGGTGTCGACATGGACACCGATCTGGCGCTCACCTTCACGGATCCCGTGAAGGTGGGCTCTGGACACGTCCAAGTCTGGTCGAGCGCTGACGTGTTGATCGAATCGGTCGCCATGGACGACGCGCGCGTCTCGATCAACGGCGCGACGGTCAGCGTCGACCTCGACCGCATCTTGGCTGGCTCGCAGAGCTTCTACGTCACGGTCGAAGCGGGCGCCATTCTTCCCGCAACCGGCTCCGGCTCTTTCGCTGGCTTCAACAACAACAGCACCTGGGCCTTCGCGACCAAGGCCTTGAGCGCCCCAGGCTCCGTCGCGACGGGCTTGGTTCTGTGGCTCGACGCCGACTACGCCAAGGGCGTCAAGCTCGGTACCGGAGTGCGCGTCTGGGCAGATCGCTCGGGCCTGTATCACAACGTGCGCCAAGCCACGAGCGGGCTGCAGCCGGCTCTCATCACGTCTGCGATAGGTTCACACTCGGTCGTGCGCTTCGACGGCAGCAATGATACTTTGACGGCCTCCGACGGCATCGCGCTCAGCGCTTTCGAAGGCTTCGTGGTGTGGCAAAGCAGCAAAGCGCCGTCGACGAGCGCAGCCGCTGCGTTGCTCATCAACGGTGAGAACTTCCAGGTGAACCATGGCGATACGGGGGGTGCGTCGAGCGCTGTCGTGACCTGCGCTGGGGCGGATTGTTCACAAGCGGCGTCGCTATATTCGCAGCACTTCGTGCCTACGCCGGTGGCGAACACCGCGTACCTCTGGGATTTCGGTTTCGATGCCCTGACGACGAGCTTGTTCACGCGTACCGGCTCCGGTGCGGTGCTGTTTCAGCCTGCGCCGACGACGCAACCCGCGACACCCACCACGGCGTTCTCCGTCGGCGGCGATGCTGACCACTGTAGCTCCGGCTGTTACTTCGACGGGGACATCGCGGAAGTGCTGCTGTACTCACGCGCGCTGACGGAGAGCGAGCGAGCTGCGGTCACCAGCTACCTGCAGAGCAAATGGAGCAGTTATGTCCCGACGTGCAACAGCGGCGAGACCCAAGGACCCGACGGTGGCTGCTACTTCTTCGGGACGGACTCGGTGACGTTCGATACGGCGCGCACCAACTGTCAGAGCCGCGGCACGGGTTGGGATTTGGTGAGCATTCGCAGCAAAGCCGCGAACGATTTCATCTCGCCGAAGATCGGCGGCGACGCGTGGCTCGGCGTAACGCGCGCAACGGGAGACTCATGGCGTTGGGTTACCGACACTCTGCAATTCTGGAGCGGCCTGAGTAGCGGCACTGGGACCAATAGCGCCTATGCGAATTGGACGTCGGGACAACCCAC
>DATAHU010000170.1:0-4592 GCA_036263015.1 Polyangiaceae bacterium | reverse complement strand
TGCTGCGCAACGGGCAGACTGCTGCGGCCAAGCGTGCAGCCCGCGAGTACCTGGACGCCTATCCCAACGCGTTCCGACGTTCGGAGATCCAGCGTCTGCTAGACGATCCGCCGTGAGGGCGGAGGGGTCACTCCACTCAATCGCTGCCCCAACTCAGTCCACAACCTAGACCCAAGGTCCAGGCTGGCAGAGGCGGCAACTCCGCGTCGATGTGAAGCTCGCGCCCGACGCGCAGCGGGGAAACGTCGGCATCGAGGATTGCGTAAGGGTGTATCGTTCCGAGGCGCACGTTGGCTTTGAGTAGAGCGCCGAGCCTCACGTCGCCGGTGCTGTCCGCATCGAGTTCCATCGCGCTCGAGCTCGTCTGTGATTCTCCCATGATCAGCGCTTGGCCGCCCCAATCGAAGTTCAGGCGGGGATTGACTCGCGTGCGCTTTGCGAGCACGAAGCCAACGCCAATCGCGTCGTAGCGAAAGTCGGGCAGCGCTGGTTGGTCTAGGAACTGGTGAAAGTCCCAGCGTAGAGTTACCCCGATCAGCGTGTCGTCGAAGCGCGTAGCTGCGAACGCCGTGACGCCGCTGAACGCATAGACGGGGTGCGTGGTCACGCGCAGTTCTGCCCCTAGTCCCAACTCGGGGTTCAACGTGCTGGTCGGCGTAGGCGGCGTCGCTGGTGACGCTGGTTTGGGGGTCACTGAGCTCGCGTTTGGAGAGGCGGCGGGCGTCGGGGCAGGCGCGGCCGCCCGTGGCGTCGCTTCCGACGAGCTAACAGCGGCTGCCGACGCGGAAGCGTTCGGTAGCGGCTCGCTCGCACTCGTTGGAGCATTGCTAGCATCCTTTGGGCTGCTCCCTGGGGGTAATAGCAGCAAGGCTTCGAGCGTCAGACGCAACTCATCAGCACTCGCGACGCGTCGCAACGTGCTGCGGCCGTCCAACTGGTGAGCTTGGACGACCAGCATGGGTGCTTCCTCGCGAACCGTCAGGGTTACGGACGAATCGCTGTTCTCCAGCGCACCAAGCTCCTTGCAATCCGCGTTCAGGGCTTCCACCCAGCTCGCGCTCACCGAGCCGACGAGCAACACGCGCGATTGCATGCACACGATGTCGCGCGCAGTGCCGTCCGCTGCCGCCGCACTCTGGGGTTGAGCTGCGCCAACGCGCACCAGCAGCGTTAGGGCTGTGGTGACTAGCGTGGATATCGAGGCCCGGCTCGAGCCTTTGATACCTGCCTTCGGTGCACGCGCCGACACGAGCCGGAACATGCCGCTCGCAAGGCCTACGGTCGAGTGATTACGTCCTGATCTCGGGCAATCCTCGCCGTTCACTTGGCCGGCAACGAATCGATCCACTGCGCTAGCTTCTGCATGTGATCGTCGTCCACCGCGTGGCTCACCAATGGTGGCATTTGATACTCGCCGCGCAATTGAGCCAGCAACCAGACCAAGCTCTGCGCGTGATCCCCGGGGGTGATGCGCAAAGCGTCGGGGTACTTCTGGGCAACCGAGGCCGTCGTCGGCTTCTTGTTCACCATCGCCGCGAAGCTGTCCGTGGCCGTGACGTCGGGCTGTACGGCTGAGCCCTTTTCGTCCCAGAACTCGTCCGCGCGCAAGCGCATGACCAACTCCGTCTCGTGACCCAGACCGCGCGAGGAGTGGCAGGGCATGCCGCAATTGGCGTGCAGGTAACCCAGCGCCTCTCCTCCAAGTCCGCTGTCGTCCTTGGGCAACTTGGCGCTCGTGCTCTTGGGTGGGTCCGACAAGGCCCCAGCGTCGACCAAGCTCTGGAGGGTGGCCCCAACCGCCGTGGGTAAGGCCAGTGCCAAGGCCTCGAGGCCCAACAGTTTGTCCGAACCGCCGTGATGACATTTGCCGCAATCCTTGGCGATTGGGATCTCGTAACCACTATCGAGCCGAATCGGCTCGGGCGACGCGTTGAGCGCGGCACGAGTGCCCGCATCGTTCCAGACGTAAGTCCCGGATTCCCAGTTGCTGGCGCCCCGTTTCCAGAACAACCGAGTTTCGATCAGCTTGCCGTCGACTTTGAACTCCTTCCAAGCTTTGGTGCCGACCGGAAACTTCCAGGCGTCGAAATTCTTGGTGTCGATCACTCCGTCTTTGGGCAAGTACAAGTAGCGGTGCTTCTCGGCACCGTCACTCCACAGCGTGACCCCGGGCGTGTAGGGCTGGACTCCGCTCGCAAACTGCTTGCGATCGCGGCCCTGATACAACCCCGTGCAGAACAAGTCGTTGGGTAGCCCGATCGCTGGGACCACACAGGTTTCGGCCTTGCACGTCTTAGTCGTGCAACCGGCATCCTCTGCGCTTGGTTCGCCGTCGCTGGAGGTGTGAGGTGAACACGCCGCGCAAAGCGCCGCGACTCCAACCCGAGCGAACCGCGCAACAAAGCGCCCCAGCTGGTTTGCCGTCATGCATCGTCTCTGCCAGGAGTTCGTCAAACCTTCAGCCTCGGTCGACTGCAAGCGTAAGACGTCAGTCGTCTTTTGCGCCGGCTGCAATCCAACTTCGAATCATTTCGATTTGGTCCTTGGACAAGTCCATTGCGCCGACGGGCATGCGATTGCCGCAGCTCGGCGCACTCGAGATCTTCTCGAAGAACAGGCTCTTCTCTGGCGACCCAGGAACCACCTCGATTCGCCCCTTGCACTTGTCGCTCTCCGACTTGTGATTGATCAGTGCGGCGTAGGCTTCGTCCCTCGTCATGCCGGTGTGCAACATCCCGTTGCTCACTTGGCTGGCGGGCATGGAGTGGCAGAAGCTACAGCGTGCTGGCGTCTTGTCGGGAAAGATCAGATCGTAGATTTCGCTGAACGTGCCAGGGGGGCCAGCGTCTCGAGCTTTGCTCTGGGTGCTTTGTTTCGCAGGGCTCGGGTCGCTCGACGAACTGCCCGCGCAGGCCGTAACGCCAAGCAGCGCGGCCAGCGCGAGCGCTCGCCCCAAACTCACCCGAGTGTTCACTTGGAGCCACCGTCGAGGGTCATCGCCGCGTCGGCTTTGAGTCTGCTCGTGCCGGCATCAGGCTTGCCGTTTCCGTTGCCAGAGACCGACGCATCGGGGACTCCCGCATCGGCGCTGGCTTCGCATTGGAAGGGGCCGTTCTCGATCGGGGGCAGCGTGTGCAAGTAGACCGCGATGTCGTGTCGGTCGCTGGCCTTCATGCCCCCCAAGCGATCTGGACCGCCGGGGTGAGTGTTGCAGAAAGTGCGCCCGGTGCCTTTCTCTTTGTTCGTGAGCAGCGCATCCTCGATGTCCTTGACGCTCCAGTCTCCGAGTCCGGTCGAGTCTGGAGTCAGGTTGACGGAGGTGTGCTCTGCAGCGCCACGGATGAACGTGTACTTCTTGCCGCCAGCGAAGGCCTTGGTGAAATCAGGCACGTCGGGCGTGATCTGTTCGGTGTGGCAATTGAGGCAGGCCACGGTCGCCAAATAACGCCCACGCTCGGCTGCGTCGTAGTCCGGATCCGACTTGGACAGCGTCGTGTGCGGGACTTGGCTCTCCTTCACCGGGGGCGCGGGCGGATTCTGATCGAAACGGGGATAATCTGCGGGCACCACGTTGTCGTTCGGAGGAACCGTACGTAGGTACTTGATGATCGAATCGACATCGTCGGGAGTGAGTACCGAGTACTCGGGGTAGGGCATGATCGGGTAGATGGCGATGTCTTCGTCATCGATACCGACCGTCAACGCACGGCGGATCTGCGAGTCGGTCCACGAGTGTAAACCTTCGGGATCGTGGGACGTCAGGTTCTCGGCGTTGACGGTGATGACCGTGCCATCGACGTCCCTGAAGTCGTAGGAACGGCTGCCGGCCAGATACAACGAAAGATCGGGGTCACCATTGGCGTCGCTCGGAGTGTGGCAAACGCCGCACAACAGCACGTGGTCTACCAAGTATTGTCCGCGCTCGGCCGTGCCTAGCACTGCAGGGTGGGGCTCTGGTTTACCATGACCGGGCAACGATGGGTCGAGCGTTGGAGCCGCCGAGGCATCGGGTTCGGCTTTATCGTCCGATGAGTTGTGCGTGCTCGATTTGTCGCTCGAGTCATCGGGTTTGCAAGCGATGAACGAGCAGCAGAGTGCGAGCGTGAATACAGTCCGCGAAGTGATCACGTGTGTCTCCTGAAAAGCCGAGTGAAAGCTCAGTACTCTTGGCCGTCGGCGCAGAACTCGGCGTGGAAATTACCGGAGACGTTGCCGGTTGGGTTTTCGTAGGTCGCCTCGAACGTGCCTTCGAGCACCGACTCCGCTTCGATCTTGGTGAAAGTGACGCTGCCGGAGGCCGCGTTCTGTTCGTTCGCCGACGACTTGCCGCCGGGTGCGTAGTTGATTTCGGCTTTGCCGCGGCCGACGTCCACCGTGCCGACCTTTGCGATGGCCGTGGGCACGACGATCTCGACGACTTGCGAGCCCATCGCCGTCTTGAGCAGCCAACGCGACCCGTCGCGGCCCGCGATGTCCGCGCAGGTCAGCGCGTCCGACGACATGTACACGATGGTTTCGCTGCTGTTGTTGATGAAGATCGTCCAAGTGATCGGTTGAGCTGGACCCAAATCGCCCAGCGTGCCGCTGATCGC
>DATAHU010000169.1:0-47785 GCA_036263015.1 Polyangiaceae bacterium | reverse complement strand
CGCCTTGAGCGTGCCCTCTACGTAGGGGGCGAACGGAACGAGTTTGCCGACTGCGTCCACGAGCAGGAACAGAGTGACGAGACCCGTGAGAACTCGCCCAGTCCAGACGAGGGCTTTCGGAGTCGGTTGGAGGTCGAGAGTAGAGTGAGTAGCGACGAGATTGTTCATGTGAGGTCTCCAAGTGCACGAATTCGATGGGTTCCGCCGGCTACTGACCGGCGCCTTCATGAACACGACGATCGACCGCGCGTGCGATCGACACGGCTCGGCAAGATTTTTCAGGGCAGGTCTCGGGGCCCGCTCGGCGCCTAAAGCTCGGTCCGCTAACCGCCATCGTGTATGCTGCCGGCGCGGAGGTTTGCGATGGTCCCCTTAGGTTCCCGGCAATGCGGGTTCTTGCTCGTCACTTGTCTTGCAATGCTGGCGTGCAAGGACGCTGCCAACGAGAGTCCTGACGCGCACGACGAACAAACGGCCGGCGAGGACGCGGGGAACGCGCACCCAAGCAGCCCCGGGCACGAACAGCCGAGCAGCGGCGAGCACGAGCAACCGGGCAGCACTGACGCGAGCAGAGCGGACGCAGGGAACACAGATACCGAGAGCACCCCGGACACGACGACCCCAGTAACGCCGCAAGAGCCCGACAGCACGGTCGAACCCGACAGTACGGTGGACCCCGACGCCATGGTCGACAGCGGTGACCCCGACGGCATCGAGACTCCGTCGATAGAAGCCCCCTCGTCGGCGTGGGTCAACGCGACGGGCAATTTGGCGAGCATGCAGTCCGAATGCGGTAACTTGACGCTCGTATCGGCGACGCCAAACTCGTCCGTGATCATCGCGGGCGTCGCGAAAGTCGGTCTGTTCGAAAGCAATGACCGCGGCCAACATTGGACTCAGCTCGGCACGGGCGCGGGCTCGGCCGTCATCACCAATCGTCCGAGCTCGATCGTTTACGATCCCGAAGACGCCGAGACTTTCTGGGAGAGCCGCATCTACAACGGCGGCGGCGTCTACAAGACTGCCGATTCGGGCAAGACGTTCGAACAACTCGGTATGGTCTCTCACAACGATCTGGTGAGCCTCGACTTTGGGGATCCCGATCGCCAGACGCTGCTCGTCGGTGGTCACGAGCAGAAGCAAACACTGTATCTGTCGACGAACGGTGGACAGAGCTTCGATCCGATTGGCATGAATCTGCCGGCGGATTCGCACTTCTCGAGCGCGCCGCTGGTGCTCGACTCGAAGACGTTCCTGCTCGGAGCTTGCGGTTATGGTGACGGCACGTGTGGCGTCTACCGCAGTGGCGACGCGGGTGAACACTGGGATCAAGTCAGCGACTTGCCCGTCGCTGGCCGCCCGCTGGTCACCTCCGACGGCTCAATCTATTGGACCTTGATCTACGACGGCGGGATCGCGCGCGGCACGCCGGACGGCATGACCTGGAGCAAGACGTCGGACAATTTGACGACGGGGTACCCGGTCGAACTTCCCAACGGCGAGCTCTTGTTGGTGCGCGGCACTCATGTCGTCGTGTCGCCCGACGAGGGCAGCACCTGGAACGAAGTGGGAGACGAAATCCCGTTCAAACCCAGCGGCGTCACTTACTCGGTTCAACAAAAGACGCTCTTCGTTTGGCATTGGGACTGCGGTGAAGTCGTGCTGGACGATGCGATCGCGAGCGCGGGCTTCGACGCTTCGGCGCGTTAGTCCAAAACCGGCCCTGAGCGTTGTTCGCTCTGCAGCTTGCCATCGAGGCCGAACACTTGCACGCAGATCAGCGCCACGCGTTCCGCAGGTTTCGACTCGGCAACGATGGCGCGAATCTGTCGCAGACAATCACGCTGAAGCTGCGCGATGCGCTGCAAGTCTTTGGTAGCGACGCTGCACAGGTTGTAAGCGAACATGCCCGTGGGTTGTTGGGCGCGTTCAGCTGCGACGGACACCCACCAAGCCGCGAGCTTGCGCGCCGCGTCGCGGTCGGCACTGAGCTCGACGCTCTCGGCGCGGTCAGTGAGCCATTGACGGCCTTTGCGACGGATCTGCCCGCTCTGCTCGAGCAACGACAAGCAACTCTTGACCTCGGCAACGTCGATGCCGAGGCAACCCGCGATGGCGTGCGGGTTGTGCGCCGCCGGACCGCGCCGTGCGAGCTCGAGGTAGCGCAGCACTGCATGTGACCAAGGACGTTCGTAGGCTGCGCGGCGAGCGAGCTCTTGTTTGCGCCACGCCGCTGCCGCACAGGGCACCTGGTTTACGTCGACCCAGAGTGCGACGAAGTCCAAAAGCCTGCGCGAGCAATAGTCGAGGACCCGAAGGAAATCGGTCAGTCGCATGTCGGCCTCAGCGCGCAAGTAGCGCGCCAACGAGTGGCGGCTGACGCCCGTTTCGCGCGCGATCTTCAAGACCGGGACGCCGCCACGCTCCTGCTCCAAAAGCGCCGCCACCTGGGCTCGCCCCAAGCTCTCGGCCCCCTCGAGCCACGCAGGCCGGCTGCGGTAGAAACGTTCCAACGCCTGCTTTGGGTGAACGCCCGTCTTGGCAGCGAGCTGGAACAGCTGCTGAATCGACGGCTCACTGCGCCCCGATTCCCAAGTGTAGACGACGTTCGTCTTGAACCCGAGCCAGCGGCTCAGGGCCGCCTGCGAGCGTCGGCCCCGCAAGCCACGGACCAGCTCTTTGGCTAGCTGCGAGTGGTTCATATACTGTCGTTTGCTACAATCAGGCGCGTCTGAGTACCAGTGTTTGTTGGGTTCGGCACTGGACAGGCCGGGCGCAGCGGGCCATTTTGGCGGCATGATCCGGCTGCAAGGGACGCGCAGAGGGGCCATGGGAGCATGGGCGGCATTGAGCGCTTGCGCGTGCATGGGCGGCCAGAGCTTCGACGACGGCGCTGATCCGCTCAAAGGCACCCCGGCTTCGAGCGCTGGGCGTTCGCAGCGGGTTGGCTCGGACGCCGGCGTTCACCCAACCCCTGACGCGACTGACGAGTCGAGCGCGACTCCGAACGACGTCAGGTTGGTGAATGGCCCCGACGCTGGCAGTTCCGAATCGGCCGCGGTCAAGGCGCAAACCGATGCCAGTGCTGGCGCGAGCCCAAGTGTAAACCCGATGACGTTAGCCCTGGAGCCGACGGGCTCCGATCCGACGAGCGCGTCGCAATTCGACGCCTCCGAGCCCGACGCTGCCACGCGCACCCCCGCTCTGGATGCGGCAAGCACCGCGACCGAGCCGAGCACCGGCTCGCTGCCGGGTGCGGATCAGGACGCTGCCACGACGGACTTCGCACGGGACCGCCCCTTGTGCGGCGGGAGCGCCTCCCAAGCGAACGCCACCTGGTGCAGCGGCATCCAGAACATAGTGCTTGCAGTAGGTGAACTTGATGATGCAAACGGCGACGGACAGCTCTCGGCCGGCGAAGAAGCGACCCTCTCAATCGAGATGCACAACCAAAGCGACCAAAACTACAACTACCCTTGTGTGGGGCTATTGACGGACACCCCGGCGCTCACAATCCTGGGGGGCGAAGGGCAGGACAACCCGGCCTGGGAGTACTACTCGATCCTTGGGCAGCAGACGCTCGCAACGCGCTTGAGGTTGCGCGTGGGAAGCGACGTAGAGTCGGGGACGCGCGTGCGCTTTGTCGCCTGGGTCGATGTGCTCAACGCGGGCTGCACGAATGGGGGCGAGTTGCGCTTCGAGTTCGTGATCGAGTGAAACCTCAGGGCAAATAGATGCGCCCCGGCGCGCCCTGTGCGCCGTTTTCGGTGTGGCAGCTATTGCAGTCACCGACGGTTTGGGCGGCGGCCATGGCGCGCTCGTTGCCGTTGTAGATGATCTTGGCGTGATACGGCTTCGCCACTGCGCGCTCTTCGATGTAGAAGTTGCCAGCGTTGTTCACTTTCAACTGGGACTCCTTGCCGTTCGCGTCGGTGATCACGACGACCGCGTCGTAGCTCGAATCAACGCCGTTGCAGTCGTCTTGCTCGTGCATGCTCGGGAACAGCGTGCCCGCGATCGTCAGGTCTGGTCCTTCGTCTTTGCGCGAATGGCAATCGATGCACATCCCGCCGGGATGCATCAGTGGGGACTCGTGATCGCCCCGCGTCCAGAAGCTGCCCGTGGTGCAGCGTGAGTCGCTCGGGGCCGCGGCTGGGGTGTCGGAACCCGACGGGGTCGTGCCCGCGGGGCTCGACGTTTCGCTGGCGTCACCAGGGCTGGAATCAGCTCCGCAACCGGGCAGTGACATACAAGCCCAGATCAAGAGCGCAGCAGCTCCACCAGCTCGAGCAGTTTCGAGTTTCTCTTTCATTCGTCATGGGTGCCAGCGCCCGACCAAGAGCAGGCTGGGATTCGATTCTTGCGCGCATTCGCTCGGCCGAGGCCATCCCCAATCGAACCATGCAGCCTGTGAGTGCGCATTGCTGTTCGGAGGATTAGGCTGGTTGGAGGTTCATGCACTCCGCCCTCCTGCTCGTCGTGTTGATGTCGCCGTTCGTCGACGCCCCCACGACGGGTGCGTTCGAGAACGCAGCACGCGACGTGTTGGGTTCGGAAGCGGACTTGCAGTTTTCGACCAGAGAGAGCTTGCCCTCGGATGACCAAGCGCTCATGAACGCTCCCGACGCGGACGGTGTCGTCGAGCTTCGCTGGAGCCAAGATCAGCGGCAGGTGACGCTGCATTGCTACATTCGCTCGCAAACGCGTTGGGTGGATCGTGGGTTCAGTTTCGACCCGCAGGATCGCGACGAAGAGCGCGGACGCTTGCTGGGCCTCGCGGTCGCCTCGATGTTCCTCGAGCAACGCCCGCAAGAGCCAGCGACCACGACGGAAGCGGGCGCCCAGAGCACCACCCCCAAACCCCTCTCGACCGCTGCGGCCGCGTCCCCACAGGATGTTCACTTATCAGAGTCAGTAGCTCGGCCTGATGCTGCGCGCCCAGCCGCGCAGGGCCGCCGGATTCGTTCGGAATTGGCGGCGCTCGTGAGCAGCGGCATCGGCGGCACGGCCGGGAGCGTGGGCGCGGTGGTGGGTTTTGGGATACCGGCGTCGGCAACGCTCGATTGGCGATTTTCGTTGAGCGGCAGAGCCGGCGAAATCCCGAGCGCTCAAGCGAGTACCCGCTACTTGCAGTTGGGCAGTGGCCTCAACTGGTCCCCGCTCTCGAAAAAGAGCTGGGCGGACTTCGGGCTTCGAACCGAGGTGCTCGTCAGCTGGCTCGAGCTGTCGCACTTGTCGCCCGACGACGAACATCCCGATCGGCAACGAGGCTGGAATGTCGGCGCCGGCTTTGCGGGGTGGGCGGGAGTGAGAGCGTCCGAGGCGGTGACGCTCTACGCAGCCAGTGGGCTCGAGTGGATGGCCGCCGAGGGAGACGTTTCCACCCACGACGTGATCGTCGCCACGATTCCACGTTTACGCTTCATTGCGGAACTGGGGTTTCGAACGCAACTCTGAAGCTACGCCTGCTCCTTGTCGCCTCGGGGCACTCACTCGTTGGCCACTTCGATGTCCCCTGTCCGAAAACCGCACTTACGGCTGATCGCCAAGAACGACGCGAGCGAGAGCCCCGTCGCGCCGGCGGCGCCCGCGCTCGACGACAGTGCGCTCTTGGCGAGGATGGCCTCGAAGGACCCAATGGTCGCGCTGGCCTTCTATCAACGCGTGCGACCGATCGTGGATCGCACCTTGTCGCGACTGCTCGGTAGCCGTGATCCGGACTACGAAGACGTAGCGCAAGTAGCGTTGTTCGAACTGGTGAGCACGATTCACCGTTTTCGCGGCGAGTGCCCACTCGATGCTTGGTTGTCGGTCGTTTCCGCGCGCGTCGCCTATCGGCAGATCCGGCGGCGTCGCCTCGAGCGCAAATTGTTCGCGAACGCACAGCTCGAGGAGGTGGCGTCCACGCTCGCCGTGCGTCCAATCCCGTTCGAAGCGCGCCAAGCGATTCGGCGAGTGCATGATCATCTGCACGAGATGGACGACAAGCGTGCGTGGACCTGGTTACTGCACGACGTGCACGGCTACGATCTGAAAGAGATCAGCCAGATCATGGACGCCAGCTTGAGCGCCGCCCAGAGCCGACTGGTGCGCGGTCGGCGCGAGCTTCACGAGCGGATCCGCAGTGATCACGAACTGGCGGGCTATCTCGACACGAACCCCGACGCGGATCGGGAGGTGACGCCGTGAACGTGCCGCGACTCGCAGGGCAAGCCGCTCGACTGCTACGCGAGCATCGCGAATTGCGTAGCGGTGACAGCGCGGCGCAAGCGCGCGGCGTTGAAACGATCCAGCGCGCGATGGCAGCACGCCGCACGCGTCGAGTGGGCTTTCGCTGGCTCGGTGGCGTTGCGAGCGTCGCGGCTTGTGGCCTGTTGTGGTTCTCGCTACCGCTCCACGAGTCCCCCAGCGCCAAGCACGAACCTCACGTCGTCGTGGTGGCGAACCCGCTCGGCGCAGGGGCGCAGGTGAACGATGCGGGACAGCCCAGAGCCTTACGAGCGGGCGTGCAATTGGCGGCAGGCGACGAGATTGATACGCCCAGCGCGGGCGGTGCGGTCCTCGATCTGTCGACGGGAACCCGACTGCAACTCGAAGCGCAGAGCGCGTTGATGATTCGAAGCCAAGGCGCGCTGCAGTCCTTCACTTTGGCGAGCGGCGCGCTGTCCACGCACGTGGCCAAGCTCGCTCCCGACGAGCGCTTCGTGATCGACACGGCGGATGCGCAAATCGAGGTACGGGGCACCGCGTTCCGTTTGCAGTCTCTGCCACAGGCCGCCCCCTGCTCGCTGGAACGCACGCGTTTGGACGTCAGCGAGGGAGTGGTGGAGGTTCGCTCTCGAGGGCAGCTCTACCGAGTAGTTGCAGGACAGAGTTGGCCGCCCGAGTGCGCTCAGACTGCGGGCGCGCCCGTCCCCAGTTCGGAGCCCGCACCGCGTGCAGCCGAAACGCCGAACCAAGCGCCCCTGCTCGCGACGGCGGTCACGGCGCAGGCCCCCAAAGCGCCCGAAACCGCAAAACGGCAAACCCCACGCTCGCTGACGGCACAGAATCGGGCGCCGAGCTCGCAAGCCGTACTCAACGATTCGACACTGGCCGCGCAAAGTGATCTGTTCGCACGAGCGCTCGCGGCTCAAAAACGAGGCAGTGCGTCCGAGGCGCTGACGCTCTACTCTGAGCTGATGAACCGCTATCCAGCAACACCACTGGCAGAGAACGCGCTGGCGGGACGTGTGCGCATTCTTTCGACGAGTGACCGCGATGCCGCCAAGCGAGAGGCCGCACGCTATTTGGAGCGTTACCCCAAGGGGTTCGCACGCGCGGAAGCGGAACGGATCGTGGAGGCTCGGTGACGCGCATCGCCGTTTGCGGCGCAAGCGCGGTGAGGGCCAGTTTTCGTTCGAGGTTGTCGCTCACTACGACGGTCGTGCTCGTGTCGGTTTCGAGCGCCTGCGAACACAATTTCAGCTTCGACACCAAGAAGCGCGACACAGATGACCCAAGGAAGGGCTCCGACGCGGCCACTGCCCCGACGCGGGCGCAATGCGCGACCGAGCAAGACTGCCCGATTGCATCGCTGCATTGCGACGTGCAGAGCGGGCTCTGCTTCGAGTGCATCATCGACGCAGACTGCGCGTCAAAACAAAACACGCGTTGCGACGCGCTGCATCGCTGTATCGAATGCCTCGTCGACGAAGATTGTGCTCCAGATTTCACCTGCGACCGTGTCTCGCGCCGCTGCCTCGAGCGCTGCTTGGACTTGAACGATTGCGCCAGCGGCGCCCACGCCTGCGACGAACGCCGCAGCGTGTGCGTGTCGTGCGATCGAGACCAGGAGTGCCGCTCCAGCGCTGCACCCTATTGCGCGGCCGGCGGCTCGAGCTGCGTCGCGTGTAAATCCGACGAGCACTGTGCATCCAACGAGCGTTGTGACCTGAACAGCGGGCAATGCGTGGGTTGCCGAGACAGTTTGGACTGTACACCCCCCGCCTATTGCGATCCCGACGCGCACACCTGCGTGGGCGGTTGAGTTCGAGCGAGAGACGAGCCGTCGTCCCCAAAGCCGCAGAACCCGGCCGTACTCCATGGGTGCCTGCCGGGGTTCGCGACGCCCCGTCACTGCAGCCTTGACCCAGGCACCCTGGGTCGCGTGAAATGCGCGTGTTGCAGTCGGACAGCGCAGCGCTGCCCACGATCTCGGCTCTCGGAGGCGTCCAACATGTCGATTCAGCAGAAACATCCCTGGTTCCGACTCGCTCTCGTTCTGGGCGCGGCGGCATTTCTCTCTGCTCCTTCGGCCCGGCGCGACGAGTCGACGGCAGTCGCGTTCGCCTTGGAGATCGACGGAACGCGCGTTGGGTTTACGAAGTCGTTCGAGGGCGGTTTCGCCGTGCAGCCAGCAACTCTTCATGGAACCAGAGCGGACGGTTATCCCGACAAGGTCCCGGGAACGGTTCACTATCAAGACGCCGTGGTCGAGTTGTCCTTACCGCTACCCACTTCGATTTGGGATTGGATCAATGCTGCGTCTTCGCCAGCGACCCCGCAAACCAAGGCCGTCACCATCGTCACGTTGGACAGCACACTCAAAGAGCGCAATCGGCGCAATCTCGATGCTGCAGCGCTCACGCGCATCGAGCTATCGACGCTCGATGCCGCATCGAACCAGTTCGTTGCGGTGAAGCTGAACCTCAGCCCAAGCGCAGTTCACGACGGAGTGAAGCCCCCTGCCACCGCCACGGCAAACAGCGCAGCCAAGGCAACTGCGACGGCCACGGGCGGCACGCGACGTGATCCGATCGCAGCCTTTGCTTTTCGAGTGACGGTCGACGGCGTCTCGACTGCGCTCGTGTCGCGCGTCGATCCGATCGTGATCTCGCACCCGCAAGCAGGCCTCAGTTACGCGAACATCGGCTTCACGGTAACCGACAGCGAGCTCGATAGCTGGAGGACGTGGCAGAGCGGCGCCTCGGCAAGCAAGACCCTGGCGCTCAAGAGTGCCGAAAGCAAAGGCACCGCGACGAGCAAGACCGCGGAAATCAAATCGGGTGAGAAGCACGGCAAGATCGAGCTGTTGTCGACGAGCATGGACGTGCTGCTCACGATCGATCTGGACGGACTCGGCTTGGTGAGCATCGCTCCCATCAAAGTGGAGAGCTCTGATCCGCTTGCACGCTCACGCGTCGAACTCTACGTCGAGAAGATCTCTTTCTCTGCCGTGGCGCAATGACTCCGCTGAGCACGAATCGCAAAAGTGCGCTCGGCATAGCCTCGATCGCGCTGACGGTCCCTGTCCTGTTTTGGCTCAAGTTTGGCCGCATCGACCAATTTGCAATCGCGTTCACCGGCTTTCTCGTGCTCCTGACCACGGCGATCGAATTCCTTCCGCGCGCCGCCGACGCGCGAAACGTCGCGCCCGCGCCAGGCAAGAGCAAGCTCGATTTCCTGGGACCGGTGTGGTTGCTATCGATCCCTTTCGCGCCATTCTTCAGTTGGGCCCTGACTAGCGCGTTCGACGTGAATCTCGAAAATTGGCGTTGGCTCTTGGGCGTGCGTGCGTTCATGTGCGTCGTGCTGCCGATCGTTTCGGCGCTCTCGCTGCTGCGCTTCGTGCGGCGCGGGGTCGCGGGCATCGCGCTCTTGATCTTGGTCGTGGGCACGGGCTTTCCGGTGCTGACCGCCGCAGGTTCCGCCTATGACGTTGTCAAAGGGCCGAGCTGGGAGGCCGTCAAAGTCGAACAGCTGGAAGATATCGATTTCAGGACGGGCGCAGGTACACACGTGCACAAAGAGGGCGTGTATGCGCTGCTCGAAGACGGTCGACGCTTGGGCCACTCCGAAGCCGTCAAGTTTCACCTCGGGCCCGCAAAGCTACTCATCCTTCACGGCTTCCAGTGGGTGCTCGACGCTGCGCCATGACACGGCTGAGGCCGCAGTTGGCCTAACGCAGACAGACTCGAAGTTGTACTTGCTGCGTCTGGTTCGTGTCGTCGCAATCGTGAAAGGGGGCGTCGTTCTCGGTGCTGAGCGAGTAATCGGTCGCGCCTTGCGTGATCTCGATCACGTTCGTCATCTCGCCGGGCGCTAGGCTCGCGGGTAACTCGACTTGACCACTGGTGCCGCCCACGCCCGTCCAAGTGAGCTGCACGCTGCCCGTAAACGCAACGCCACCCCGGTTGCCAACCACAACGTATTGCGGGCCATGTTGATCACAGCCCGAACAGTCGACGGGAGTCTCGACGTACAAGTCGACCGCATCGGCACACGCCGAATTCGGCACTGCGACGACATCGATCTCGTCTCCACTAGCGAGCGCACTGCAGGCAGGCGTGTCGGTGCTGTCGCAATTCGTGTCCAGCCCATCGCCCCAGTGATCGATGGCGCCGGGATGCACGTCCGCATTCGTGTCTTCGCAATCGGTTCCTGCGGCGACCGCGACGTAACCCGTGGGCAGTTGCTGCGGACCACAGAACATGTCACCGCCGACGCTGCTGCCGTATCCGTCAGAGTCCGCGTCCTCGATCGCCCACACTTGCAGGTCCGAGTTACCGTCGTCGCAGTCCCGCTGCAAGCTGTACGTCTGTGCGTCGACCAGCTCTGGATCACATTCTCGGGCGAAGTAGCCCGGCGTCCCGTCCGCGTCACAATCGACACCCCAGGTCGTCGCATCCGCAGGGTCACAGTCGTTCAAGAGCGACTCCAAGCTCTGCAGACACGCTGCGGGCGGTGTGGTCGTTGCCTTGCGGCGGCCAATGGCTTCGAGTCCGGCTGCTTCGGCGTCGCTCTGTGCGCTAGCGATCGTCGCTTCGATCTGCTCGGGATTGGCCAGCACGGCGGGGTCCGAGAGCTCGCGCAATGAAGGATGGCCTTCGGCGCAATCCAGGACGAGCGCCGGCCCCTGACAAATGCCAACGCCAACCAAGCCTTTGTCACAGCGTTCGATCGTAACCTCGCGCCAGTCGACGCTCGATGCACCATCGTCGACGTAGACGTCGTAGGCTTTACCTTGCACGGACACATAGGTCCGGGAGGTACGGCATTCCGAGCATTCCAGGAACGTAACCAACGCGCCTTGGTCCCGATAGCGCGCGAAACAAGCCGCTGCTTCGGCCGGTGCCTGCGGGTCAGCCGTGCCACAATCCTCGTAAGTCCCCAAGTCGACCCCGACCTCGCTAAACCACTGAGCGAGCCCCCAACTACAACTATCCGGCGTGCTCGGAGGCGACGCTTCGGTCCTCGGTACCGACCATTCACCCATCGGGACTACACCTGCCTCGGCCTCGGCCGACGTCGAGAGCCCATTGGTTTCGGGCAACCCAGTCGCCGGTGGTTCGCTGCTGTCCGCGTCGGAAACTTCGAAGCCGCCGTCGACGCCGCCACTTCCCACCTCGTGCGCTGCTGCGCTGGAGGGTGAAGGCCGATCCCTGCGATCAGGGGCAGCATCAGCTCTTGGCCCGTTCGGCTTGGCTCCGAGCGCTGGCCCATCGCTCGGCCGCGCCGTGCCGGGCGTCTCCTCGCCGCGGACTCGCGAACCGCAGCCCAGACTTCCGCCCATACAAGCGACGACCAGCGTCAGTGCCAGAGGGCGCCACGCGGCGCGCCAGAAATCACGTTGATCGAGCGGCACGTACTGGTGTTCCCTTTCTTCGAGCGCCCGAGCAAAGGATCTCGGCGTGAGCGGGTGGTCGCCGCTCATCCCTTCGGATGGAGTCGGTCTGGGTTGACCTGACGTCTTGGTGGCACAAGAAAACGAGGATGAGCGCGCTGGAACCGGAAGTCGAGCGCAAGCTGGTGGCAATGTTTCCACAGGTCTCCGACCAAGCCTGCGCGCGCGAGGCATTGTTAACTTACATCAACACAGGTAGCGGCGGGACTCCCCGCGTGCGACTGGCGATCCTCAAACTGAGTGATGGCTCTCTCGATGAGCTCAGATCAATGATTGTTGCGGCCCAGGGCGATCCGCGCGATGTCTTGATGTGGGCTGAGTCTCCCGAGCAAGGCAGCGCGGCGGGGTCGCCCAAGCTGAACATGAGCGCGAGCGAACGTCGCAAACTCGCCAAGATGCGCGCGCGGGATCGCAAGCAATACGAGGCCTGGTTGAAGCGCTGAGCGTCGACTTTTTCGTGGGCTCGGCGCGGCTTCCTCGGGCATGCTCCGCACATGAATCGCGCGCAGGCCTATCCTCCCGATCTCGCCCGCTACGTCGTCGAGCATTGGCCCAAACAACACGCGCTGGGCGTCCCGCTCGCGCTGCTCGCTGAGGTCCTATCCATTGCCTTCCAAGCGTCCCTGACCGCCGAAGAGACGCGACCGACCCGTTTTCGGTTGCTGCTCACTCCCGTGCATGCCCTACCAGAGTCTGGCGTTCCGAATCACGGCGTGCTGCGTTTGCATTTCGCTCCCGAACGCTTGTTGACGGCTGAAGAGCTTCGACGCTTGAGCCCGTCGGTGCCGTTCGAGAGCTCGCTGATCGGGGCGCATGCGGTCGACGGCAAACTCCGCATCTGGGGCATCGCGCATTCGGGTCCCGCTTGGCTTGCGCCGAGTTGGGGTGGACGCAGCCTGGTGCCCAATTGGACCTATGATCCAATCGTGCACGTCACGGCACCGGGGAACATTGCGGTGCGCTGCGCGGGTAAACTGGTCGGAGCCCTCGAACACGGAACGCTGGTCAATACTTTCACCGATATCTTCGAGTCGCATTGGCTTCGCTCGCTGTTCCAAGATGAACGCGAAGCCGTGGGCGCCGAACACGCCGCCAGCCAAGTCGGAGTCGCGGTTCCCACTCAGGTCGAGACGTCGTTGATTGGTCGCGTCAACCAACAGTTGCTCAGACGCGCGGTACAGCTGATTCGTGGGGCTCGGCACGGAGGCATGATCCTGATCGTGGATGCCAGCGAAGCGCCTTCGCGCGAGCGCCCTGGGGAGCTGCGTGGCATGCGACTCAAGTACCGTTTCGATCCAGAAGAACCCACGCGTCGCTACAACGCATTGTTACTCGAGATCCTGCGTACGCTTGCCGCGGGCAGTGCGAAAGCGTCGGTGGACTGGTCTGATTTCGCAGCAGATCCGAGCCCTGATCTGGAGCGCCTCGAACAAGGGGTCTTCGAGCTCAGCCGCCTGATCGCGAACTTGACGGCAATCGATGGCGCGCTGGTGTTGGACAAGCGCTTTGGCATCTTGGGTTTCGGTGCAGAAGTCTTCGCCGAGCTACCCCCACCCTCCCAAATCTGGCAGGCGCTAGACGCAGAAGGAGAACAGCTCGTCGCAGACGACATCGAAAACGTGGGCACCCGACATCGCGCCGCGTATCGCTTCGCACAAGACAATCCAAACGGGTTGGCCGTCGTGGTCTCACACGACGGCGGGGTTTCGTTCGTCGCCAATCGCTCGGGACGTGTCGTGTATTGGGAGCAATCCGTCAGTCCGTGAAGGGAAACACCGACACACGACTCACAACAACGACAGGGTCGCGCCTACTCCTTGGTAACCCGTGAAGTACCACGTCCACCACCCCAACATCATCACTCCGTGTCCAGTCAGGATCCCGACGTGGCTCCACATCTCGACGCGGTCGGAGCGCTCGGTCCAGTAGCGGTGCCAATGAAACACCTCGTCGACCAAACTGTAGATGATCGAGAGCACGGTCAAGGTCAACGCCGGTATCCAAGCTCCTTCATTGCGATACGCCGCACACAAAAGTACGCAGGAGCCGACGCCACAGGCGATGGTGATGCCATGCACGAGGCCCTCAGCGCGCCGGATGTACGGCTTGTAGATACTGCGGTGACCGATGGTGTCGATCGCAATACTCAGACTGAAGAGCATCGAGCCCAGGGGCACCCACCAGGCCGCTGACGGAAAGTGCACGCCATGCACGGCCCCGAACGCCAAGAAGCCACCGGTACCGACGACAAGCCCGATCATCGTTCCTACCCATGACAAGTAGACGATCCAATCATTGCGTTGGAACTGGCGTACGCGTCCGACGTACACGAGCAGTTCGGCGCCGAAACCCAGCGGCTCGCTCATGACGTCGTCCACGCTCCAGCCGCTAGAGTCCCGCCATCGAGCGGCTGATGACGGTAAACTTCGTCGAAGGTCACCTCACGCAGTGAGCAACGCCTGAACGCAGGCGCGCCAAGACGTTGCCTCAGTACCCTGAACACGGCAAAAATGCACAGGCGGATCTTGTCCCACGTCGAGACGACGACGCGTTGGCTCATGACGTCGTAGTTCAGCGCCCTGATACGAGTGCCAATTGCGCGATAGATGACGAGCGCGGTCGCTACGGCCAAGGCGGAGCGCAGCGGCAGCAATCCGATACCTCGCCAAGCAGACGCGTAGTAATCGTCTGCCAGATCGAGAACCTGTTTCAAGATCGGCGCTAACTCAGCGCTCGACTTACCCGCCACCTCGTCTGGCTCGAGGGCGCCCTGCTCGACCCCCCAAGCGCGACGCGGCAGATAGACTCGGCCACGCTCAGCGTCCTCTTTGAGGTCTCGCGCGATGTTCGTGAGTTGCATCGCGAAACCCAAGTGCGCGGCGTGCACCAGTGCCTTGGGCTCTCTCACCCCGAGCAAGTGGCACAGCATCAGCCCCACTACCGACGCCACGCGGTAGCTGTACAAGAGGAGATCGGTCCAGCTCTCGTAGCGCGTCGATTCGACATCCATCCTCATGCCGGCGAGCAACGCTCGCGCGTAGACCAGCGGAATGTCGTACTTCCGAATCACTTCCGCGAATCCGCACACGACGCGGTCGGTCAACGGTTGCTTGGCCTCGATCGCATCCAGTTCGGCCTCGAGCTTGGCCAAGGCAAGCTTCTGGTCGGCGCCCGTCGCGTAGTCAATCGCGTCATCCGCGCGTCGACACCAGGCGTACACCACGAGCACAGCATACCGAGACTCATTGGGCAGCAAGCGAGACGCAAAAGCGAAGCTCTTGCTGTGCTGCGAGATCACGGCCCGGTAAAAGGACACCTGCTGGGCGTTCATTCGGCAGCCTCCGCCAAGTTGGCCATGCCGAAGTCCTCCAGTACGAGTTTGGTGGTTGCTTTGGCAGAGTTGATCACACCGGGTAATCCTGCCCCGGGATGAGTGCCAGCCCCGACGATGTACAGGCCCGGGATATTGTCGTCGCGGTTGTGAGGTCTGAACCAGGCGCTCTGAGTGAGCCGCGGGCTGATCGAGAACGCAGACCCCTTGTAGGCAGCCAAGTCCGACTCGAAGTGCTGAGGCGTGATGAAGCGGGAGCTGACGATTCGCTTACCGAGGTCCGGCATCAAGCGCTCCAAGTGAGCGACGATGCGACGCTCGAGTTCTGGACCGAGTTTTTCCCAATCGAGTGGCGCAACGCCCAAGTGCGGGACCGGGCACAAGACGTAATAGGCGCCATGACCCGCTGGAGCCATCTCGGGATCCGTGACGCAGGGCGCGTGCAGATAAAGACTGAAGTCTGCTGGCAGATTCGGCCCTTGGAAGATCTCCCGAAGTAGCTCTTCGTAGCGCGGGCCGAACAGGATCGTGTGGTGCGCTAGGTTATCGTAACGACCGCGGGTTCCGAAATACAACACGAACAACGACATCGACCATTCGCTTCGCTCGAGGCGTCTGGTCATGGCCCGCGCGCTCTTCTGCTCGCGATACAGCCTGGCGTAAGTGTGGTGCAGGTCGGCATTCGAGACGACGGCATCGAATGGCTCTTCGCCGAGGCGGCTCTGCACACGATGAACCACGCGTGAAGCGCTGTGCTCGACGGCGATCGACTCGACTGGGGTCGCCAGGCGGAGCTCTCCGCCAAGCTCCGAAAAGAGTCGCACCAAGGCCGCGATCAACGAGCCGGTCCCGCCCTTGGGGAAGAACACTCCCCAGTTGCGCTCCAAGAAATGAATCAACGTATAAATCGCGCTCGTGTCGAAGGGGTTGCCGCCGACGAGCAACGAATGAAAGCTGAACGCTTGGCGTAAACGCTCGTCCGAGATGAAACGCGAAACCGTTTGGTAGACGGAACGATCGGCGCGCAAACGGATCAGGTCGGGACTGACACGCAGCATGTCCGCGAAGCGCAAGAAGGGTGTGGCTGCCAGCTCCTCGTAACCTTTGCTGTAAACTCGCTTCGAGTAGTCGAGAAAGCGTCGATAGCCGTCGACGTCCTTTGCCTGAAAGCCCCGGATTTGAGAGAGCAGCGCTTCCGTATCGTTGCCGTAGTCGAATTGACTCCCGTCCGACCAAATCAATCGATAGAACGGGGCGACCGGCAGTAGCTCGACGTAGCCATCCATGTCGCGGCCAGCAACACGGAACAGCTCGCGCAAGCACTCGGGCGCGGTGATCACCGTTGGCCCGCCGTCGAACGCGAAGCCGTCCTGTTCGTAGACGTAGGCACGCCCACCCGCTTTGTCCCGTGCTTCGAACAGCACGCAGTCGACTCCCGCCGCCTGAAGCCGAATCGCAGCCGCGAGACCGCCAAAGCCGCTGCCCACGATCGCGACTCGCCGCTTGCGTGGCGCGTTCGAGCCGTCAACCATAGACCCGCTCCAGGTGTTCGACGTCCTTTGCGAGCAACTCGAGCTGTTCACTTTCCCCGACTCGAGCACGCAAGCTACCGAAGCTCTCCGCCAACACCTCGTGCGTACGAGCCCTGCCTATGCCGGCGATGATTGAGCGAATTCGGTGCGCCAACCACTCCGGGTGTTGTTCCTTCTCGACGACCTTGCGTAAGGAATGCCGCAAGGCTTCGTATTCAGGCTTGGATACGGCACCAGCAGCCCAAGCCCAAGCCCAAGTCGGACGGCCTAGAACGAGATCTTCATCGCCCTTGTGCTGGCGTTCACGGTTGGTCAACCCGCTGTAGTCGTCCAGCATCTGCAACCCTACGCCCAAGGCCACACCAAAATCGTGTAGGGCCGCCACAACCTCGGCGTTTGCTCCGGCGGCAATGGCGCCGAGCGAGCCCGCCAAACCGAACAGGGCTCCCGTTTTCAGTCGCGTTGCGGCGTTGACCACCGGTTCGACTTCGTGTGCATCCAAGTCTGCGACACTGACTGCGATGTCGAGCGCTTGACCGTGGTGCCCGAGCAGCAGTGCGCTGTTCACCCTACGTAACAACTCCAACTCGATGCTCGGAGCAAACCCTGCGCTTTGAATCAATTCGAAGGCCCAGAAGTAGAGCCAGTTGGCCGAGTTGAGAGCGAGCGCAAGCCCATGGAGGCGGTGCAAGGTCGGGCGGCCCCGGCGCGACTGCGATTGGTCTTCGATGTCGTCGACGATCAGCGAGGCGGCGTGCACGATTTCGACGATTGAACCGAGCAGGGCCGAGCACTCGCCTCTGCCACCCGCGACCGCGTAGGCGTGCTGCACGAGACGCGCTCGCAGCTCCTTGCTAGGCCGACCGAGAAACTCGCTGAGCGGGCTTTGCAGAGCGCGCTGCCATGTACCCAGCGGCACAGAAGACCCGGGCCAGCCCAAGCGTGCGCGTAACGCCCTCGGCTCGAAATAGCCGTCGAGCAGCTCCAAGACAGGGTTTGACCCGCTCGCCTCTGCCAAGAATGGATCGTTCATGCTGCAGACCTCACTTGCCACAGGCCCGTCGCGGAGAACCCCTTCGGCGGCTTGCCACAGATGATGCGAGCGCGATCCAGCGACGTAGATTCCAAGGCGTAAAATCGTGCAATGGTGCCTTCGGGTAAACGATAGAAGCGCTCCAGCACGCGATGTCGGTCACGCGGCGCGAAAGCTCGGAACAGCAAACGATTGAGCCAGCAAGCGAAGCGTTGCTGTCGCGCCACATGGGCCAGCGTTCGCTCGAGTTCAGTCGCGTCGCCATCGCAACGGACGAGCGCTCGCGAGAGTCGCAGCGCGACGGGCAGCGAGTAGCCGGTCGTTGGGTGAAAAAGTCCGCCCGCGTAGCCCCCGAGCAACGGACTCACAGGCCGCGTCAATTTCGGCGGGCGGCTGGGCAACGGCAAAACACCTCGCTCGCGACGCAATACTTGCTTCACTTTCAGGCCCGCAATTGCGGCCATTTTCAACAGCCCCGCCGTGATCTCGGCTTCGTCCAGATCGGGCGTTTCGGAATAGTAAGTATCCTCGTAGAGAATTCGGTGCGGGCCCAGCGGCAGTACGTACAGGAATCTGTAGCCGTCACGCTGGGCGACCGTCGCATCCATCAGCGTGGGCAAGACGGGAGCAGTCCCACCAGACAACTCGAGTTCGAGACCCACGAACTTTTGATAACCCAAAACCGCCATGGCAGCGCGCTCGGGCCCCCGCGAGTCAACCACCAAGTCGGCGTCGATTCGGGTGCCATCCTCGAGCGTCACCGAGTTGGCGCCGACGTCCGCGACCGGCGCGTTGGTGATCAAGCGCGCGTTGGGCGCGTGCGCCAAGCGTTCGCTCAAGACCGCCTCGACCCGTGCACTCGACAGTGCAAGATACTCGCCTTCGATCCGCCTGGAGTACGACGCAAAGCGCACGTCGTACGCGGGCCAACGCGCACAAACGAGTGGCTCGAACCAGTTCCACACATCGGCAGGGATGTCGCTGGCGTGACAACTCCAAGTGTGGTTCCGAGCCGAGCTCGGTTCCTTCTCGAGCAGGACGATTTCTGCATCGGGATCGCGATCCAATAGCGCGAGCGCGATCAACGAGTTTTGTAGACCCGCACCGACGAGCACGACGCGGCCGAAGCCGGCCGCTCGCGGCTCGCCACTCGGCTTCGAGCTTGGTTGATGATGCAGGGACATGCTTCGGGATCTAAAGGCGCCGTCTACGCGGTCAAGCGCAGACGCCCTCCATTTGCATGAACTGCGTTGGGTTATCGAGTGACTCTACTGATGCGAGCACCCGATTGTCGATTCGTTCAGGCAACGTCTTGGACAGCGACTGGACAAGGCGCATGACCACTTGGACGTCCGGTCGCTGTGCGCTTCGAGTTGACGACCGCACAAGAGCACAGCCATGCACTGAGCATGTCGCGCAAGCGCATTTTGTTCATGGCCGAGAGCATCACTCTGGCGCAAATTGTACGGCTCCGAGTGCTCGCGGGCGCGCTCGATCCCATGCGCTACGAAGTCCACTTTGCCTCGGGGCATTTCCCACAATTGGCATTCAGCGACACCCAATTCGAGCGCCACGAGCTCACGGTGCTCGATCCCAAGCGCGCCGCAAACGCAGTCGCTGCGGGACGTAGACTCTACGATTCGAAGGCGTTGGAGCGCTACGTTCGCGCTGATCTCGATCTGATTGAGCGACTGCGACCTGAGATCGTCGTGGGCGACTTCAGACTCTCGCTCTCGACGAGCGCCGAACTCGCGGGCGTACATTGCGCGGTATTGATTAACGCCTATTGGAGCCCATTTGCTCGAGACCAGACAGTTCCAGTGCCAGATCATCCTGTGATCAGTCTGTTGGGCGAGAGACTGACCGAGCGCTACTTCCCCAAGGCTCTACCTCGCGCGTTCGAACATTTCGCCGCTCCGGTCAATGAAGTGCGCCGCCGCTTCGGGCTGGAACCCATCGGCTCGTTGCGGCAGGTGCTCACGCACGCCACGACGACTCTGTACCCCGATCACCCCGGACTGACGCCGTTGGACGCTGCGCCGACGAATCACGTGTTCCTGGGGCCCGTGCTCTGGGCTCCCAACTTGCCGATGCCCGAGCTACGGTTCGAGCATGCTGGGAGGCCGCTGGTTTACGTGACGCTCGGCTCTTCGGGGCGCATCGACGTCTTGGACAAGGTGGTTCGTGCACTGGGCGGGCTCCAGATTAATGCCGTGGTCGCGACGGCAGGTCGTATCTCGGTCCGATCGCTACCGAGCAACGTCGCGGTTGCCGATTTCGTGCCCGGCAACGAGCTAGCACGGCGCGCCAGCGTGGTGATCACCAACGGCGGCAGCACTACGGGCTATCAGGCCTTGGCCGAAGGAACCGTCGTGCTGGGCCTGCCAAGCAACTTGGACCAGTTCTTGGCAAGCCGCGCCATCACGGCAGCAGGCGGGGGCGTGGAAGTCAAAGCGCGCACGCTCACCCAGACCGCACTGACAGGTGCGCTCGAACGTTGTCTACGGGACACTGAACTGCGAGCGGCAGCGCAGCGAATTGGCCACAGCTTCGACGAGTACGATTCGAGCGCCCGCTTCGAAAACTGGTTGCAGGCAACCTGTGGCTGACATCGAACGTAATGTCTCGCTCACCGCCTCAGGGACTGAAACCCGCGATCGAGAAGTAGTGCATGGGAATGCTGATCTGCGAAGCCCGAGGTAGTAGACGAAACGCTGCCTCATCGAAGCTGGGCGGGGCGAACATGACCTGAGCGTCGTTGGAGAAGCCGTAACCTTCCAGGGGCATACCCAGCAGATTGAAGTCCATCTTGTCGTTGCGGTTTTCGTCATGCAGCACGGCGACCGCGTAGGTCCCCGGTTTGAGCCCCACGAACTTGAGCGAAGCCGTTCGCCCATCGATCTTCGCGAGCTTGCCCACCAGGGCACGCTGCTGATCGGGGAACGCACTCGGCGAGTCGAAGAGCGCGACCGCAACATTCCCCTTGGAGTTTCGCAGTTCGGAGACATTGACCGTAAGCGTCGCTCGTTCCGCGTCCGCGGCCGCGTGACCCACGCCGCACAGCCAAGCGCCCACGCCCACTCCGAGAAGTCTCGAGATCCGTTTCGACCCAGCAAGAGCAGATCTCAAAACCTGCCACCGAGAGGAAAAACGCCCGCCCAGATCTGGCGGGGCAGTCGTTTTTCCCGGCGTGGGCCCGCGTTTTTTCCCAGGCGCCAGGTATCGAATTGAGTTGGTGTCCAGTGGCTTCACTTGCCTCGTTGCGGGTTGGGTTTTGGTAAGGCCTCAGTCCAGCGCTCGAGCGCTTGCCAGTCTGTCAAGCGCTCGACGCCTGGGGGCAGCGGGAGCAGGGCTGCCCCCGCACCCCCAATCGCGATGCGCACCCGACCAGCGATACGCTCTGCGAGCCGAGCGAGCTGCGTGCCCGAGGTTCGCACATCCGAGTTCATGGAGACACTGACGGCGATGCCGCCCATGTTGAGCGCCACTGCCGCCTGTGCGATCTCCTCCGGCGGCGCGCTGGCGCCCAGGGATCGAGCCGTGGTGCCCAATGCCGTCAAGTAGGTTGCCAACATCTCGAGCCCAAGCGCATGCAGCTCTCCCGGCAACGTAGCGATTAGCACGCGGCGACCGCCTTCGGCCGCACCTTGCGCCGCGCTCATGACCCGCAGTTGCGTGGTCAGCGCGTCCGTCAGGAGATGTTCATGTCGTACCCGCAGTCTGCCGTCTTGCCACGCATCGCCGACCAACGCGACGAGCCGCGCCGCGACGTCGGTGATGAACGCCTTGGCGCCGAGATTCAGCGCCGCGTAGCGCAATTCCCACACCAGCTTGACGTCGTCGTCCGCAAGCAGCGCCTCGAGGATGCGTTTGACGGCGCCGTCCTCGGCGATCAGCGCGCCCAAGCCACTGCTCGGCTGCAAGAGCTCGATCAGCGCCTCTGGACTCTGCGCGATCACGTGACTGACGCGATGCCCGCGCTGCAGCGCTTGTTGCACGAGTCCAAGCTTTTCCAAGTCGCGCGCCGCATACGAACGCGCGCCGGTCGCGTCCCGAGCGGGCCGGGGAAACCCATAGCGCCGCTCCCAGACTCTCAGAACGTCGGCGTTGAGCCCCGTGAGTCGGGTCAGTTCACGAATGCCGTAGCGTCGGCGCTGGTCGTTGGCGACTTCACTCATGTTCTGGACAAGACTATAAACTCCGCTTTCAAAGCGGCAAGTCTTGGATATTTGTCCTGGACAATCGTCCAGCGCAGCAGGCGTCGACGAGCCGTCGCCAGGCGTCCGAGCGCGGGCTTTGCGGCGCCGAATTTCACGTGCCGGTCGCGTGCGTTGCTCGGTCCAGCGCAGGCCTCGTCCCAAAGCTCCAAGCGCCGCCTGCGTGCAGCTCCAGGACTGCATCGTACCAACTGTCTGCAACGTCCGCGGACCCGAGCGCCACGTAAGTGACCGAGTATTCCGTGAGCAGGGTCAGAGCCCTCGTGAGCTGCTCGGGGGCTAGCGTGCTGCCAGGGCTTTGCAAGAAGACGAAGGCGGGAGTGTCCAGCGCTACGCGTGCCAGCGCCAGCAGCTGTTGTTCACCCAACGACAACACTTGAGTCCAGTCACGTTCGACGTCCAGCCCTCCCAGCCGACGCAACGTGGTCTCGAGGTCCAACTTCTGCAGCACCCGGTAGATCTGCTCGTCGGAAATCTCGCGACCGCGTCGCACGCGCACCAACAACTCACGCAACGTGCCGGCGGGGACGTAGGGACGTTCCGGCACGAAGAGCGTACGCTCTACTCCTGCTCCGACGATACGCCCCTCGAGTGCATGACCGCGAGACGTGGCGTGAAACAACGCGCGCCTCGCCTCGTCGGTGCCAGTGACGAGCACCCGCATGCCCACGGGGATCGCGAGCGTGAGCCGCGTAGCCAAGGGTTCCAGGTTGCTCGTCGAGCGCAACGTCACGTCATCGTAAACGATGCGATCGCGAGTCGGATTGACGTCGGTCTGCGCTCCCCCAGTCGCAGCAGCACCTTCGATCGTCGCCGAGAACGTCCCAACCCGGACCAGAACGGCCGCATACGAGGACAGCTGCTGAAACTGGGTGACGATCAGCGAGAACGCGCCCAACAGCTGAGCAAAGGCGATGGCCGCTTGGGTGATCACCCCGAACTCGACCCGACCGCGCATGAACAGAGGACCCACAATCAACGGGGGCACCAGTTGAATCCCGTAGTTGTACCCGGTAGTGAAGAAAGACAGATTGCGGTTGACGGAGATGATACGGCGCGCATTGTGCACGAGGGCATCGAGGCGGCGTCGCAAGCGCAGATCGAGTCGACCTTCGAGCTGCAACAGCGCGACCGACTCGGCGTTCTCGGCGATGTGAAGCAGTTCACTACGGAAGCTCGCCTCACGATCGGATTGATCGTAGTTCAGGCGCACGAGCGGCTTTCCCAGAACGACCGAACACAACGACCCAAGCAGCGCGTAGCCTACGGCGACCAGGAACAGCAAGCGACTCACCGACCACATGACCCCAGAGAACGCTACGATCGCGAACAGCGCATTGAGGAACATCAGCACGAACGAAAGCGTGTTGCTGGTAAATGCGCGCACGTCGTCACTGATACGCTGATCCGGATTCGTCAGCGCTCGCTGCTCCTTCAAATGCAGATAGACACCGCGATCGAGGTAGCGCCCGAGCAAATCCCCCGTGAGCCACTGGCGCCACAGCAGACCCAAGCGCTCCTCTATGAAGCGCAGAACCACGGCCGCCAACGTGAGCGCTCCAAACATGAGCGCGTAGAGCAGCAGCATCGACACGAAGCGTGACGTGTCGCGCCGCTCGATTGCCGTCATCAGGTCGCGACCGACGTAGCTGCTGACCACGTTCATGCCGTTGATGCAGAGCAGTAACGCTAGGATTGCGCCAAACATCAGTCGAAACTTGCCGCCAACTTCCGATCGGACGACGAGCTTCACGGCCTGCCATAGCCGTCGCCAAACGCCCTGGGCAAACGGCGTCGTTACTCCGAAACCCGCACGCCCAAGCTGCGACGCCGTGGTTGACGTCACACGACAATCTCTGGCGCGATCGTGATGCCATCGCGCCTGTGGAAGTGTTGACGATCGCTCGGGCTCGAGGCAATGCGTGATGGCTCGGCCTGCCAGGAAACGTTCGCGACATCGACGTTCCCGAGCGCGTTGGTGGAGAGAACTTGCATCGACGACCTCCGGTGCAACCAAGAAACGGAGCGCAAAAGACGAAGCAATGCTCGTGCCATTTCCATTCGCGCGTCGAGTCATTGATCACGCGGCTCATGGTTGATGACGAATGCAACGGATCGGTCTCGGACAGATCGCCTCGGCCGCGACGAATCTCCGCGGCGTGTCGAGTCGAATGTTTACAGCTCGCTCAACGTCGTTTCGAGAACGTATCCCGACAACGACGACTCTCCGACGGTGACCATCAACTCACCACTCGTCTTGACGACGACCCACTGCGTGGCGCGCTGCAGACACTGCGCCAGTGCCGCAACCAAATTTGGATCGAGCAACCAAACACCGATCTTGTCCGCTCGGTGAATGGCGCGTTTGTCGCGTTCACGCAGCAAGCCCTCTTTGCCCTTGTGGCAGACGATGCTGAAGCGAGGGGCGGCTTTGCTCGCCTTGTGCATGCGCTCGGCGTTGGGCACACCCACGTCGATCCAATGCTGGAGGTTCTGATTCGCGTCGCGAGCGAACAGCGCGGGCTCATCGGGTTCGTCCAAGCCTCGTCCCCATTGCAGCTCGGGCTCGTAGACGAGGCAATAGGCCAAAGTTCGCGCCACGACGCGACTGAGATCCTCCGATGGGTGCTGCGCCACGCGCAACTCGAAGCGTTCGTATTGACCCTCATCCACGTTGGACAGGTCGACTTCGATTCGGAACAGGGTCGTGCCAGCGGCCATCGCAAGAACCTATCATGTCCGGAGGCAGCTTGTGGTTGGGTCGAACCCTTTGCGCCGCTGCTCGGTGCCTCCCAGCCCCTGGATTAGTGGTGCGGGACGCCGATGGCTCGACCCACCAAACTCATCACGCCCGTGCTTGATTGCTCACTGGCCCCAAAGCGGTTCGTTGAAGAAGTGTTCGAGCGCGCTTCGGACCTCGGGTTGCTCCGCCATTGGCGTCGGCAGGCTGAACATCACCAGCCGGTGCCGCCACGGGCGCAGTCCCGCACCCGGGAACCAGCGGTTCTTTTGTTCGAAGTCCGCATCGTAGCCATAGTGTCCAAGTTCACTTTCTACGGCGTGGCTGGCCAAGACCCGCTCCAATTCTGCGTGTTCCTGGGCCTTTGCCATCAGGGAGCCCAAGTAGCTGTCGATGAACAACACTTTGGAGAAGTGCCCCAGATCTTTGGGGCAGCCACTGGCGGGCCCGCCCTGGGCCGCGAGATCATAGACCGTACACATGCGCGTACTACCCAAACGCTGCGACACGTAATAGCCGATCACGTTGTTCGTCAACGCGATCAGGGTGTCTGGCGCCTGTGCCGTGCGAACCACCTCCTCGCTCACGAGCGCGATTGGATCTTGCAGACCCGCCTTGTGCAGACTCTGTCGACGCAACACGTTGACGTCGGCGTACAGCCAAAAGCCCAAAAGCGGTGCCAACCAGAGCCAATCTCGGGGACGCTCGAGCAAGGCTCCACAGACTACGCCGGCACACATGCTGTAGCCCAACAGATTTCGCGCCTTGGTGGTCGCAAGAGCGAATGCAAACAGCGACACCGCGCACAACGCAGCGCCCGCGACGCTGAACAGCGCTCGCTCGCTCCGCCAAGTGCGTTGAACTCGCAGCAACGCCAAACACAGACCGAGCGCCCCAACGCCAGTCCACGCCCATTGCCAAGGCCACACACTTTGACCGAGCAAGATGGCGAACAATGCGTAAGCGAGCGCCTTGGTTCGGCTGGTGTGCTCGACTTGCGTGCCGATGTTTTGCAAGTGCACGTGCAAACAGGGCCAATACAGCGCCAACAAAGCCAAAAGAGCGACGCTCACCAACGCCAGTGAGCGCAAACGCCAGAGACGCTCGTCGGCTGAACACCGCGGTAACCAGAAGCCGCCAACGAGCAGCAGCGCAAACCCAGTGATCAGACTGGCGTAGTTGGTCAACGAAGCGAGCGCTGCGCACAAGACGAGCAGGCTCGAGCTGCGCAAGTTGGGCTTTCGCCACCAAGCAAGGGCCGCGGCGCACAGGGCGACGTTGAGGCACGACCACAACGGATACCAACGAAACGCGGAACCCCAGAGCATCAGATTGGGATGCACAGCGGCGATCGAGCTCGCGAGCAGTGAGCGCCGGACTGACCAACCAATGCTGCGCAAAGTTCGTTCGACCAGCGCCAGAGCCACCAGGCACGCAAACAAACCTGACGCCTTGGCGGCCCATTCTACGGGCAACGGTGCCCGCAACCAGAGCCACGCATAGACGTAGTGCAACGGCGGGTGCACGTCGTTGGTGACCGCGGCTTGCCAAACTCGAGCGAGACTGGGCAAACGCGCCAGGCCCAGACTGTAAAGCTCGTCGTCATAGAGTGAGCGCGTCGCCCAATACGGCGCGGAGAACAGCACGAGCAACGTGCCCGGCAACAGCGGGCTCAGGCTTCGACACGCGGCGAGAATTCGAGTCTTGGACAGCGACGCAGCCTACCCCGCGCTGCCCGTCAACTCAAATGCCTTGCTCACCGGTATGCCGAGCGCGGTCCGACCCTTCGCGATCCGACTCAAAGCGAGCGCGGACGGCGCTTGGCATCCAGGCTATAGGGGCCCGCTCCGCGGCAGGCAAAGTACAAGAAGAGCAGCGAGTAGACCAACGCGAGCTCCCCCTTGTTCACTGCCGGAAAGAACTGGCCACCGCCCGCAAACTGCCAATGAAACTGAACGTAGGCGACGGCCATCGTGCCGCTCGCGATGAATGCCGCGCAAGAGGTAAACAGCCCGACGGCCATCAACAGGCCGCTCACCAGCTCGATCACGCCGCCGATCCAGATTTGCGACCCTACCGGGGGCGTGTGCTCGCTCAGTATGCCCAACACCTTTTGCATACCGTGAAAAGAGAACATCAGACCGCACCCCACGCGCAACAGCGCAAAGGCGAACTCCGCATACGGCTTCAAATAGCGCGCGAACATACACGACCCTTGAAGCACCGAAGCCGCGCTTGCGCAAGGGTCGCGTCACTGGATCTACGACCCACTCACTTGAGTCGATCAGCCGCGGCGCGCACTTGCGCATCAGTGGGCGGTGTTGCCACACCTCGCGGATCGCGATTCGTCTGAAAGTCGACCATCCACCCGGGATACTCGATCGGTAGCGCGCTCGCCTCGTCCAAGCCCTTCACTTGCTCCGGGCTGAGCTGGAGCGTTGTTGCCGCCAAGTTATCTGCGAGCTGTTCCGGCTTCTTGGCGCCGATGATGATGCTCGTCACGAACGGTTTCGTCAGCTGCCACGCGAGGGCCACGCGCGCGACGGAAGTGCCCGTCTCGTCCGCAACCTTGCGCAGCGCCGTGAGCACCCGTGGCAACCGCTCCATGTTGACGGGCGGGAAGTCGAACGATGCGCGACGCGCATCCCCAGGTCCCTTCTTGTCGGGGTCGAACTTGCCCGACAACAAACCTCCTGCCAATGGACTCCAAGGCAAGATGGCGAGTCCGCGCGCTTGGCACATCGGCGCGATCTCGCGCTCGATGTCGCGGGAGACCATCGAATAATAGACCTGTCCGCTCTGAAAGCGTGCGAGGCCATTCTGCTCGGCGAAGGTTATCGCGTGCGAAGCGAGCCACGCCGGCAAGTTGCTGAAGCCCACGTAACGCGCCTTGCCGGAGCGCACCACATCGTCGAGCGCGCGTACGGTCTCTTCGATCGGCGTCGCCGAATCGAAGCCGTGAATCTGATACAGGTCCACATGGTCCAAGCCGAGGCGTTTCAGACTGGCGTCGATACCGGACAAGATGTGCGCGCGTGAGAGACCGACTTGGTTGACACCCGGCCCCATGCGACCCCGCACTTTGGTCGCAATCACGGTTTGGTCACGCGGACGATTCAACGTCTTCAGGGCGTTACCAAGTAAACGCTCACTGTCGCCGTCGGAATAGGTGTCCGCGGTGTCGATGAAGTTGACGCCCGCATCGAGCGCGGTCCCGACCAGCGTCAACACCGCATTCTGATCGAGTTGGCCAATGGCCTGCCACATGCCCTTACTGCCCCCGAAGGTCATCGCCCCGAGGCACAACTCGGAAACGAACAGCCCCGTCCTACCCAGTGGATTGTATCGCATGGGCGCCACCTAGGACCGATCCTGAGCGTCGTCGAGCGGTCTTTGTCAGGAACCCGGCCGTACTCCATGGGTGCCTGCCGGGGTTCGCGACGGGACGTCAACGCAGCCCCGTCACTTATCGGTTCTCGAACCCAGCAAACCGCAGATAATCCCCGGCATGACTTCGAAAGCCGTCTCTTCGAACCAGCAGGCCGCCGACAGCCACGACTCGATTCGCGTTCGGGGAGCGCGCGAAAATAACTTGAAGGACATCAGCGTCGTGATCCCCAAAAGACGCCTGACGGTTTTCACCGGCGTCTCTGGATCCGGCAAATCGTCACTCGTCTTCGGCACGATCGCCGCAGAGTCGCAACGGCTGATCAACGAGACGTACAGTGCATTCGTGCAGGGATTCATGCCCAGCGTGGGCCGCCCCGAGGTCGACGTGCTCGAAGGCTTGACCACGGCCATCATCGTGGACCAAGAGCGACTCGGCGCGAACGCCCGTTCGACGGTCGGCACGGTGACCGACGCCAACGCGATGCTCCGCGTGTTGTGGAGCCGTCTGGGCAAGCCGCAGATTGGCTCGTCCAATGCGTTCTCCTTCAACATCCCTTCGGTGCGCGGCGTAGGCGAGATCACCATCGAGAAAGGCGCGAACAAGAGCGAGAAGCGCGTGTTCACTCGCGCTGGCGGTATGTGTCCCAAGTGCGAAGGCATGGGGCAATCCAACGACATCGACTTGTCGCAACTCTACGACGACAGCAAGTCGCTCAACCAAGGGGCGCTCACCATCCCCGGCTATACGGCGGACGGCTGGCACGTGCGGATCTTCGCGGCAGCTGGCGTCGACCCAGACAAGCCGATCAAGAAGTTCAGCAAGCAGGAACGCCAGATCTTCCTCTACGACGAGCCGCGCAAGGTGAAGGTCGAGAAGATCAACCTCACCTACGAGGGCTTGATCCCGCGCATCCAGAAGTCGTTCTTGTCCAAGGACGTGGAGGCGATGCAACCGCACATCCGTGCGTTCGTCGAACGCGCCGTGAAATTCAGCGTTTGCCCGGAGTGCAAAGGCACACGCCTCAACGACAGCGCCCGCTCCTCGAAGATCAAAGGCATCAATATCGCCGAAGCCTGTGCCATGCAGATCAGCGATCTCGCAAACTGGGTGCGTGGCTTGAAGGAGCCATCGGTCGCGCCGCTGCTCGAAGCGCTCGGCGCGACGCTCGATTCGTTCACGGAGATCGGCTTGGGTTACCTGAGCCTGGACCGATCGTCCGGGACGTTGTCCGGGGGCGAAGCCCAACGCACCAAGATGATCCGACATCTTGGCTCATCGCTGACCGACGTGACCTACGTCTTCGACGAACCCAGCGTCGGTTTGCACCCGCATGACATCCAACGCATGAACGGGCTGTTGCTCCGGCTGCGCGACAAGGGCAACACGGTGCTCGTGGTCGAGCACAAACCCGAGCTGATCGCGATCGCGGATCACGTCGTCGACCTGGGACCGGGTGCGGGCGACGCCGGGGGCGAAGTGGTGTTCGAGGGAACGCTCGCGGGGTTGTGCTCGAGCCAGACGCTCACCGGCCGTCACTTGAACGACAAAGCATCCCTCAAGCGAACACTGCGTAAGCCAACGGGTGTGCTCGAGGTGCGCGGCGCCCGCACCCACAATCTGAAGGGCGTCGACGTCGACATCCCGCTTGGCGTGCTCGTGGTGGTCACGGGCGTGGCGGGCTCGGGCAAGAGCTCGCTGATTCATGGCTCGGTCAGCGGCCAACCCGGAGTCGTGGCGGTCGATCAGACTCCGATCCGCGGTTCTCGCCGCAGCAACCCCGCCACGTATTCGGATCTGCTGGAGCCGGTCCGCAAAGCTTTCGCAAAGGCCAACGGTGTCAAGCCTGCGCTATTCAGCGCAAACTCCGAGGGCGCATGCCCAACCTGTAGCGGCGCTGGAGTGATCTACACCGACCTCGGCATGATGAGCGGCGTCACGACCGTCTGCGAAGACTGTCAAGGACGGCGCTTCCAAGCCAGTGTCCTGGGTTACCGGCTCGGCAAACTCGACATCGCACAGGTCCTCGATCTCTCGGTGGCCGATGCGATCAGCTATTTCGACGAAGAAAAGTCGAAGGTGCCCGCAGCGCACGCGATCTTGCAGCGCTTGGCCGACGTGGGTTTGGGCTACCTGCGGCTCGGACAGCCCCTGACGACGTTGTCCGGGGGTGAACGACAACGCTTGAAGCTCGCGACTCAAATGGCAGCCGAAGGCGGCATATACGTGCTGGACGAACCGACGACGGGCTTGCACTTGGCGGACTTGCAACAGCTATTGGCGGTCTTGGACCGCTTGGTCGATTCCGGAAAATCGGTGATCGTGATCGAGCATCATCAGTCGGTGATGGCGCACGCGGATTGGATCATCGATCTTGGACCCGGCGCGGGCCACGAAGGAGGACGCATCGTGTTCCAAGGTTCACCCGCTGACTTGGTCAATGCGCGCTCGACGTTGACTGGCCAGCACTTGGCCGAGTTCGTGGCCAGCTCCGAGAGCGCCGTGCCCGTGAAGGCGACCAAAGGTGTGGCAAAAGGGACCGGGGCCAGAACCAACGCTCGATGAGTGCGCTCGGCGTGGAACCAGACATTGCTCAGCCGCTGCGGTACAAAGCTGCCTCGCTGTTGAGCTTTGCCACGAACGACGGGCATCCAAAACCCGCGCTCGTTGGAGCTCCAAGTGCAGCGGGCGCTGGCGTGACATTTGCTCGCTGCTCACGCAGTCATGAAATCAATCGATCTCAGCCCGGGGGAGTCGCCTGAAGGTTCGCCTGACACACTGAAGGACTCCACTGGTCGCTCGCTCCCGCCCCCGAGCTCGGGCTCGAGAGCAACAGAGGGGGAAAGCACCAGGCTCGATGGCAGCGCGCTGCAAGACGCGGTGCCCGATAAAACGCTCCGCGCAGAAGTTCCCAGCGATGCAGACCCGATCCGCGTGTCGAGCAAGCTCGGATCGCTGAGCAATGCCCCGGCGCCGTTGCAAGTCGTCGGTATCGGCGCTTCCGCGGGTGGATTGGAGGCACTCGAACAGCTTTTCAGCGCAATGCCCGAGGATACGGGGTTGGCGTTCGTGGTGATCCAGCACTTGTCCCCCGACTTCAAGAGCGTGATGGACGAGCTGCTCGCGCGGCGCACACGCATTCCCATCGTGCTGGTCGAAAACGGCATGACCGTGGAGCCGAACCACGTTTATTTGATCCCGCCCAAGAAGGACATGATCATCTCTGAAGGCAAACTCTTGCTGAGCGACAAGGGGGCTTCGGCAGAGTTGAGTTTGCCCATCGATCTATTCTTTCGCTCGCTGGCACAAGAGCTCGGGCCCCGCGCGATTGGCGTGGTCCTGTCTGGAGCGGGGAGCGATGGCGCGCGCGGCATCCGCGACATCCACGACGCGGGGGGTGTGGTGCTTTGCCAAGACGAAGGTTCGGCGAACTTCGACGGCATGCCGCGCAGTGCGCGCGAGACCGGCGTGGTGGATTACGTGCTGCCGCCAACCGAAATGCCGCGCGTCTTGGTGGACCAAGCAAACTACCCCGACGCTCGGCGACTCTCGGATGCGCTGGTGAATGCACCCATGCGTCCCTACGGCATTGCAGCCGCTCTGAGCTTCTTGCAGCAAACCTATGGCATCGACTTCTCGCACTACAAGCCCTCGACCGTGATCAGACGCATCGAGCGCCGGCTGCAGTTGACGCACGCTTCTTCGTTGGAGGACTACGTCGAGCGGGTCGCCAAGGATCCGGAAGAGCTCGATCTGTTGTTTCGCGACTTGTTGATCGGCGTGACACGCTTCTTCCGCGACGAGGAGGCGTTTGCCTGTCTCGAGGACAGAGTCATCCCAGAATTGTTGGATCGCCTCGCGCCCAACGACGAAGTGCGAATCTGGGTCGCCGGTTGCGCCACGGGCGAGGAAGCCTACTCGATTGCGATCCTGGTGCTCGAAGAACTGAGTCGGCGCAAGGACAACCGCCGACTCAAGTTGCTTGCAACCGACGTGCACCGGGGATCGCTCGATTTCGCCAGTCGCGGCTTGTACAGCAAAGACCGGATCGCAACCGTGCGCGAAGATCTACTCGCCCGCTACTTCGATGAACGCGGACCGAACTATCAAGTCTCGTCGGATCTGCGCCAATACGTCGTGTTCGCGCCGCACAATGTCGTCAAGGACGCGCCTTTCACGCGCATCGACTTGGTGAGCTGTCGCAATCTACTGATTTACCTGCAGCCCTCCGCCCAGAAGAAGGTGCTCAACCTGCTGCACTTCGCGCTGAAACGGCAGGGTGTCCTGTTCTTGGGTCCTAGCGAAGCGGCGGGAGCGCTGTCGGATGACTTCGACACCATCGACGGCCATTGGCGCATCTATCGCAAACGACGTGATCTGCGCCCACCCAACGATACTCGAATCAGCGTGCCCAAGGCTCGGCTGATGCAACGCAGCCCTGACAGCAGTGCTCACGGCTATACGCTGGCGCAAGTGATCAACGTGTATGATGCACTGCTCGACGAGCATGTGCCGCCCAGCTTGTTGGTCAACGAGCGTCGCGAGTTGATCCACGCTTTCGCTGGCGCTAGCCGCTTTCTCCGGATCAAAGATGGCCGTCCTTCGCTCGATCTGCTCGACATGTTGGAGCCCGAGCTCAAGATGGCGATCACGGGGGCTCTGCAGCGCGCACTCAAGGACGGGGAAACGATCGTTTACAACGGCTTGAGCCTGCGCACCTCAGACGCAACGGGACCGCACGATCAGCTGCATCGCCTGACGGTCAAACCCGTAATCGCACCTGGGGTCCCCGTCAACCACTTGCTCATCACGATTGAGCCCATCGACTCCGAGCCCGCGGCTCCGCGCAGTCAGTCGGAACTCGACTTCAACCAGATCTCCCAGGATCAAGTCGGATCGCTCGAGGCCGAACTGCGGCGCACGAAAGAGAACCTGCAATCGACGATCGAAGAGCTCGAAACCAGCAACGAAGAACTGCAGACGACGAACGAGGAGCTCCTGGCTTCGAACGAGGAGCTGCAGAGCACCAACGAGGAGCTGCAGAGCGTCAACGAGGAGCTCTACACCGTCAATGCGGAGTATCAGAAGAAGATCGCGGAGCTCACGGAGCTCACCAACGACATGGACAACTTGCTTGCGAGCATCCAGGTCGGGACGATCTTCCTGGATTCATCATTGTGCATTCGCAAGTTCACGCCGCTGATCGCAGAGGCATTCAACTTACTGCCTCAGGATATCGGACGGCCCATCGCGGGGTTCAGTAGCAGTCTGCAGCGACCGCGGTTGATGGATGATCTGAACGAAGTTCTGTCCAGCGGTCGCGCGCTCGAGAGCGAAGTCCAGGACGGTAGCGGCGCTTGGTTCTTCTTGCGCATCCTGCCCTATCGCATCCGCGGCGGCGTGGAAGGTGTGGTCTTGACGTTGATCGACATCAAGGGTCTCAAAGCGGCAGAGGATGCGGTGTTCCGTGAACGCTATCTGCTCGACAGTCTGATGGACAGCGTGCCGGACTCGATCTACTTCAAGGACGTGAGCGGGCGCTTCGTGCGGATCAATCGTGCGATGGCCGAGCGTCTACAGTTGCCGAAGTCGCAATACGCCATCGGCAAGACCAGTCATGAGCTGCGCTCGGGAGCTGCCCCCGATCCGTTCGAAGCTTTCGATCTTTTGGCATTGAAAGGCGAGGCCCAGCCCTATCGCAAAGAATCACTCCGCGACAAGGAGGGCCAGCAGACCTGTTACGTGACGACGCGCCAGCCTTTGCGAGATCGAACCGGACAAATCGTCGGAATGTTGGGCGTGGCCCGCGACATCACCGATCAGAAAAGAGCGGAAGACGAGATCCGGCAAGCCGTGAAGCGCCGGGACGAATTCCTGGCCATGCTCTCGCACGAATTGCGCAACCCATTGTCGGCAATAGTGAACGCGGCTAGCCTGATCCGTCAGACGCCCGACAGCCTCGACAAGCGCAGCAAAGGTCTGGCGGTGATCGATCGTCAGTCGCGTCAAATGACGCGTCTCTTGGAGGACTTGCTGGAGGTCAGTCGGATCACGCAGAACAAGATCGAACTTCGCTGCGAGACCGTCGACGCCGCCAGTGTGATTCAGGAGGCAGCGACTGCTGTACGCGAGAAGTTCACGGCACGCCAAGTTACGTTGGAGTTGCGTTTACCGGCTGAACCCGTGCTCTTGGACGCGGATCCGGCGCGTTTGCAACAGGTCGTAGTCAACCTATTGGACAATAGTTCCAAGTACAGCAAGCCTCAGGGCACCGTGCAGCTCGAGTTGAGCCACGATGCAGACTCTGGATACATCGTCGTCAAGGACGACGGCGTAGGCATCGAGGCCGATGCGCTGCCCACGGTGTTCGAGCCGTTCGTGCAAGGGGGCACGACCTTGCATCGCACTGACGGCGGCTTGGGCGTGGGTCTGACCGTGGTGCGCTCACTCGTCGAGATGCACGGCGGCAATGTCGAAGCCAGCAGCGACGGCTTGGACCAGGGCAGTAAGTTCGTCGTCAAGCTGCCCCTGTCGCGCGCACCGCGCCGCAATCACGCGCCGAAGCAGACGGACACAGTGTCACCACGGCGAATCGTCCTGGTCGAGGACAACGCCGACAGTTGCGAAATGATGCAGCTGCTCTTGTCGGCTGCGGGTCACGAAGTGGCGACTGCCAGTGACGGACAGACTGGCCTATCGTTGATCTTCAACAGGAAACCCGACGTCGCCATCATCGACGTCGGATTGCCGCTCATGAACGGTTTCGAGGTTGCGCGCAGCGTTCGAGCTCGTGCAGATCTGACTTCGGTCTATCTGATTGCGCTCACGGGATACGGCCAATCGAGTGACTGCGTGGCCGCGCTCGAAGCGGGCTTCAACGAGCATTGGGTCAAACCCATCGATCCTGAGCGATTGCCAGAGCTGTTGCGTATGCAACAGAGCGCCCACGCAGGCTAAGCGCTCTCGAACGCGAGCTCGTTTGGCAAGCCTCGGTCTCGAGTTGTGGACGCCGCCCCTTGCCACAACTATCGTTAGCGGCGGAGCTCGGAGCATGCAGGCAGCAAACGGCGAGGTGGACGCGGAATTCGGCGCATTGGTGGCAGAGTACGGCGCGGGATGGACGCCGCGCATTGCTCTCTATTTTTTGATCGCGCTGCTCGGCGGCATGTTCGTGATCGTCGGTATTTCGAGCAAGCAGGACTCCGTCGTAGTGAGCGCGGTGCTGGCCACTGCCGCCCTGTGCGGCCTGGTTCACTTCGCGCTCGCCTGCGTCCGCCTGCGCATCTTCGAGCGCGGTGTCGAGAGGCGTGGGCGGCTGGGAACCAAGCGCTTGGCGTGGAGTCAGCTGCAAAACTACCAACTCGAGTTGCGCGACCCCGCCGTGGCCGCGGCCGGCGCAAGCGGGGGGCTGGTTGGTGTGCTCGCCGCTCGCCTGATTCGACGCATGATCAACAAGAAGGGCGTGCCCAGCAGGGTCGTCCTGATAGCCAGCGATGGTTCCAAAGTGGTCTTGTCCAACGTCATTCGAAGCTACAAGGAATGGATCGAGGCCCTGGTCGCCGAGACGACGGAACGGCTGTTTACCTCAACCAAGCTTCGTTTCGACAACGGTGAGGTGATAAGTTTTGGCAGCAAGCTGAGCGTTCAACGCGAAGCAGGAATCAGCGTCAAGGGCGCGTTCGGTAAGACGCAAGTGTTGACGCTGGACACGGCGGCCAGTGCGGTCGTCGAGGGGCCGCTGCTCGTCATTCGGCGCTCGGACTCCAATGCCGTGTGGCGAAACGTCGATGCGTCGTCCGTGTTGAACATCGGCGTCTTTCAGAAGTTGTTGGCCGCCTATGGCAAACCCTACGTCGAAGCCGTGCCCATGGCCTGGACGACTTGAACGACAGCCACGGCCCAGCACAGCGAGATGAGGAAGGCGACGGACACGAGCCCGATCGCGCGCTCCCCCATCGAACAAGTGGCAGCTATCATGATTTGCCGCGTTTGCCAATGCTCTCCCCAACCCAAAGGAGAGTTTGCATGCAGATCCGTAGAAATGGCGTGGCACTTGGATACGAAGAGGCGGGCAAGGGCAGTCCCGCATTGTTGTTGGTTCACGGTTGGGGCCTCGATCGCAGTGCCTTGCGACCGACGTTCGATTGGGCGTGCCGAACGCGCCGAGTAGTGGCGGTGGATCTCAGAGGCTTTGGTGAGAGCGACAAGCCGAAGGGCCTCTACCCGATCGCGCAATTCGCAGACGATCTTGCGTTCACTATCGAGACGCTGGAACTCGGCGCGAGCCTGGTTATCGGACACAGTCTCGGTGGCTCAGTCGTTCTCGACTTGGCTGCGCGTCATCCTGCACTCGTCGCCGCAGCCGCCCTGCTCGAGCCAATGGTGGTTCCGGCGCCGGGCGTCTTGGCCGGACTGCAACCGATGCTCGCTGGAGTGCGTTCATCGAGTTATCGCGAGAGGGCCTCGGGCGTGATGTCTTACCTGACCCAAGGTGAATTTCCGCCCGATGCCCGCCAACGTCTGATGGAACTTGCCGCAAATTGTGAGCAGCATGTGCTGGTGTCGGCATTGGAAGGGCTGCTCGCTTACGACAGCGGCGCGGCGGCTTCGAAAGTGCGTTGTCCGCTCTTGTACGTCGGAACGACGACCGTTTACGCGGATCTTCAACGCTTCCAACGACTCTGCCCACAGCTCGAGGTCGAGCAGCTCGCGGGCTTGGGACACTACTTTCCACTGCAAGCGCCGGAGGCGTTGCACCAAGTTCTAGAGCACTTCATCCGCGATCTAACCTGACTTCGCTAGTGATGTCTCCCGTAAGCGAATCGAGGACCGCGCCAGACAGTACTCTTTGCTGAAATGGATTCGGCAGGGGCTCTTGCGATACCCCAGGCGTCGTGGCTCGTATACGCCCCGTTACGCTGGAGCCCCAGGGGGGCCTCGAATCCAAGACGGGTAGTAAAAAGGTCAGCTCACAATGGCTAGCGCGCATGCAATGCAGCCTCGATTCGTCTCGAGCACGCCCTCGAAGTACGGAAAGTGTGCCCCACTGACGATGCTCGAACCTCGCCCAGAATTGCCGGGAGCAGCAACGCTACTTCACGGATTTCGCGGGCTTGAGCGCAAAGTATCTACGTGGGCGGCTCTGTGCATGCCACTGATCCAACCCGAAAAGCGCGTGTACATCTTCGTTGACCTGCCACCCAACACGGTTTACGTCGCGAGCGCGGAGCAGCAAGGAGCAAAGTGAGTTCCGCGCGGCAGGTAACCAGGGTTGACCTTACGCCTCCACGGCATTGGGTATTGAGTCCACCCAAGCTTCGGGGAAGGCAGGAGGAAGACACGCGGGATGACGGTGCGGCTGTCTCTGAAACTACGGGCTATCAATCCGTGACCGAACTCTCTTCATCCAATCCGAAGGCGGATGCTGCGATGGAGCGCTACGCTTTGGGTGACGATAGCGCCTTCGCAGATCTCTACGAGGCTTTGGCCCCACGCCTGTATGCTTTCGTGTTTCGCAAGCTGCGGGATGTGGCGCGCGCAGAGGATCTAGTCCAGCAGACGCTCTTGCAACTTCACTGTGCGCGGGGGCGCTTCGTGGTTGGTTCCTGGGTAACACCGTGGGCGTTCGCGATCATTCGTCGCTTGTATTTGGATCAGGTGCGCCGCAAGCAAGTCGTGGTCTTGACGCGCGGCGGCGAAATCAGCCACGAGCATCCGTCCGACCATCAGGGGCCAGAGGAGTTTGCTCACAGCCGAGAATTGGAGGAACGGCTTCGACAGGCGTTGACTCGCTTGTCGCCACCCCAGCAAGCCGCGTTCGAACTGGTCTACTTCGGCCACATGAGCCACGCCGAAGCCGCTGCGGTGCTCGACGTCAGTGTGGCGAGCGTCAAGCTCAGGGTGCAGCGCGCCAACCAAGTCATTCGGGCCTCGATCGAGGACCAATACTCTGGGGATCCCAATGCCTGAACAGCACGCTCAATCCGATACGCCGCAGTTCGAGGCGCTGCCAGCGCTCGAGCCATCACGGGCGCTGAAGCGGCGTGTGCTGGAATCCATCGCCGCGCGGCCAGCGCCCACGCGCTCGTCGACGCGCACGCGCCAGTGGCTGGGCATGGGTATCGCGTGGTCCGTCGGGCTGTCGATCTTCTTCTATCTAGGTGGGATTCGGGTTACCGAACGGCCCTTGCCGTTGATCGTCGGCACTGCGCTAGGAACCGCCTTGCTTGCCGCGAGCGCAGCGTGGATCGCTCTGACTCGAGGCCGATCCAGCTTGGGACGTCCCCTGCGATTGGCTCTGCCAATCGTGCTTTCGGCGCTGCCCTTGATTGTCGTTTGGAAGATCGCTTTCAGTTCGCAGTTCCCTCGAGCGCTCGTCGAATGGCCGACGCGACCGGGTTTTCGTTGTTTGGGGGTCACGCTTGCGGTCGCAGCAGTTCCCTTCGCTGGCTTCATGTATCTGTGGAGGAACACCGAAGCGCGGCACCCGATATCGACCGGGCTCTTGGGCGCGTACAGCGTCGGCTTGCTCGCGACGTTTCTCACGGACTTGTGGTGTCCCGTTGCCTATCCCCCGCACTTGCTCCTAGGCCACGCGCTGCCGGTCGCTATCCTGACCGCGCTGGGTGCGTTACTCGGTAGACGCTTGATCGGGATCAAGCGTCTGTGATCCGTCGTCGAGTTTGATCTCGACAATCGGCGATACCGCGTCGCACCTCGTTCGTAGAGGCAAGTGCTGCTCACTTCGAGCGGCTACTAGGAGGAATCATGCTTTCACCGATCGTCCGTAGCGTACGAATCTTACAAACACTGGTGAGCTGCTCGGCGCTTTGCGCGTGCGCGGGTGCAATCGACACCGATAACTCAGAACAAGCAACAGAAGAGCCCAACGTAGAGGAACAGGGCGAAGCGCTGAGCCTTCATTGCGCCCCCAGCGTGGATCCAGCGATCACCGTGCCCGATGGCAATCGTGTGGCGTTCACTTTGGACGCCTCGGGAGTCCAAATCTACGCTTGCCAAGCCACGGCCTCGGGCTACGGCTGGGTCTTTCAGGCGCCCGAAGCGACGCTCTACGGGCTTTTCGGGCGGGCCGTAGGCAAACATTATGCGGGGCCCACGTGGGAGGCAAAAGACGGCAGCAAAGTCGTGGGCACGAAGTTGGCCGCCGTCACACCGGATGCGAGCGCCATACCCTGGTTGCTCTTGCAAGCGACGGGTCACGACGGCAACGGCAAGATGACGGACGTAACGTTCATTCAACGTCTGAATACCGTCGGGGGACTGGCTCCCAACGCCTCGACCTGCGCTGCGGGCAACGTCGGTGAGGTCGCGCGAATCGACTACACGGCGACCTACTACTTCTATGAAGCCGGCAAAGCAGGCTGTTGCAAGAGCCACTGAGGGACGGACGTGGTGCGTCGCTGACGCACCACGTGCCGCGACCGGCCCGGGGCAGCCATCAGCCCGACACGGCAGCCATCTCTTGCAACGATAGCGGTCTCAGGCCAACACCCAGCAAGGCCCGCGGCGCGGCCGGTGGCATTCGGCGCCTCGAACGACCTTGGGCCCGCGGCGTTACACGCTGCTCACTCCGCGGCAGATGAACGGCGCAGTTGCACTAGGCGCTCTTCTTGAAGCGCCTTGGCATTGTCTGCGTCTGCATAGTCGCTGTGACACCCAGCCTTGGAAGCTTCCGCGTTCACCGCGCGGCGCGTCTTGGTTGCCAAGCGATGAATCTCTTCGGGCGAGAGCACGCCGCGTCGCTCGAGCACCGCGCGCTGATCGGGCGTGAGCGGCAACGAGCGCTGCGAGCGCTCACGCTGATAACCATCGGCCTTACCCGACGCGAACTCTTGGATCTCTTTGGAGATGCGCACCGAGCACCAATCGTGGCCGCACATCGCGCAGAAGTCGGTATCGACGTCGAGATCTTCGTCGTGGTAGGCGCGCGCCACGTCCGAATCGAACGCGAGTTCGAAGTGCTTCTCCCAGTTGAGGGCTGCGCGTGCCTTCGTCAGGTTATCGTCCCAATCGCGTGAACCCGGGATCCCGAGCGCGACGTCCGCTGCATGGGCCGCGATCTTGTAAGCCACGCAACCTTGCTTCACGTCTTCCTTCTTGGGCAGACCCAAGTGCTCTTTGGGCGTGACGTAGCACAGCATCGCAGCGCCATGATAACCCGCAGCAGTGGCTCCAATTGCGCTGGTCAGGTGATCGTAACCGGGGAAGACGTCGGTCACGAGCGGTCCTAGCACGTAGAACGGCGCGCCATGACAGACGCGGCGTTGCAGCTTCATATTGTATTCGATCTGATCGAACGGAACGTGACCGGGACCTTCGACCATGACTTGGCAACCCTTGCGCCACGCCTTCTCGGTGAGTTCACCCAACGTGTACAACTCGGCGAGTTGCGCCGCGTCGCTCGCATCAGCCAAGCCGCCGGGACGCAAACCATCACCCAACGAGAACGAGACGTCGTACTCGCGCATGATGTCGCAGATCTCGTCGAAGTGCGTGTACATCGGGTTCTGCTTACCGTGCACGAGCATCCATTTGGCAAGCAGTGAGCCGCCGCGACTGACGATGCCGATCAAGCGATCTTTCACGAGTGGCAAATGCTCGCGCAGCACGCCTGCATGGATCGTGAAGTAATCCACGCCTTGCTTGGCCTGGTGCAGCAAGCCCTCCATGATGTCTTTCTCGGTCAAATCCTCGATCTTGCGACCGATGATCATCGAGTAGATGGGCACGGTCCCGATCGGAACGCGTGACGCCTTGACGATCGCTTGGCGGCAAGCATCGAGATCGCCGCCCGTCGAGAGATCCATCACGGTGTCGGCGCCCCAACGCTCTGCCCAGCGCAGCTTCTCGACTTCCTCTTGGGTGTCCGACGAGACGGGCGAAGCGCCCATGTTGGCGTTGATCTTGGTCAGCCCCGCCCGACCAATGCACATCGCGTCCAGTTGGTACCCCAAGTGCACGACGTTGGCCGGGATGATCATGCGCCCTGCAGCGACCTCGTCCTTGACTTGTTCCGGCGACAGATGAGGTTCGCGCTCGGCCACGCGACGCATCTCGGGCGTTACGGTTCCGAGTCGCGCATGTTCGAGTTGCGTCTTGGCGACGAAGCCCGACGGCGCAACCGATTTACCGCCTTGAACGGACCAACCCGCGGGCATGAAGTCCCATGCCGTCTTGTCGCTCGGCGCCGGCATCCCGGGCGTATCCGGGGACGAGAACGTCAGCGGTCGCCCAACGGCGGACGCATGCGCAAACGAACCGGGATTCGTGCCTTCGCGATGAGTAGACGGATTGTGGGCCCCGCGCAGCGGCAGATTGGACATGGCACCGGCTGGTGTTGTCGAAATCGACCCCTACCGCAAGTCGCAAAACAGGGGGCCACGGAGAGCGCCGCGCGGCGTGCAAAAACGCCCCCGGCGAGAATGTGAGCCGCCGGGCCAGTCCGGTGCAGCAAGCCCCTCGCGCGCCCGCCCTTTTGCTACAAGGGGCCGCGTTCGAAACCCGAGAAGGAGCCGCCCGTGCCGACTTTCACCTGGGACGTCAGTCCCACCCTGTTCAAATATCCCGACTGGTTGTGGTTTCTGCCGGGCGACGGGATCCGTTACTACAGCCTCTTATACGTCTGTGTGTTTCTCGGAGGTTACCGCCTGCTCGATTGGCAGATTCGACGCGCGGGTGGGCCCGAGAAGGACGCGAGCGACTTCGTCATGTACGGCGTGATCGCCGTGCTCGGCGGCGCGCGCATGGGTCACGTCTTCTTCTACGACTTCGACAAGTTCAAGGCAGATCCCTTGTGGCTGTTTCGAATCTGGGAGGGCGGCCTCGCGAGTCACGGCGGCACGATCGGCTTGCTCGTCGGCATGTGGATCTTCACCAAGCTGCGCCGCCAATCCTTCATCGAGGGCTGCGATCGCTTCGCCTTCTCGGCGGCGCTCGGCGCCACTCTGATCCGCATCGGCAATTTCATGAACTCCGAGATCGTCGGGCGCGGCACCGACCAGACTTGGGGTGTTCGCTTCGTGCGGCACGACGGGCTCGAGGGTTGTCAAGATCAAGAGCTGTTGCCCGCGTGTCTGCGCCACCCGAGCCAGCTCTACGAAGCGCTGATGGGCGTGACGATCTTGGGCGCGCTGTGGCTGGTCGATCGCGCACTCGGCAAAGAGAAGCGTCCGCGCGGCGTCCTGATCTCGACGTTCTTCGCGCTCTACTTCACGGGGCGTTTCATCGTCGAGTACTGGAAAGACTTCCAAGAGTGGGCCGTGTGCATCGGCAGTGACGTCTGCCCGAGCACGATCGTCAAGGGCATCAAGGACATGTACCTGGTGCACGCACAAGCGCCGACCGCGCTGCTCACCGAAGGTCAACTGCTCAGCATCATCCCGGCGATTGCCGGCTTCGTGGGTCTGTACTTGAGCTTCAAGAAACGCATCCCTGCGCACTGGAACGTGATCGAAATGCCCTCGGCAAACGATGATGCGGATGACGAATCCGAGTCCGATGATTCGAAGGCCGACGACGACGTCGACGAAGTGCTAATCGACAAGCGCTAACGGCTCGTATGCGAGAGAGGCCGGGCCGTACTCTCTAGGTGCCTGCCCGGCGTTCGACTATGAGTCGGGCCACACGTCAACCGGTTAGAGCCGGCCTTTTTGCGATTTGTTCGTTTTGATTTGGTCGGCAGCGCGCTGGCGCTGGTGTGGTTCGTTGCTTTGGGCATGACGAGTCCTTTCCGTTTCGGCGTCGCGAAACAGTGTCGTACGGGACCGTGAGCACAATCACGCGAGCTGGCTTCAATCGACTATTCGTGTTGGCCGGACCGCACCTCGTCGGATTGGGTGAATTCAGGCCCGGACACAGTTTGGGGTCCAAAAGAGAAGGGCGGCGCATTCTCAACTACGAGCTAGTGCGGCGGGGCCGCACTGCAGCGAACGCCTCGCGCTCAGCCACTTCCAAGTCTGCTGGCTCTTTTGATTGCACGCTCGATCGGCGCTGTGGGTTTTTGAAATTCTAGCTGTTCACCTCCGGGCAAGAAAACTTGCCGGTAGCTTTGCGTGAAGCGCGTCGCATTGACGCTGCTCTAGTTTGCTCAGACGACGTGGTCGATGCCGGCAATGATGCTCCGCTTCGACGCAATCGTTCTGGATCGTACGGACTGTTGTGTTTCCACATTGACCACAGGATGCCTGCTAACTTGCGAGCCACAGCGACAATGCTGACCTTTCGTCCGCGCCGTTCGATCAGCTGTTGCGCCCAGTTGACGAGCGGTTCTGAGGTGTCCTTGTTGCGCGCTATAACCCATGCAGATTGCACGAGCAGGGCTCTGAGATAACCGTTACCCTTTTTCGTAATGCTTCCGATGCGTCGGTGAGGGCCCGAGCTTGTTTCCGATGGTACCAATCCAAGATACGACTCCAGCTGGTGTGCCGATTCAAATCGCTTTGCTTCATCAATGACTGAGACGAAAGCCGCGGCCACCAGCGGTCCGACTCCGGGTGCTGTACACAACAACGTGATCACGTGCTCGTGCACGCAGACGTCTCGCAGAGCGGTCTCTGCGTTTTCAATCTGCTGATTCGTGATATCGAGCGTGCTCAGAAGCGGTTGCAACAGTTGTCTCAGTGATTCGTGGACTAGCGGCCTTGCGCGCTTTGAGAATTCCTCGACACGGCACAACGGCAACTGACATCCCTGTTCGCGAGCAAGTCCACGCGCGGTGACAATCAAACGCGCTCGAGTGTCCACTAGAGCGCGCCGAACTCCGATCAGACGACGCAATTCTCGTCGTCCGGGCGACAGCAAATGAGCTACCGGGATCCCTCCTCGCTCTATCGCCCTAGCCAGCACCTCCGCATCGATTCGATCAGTCTTGCGTCCGTGCTGCCCGACGCCCATTTGCTTGCTGCGCGTAGTATCGACGAGGATCACGTCATTTCCCCACTGAGTTAACGTCTCGTGCACATGCCAGGCTTCCCTGCAAGCTTCGATCGCTACTCGCGCCGGCACCGCGTCGGGGCCCAGCAGTTCTCGTAGGCCATCAACCGCCGTGACGGTTGCTCGCGCCACCACGATCCCATTCGAGACCTCGCAACAGGTCGTCTTCTTTCCGCCTAGATCTAATGCTACGCTTCGCATGGCTGACGTCTCCTTGGCCCCGCTTTCTGCGCCACCAGAGCGCGTTGGGGTGTCGCCGGGTTTACTCGGCGACGAGAAGTCGGCCACCTCTGTTGTCAAACGCCGCCGCTTCTTCGGCTGCTCTAACGCCGACTCTTCAGATCTGGGCATTGGGCTAGTTGCCGGAACCGCCTTTCTGGTCTCGCGGCCCGACTCATCCCATCTCTGATTGCCGTCACTGCAGCCCCATTGGCGATTTGGAATGAACCGCCAAAGCGCCAAGGCCGCCAAAGAGGGCTGCACAAAAAGCGAGCGAATGGGACCAACGAGCCCTGTGCTCCAGGTCGATTTCAGTCTTCGTCCCAGATCCGAGACGGCCTCTGCCGCTGATTGTTCTTCTTTTCCGCTAGGTCTTGGCGGCCTTGGCGCTTTGGGGTTCCAACCCAATCTGCCGCCAAGCACGCAACCCACCGACACTTTGGTCCCTAGCAGCCTGTGGCAAAGTCTCCCGTCGCCAACAGGGCGGGGCGCAAGCATCTGCGTTGTCGGCTCACCCCTCAAATAGCAGCAGTATTCTTAGCATCTACGCACGCCGCGCTCCCGCTGGACTCGGTCCGACCTTCGCCACAGGCTGCTAGCTTTGTCCCCGCGCTAGAGCGTGCTCGCGACCAGGTCAGTCGAGCCCGTGGTCCATGTTCATGGCGCGGCGCACTTGCGCCAAGGTCGTAATGCCCTCTTCACGAGCGCGCGCGACGCCCTTCTTCAGCGCTTCCGATACGTAACCGGGATCCTTGGCGTAGCGAGCGCGCCGTTCGCGGATGGGGTCCAGATAGGCGTTGAGCGTCTCGGTGAGCAGAGCTTTCAACTTGCCACCGCCGCCATCGCCGATGCTCGCTGCCACCGCCTCGGGGGCTTCCTCGGTACAGATGCCGATCAGCCGCAGCAAGTTCGCAACTTCGGGTCGATTCTGAGGATCGTACGTGATGTTGCGATCTGCGTCGGTCTTGGCCCCCTTGATCACCTTGGCGGTCTCGTCGGCGCCCATCTTGAGCATGATGCTGTTGCCGCGACTCTTGCTCATCTTCTGACCATCGGTGCCGAGCACGACCGGTAGGTCGCTGAGCAACGCGTCTGGCACGGGGAAGATAGGGTTCGCTGGAGCAAAGCGCTCGTTGAAGCGACGCGCGATCTTGCGCGTCAGCTCGAGGTGCGGGAGCTGATCACGACCCACCGGCACCACGTTGCCCTTGCAGAACAGGATGTCGGCCGCTTGATGAATGGGATAGGTGTACATCAGAGCGTTCACCTGTCGCAAACCTGCTGCACGGATCTCCTCTTTGACCGTCGGATTGCGATCGAGCTCGGCCGTCGTCACCAGCGACATGAACGGCAAGAGCAGCTGATTGAGCTCTGGCACGTGACTGTGGCTGAAGAAGAACGTGCGTCCGTTGTCGGGATCGAGCCCCGCCGCCAAGTAGTCGAGGATGGCTTCCCTGACGTTGCTGCCGACGGCGTCCGCCGTGTCGCGATCGGTGAGCACCTGATAGTCCGCGATCACGATGAACGTGGTTGCCCCGAGGTTCTGAATACGAACGCGGTTGGCGACCGTGCCGAACAAATGCCCGATGTGCAAAGGCCCCGTCGGGCGCTCACCGGTCAAAACCCGGTACTTGTGCGGGTTCTTCGGCAGATCTTCCCAGACCGCCTGGCTGCGCTTGGCAGACTCCTTGAACGTCGCGCTCTCGAATTCGAGATCCTCGGCGTTCACTTGGAACTTCTCGTCGACCTTCGCGTCGGCGCTAGCTTCTGACATGGCGGTTCCCGATTGATCTGCTCGACCCATCAACTCGATCGACCCTCAGGCTGATCAACCCAGCGCGTCGGCGATGGTGTAGCGACCAGGCGCCTTACCCACGACCCAGCGCGCGCCGCGCAGGGCGCCGTGCGCGAACAGGTCGCGATTGGTGGCCCGATGCGTCAACTCGATCCGTTCACCCGGGCCCAACAAATACACCGTGTGATCGCCGATCACGTCACCGCCGCGGATCGCCACCACTCCCGTCTCTTCGTTCGTGCGCGCGCCGACCTGTCCGTCGCGCGCGTGCAAGGCTTTGGACTCTGCTCGCACCGATTGCACGGCCTCGAACAGACGCTTGGCCGTACCGCTCGGCGCATCGACTTTACGTCGATGGTGAATCTCGAGGATCTCCGCGTCGAAGTCCGAGCCCAAGCGCCGCAGCGCTTGTTGAACGAGTTCCGCTAGCACCTGCACTCCGAGGCTCATGTTCTGGGCCCAGAGCACTGGGATCTCGCGCGCGGCCGTGTCGATCGCAGCGATCGCTTCCGGGCCGAGCCCCGTCGTGCCGATCACTGCGGCCACCTTCTGCTTGCGCGCGGCGTGAAGGAACGCCGGCAGCGCTGGCGGCAACGAAAAGTCGATCGCGACGTCGGCGCCCAAAAGCCCAGCCTCGGCATCGGGGCCAACTGCGACGCCCCAGTTACCGACTCCGGCGAGTTCACCCAGGTCACGCCCTTGCAGGGGGTCATTCGGGTGAGAGACCGCTCCGACGACCTCGATGTCCTTCGATTCCGCGCAAAGGCGGGCAATCGTGAGCCCCATACGACCAGTCGCACCGTGCAACGCTAGTTTGATCATCGTGTCTCTTGGGTTCCGGAATGTTTCAAATGGGGGCCGGTGCTATCCTCCAGGGCCGACCATTGCAAGCCAGCGGCGCCAGGTTGCTGATATTTGCCGCATTTCTGGACGGACAGAAGCTAAACGTCGCGCGATTTTCGACCCGCAAGCGACACGCCCGCGTTTCTGAGGGCGCGAATTTCCGCGATCTGAGCCATACTGGGGAGCCAACGACGACGAACGGCGGGCGCCGACGCGCCCTGAATGCCTCACTTACAAGGAACTTATGGGATCGGCGCGATTCGATGTGACGGGGATTGGCAATGCCATCGTAGATATTCTGGCCCAGACCGATGAGGCGTTCATCGAACGCCACGGACTCGTCAAGGGCGCAATGAAGCTCATCGATCGGGACCAAGCGGATCGCCTATCGGGCGAATTGACCAACGCGCTGATGGCCAGCGGCGGCTCCGCTGCCAATACCATCGCCGGCACTCAGGCGCTGGGCGCGCGCAGCGCATACGTCGGCAAGATCGCCGATGATCACTTTGGGCACGCCTTTCGCCACGATCTCGCGAAAGCGGGCATTCACTTCGAGACCGTGCCGCTCGAGGGCAAGGCCCCGACGGCGCGCTGCATCGTACTCGTCACCCCCGATGCGCAACGCACCTTGAACACGTACTTGGGTGCTTGCTCAGAATTAACGCCCCTCGACGTAGACAAAGAAGTGATCAGCGCGAGCCGCATCACCTACCTCGAGGGTTACCTGTGGGACCGTCCCCACGCCAAGGAAGCCTTCTTGTACGCAGCCGACATTGCCCACCAGGCAGGTCAGAAGGTGGCGCTGTCCTTGTCCGATGCGTTCTGCGTCGATCGGCACCGGCGTGAATTCCGTGAGTTGGTCAAAGACCACGTCGACATCCTGTTCGCCAACGAGACCGAGATCTTGTCGCTACACCAGTGCGCGGATTTCGAGACGGCTGCGCGCGAGACGCGCGGCATGTGTGAAGTCGCGGCCTTGACGCGCTCGGAGAAGGGCGCCGTGCTGCTACGAGGTTCGGAGACCTTTCTGGTCCCCGCTGAACGCGTCGAGCGCGTCGTGGACACCACCGG
>DATAHU010000168.1:0-4252 GCA_036263015.1 Polyangiaceae bacterium | reverse complement strand
GGATCGCTACCCCGGAGACGAGGCGGGGCAGGCGACGTTGGAGTCGGCCGCCAGCAGCATCGATTCCGCGTCAGAGCGCCAACGGACGAGCCTTGCGCGTGGCCAGTGTGAGGAAGCTTCGGTGAAGGAGTGCAAAGTACTCCTGCCCTCCAGTGCGGACGTGACCAATTGCATGGTTGGGCTTCAGGTGTGTGTGGCAGGCGAATGGGGCGATTGCCTGTCCGAAAGCGACGCCGAAGCACGATTGCCTTCGGGCGAATGAGTCCGGTTTCGGCGCGAGCGGTCCCACAAGTGGCGAAGCGCGTGGCGTTTCGGGTGTGTGTGGAGAGTGAACTTCGGCGCGGCCGAGGATATTTCGGCGCTCGATCATAAAAGACTGTCCGCCGCTCCACGACGACTTGCGACGCCCTAGGAGCCGTACCCCTGACGCGGCTCATGGGCTCCCCGCACTGACGGTGCGCACCGTACCCATACGGCGCCATGCGCTGTTCCGACGAAACAGCGCAGCTGTTGTCTCACATGGTGCCCAGAGAGGGCAAACCGATCTCAATACCTTTGCTCACGATACGAAAGCAGATCTCGTTCGCAGTCATCTGCATCACGAGTGCGCTCGCTTTGGGATGTGGTGCAGACGAACGCTTCCAGCTCGACGACGACGGGGAATGGCGGGGTGCCCAACGTGGGGGCGGCTACGAGGTCGAGACCTGCTCGGAAGAGGGCGTGTCGCGTGAGTGCCACGTAGAGGTCAGCCGAACCGGTGATCTGGTGAACTGCTTCAGCGGCACGCGGACGTGTATCGAGGGGCAGTGGAGTGCATGCGGCGGCTCGCACCCAACTCTGTCGAGCATCACGAAGCACCTGGCCAATGATGCGTCTCATGGACGGTCGTTGCTTTCGGCTTTCGATCGGTCGCATGGGGGGTGCTTAGAGAACGTCTGCAACCCGTATTGCAATGGCCGCGACGAGAACACGATTGTACAGGGACCGACACCGAACACGACCGGCGCCGTCTTGGGAACGACCCAGGACATCACGTCGTTCCCTTCGGCGAAGCGCGGCGCCAACGCGAGCACTTGTAGCGGTGGAGCTTCGCCCGCCGACAAGAACGTATGTAGCTACGACTACTGTTGTGCATCCACCACGCGCACCTGCGTGCAATGGTACCAACCCACCAAATCAGCGGCGTGCACAGTACCAGCAGGCGTGGACTATACAGTGGGCGTCGGGTGCCAAGATGGAAGTGGAAAGACGCACATCCCAATCTGCAACCGCGGAAACGCGGACTCCCCTTCGTCGGGCAAACTCGGGATCATGGGTTACCCTGCAAACCCAAATTCGGCGGGGCCAACTGAGTCCCCGAGTGTTTGTCAAAACTCGAGCTCCACGCCGTCAGAGGGTTGTATCATCGATCTCTCGGTCGTTAGCTTGAAGGCAGGTTCCTGCGTCGACATCGACGTATCGCGTGGGGCGGCAGGAACTCAGGCTGGCGTCAAATGCTCGAGCAGCTCTGATTTTTCTACGGGTAACCGCACGTCGCAGGTGAATCCACCCGCCACGACGACATTGCCGAACGCTCTCAAGACCGCCAATGGCGGCACGACCAGCTATACCCAAGTTGCGGAGCTGGACAAGTGCAACAACTTCAGCTTCGTATATACGCAGACGGGCTCTTGCGCGACGTACGGCGCGCCGGTGCCCGTTTCAATCACCCAGAGCTACACGTACACTGCGACGTGTGACTACGGGCAAATGGCCCAATGGAACTTGTTAGGCTACGCCGCGATCGTGCCAGATGCCAGCGACATAAGCCTCAAGATCAGTACCGCGAACACCAGCGCGGGACCGTTTTCGACGCCGATCGAAGTGGCCCATCCGTCGAGTCCACTGGTCTCGGATCCGGCATCGTGCCCCATGTCTGGCTCGAGCGGATGTCCCAAGAGTTTGTATTCGACGCTCGGTTCCGTTGATGCAAACGCCCCTGTCCTGAAGCTCGACGTTACCCTGACGGCAACCACCGCCCAGCCAAGCTTGAACAGTTGGAACTTGAACTACAGCTGCCTCCCTTCGGAGTAGAGCCTTCTGCGAGATTCCTCTTCGGTGCGCGATCTGGCTATGGTGGCCAGATCGCCTCTCGCTGCCTAGAGGTTCACTCGACATGTCTAGCCGCACAGTCCGCGACCCTGCGCGCAGGGCGCGAGGTGGGCCCTAACTAGATTGTGGCCCAAGCGCGATCGGCGTCTGCCCGAGCATGTGCGCCTCGCAAGACCCATGAAATCAAAGCAAGGTAGCTTGTGCCGGCGCCACGGCATCCTGAATACCATTGCAAGGGCGACTCGATGCCCAAGGTCGATAGCCTTGGTCGCTAGAGCTCGAGGCGGAGATTGTTACCTGTCGCCTCGAATCGAATTTACACACATGACGACCAGGGACTAAGGTCCGCGCCCTATGTCCGATGTCATCACCCAAATCCAAAACGCCGAAGCCGCCAAGCTGAAGGCTCTCTCAAAGCTGCATGCCGAACTCGGCTACCCGAGCGCTCAGGCCCTGGCTGAGGCCATCCTAGGTGCTGCCGGCTCGACCAAGACGGTTGCAAGCCGCGTCGCGGCGCAGCCCGCAGCAAGCAAGCCCGCCGTCTCGGCCAAAGCGACCAAAGTTGCCGTTGCTCTAGGCAAGGGTCGACGCGTGCCGGACTCCGTTCGCGCCGAGATCGCGGCCGCACTCAAAGCCGGCGAGACCGCCTCGAAGCTGCCGAAGAAGTTCGGCGTCAGCTACAACATCATCCACGAAGTGAAGAAGAAGATCGGGATGGTGAGTGCTCGAAGCTAACGAGCCGCTCACTCGACTTGAAGCGCACTGTGCGTCGACGCACGGTGCGCTCAGCCCGTCTCCGCAGTAGAAGACCTTGCAGTCTCTGCAGTGCGGGGGTGGACGGGCGCTCACAAATCTCGCGGCTCAAGAACCGGTCACGCCCAGCCGTTGTGAACCGCCACGCGCGTTGCATCGGGCGTGAGCCGATCCAGCTCCAAGCCGGCCAGCCCCTTGTCCGCGAGAATGCTCAAGCTGCGGCGGAGCATTTCGAAAATCATGACCTCCTGCTGGTGCACAGACGCGCCGAGGAATTCCGCGTGAGCAATCCGAAGCCTGAAATCCACGTCGCGCTTTTTCCTGGAGTAGCGCGTGAGCTCTTCGAACAGCTCGTCGTCACGAATGACCGCGATGCAGTCCCAACTGTCGAGCGCGAGATCATAGGTTTGTGACTCGAGCGCTTCATTGAGCGCCGTCTCTACGCGCAGCATGGCGCGGCGGAACCTTTCCCCAACGCTGGCCTCGACCTCGCCACTGATCCAGACTTTGATGGCAACGCCAGGTCCCGTATGAAACTCGTTTCTTACCCAACCTCCCCGTTCGCGCGCAAAGTTCGCATCGCCGCGATCGAAGTGGGGGTGGACGATCGCCTTGAAATCGTGGAAGCCAACCCGCTCGCCGACGACGGTGTGGTGGCCATGCACAACCCACTCGGCAAGGTACCGGCGCTCGTTCTCGATGACCGCACACTCGTCGACTCTCCGTTAATCTGCGCCTACCTCGATACCCTTCACGCTGGCCCAAAACTGCACCCGGACGGTGATTGGTGCGCGCTGCAGCTGCAGGCACTCGGTGATGGCATGCTGGACGCCACCGTGTTGCGGCGCTTGGAGTTGATGCGCCCCGAATCGCTCCGCTCTCTGCACTGGATCGCGCGCTACGAGGCTGCAGTGCAACGTACGCTGGTTGAGCTGGCCCGATTGGTGAGCGCGTTGCCGGATGCCGTCACGATTGGGACTATCACCGTTGGGTGCGCGTTGGAGTACCTCGAGCGTCGCTACCCGGAGCTGAACTGGCGTGGGCGTGAGCCCGGACTTGCTGCTTGGTTCGAAATCTGGAACGCCCGTCCTGCTGCGGTGTTGACGGCGCCACCTCCCGGGCACCTCAGTGCCAGCGAAGCGCTGGGAAGCGGCGGCGGTACAAGGCACTGATCCAGCGATCGACTTCGCAATGCGGGTCTCCTGTCGACTCTGCTGCTTTGCGCGCCACAGGCTGCTAGACCGCTATCGGAGCGCTGACAGGCTGCCGCGCTCGAACTTGCACGACCGAATGGCGCGGTGGCGGTACCGTCGTCAGCACGAAGGCTTGCTCGCCAAGTGAATAGCGTTCGCAGCGCAGTGACCAATCGACGTTGCTGCGGATCCAGCACTTGAGCATGTCAATGAAA
>DATAHU010000167.1:0-3126 GCA_036263015.1 Polyangiaceae bacterium | reverse complement strand
ATGACCGGTGCCTCCACCGCTTGCCCGCAAACGACTCTCGGAATCGATCAAGAACACGCCCGAGGCAACGACCTCCTCCCCAGGAGACAGCCCCTCCAGCACCTCCACCCGATCCTGAAGCCGCGTACCGAGCTTGACGATGCGTGGTTCGAAGTGTCCCCCTGCGTGCGCCACGAAGACGTGCTGGGACTCACCAGTGTCAACGACGGCATCACGCGGTACGGTCAAAGCAGAGTGCGGCTCGAAGTTGAAGTTCGCCGTTCCGTAAAGACCTGGTCGCAGCTCTCCGGTCTTGTTTGGCACGCTGAAGCGAACCTGTAAGGTGCGCGTGCGTTCGGTGAGCGTCGGATACAGAAACTCCACCTTGGCTTCGAACGGCGGCAACCCCGACGCGGAAAATTCGAGCTCGGCTTGCGTGTCTCGGCTTACCCTAGGGATGTCCGCCTCGGGCACCTCGGCCAGCACCCATACTTGGGACAGATCTGCGATCGTCATCAACTCGGTCGAGGGATCGACGGAAGTGCCCACCGCGACTCCCCGGTGCACGACGACACCGCTGATCGGCGCAATCACGCCTATCAGTCGCTGAGCCTCACCGCTCTTCTCGATGGCTTGAATCTCGCTGTCGGACAAGCCCAAAACCTTTAGGCGTGAACGCGCCCCCTGAACGAGCCCGACCGAGGCCCCTTGAACGTTCGCACGACGCACCGCCAAGTACTCCTGTTGCGACGCCAGCAACTCTTGGGAGAATACACCGGCCACGCTTTGTCCCGCACGGACTCGTTGCCCGGTGGTCTTGACGTCGAGACGCTCGATCCAGCCCGCAACGCGAGTGTGAACATGAGCGATGCGGGCCTCGTCGGGAGCGATCGTGGCCACCGCGCGCAGCGAATGCCCAATCGCCTCGAACTTGGCAGGTTCGCTGGTGACACCACTGCTCGCGAGTTGCTCGGTTGCCAATTCGATGGCGACTCGCTCGGGGCGGCTGCTAGGAATCGCCACCGCGGGGGCGGCAATTGCCTGTGTCCCTGACACAGCTACTCCGTGGTGCAACGAGAAGGGCCAACCGTGCCGCAGGTGCTGGATGAAGAAGCCCAAAGCAAGGACAGCGGCGCCAAGGGCAGCGGCGCCAAAGATCTTGAACCATTGGAAACTCATTCGACACTCTCCATCCTCGCCGTCGCGCGGTCGAGCAGCACTTGACGTGACGCGAAGTTGAACTCGGCGTCGACGAGTTCGAGTTGAACCATCCACAGCGCTTGTTCCGCGTCGAGCACGTTGATCAGGGGAGCCGTACCCGCTGCATAGTCCGCAAGCGTCGCTTCGATGGCGCGCGTAGCGCGGGGAACGACTTCTTCGCGTAGTGTAACCAGTCGCGCACGCGCCGACTCGAGCGAGTGGAAGGCATCAGCAACCTCGCCCTCTACCATCCGCCGCATCGCGCCCAACTCCGCGTTGCCCATCGCAACCATCGCGTTCGCCTCGCGAACGCCAGCATCGAGTCCGGAACGCCAAATCGGAATGCTGACTCCAAACATCAACATCCAGCCTGGGCCTTCCGCCATCGTGTAGGCTGGCCCAGTTCTCAACATCGCCATTGGCGCGTACATCGACTTCATCACGCTGACGTCAGCTTCACTGCGCGCTACTTGTGCACGCGCTGCGGCTAGTTCAGGCCGGTCGTGGGCGGCGCGCGAGGAGACCTCCAACCAGCTCTGGGTGGGCTGCTGAGCGGAGACGGTCAGAAGCATCGGAACCGGGAGCTCGGCGTTCAACCCCAGGCTTGTATTGAGCATCGCCTGCTTGGCCTTCTCTTCGTGGCCAGCAGCTTGCAGCTCCCCTTGCAGGCGCGCTACGTCCGTCTCCGCGCGCAACAGATCAGACGCGGTTCCTGTGCCGCTTGCATAGCGCGCTTGAGTCGTTGCCCGCAGCTGTTCTGCGAGCGCGCTCTGGTCGGCCAAGATTCGAATGAGCTGGCGCTGCCGAAGGAGCATCAGGAATGCATCCGCAGCCTCGAGTTCTACGTCCAATTTGGTCCGATCGCTCTCAGCGCGCGCGATGCCGACGCTGGCTTCCGCAGCACGACGGCGATTGGACAACACATGCGAGAGCGGGAAGCTCTGCTCGACACCAATGCTGGCATCTACGCCATCGAACATGAACGGCACGTGATCGATTGAGGTGAAGATCACCGGATCCGGCAACACGGAGACGATACGTGGACGTTCAGAGGTGGCCCGCACTTGGGCCCTGGCAGCGACGATCTCGAGGCGATGACTCGACGCGAAACGACGCGCCACGGAGAGCGTCAACGGGTCGGGTAAAGGTGAAACGCCATTGCTCGGCGTCGTGGCACTCGTGGTCTTCGGTTCGACCACGACTGCGGTACGCTCGCTCGGCGATTGTGCACGGGCAGGCGTGGTAAAAGTAAACAGCAAACAGCCGGCCACGAGCGGCCGCAGTGACTTGTTGTTCCGCTCAGGCATCGAAGTCTCCTCCCAAACGCCGCAGAAAACGCACGAATCCCAGGTCGAGTCACGACCACTCCCCTCGAACTTTGGCGGGTGCTGTCTGCCTTTCAGCACCCGCTAGTATTTGAATTCGAACGGCGGATTTTGAGTCTCAATGCGCGGCGGCCAGCAGCTGGGCGCGCTTCCAGATCTCGTCTGCGCCCGCGGCGTTGTCGGAGCTCACATCCACGGCGAACCCATCTCCGGTCGAGCGCACTTTGGCCTTGGCTCCGACCGGCACCAACGGGCACCCAGGCATTTCCGGCATTTCATGACCGACGGCAGCGTTGCGAGCCAAGTGGCAATCAACGACGCGCTGCAACCATTCAGCGGTGAGGCCCTTGACGGCGCGTACCACGATGGTTGCGCCTGCTGCGCGCTTGAGCGTGGACTTTCCAGCTGCCACGTCTTCCTCCAGCTTCGAAACGCTGGCGATATCCGCCCCGTGTTCAAAAGGGCTCATGTCACGATCGGCATCGTCGATTCCGCCGCAGGCTTGCTGCTCGGCGGCAATCAGCGCCTGTGAAGCGGAGCGGTGCTTGGCCGCTAGCTCTTTGTGCTGCTCGGCCTGAGCGTTGTGCTCGTCGGTGGGGTTGGTCACGTCGGTCCAACACAC
>DATAHU010000166.1:0-10581 GCA_036263015.1 Polyangiaceae bacterium | reverse complement strand
CTACGAACTTCGCGTTCAGGACACTAGTTGTGCAGAGTTCGGCAGTTCGCAGCGCACCCTGATCGTTACAGAAGCCGCGCCCGTGCCGACGAAACTCGGAAGTTTGGAGCAAAGGATGGGCAGCCAGAGCTGCGATCAAGCTCCGCGATTCGAGCTGCTTCTCGATTCGGCGACGCTTCCTTATGCCTCACTGCTGGAGATCAGCGTCAGCGTCGACCAAGGGGAGCCATTCGTCTGGATGCCGTTCGGATCGCTCGGCGACCAGAACGAGCATTTCGGGCTTGATCGTTGCAGCTCTGTGGAAGACCGAGAGTGCGTGCCATCGAGCATGGTCCATCTGGAAGTGCACACTCGGGTCGCGGGCGAAGTTGATGAACTTTTACCCCTACAGCTGGACGTGGACGCCAGCTGTAAACCTCCCGCTCCCCTTGAACCCCTCTGTTCTTACTCACCCGGCGCAAGCGGGTCGCCCTCGGGAGGATATGCCACACGCCTGCTAGGTCTGGCGCTGCTCTCTGCCTTTTGGTTTCAAAGGCGACGTCGCAGGGCTTGCCAAGGCTCCGAACGCCCCGCATAACCCGACCTCATGGGACTCAGCGTCGTAACGGGGGCAAATCGTGGCATCGGGTTGGCTTTGACGCGCGAGCTCGCGAAGCGCGGCAAGGCCGTGCTGGCGGCTTGCCGTTCAACGTCGCCGGCGCTCGAGGCCTTGGGGGTTGAAGTCGTTAGCGGCGTGGACGTCGCGACGAGCGAAGGCGTAGAGCGCCTCTGTGCCGCAGTGGGTGAACGCGGTGTGGAGCTACTGCTCAACAATGCCGGAATTTTGGTTTGGGGGGATCAATTCTCGGCACTAGACGTCGCGGGTATACGTCGCCAGTTCGAAGTGAACGCGCTCGGACCGCTGTTGGTCACCGCCGCTCTGCGCCAGCGTCTGAGCAAAGGCGCAAAGGTCGCTTTCGTCACGAGCCGCATGGGCTCAATCGAGGACAACGGTTCCGGTGGAGCCTACGGCTACCGCATGAGCAAGGCCGCGCTCAACATGGCCGCCAAATCGATCAGCGTCGATCTGCGGGCGCAGGGCGTCATGGTAGCGATTCTGCATCCCGGAATGGTCAAGACGGACATGATCGGCAATCACGGCCAAGTCGAACCAGAAGATGCCGCGCGCGGACTGCTGGCGCGCATCGAGGCGTTGACGCCCGAGACCAGTGGCGGTTTCTGGCACGCCAATGGTGAACAGCTGCCCTGGTGAGCTCTGGGCCCGCTCACCAGGTGTTGAACTGCGTGTACTCTGGATCACCTGCGCTGAACGCGAACGTGTAAGCGCCATTGACGGCCGCGGGCAGTGCGGGCGCACTGACGTTCGCGCCGTTTACCGTCAGCGTGCGCGGAGCGAGGCTCGAGACTTGCCAACCCGCGATCGTGCCGGTCACCGTGAAGCAACGCGCTTCGGTGCCGATGTTTCCCGACGAGGCGCCCACTGCCAACGGCGTGCACATCATGCTCGGAGCGCTCGACGTGCTGGGTGCAGGGTTATCGGTCGAGCCCATGCCGGCACCGAAGAAGCCGCCCGTGCCCGCGCTGTTCGGATCCGGCGCTGGCGTCGGGCTCGCGCTCGGCATCGCTTGCCCACCGAACCCGTTGCCGCCGAAGAAGCCGCCGAAACCGGCACCACCAGGGCCCGGAGCGGGTGAGGTCTCGTCGGCTGTCGAGGACCCCGAGGCTCTCATCATGCCCGAGCTAGATGTGTTCGACGAGTTAACACTCGCTGAGTTGCTCGCGGGCGACTGGGGCCCCGGCGAGGGGCCCGCAGGCGAGCCGCCCTGCGTTTGGGCACTCAGGTTGCCCGGCGGCGGAGGCTCCAGCGCTTCACCACAGCTGGCAGCCACCAGCACGACGGCCAGTAGCCCGACAGAGCCACTGCGGGACTGGGTTGGGCGGTGTTGTATGGAGCGCTTCAAGTGGGACCTTGGAGTTGGGTTAGCGTACAGAGATATCTACCAGTAAGCGGAGTCGATTCTACGATTGCATCCAGTCATTGTGCAGAACTGCAGTCAAGGGCTCCAAATCGGCCTTTCGAGGTCTCGAATCAGCGCCGCAGCGTAGGTCCTCAACGGAACAGATCCATTGGGTTCAGATTCACGAACTACACATTTTTATCCCCAGCTGCAGACTCGACGATTGCCAGTCGAGGCAGAACGCGCCAGGCTCAGGCTTCGGGATGGAACCGCGATCGCTCTCATGCCGACGTGCCGGCAATGCTCTTGGGTTATCGGCGCTGGCGCTCAATGCGGCGCTGCTGTTGGCATGCTCCAGTGGCTTGTCGGCAAGTGACGACGGGAAGTCGCACCGTGAACCCAGCGCCGATACCGATGCGGGTGAATCCGAAGCGCGTAGCGACGGAACTGCGGCCAATGAATCACCGGGCTCCAAGACACCTCGTCCAGTGAACGGATCGACGAGCCAGGACGCTACGGACACTGACGGCGCGTTGGGCCAAGGTGGCGCTGCCGATCCGGGAAACGATCCCGATTCGACGGATCCGGACTCGACGGATCCAGACGCGCCGGACTCCCCGCAGACCGGGGTCAATGCGGCGCCGGGGGTCGATCCCGTCGCGCTGGGCATGGGCGTTCGCGCGGTCGTGCCGCGCCTGACACGGACTGAGCTCTCGAACGCGCTCGAAGACTTGCTGGGTGATACGAGCAACGCCCCGACGACGTTCCTCGCAGAGGACGAGTACTCGCCGTACGACAACGATTCCGCGCGCCAGACGGTTTCGTCGTCTCTCGTCGATTCTCTGCAACTCCTTGCCGAAGACGTCGGCGCGCGGCTCGCACACGACGACGCGGCGCAAACACGCTTCATGCCGTGTGAACCCAGTGGCGCTACGGATGCGGATTGCTTCGCTCAGGTGACGCAGAAACTCGCGCGCTTGTTCCTGCGGCGTCCGATCAGCGACGAGGACGTCAGTGCCTACGCATCGCTGCTCGACTATGCCGAGGAAAAACAAGACTTCTACACCGCCGTAGAGCTGTTGCTCAGCGCCCTGATTCAAGATCCTGAATTCCTGTACCGCATCGAACGCGGCACCGACGATGGTTCGGCCACGTTGACGCTGACGGCGGAGGAACTCGCGACCCGCATGTCGATTCTGTTGTGGGGCAGTGTACCCGATCAAAACCTGCTCGAGCTCGCCGACAACGGAGGACTCTCGCAAGCCAGTGACCGGCAAGCGACGGCACAGCAGATGTTTGCCGACGATCGCGCCAAACAGCAGCTCTACCGATTCCACGCCATGTGGCTTGGCTATCGCACGCTACCGCACGACGCCACGTTGAACGCCGAGTTCCAATCAGAGACCGAGCACTTGATCGAACGCGTCGTGTTTTCAGAGCCGAGTAACTACCTCGATTTGTTCCAGAGCGCCGAGACTTATCTGACGCCGAGTCTCGCGCAACACTACGGGCTACCAGCACCCAGTGGTGACGCGGGGTGGGTCAGCTACCCCGAGGACAGCGAGCGCGCGGGGATCCTAGGTCAAGGCAGCGTGCTGTCGGCGTTTGCCAAGTTCCAAGATACCAGCCCAACTCAGCGCGGCATCTTGGTGCGCACGCGCTTGCTGTGTTTACCCGTGGCGCCCCCTCCGCCCACGGTCAATGTCGACAAAGCGCCGGGCGAGAACACCGCAGACTGCAAGGTGGAGCGCTACCGTGCGCACCGCGAGCAATCCGGCTGCTCCGACTGTCACAACCAATTCGAGCCGATCGGGATGGGGCTCGAACGCTATGACAGAGCCGGCGTTTATCGTGAGCACGACGATGGCAAGCCGGACTGCGCGATTGACGGCAAAGGAACCTTGCCCGCCTATGGCGACTTCACTGGACCCAAAGAGTTGGCGGCTTTGCTGGTAGGCAGCGGAACCCTGGACGATTGTGTGGTTCGACAGTATCTGCAATTCGCGCTCTCCAAGACACAGCTCGATGACGGGGACGAGGTTTACGCTCAGTCGATGATCGACGATCTGGCGACACGGGACGGGCACTTCGATCAATGGGTTTACGATCTGGTAGCCAGTGACGCGTTCGCAAAGCGTGTGCGCCAGGAGGGGCAATGAACAAGAAGCGTGTGACCCCCGTGCGCTTGAGTCGCCGCGTGTTGCTGCGGGGTGCTGGCGGTGTCGTTCTCGGGTTACCTCTGCTCGAGTGCATGCTGGGCGGACGCAACGTGCGCTCGGCGCGCGCCCAAACGGCTTCGCCGCAGCGTTACGGCATCGTGTTTGCGGGACAGGCCATTGGCGGAGATGATTGGGCTACGAACTCGCAGCGCATCAACGGCGAAGTCTACGAAGAAGATGGGCACTTCATCGTGCCCGCGACGTTCGGCGCGGACTACGCGATCACGACGCCGCTCGAACCGCTCAGCGACTTGAAGGCTGACTTCAGTGTGCTGAGCAACTTGAGCATGCCGTACAGCAAGACCTCGACCGACCCCGGCGATGTGCCGGCGGGGGGAGCCTATCGCGATTTTCACGGAGGAGCGTCGAGTCCGTTGTTGTGCGGAGTGCGTTCGCAAAGTGCGGATTTTCGCTGCGGGGGGACGACTTCGGACCAGGCGCTTGCCGCACAAATCCGTGGCCAAACGCTGATCGACTCGCTCGTACTGCGCGCTCAACCGTCTTGGTACCTCGCCGACAGCAGCTACTCTGGAAGGCAGTACATTTCGTACGACGAGAACGCAGAGCCAATCGAAGCGCAAGTCAGCCCGCTGATCGCCTATCAGTCGCTGTTCGGCAATTTCGATCCGGGCACGCAAGCCGATTCCGAAGCGCAAGCGCTTCACGACTTCCGTCATCGCTCCCGACTCAGCATCCTCGACCTGATCGGGGACAAGCGCGACCGGGTGCTGACGGGTCTCGGCAAAGCCGACCGCGAACGGCTCGAACGTCACTACGACGAGCTACGTGATCTCGAGCAGCGAATCGACGGCGCGATGGATCTAGGCGGTGGCCAATGCGCATTGCCACCAGCACCCGGCGATGATCCCGCCATCGGCGGTGACAATGCCGGCTCGGGTTCGGACACGATCGCGACGAACACTGGCTACAGCGAAGAAGGCGCGCGCACGCGCTTGCTCTTGGATCTGGTGCACATGGCCTGGGTCTGTGACCTGTCGCGCGTGGCTACGGTTCAAATCACGGTGTTTCAATCACACATGAACGCGCTGCCGATCAGCACGGAAATGGGGTTACCGATCCGGGCCGATCTGCACGAGGTGGGTCACAACGGCGATGTCGACAACAAGGGCCAACTCGCGGTCAGCACTTGCCTGAAATGGCATGCTGGTCACTACGCGTACTTCTTGGACAAGTTGAAGAACACGCCCGAAGGGGAGGGCACCCTGCTCGACAACAGCGCGGTGGTGTTCATGCCCGAGGGCGGTCACGGTACTCAGCTCAACGACGCCGAGTCGCAGAATCAAACCCACTCGGTCGAACAAATGGTGCTCTTGGTCGCCGGGCGCGCTGGTGGACTGGCTCCCGGACGCCACATTGATGCATCGGGTTACCATCCGGTGCAAGGCTTGCTCGCGGCGATGCAGGCGGCAGGCTATTCGGGCGATTCGCTCGGTGAAGTGACCGGCGCGATTGCCGAGTTGTTTGGCTGAAGCACCCGTGCTAACAGGCCCCGGAAGCGCTTCCCCCGCTCACCGGTGACCGAATGATCTACAGCATCCTCTTGTTCCTGCACTCCGTGCTGCGTTGGTTGATCCTGGCGTTCGCGATTCTGGCGCTGGTTCGTTCGGCACAGGGCGGCGCGTACACGAAGGCTCACCGCACGAGCAGCTCGTTGTTCGTCGCGACCTTGCACACCAACGTCGTGATCGGGATCGTGAACTATGCGTTGTTCTCACCCACGATTCGGCTGGCACTTTCCGACGTCGGCGCGGCGATGAAGATCAGCGCTTTGCGCTTCTTCTTGGTCGAGCACTCCTCGCTCATGTTGGTCGCGGTCGTCGTGGCGACGATCGGTTCGGCGCGCATCAAGCGCGGCAAGGACGACGCGCAAAAGCACAAGCGCACGTTGGTCTTTTACGGCATCGCGCTGGCGCTGATCTTGGTCGGCATTCCGTGGCCTTTCTATTCCGCGGGACGACCGTTGGTTCCGCTGATGTGATTCGGGGTCGCCCTCGCGACCCATTGGAGCATAGGCCGCGCTCAAGACTCGGGCGGGGGCCGTCGGCTGCTCATCTGGTCGCGAGAGATGCCGAATGATTTGATCAAGTTGTAGATGTGTGCGCGAGCCAAATCGAGCCGGCGAGCTGTCTCCGTGATGTTCCAATCAGTCTCGATCAACGCTCGACACAACAAGTCGCGTTGAAAGCGTCGCGTTTCTTCTTGGAAGCTGCGTCCCTCCTCGGTCTGGGGAGCGGCGTCGGGGAACAAGTGCTTCACTTCCAGTTGCCCGACGTTTTGAAATGACGCGCGCAGCACTCCCGTTTCGATCACGTGCTCGAGTTCGCGCACGTTGCCCGGCCATTCCCGAGCGCGCAGCGCAGACAACGCGCTCGGCGAAAGGCTCAACTCGCGTAGGCCGTGTTGCCGGCACGCCTGTTGGCAGAAATGTCGAGCCAAAGCGTCGAGATCTTCTTGGCGGCTGCGCAAGTTGGGCATCTTGATGCTGAGCACTTGCAGCCGGTAATAGAGATCTTCGCGGAACGTCCGCAGCGCGATGCGTTCCTGCAGATCGGCATTCGTGGCCGCGATGATGCGTAAATCGGCTTTGCGCGAGCGCGCTGACCCGAGCGGATAGTACTCTTTGTTCTGCAGCAATTGCAGCAGCTTGGCTTGGGCGGTGACTGACAGCTCCGCGATCTCGTCGAGAAAGAGAGTGCCGCCCTGCGCGGCAGCAACCTTGCCGACTAGTGCCTTGGCGGCAGTCGAGTGCGCTCCAGCCTCGGCGCCGAACAGCTCGTTCTCCATCAGTGCCTCGGGAATTGCCGCGCAATTGATGGTCACGAACGGCTGTTTGGCGCGCGTGCTGTTGTCGTGAATGACGCGCGCCAGCTGGGTCTTACCGGTGCCCGTGTCTCCGGTGATCAGCACGCACGCGTCGAGGCGCGCCGCGACTTCGGCCTCTGCCAAGGCGCGCGCCAGAGCGTTGGATTGCCCAACTACGTCTTGCAACAGCATCCTGTGCCGCAATGCGGAGATCGGATCTTCGCTGTTGGGCCTTTCGAGAACCCGTCGCGACAAGCCGACCATGTAGCGAGCGAAGGTCGTGGCGAGCTGCACCTCCGAATCGGAGAACGGTCCGTCACCGACGCGCTCTTGCAAGTACAAGACGCCAATCGGCGGACGTTGCCCAATCGGGACGCACAGAACGGCTTCGATCTTCCAGCGCCTAACACTCTGACGATCTCTGAAGCGCGGATCCAACAAGGCCGAAGGAACGCTGATGACCTCACCTTGAGCGATCGCGTGCGCGATGATGCCGCGAGAGATGTTGATGCGGATCTCTGCGACTTCTTCGGAGGACCACCCCGCGGCCGTCCACCACTCGCGGTTACCCGGAGTGCTGGGATCGCTGAGCTCGAGGTAGCCACGCTTGGCTCCAACGATCTCCACCACCAGGCGCAGCGCTTGCTCCGTGAACTGCTCGGGCTCGGCCGCCTCATCGAGATTCAGCAGACCCAAGTAGAGGTCACGTTCGAGCCGGAGGCGTCGCGCCTCGAGAGGGTCGTGGGCATTGGGCTCAGTGGCGGTCACGGGCTGAGTGTGGCTGCTCGGGCCCATAGGGGTCAATTGCTGGTGGGACACAGCGGAAAACCCTAATGACTCCATGCGTCACGGGCGGGAGGGGCTACGCAACGAATGCGCCGGCGGCACAGCCTGGCGCACGGATCGACGTCAGCGCGAACCCGTGGCGCGAGCGGCCAGCTCAGCCCCTCGCTTGCGCCATGAGTAATTCTCTTGGCGCAACACCGAAGACCGTCACCCTGCCGTCACCGTCTACGCGCAGCGTGTCCTGCGCGTTAATACTTGGCAGCAATCAGTGAGGTGTTGCACCGCGTACGGCGATCATTCGCTGGAACAATCCAGTAAAGAGGAAGGAGACAAAGGTCACCTCTCAACCCAGTCTAGCGCGCATGCAACTTGCTTCTCCTACACCGATCGGCGTCTCTCGAGACGTCAAGGGACGGAGGATAGTGTTCCACCGTTCTCTTGGTATTCCTTTGCAGGAGAACAGAAATGAAAAGCAAACTGATGGTGGCCAAGCCCTGGCTGGCCATTCCGTTACTGGCCTTAGGCTTGGCTGGTTGCGGGGACGATACGAGTAGCGGTTCTACCGCTACGAACGATGACGTCATCGACAGCGGGAATGAACCCGAGTGCGGCGACGGGATCAAGAACGGCGACGAGGAGTGCGACAAGGGCACTGACAACAGTGACACCGGTGCCTGCACGATGCTCTGTATGAACGCCAAATGCGGCGACGGCCTCGTAGGTCCCGGCGAAGAGTGCGACGCCTTGAACGACCCTACTTGCAAGAGCTGTAAGATCGAAATCAGCTGTGGAGATGGGATCAAGAACGGCGACGAGGAGTGCGACGACGGCAGCGAAAACAGCAATACCGGCAACTGTACCAAGGACTGCCACAACCATAAGTGTGGCGACGGTTTCACTGCGCCGGGTGAAGCTTGCGACGACGGGGACACCGACGACACGAACGGTTGCACCAACAAGTGTGAGACCCCCCGCTGTGGTGACGGCATCAAATCCCTCGGCGAAGGCTGTGACGACGGCAACACCGCGGACGACGCGACATGTTTGAGCGACTGCCGCCTGCCGAGCTGCGGTGACGGAGTCAAGGGCACCGGAGAAGAATGCGACGACGGCAACGAAGTCAACGACGACGACTGCAGCAACAACTGCACGGCCCCCAAGTGTGGCGACGGCGTGCGTAGTGCCGACGAAAAGTGTGACGACGGCGATACCGACGACACGAACACATGCACCAACGAGTGCGAGGCAGCCGCGTGCGGTGATGGCATCGTCTCTATCTTCGAAGATTGCGACGACGGCAACACCAACGACGATGACGCGTGCACCAATCGTTGCCGCAAACCCGACTGCGGTGACGGCATCAAGCAGGACAACGAAGAGTGCGACGACGGTGACAACACCGACGACAACGATTGCACCAACAGCTGTCACAACCCCAAGTGCGGTGACGGCATCAAGAACGGAACCGACGAGTGCGACGACGGTAACCCGTACAACGAGGACGCGTGCACGGCCCAGTGCAAAAATCAGAGTTGCGGTGATGGGTATACGCAACCTGGCGAAGGCTGCGACGACGGCAACAAAGTCGACGGTGACGATTGCTCCAACGACTGCGTGGCCGCTACCTGCGGCGATGGCGTCAAGCAGGACAATGAGGCCTGCGATGACGGCAACGACGTCGACAACGATGGCTGTACCAATAGCTGCACCGAGCCGGCTTGTGGCGATGGCATCATCCAGACGGGCGAAACCTGCGACGACCACAACACCGTGGCCACGGACCAATGCACGGACAAGTGCTTGGACGCCGAGTGCGGCGATGGCGTAACGGGACCCGGCGAGGATTGCGATGACGGCAACGACGTCGACAACGACGCATGTAGCAACACTTGCAAGTCGGCCGATTGTGGCGACGGCACGGTCCAAATCGGTGAAGACTGCGACGACGGCAACCAAGTGCAGACCGACGGCTGCACCAACGCCTGTACGACGCCGAAGTGTGGCGACGGCATCATCAGCGGCACCGACGCATGCGACGATCAGAACGCCGATCAGACGGATGCGTGTCTGAACGACTGTACGTTGGCGCGCTGCGGTGATGGTTTCGTGCGCGCTGGTCAAGAAGCTTGCGACTTGGGCGCCGAGAACGGTCCAGGCGCGGCTTGCACCACGAGTTGCACGGTCCAGACCTGTGGCAACGGCGTGGTCGACCAAGGTGAGCAATGCGACGACGGTTGCCCGGCGAACGCTGCCGCCAACGCGGCCTGTCACCAGACGGGCAAGGACAACACGGACAGCTGCTTGAACAACTGCACGTGGAACAAGTGTGGTGACGGTGCTTGGTATCGCACCGAGAACAACAACCAAAATCCGTCAAATCCCGAGCAATGCGATGACGGTAACAACATCAATACCGACAGCTGTGAATCGGACTGCACGTACAACCAGTGCGGTGATGGTGATAAGTTCACGGTGGCGACGATTCCGTACGCGGATCCCGACGACACGGGACCGATGACGCCTTCGCCCGGCACGTACATGGACGCCTACTTGGCGGCGATTTACACGACCAACACGCCGAACGGCTCCAACCTGCCGGAGAACATCCAACAGGCGCGCCTCGAAGAGTGCGACGACGGCAACACGGTCGAGACGGACGAGTGCGTGCGACATTCGATCATCGGCAATGGTGAGCTCGAGTGCACGGTCGCCCGCTGTGGTGACGGTGCGATCAAGAGCAGCGGCGGTGGTGCTCCCAACGAGCAATGCGACGACGGTAACACCGACAACACCGA
>DATAHU010000165.1:0-4507 GCA_036263015.1 Polyangiaceae bacterium | reverse complement strand
TGAATCGCCGTACATCGCCCGCGTCGTTGATACGGGGGTGGACCGCGATCGGGGATTGCCATTTTTGGTCATGCCCTTGCTCAGAGGCAAGACGCTTTTGGAGCGGCTGCGCATGGGACCGATGTGGCCCTCTGAAGTGAGTCCGGTATGGGCGCAGCTCGCGCAAGCCATGGACCAAGCGCATCGCGCCGGCGTGATTCATTGCGATCTCCAGCCGAGCAAATTGTTCCTCACGAACGACGAAGTGGGGCGCATGCAACTCAAAGTGCTCGACTTCGGCATCGCAAGGCTACTCCTGGACGAGGCGCAAAGGACCGGGACCGAGATCGGCACTCCCTACTCCGCGCCCGAGCAATTGCCTCTCGCCCTCAAAGGTCTGGCCGCCCAACGAGGCGTAACCATCGCCGCCACTGTATCGCCGCAAACGGATGTCTGGGCGCTAGGTCTGATCGTTTATGAGACGTTTACCGGATACCCACCGCTTCAGCTCTGGGGCATCGGATCGGTGTCGGAGTTGCCGCTCAGAGTTCTGGGGCCCACCCCACAGGCGCTGGCAGCAGCCGGTGGTCTGGCCTCGCGCTTGCCGCGCGGATTTCAAGACTGGCTCGCGCGTTGTCTCGAACGCGACGCGAGCCAGCGCTGGCCGAGCTTCGGTGCCGCAGTCCAAGCGCTGCAGCGTTTACTTGCTGACGCTACCGGCTTCACCGATTCTACGGGCCTTGCCGCCTCTCCCGGCTTTCCCGCCACTACTGGCTTCGCTGTCTCTCCTGGCTTTGCCGCCTCCGGCACGAGCGAGCCGACAGTGCCCGAGATCAGCGTGCCCCAAACCTGGCCATTGCTGCCGGCACAGGCCCCAAGTGAACAGGGCGCGGCAGAGGTGCACAGGGGCGCGCCTGCCATGCAGACGCGAAACCCCGAAGGACAAGACGCCCAGCAACCTCCAGCTCGACAGGGTAAAAGAAAAAGAAAGAAGGAGAAACTCCAACAGTCACAACCTCGAGAGCTTCGAGCCGAGCAGGCGAAACCAACTACGAGCGCGCAGTGGTCTTCGGTCGACTCCCGCGTGAATGTCGACGCGGGAAGGAACGCGGCGCCACGCAAGCCGAGTCGTGTGCCGCAAATGGTGCTTCTCGGACTGATTGGAACACTCCTGCTCGCGGGGCTCGTCGTGCGCTTAGTGACTCCGACCCCAGAGGTGGAGACAGGGGTCGATCCCGTTGCGGCGAACAGCCCCGAACCGGCACCGGCAGAGACGCTCGATGGGTTGCAAGGGCTCGTCGCGATCAGCAGCGCCGATCCTATGCGCGGTCCGACAGACGCGGCTGTGACCATCGTCGAAGTCGCGGACTTTCAGTGCCCGTTCTCGGCCCGTGTGCAAGCCACGCTGCAGAAGGTTGCGGATAGCTACAAAGACCAAGTGCGCATCGTCTACAAGCACGACCCGCTGCCTTTTCACCCGCGCGCACGGCCCGCCGCGGACGCCGCCAGCACGGTGTTCTCCCTTGGCGGCAATTCCGCGTTCTGGAACTTTCACGACAAGGCGTTCGCAAACCAAAGCGATTTGAGCGACGAAAATTTCGAAACTTGGGCCGAGCAAGCGGGAGTCAGGCGTGAGGAATTCAGGCAAGCCTACGCGGCCAAACGTTTCACGGCCAAGGTCGACGCAGATCTGGCCTTCTGCCACAACCTCGGGATCAGCGGCACTCCCAATTTTCGCATCAACGGCATCCCGCTGTTGGGTGCGCAACCGTTCGAGAAGTTCCAAGCGATCATCGACGCCGAGCTGGCTGAGACTCAGAAGTTACTCGCCGAAGGTGTGGCGCCGAGCGAGCTCTACTCGCTATGTACGAAAGCAAACTCAGCGTCGTCAATCGAACAGCCGAAGACCGAAGCCAGCGACAAGGCAGACACGCAGACTGTTTGGAAAGTGCCGGTGCGCTCCGACGATCCACAGCGCGGCCCTCGAGATGCGTTGGTGACGATCGTGGAGTATGCGGACTTTCAGTGCCCGTTCTCGGTACGAGTCGCAACCACTGTAGATGCAGTGCTCGAGGAGTACCCCAAGGACGTACGCATCGTGTGGAAGGACTACCCTTTGGCGTTTCACGCGCAGGCGCTGCCAGCCGCCACAATGGCGCGCTTCGTTTACGAACGCTACGGCAATGCCAGCTTCTGGAAGGCGCACGATGCGCTGTTTGCCTCCGCTCTGAAATTGAGTGACGAAGATCTCCTGCCGCTGTTCACTACGCTCGGCCTCAGTTGGACTGAAGTCCAGCAGTCGGCGCAGGATGAACGCTTGCGCGCACGCATCAAGCAGAGCATGGATGTTGGCGAGGCACTCGGAGTGAAAGGAACGCCTTCGTTCTTCATCAACGGCGTGGCGCTCAAGGGCGCGCAGCCGCTCGACGTCTTCAAGTCGCGAATCAACGACCAGCTAGCCAAAGCGCGAGCGCTCGTGGCTGGCGGAGTGGCAGCTAGCAATGTTTACGAGGAATTGACGAAATCGGGGCTCGAGCATCAGTGACAGCTCGCGACGCGAGAGCAGCATCGGGATCACTGCCCAATTCTGGCTAGTGCGGGTTTCTTGCCGTGGGGCAGTCGGTTGGCTAACGACTGCGCGTGACCACGAGCCCGCGACTCACGCCGTCCACGCAGCAATCCCCCAGGGAATTGACGCCAGCATTGGGCGCGCAACCACGCCCCGTGGTCAAGCTCCGTGAGATGGTCGCGTCTGATGCACGGCACCTCGCGGCTTGGCACGACGACGCGAAACTGACGGCCGCGTTCGTAGCTGCGAATTGGACGCAGCTCGCCGACGCAAGAGATTGGCTGCGCTGGCGACTATCGGACCCCGCTTTCGAGAGCTACCTCGTCCTTGGCCCCGAAAGCACCGCGATCGGCGTGGTCTGGTTTCAGCGCTGGAGCAACGCGGACCCGAGCATTAGCTTTGCGATTTGCGAAGCGTGGCGCAATCGCGGCTTCGGGCGACGCGCAGTGCAAGCAGGGCTCGAGCTTTCGGTGCGCCGCGGTCGGCGTCGCCTGCGCGCCCTCGTTCTGCGAACCAATGCTGCATCCCGCGCATTGGTTTGCTCGCTCGGGTTTACACAAGTAGCGGCGCGATCGGGTGAAATCGTCGAGTACCGCTGGCAGGTGCAGGCATGGACGTAGTTTGCGAAATCTGCAAAGAGCTGTGCAAGGGAACCGGGCAGCGCCCGCGGTCGAGCGCTCATCAGAAGGTTTGTCGGCAGTGCGGTGCTCAGATTAACCGCTGCGACGAACACAGGCGGATGCCTTGCAGCTGCGGTTTGACGCTCCAGGCTCGCGTCGACCGTCCGAACCGACCCTCGGTGGTCGCCCCGTTCAAGTTCGAGATCGGCGTCTATCACAGCACCCTGGCGTCTACGTCCACCGAGTTCCTGACGGTCTGTTTACCCAACGTGGCTTGGTCCCAAAAAACGGAATTGCCCACTCTCGGCGACCTCTCCAGCGTGGCGTGGCAATCGAACACGCTGGTGCTTCTAGGGGTGCCTCCCCGCTGCGGTTCCGCGCAATGCCTGCAACTGATCAAAGACGCCAAGCACGATCTCGTGTGGCTCGGCCTAGACACCCACTCCGACGACGTCACGTTACGCTTGCTCTGCAGCGTGCTTGGGCAACGCCTGAACGCCCAGCCTTCGACGTCGGTATTGCTCGCGTTTGGGGCATGCAGCCGTTCCGTCGGCATCAACATCTTGACCCCTATCTGCGCCAAGCTGGCCCCGATCACGCTAGCCAACTGGATGCTAGCGCTGCCGGACAAAATGCCGTTGAACCTGGTGTGCATGCCCGGGAGCCATGACGCGTGCATGTACGTCGCGCAGCATTCGAAAACGACGTCGTCGTCCAACACCCTGACGCAGTTCTTCACCATTGCTGAGCAACTCAGATTAGGCACACGCTTCTTCGATATCCGCGTCTACCTGGACGAAGGCACGCTGCGTGCAGGCCACCTGGTGAGCAAAAGCGCTTCGTGGCACGCCGGATGTTTTGGCCCCAAGCTCGAGCACGTACTGGAGGACTTGGAAAGTTTCGTTGCGTGCTACACGAGCGAGGTCGTCATCATCAAGGTCGACATCTCCGGGGATGCGGAACGCTTGGCACTCGCTCGCTTCAAGAGCATGAAGCGCTCATGCGTCTTCGAGTCATTACGTCCCTTGCAGCTGGCAGAAGTGACGCTGGCGGGGCTTCGAGGGCGCATCGTCGTCGTGTTGACCAACCTCAGCGCCGTGCTCGATTCAGGCTGCAACTTCCTTCACGCCTATTCGAAGGATGCCGACGCGACAGCTTCGTTTGCCAAATCCTGTCTACTGGTCCAGGGCGAGGCGCCGACTGCCAACACCTTGAGTGAAGTCCTAGAAACGCAACTCGCTCTGCCCTTCAACTGCACAGCGCCGTATCTTGCGATGCGCTACCTGACCATCACGGCAAGCGGTTTCGACGTGCTGAAGCGCGCAGGCACGATCGCAAA
>DATAHU010000164.1:0-16709 GCA_036263015.1 Polyangiaceae bacterium | reverse complement strand
CGAAGAAGTGAAGATGGTGATGCCGGGTGACAACGTCACCGTGGAAGTGGAGTTGATCACGAAGGTGGCGTTGGAAGAGCAGATGCGCTTTGCAATCCGCGAGGGTGGCAAGACGGTCGGCGCCGGCGTCGTCGCCAAGATCCTCGAGTAGGCCTTCGCGGCCGCGGACGGTCCCTGGTTCATTCCAACCGGGGGCCGGCCGTCGCAGAGTCGGCTGTCGTCTGTAACGATTGGGTTCCCAAAGGATTGAGATTGTGAACGACGACAGCCGGGCTTCAGGGCTCGCCACCAAACGCAAGCGAGTCAAGCGAGCTGGGATTTCTCTGACGTGTATGAAGTGCGGTGCTCGTAACTACAAGACGACGAAGCAGCGCAAAGACGGCAGCGCCCCTCTCACCCTCAAGAAGCACTGCAAGGAGTGCAATCAGCACACAGAGCACCGCGAAGCTCGATAGCCCAAGTTTTAGGGGTGTAGCTCAGTTGGTAGAGCAGCGGATTCCAAATCCGCAGGTCGCGAGTTCGAGCCTTGCCGCCCCTGCAAGCAGTCACAAGGTCCCCGCCCATGGCAAACGACGAAAACACAGAGCGAGACGAGAACGAAGCAGCCGGCAGTGATCTGGGCGGCGACGAGGCGTCTTTGTCGACCTTGCATGCCGACGACGGTTCGGCTGGCGAAGAAGGCGTCGTGCCGGGTGACATCGGCATCGAGCGCTACGTTCACGTCGCGTTCTTTCTAGCCGGCGTGTTCGTTGCCTACGTCTCGGGCAAGACGCTCGCTGGCGTTTGGGGTCTCCTTGCCGGCACTCCCGCCGTCGTGCGCAACGCGCCGTGGGTTCTGCGTTTGGCCGAGGACGAGCGCGCTACCTACACCATGAGCGCCGGCGGTCTGATCGGCGTGCTCGCCGTGCTGACGGCGCTGCGCAACGCGAATCTCCGCAAATGGGCCGACGAGGTCGCAGCGGAACTCTACAAGGTGCATTGGCCTGATCGCGAGACGGTCACCAACGGCACGCTGGTCGTTTTGGCCGGTGGCATGTTCGCCATCGTCTACGTCGGTCTGTTGGATCGGCTGTGGAGCTTCATCACCAACTTGGTTTACGGCATATGAGCAGGGACGAAGCAGCAACCGACGCCAAACAGGGCGATGAGGCCACGGAACCACAAGAGAAAAAGTGGTACGTGGTAACGTCGTATTCGGGGTTCGAGAACAAGGTGAAGCTCGCTCTGCAAGAGCGCATTCGCCAGTTCAAGATGGACGACCAGTTCGGCGAGATCATGGTGCCGAGCGAGACGGTCACGCAGCAGGCCAAAGACGGCAAGAGCCGCGTCCGCATGAAGACGACGTTTCCCGGCTACGTGTTCGTCGAAATGATGATGAACGAGCAGACCTGGCATCTCGTGAAAGATACGCCCAAGGTCACCGGCTTCATCGGTAACCAGAAGCCGCAAGCGGTCAAGCCACCGCACATCGAGGATTTGCGCAAGGGCATTACCGAGGGCGCCGTCAAGCCCAAGCCGCGTCAGCAGTTCCAGGTTGGCGACGAAGTGCGCGTGACCGTGGGTGCATTCGCGAACTTCTCGGGCTCGGTCCAAGAGGTCAAGCCCGACAAGCAGAAGCTCAAGGTGATGGTGAGCATCTTCGGTCGCCCAACCCCCGTCGAGCTCGAGTTCAGTCACGTCGAGAAGCGTTAACGAGTTTAGGCAGTAGCCCAGCAGGTTTAGGCAGTAGCCCAGCAGTCAGAGAAGAGGTCCCCAATGGCCGCAGCAAAGAAGAAAGTCACCGGATTCATCAAACTCCAGCTCCCCGCTGGCAAGGCCAACCCGTCGCCGCCCGTTGGTCCCGCATTGGGTCAGCACGGCGTGAACATCATGGGGTTCTGCAAGGACTTCAACGCCAAGAGCGCCAAGCTCGGCGACACGATCGTGCCGGTGGAGATCACCGTCTTCGCCGACCGCTCTTACACCTTCATCATGAAGTCGGCGCCCGCGAGCGTCCTTCTGAAGAAGGCGGCGGGGCTGCCCAGCACGGGTAAGCCGGGTTCCGGCTCGCCCGAGCCGAACCGCAAGAAGGTCGGAAAGGTGACCTGGGCACAGGTCGAGGAGATCGCGAAGGTCAAACTCGAAGACTTGAACACGACCAGTATCGAATCCGCCAAGCGCAGCGTTGCCGGTACGGCGCGCAGCATGGGCATCGAGGTCGGTTGAGACTGTCTGGACTCTTGCACGGCGCACCGCTGCTCACCGTCTTTGTACGGCGCAGTGTCGTTCACGAGTCCCGGCAATCGATGAGTCGCAATGGTGCGGCACATCGGTACCGTTCGGAGTCATCTGATTTCGAACCTCTGGGAGGCGGCCTTCGGGTCACCGATTAACACCAGTGGAGAGTGAATGGGTAGAATAAGCAAGAAGCGGAAAGAGGCGCTCGGAAAGTTCGACCGAGCCCAATACCACCCGCTTTCAGACGCACTCGGCGTAGTGAAGCAAGTCGCTTTCGCCAAGTTCGATGAGAGCGTGGATGTCGCAGTTCGTCTCGGCGTCAATCCGAAGCACGCGGACCAAATGGTTCGTGGCGCACTCGTATTGCCGAACGGCACCGGTAAGACGGTGCGCGTGGCAGTGTTCGCTCGCGGCGAGAAGGAAAAAGAAGCCCTCGACGCTGGCGCGGATATGGCCGGCTCGGACGAACTCGCGAAAATCATTCAAGAAGGCAACGTCAATTTCGATCGCGTGATCGCGACCCCGGACATGATGGGTACCGTCGGTAAACTCGGCCGTATCCTTGGTCCGCGCGGCTTGATGCCCAACCCCAAGGTCGGAACCGTGACGCTAGACGTCGCGCGCGCCGTCCAAGAGGCGAAGGGCGGCAAAGTCGAGTACCGCGTAGACAAAGCGGGCGTGGTTCACTGCCGCATCGGACGATTGTCTTTCGACAAAGACAAGCTCACGCAAAATGCACAGGCCCTGATCAATGACTTGATCGCGAAGAAGCCGTCCAGCGCCAAGGGTGTTTACCTGCGCTCTGTCACGGTCTCCAGCACGATGGGCCCCGGCGTTCGCGTCGACACCTCCAGTGTCGAAGCCTCTAAGACGGAGGAAGGGTGATGCTACGCACCGATAAAGAGACGACCATCAGCGACTTGAAGCAACGCTTCGAGCGCATGAGTTCGGCCGTGTTCGTGGATTTCACGGGCCTGACCGTGGCCGAGGCGACGCGCTTGCGCAACACCTTCCGCGCCAAGGGCATCGAATACCGCGTCGTAAAGAACACCTTGATCAAGCGTGCTCTCGGCGATCGTCCGTTCGTCAAGAACCTGACGGCGACGCTCAAGGGACCCACCGGCGTGGCTTGGAGCTACGAAGAGCCAAGCGCTGCCGCACGCGTCCTCAAGGACTACGTCAAAGAAAACGAAAAGCTGAAGATCAAAGCCGGTTTGCTCGAAGGCCAGGTGCTCGGCGCCAAAGCCGTCGAGACCCAGCTTGCGACCTTGCCCAGCAAGGACGAGGCGCGCGCCATGTTGCTCGCGACCTTGATGGCACCGGCGCAGCAGTTCGTGATGTTGATCAACACCCCTGCCTCCAACTTCGTCCGGCTGTTGAACGCCAAGAAGGAAAAGGGCTGATAACCCGGCGCGGCTAACCACTGCGCCACGCGTCACGCACGGCCACCGCTCACTATGGGCGCTGGCTGTGCACCCCGCGGGACCCCTCAGGCGGCCCCGCCCCAAAGCAAAACAATCAAGACTTCAAAGATTCTAAGTTCTCAAGGAGTAGTAAAATGGCTGAAATTACCAAGGAACAGGTTGTCACCTACCTCTCTAACTTGCCCGTGATCGAGATCGCTGGCCTCGTCAAAGAGCTGGAAGAGAAGTGGGGCGTCAGTGCTGCCCCCGTTGCCGTCGCCGGCGTCGGTGGTGGTGGTGGTGCCGCGGCGGCTGCCGAGGTCGAGGAGCAGACCGAGTTCGACGTCATCCTCGCCGACGGTGGCGCGGCCAAGATCCAGGTCATCAAGGTCGTGCGCGAGATCACGAACTTGGGCCTCAAGGAAGCCAAGGAGCTCGTCGAAGGCGCTCCCAAGCCCGTCAAAGAAGGCGTTGGCAAGGAAGAAGCCCAAGACATCAAGAAGAAGCTCGAGGCCGCTGGCGCCAAGGTCGACGTCAAGTAATTCGATCGCCAGTTTCTAGAGTGATGACGGCACGCCTACGGGTTTGGGACACGAAAAAGGGTCCTGGCCGGTGGGCGTGCCCACGCATTGATAAGCTCCAAAGCTAGTTAGTCTCAAGCGTCCAGCTGCCCACCTTGCAGCGACCCACACAGTTTTCTGGCGCCGCGGCAGCGCCGAGCCTCACCGCTCAAAATCACCGCACACCACTTCATTCAGAGGAGCTCAGATGGCGTCCAAGGTCCAGTCGAACTTCCGGCACCGCACCAACCTGGGGCAGGTCGAGCCAGTCGTCGAAATCCCGAACCTGATCGACATTCAGAAGAGCAGCTACGACAAGTTCCTGCAGTCGGATCTCGAACCCGCGCAACGCAAGGACATCGGGTTGCAGGGGGTATTCCGTAGTGTCTTCCCGATCAAGGACTTCGACGGAACGAGCGAGCTCGTGTTCGTTTCGTACCACTTGGACAAGCCGAAGTACGACGTCGAGGAGTGCCGGCATCGCGGCATGACGTTCGCTGCGCCGATCAAGGTGACGACGCAGTTGATGGTTTACGACACCGTCGAGGGTGGCGAGCGCATCGTGCGCGACATCAAGGAGCAGGAGGTCTACTTCGGTGAGATCCCGCTCATGACCAACACCGGTACGTTCATCATCAACGGTACCGAGCGCGTGGTCGTGTCGCAATTGCATCGCAGCCCTGGCGTGTTCTTCGACCACGACAAAGGCAAGACGCACTCGAGCGGCAAGCTGCTCTATTCGGCGCGCGTCATTCCGTACAGCGGTTCCTGGCTCGACTTCGAGTTCGACCACAAGGATATCGTGCACGTGCGCATCGACCGTCGTCGCAAGATGCACGGCACCGTGCTCTTGCGCGCGCTCGGCATGTCCACGCAGGACATTCTGAACTATTTCTACGAGCGCGAGACCGTCTACCTGAACGACGACGGCATCGAGAAGAGCGTCAACTTCGAGTTGCTCGCTGGCCAACGCGCGACCACGGACATCGTCGTCGATGGCAAGGTCTTGGTGCGCAAGAACACCAAGTTCACCAAAGCTGCGATCAAGAAATTGACGTCCGCGGGTGTACAGCGTGTTGCGCTCGAGCTGCCGGAACTGATCGGCAAGGTCTCGGCGTCCGACGTCGTGGACCCCGAGACGGGCGAAGTGCTGCTCGAGAGCAACGAAGAGGTCACGGAAGTGATCCTCGATCGTCTGCGCGAGGCCGGCATCAAGCACTTCGACGTGCTGTTCATCGATGGCCTCAACGTGGGTCCGTACCTGCGCGACACGCTGATCGCCGACAAGGTGCTCACGATCGAAGACGCCATCATGGAGATCTACCGTCGTCTGCGTCCGGGTGATCCGCCCACGCTCGAGACGGCGAGGACGCTGTTCAACAACCTGTTCTTCAATCCCGAGCGCTACGACCTGTCCGCGGTCGGTCGCTTGAAGTTGAACTACAAGTTCTATCAAGACGTCGATGAGGACAAGCGTCCGCAACTGGACCGCACGTGCCTCACGAAGGACGACATCCTCAACACACTGAAGCACCTGCTCGCGCTCAAGAACGGCCAAGGTTCGGTCGATGACATCGACCACTTGGGCAATCGCCGCGTGCGCGCCGTGGGCGAGTTGATGGAAGTGCAGTACCGCATCGGTCTGGTGCGTATGGCGCGCGCGATCAAAGAGCGCATGAGCGTCTCGCAAGAGATCGACACTTTGATGCCGCACGACTTGATCAACGCCAAGCCCGTCGGCGCGGTAGTCAAGGAGTACTTCGGCAGCTCGCAGTTGTCGCAGTTCATGGACCAGACGAACCCGTTGTCCGAAGTGACGCACAAGCGCCGCTTGTCGGCACTGGGTCCGGGTGGTCTGACGCGCGAGCGTGCAGGCTTCGAAGTGCGCGACGTTCACGCCACGCACTACGGTCGTATCTGCCCGATTGAGACGCCCGAAGGTCCGAACATCGGTCTGATTGCGTCGCTCTCGACGTTCGCCCGCGTCAACGAACACGGCTTCGTCGAGACGCCGTACCGCCACGTCAAGGAAGGCAAAGTTGCCCCGGGCGTGCGCTGGTTCAGCGCGCTCGAAGAGGAAGGCAAGTTCATCGCCATGGCGACCTCGACCATCAGCGATGAGTCGAACCTCACCGATAGCTTGGTGAGCGCGCGCTACAACGGTGACTACCGCATGGTGCCCGCCGATCAGATCCAGTTGATCGACGTGGCTCCCAATCAGATGGTGAGCGTCGCAGCCGCGCTCGTGCCGTTCCTCGAGCACGACGACGCGAACCGCGCACTCATGGGCGCCAACATGCAGCGTCAAGCGGTGCCGCTGATCTGCACCGAAGCGCCGCTCGTCGGCACTGGCATGGAGCGCCGCGTCGCGGTCGACTCGGGTGTGTGCGCCGTGGCGCGTCGCTCGGGCACGGTCGAGAGCGTGGACGCCACGCGCATCGTCGTGCGCCCCGATCCCGGTGAGGGATCCGAGGTGCCCGACATCTACCACATGACGAAGTTCCAGCGCTCGAACCAGAGCACTTGCTACAACCAGAAACCGGTTGTGCGCCCAGGTGAACGCGTCGAAGTGGGTGACGTGTTGGCTGACGGTCCCGCTTGCGACATGGGCGAGATCGCGCTCGGCCGCAACGTGGTCGTCGCGTTCATGCCGTGGCAAGGCTACAACTTCGAAGACTCGATCCTGATCAGCGAGCGCATCGCGAAGGAAGACGTCTACACCTCGGTGCACATCGAAGAGTTCGAGTGCATCGCGCGCGACACCAAGCTTGGCAAAGAGGAAGTCACGCGTGACATCCCCAACGTTGGCGAGGAAGCGCTCAAGGATCTCGACGAAGCGGGCATCGTGCGCATCGGCGCCGAGGTGAAGCCCGGTGACATCCTGGTCGGCAAGATCACGCCCAAGGGTGAGAGCCAGCTAAGCCCCGAGGAGAAGTTGCTCCGCGCGATCTTCGGCGAAAAGGCCGGCGACGTGCGTGACAGCTCGCTCAAGGTTCCACCCGGAGTAGGTGGTATCGTGATCGATGCGCGCATCTTCTCGCGCAAGGGCACCGACAAGGACGAACGTGCTCGCACGATCGAGGACACGGAGCGCGCGCGCCTCGAGCGCACGCGTGACGAAGAGGTCAGCATCCTGCGTGACTCGTTCTATCGCCGCATCCGCGAGATCCTCGTGGGGCAGACGACCACGGCCAAGCTGGTCAACGATCGCGGTGAAGTGCTGTTCGAGAAGGGCGTCAAGCTCACGAACGAGAACCTCGACCCAGTGCCGCGCAAGTACTGGGGCGAGATCAGCATGGACTCTGGCGCCGACAAGGTCAGCCAGTTGCTGGCTGACCTCGACGAGTTGATCCGCGGCCGCGAGGAGCACTTCCGCGACAAGATCGATCGCCTGAGCAAGGGCGACGAGTTGCCGCCGGGCGTGATCAAGATGGTGAAGGTCTACATCGCCATCAAGCGCAAGCTGCAGGTCGGTGACAAGATGGCGGGTCGCCACGGTAACAAGGGTGTGGTCAGCCGCATCCTGCCCGAGGAGGACTTGCCCTACTTGGCCGACGGTACGCCGGTCGACATGGTTCTGAACCCCCTCGGCGTGCCGAGCCGTATGAACGTCGGTCAGATTCTCGAGACCCACCTTGGTTGGGGCGCGCTGAATCTCGGTCGCAACGTTCACCGCTTGCTCGAGCAAAAGCAAGGCGCGGGCAAGATCCGTGACGAGCTGAAGAAGTCGCTGCCCGACGACAAGCGGATGAAGAGTCTGCTCGAAGGCCTCGACGACAAGGGTCTATTGATGCTCGCCGAGAAGATGAAGGGTGGTTGCTTCTATGCGACGCCCGTGTTCGACGGCGCGCACGAGAACCACATCAAGGACGCGCTCGAAGCCGCTGGCCTCGAACGTCGCGGTCAAACGATTCTGTTCGACGGCCGCACTGGTGAACCCTTCGATCAAGATGTCACGGTCGGCGTGATGTACGTGCTCAAGCTGCACCACTTGGTCGACGACAAGATCCACGCGCGTTCGATTGGTCCGTACTCGCTCGTCACGCAGCAACCGTTGGGCGGCAAGGCCCAGTTCGGTGGTCAGCGTCTCGGTGAAATGGAAGTTTGGGCCATGGAAGCGTACGGAGCAGCGCACGCGCTGCAGGAATTCCTGACCGTCAAGAGCGACGACGTGCAGGGCCGTACGCGAATGTACGAAGCCATCGTCAAGGGCGACTACACGCTCGAGGCGGGGCTACCCGAAAGCTTCAACGTGTTAATCAAAGAACTGCAGTCCCTGTGCCTCAACGTGGAACTCGTTGAAGCGGTGGATGCGCCGGCAGCGGAGGAGTAAGAAACGATGCGTGATATTTTCTCCTTTTTCGAGAAACCCAAAGATCCGCTAACCTTCTCCGCTATGCGCATCTCTCTGGCCAGCCCAGAGAAGATCCGCGAGTGGTCACACGGCGAGGTCAAGAAGCCCGAAACGATCAACTACCGCACGTTCAAGCCTGAGCGTGATGGTCTGTTCTGCGCCAAGATCTTCGGCCCGGTGAAGGACTACGAGTGCTTGTGCGGCAAGTACAAGCGCATGAAGCACCGCGGCATCGTCTGCGAGAAGTGCGGCGTCGAAGTCATCCAGAGCAAGGTGCGCCGTGAGCGCCTCGGCCACATCAACTTGGCCACGCCGGTCGCGCACATCTGGTTCTTGAAGAGCTTGCCTTCCAGGATCGGTAACATCCTGGATATTACGCTCAAGGATCTCGAACGCGTCTTGTACTGCGAGGCGTACATCGTCGTCGATCCCAAGGAGACTGGACTCGAGCGCGCGGAGCTGCTCACCGAGGAGCGCTACGGCCAGCTCTTGGACGAGTTCGGCGAAGACCGCTTCGTGGCTGCAATGGGCGGCGAAGCCATCCTCGAGATGCTCAAGCGTGTCGACGTGCACGCGCTCTCGGAAGAGCTGCGCATCGCAATGAAGGCGACGTCGAGCGAGGCCAAGCGCAAGAAGTACGCGAAGCGCTTGAAGGTCGTCGAGGCGTTCCGTGGATCGGGAAATCGTCCCGAGTGGATGATGCTCACCGTGGTGCCCGTGTTGCCACCGGACTTGCGTCCCTTGGTGCCCCTCGACGGTGGTCGTTTCGCCACCAGCGATCTCAACGACTTGTACCGTCGCGTGATCAACCGCAACAATCGCTTGAAGCGCTTGCTCGAGTTGAACGCGCCCGAAATCATCATCCGCAACGAGCGCCGCATGCTGCAGGAAGCCGTCGACGCTCTGTTCGACAACGGCCGCCGCGGCAAGACGATCACCGGTCCCAACAAGCGTCCGCTCAAGAGCTTGAGCGACATGCTCAAGGGTAAGCAAGGTCGCTTCCGTCAGAACTTGCTCGGCAAGCGCGTCGATTACTCGGGTCGTTCCGTGATCGTCGTGGGCCCCACGTTGCGTCTGCACCAGTGCGGTCTGCCCAAGAAGATGGCGCTCGAGCTCTTCAAGCCGTTCATCTACAACAAGCTGGAAGAGCGCGGTTACGTCAACACCATCAAGTCTGCGAAGAAGATGGTGGAGCGTGAACGCCCCGAGGTGTGGGACATCCTCGACGAGGTGATCAAAGAGCACCCCGTGATGTTGAACCGCGCCCCGACGTTGCATCGCTTGGGCATCCAGGCGTTCGAGCCGGTGCTCGTCGAGGGCAAGGCCATCAACCTGCACCCGCTCGTTTGCACCGCTTTCAACGCGGACTTCGACGGTGACCAGATGGCCGTGCACGTCCCGCTCAGCATCGAGGCGCAGATGGAAGCGCGCGTGCTGATGATGAGCACGAACAACATCCTGTCGCCAGCGAGCGGTCGCCCGATCATCAACCCGACGCAGGATATCGTGCTCGGGCTCTACTACATGACGCGCGAGAAGAAGCTGGCCAAGGGTGCTGGCGAGAAATCGACGCTGAAGGTGGGCGAGAACGGACAGCTCGAAGGCTTGGTCCAGGGGATCTACGGCTCACTCGAGGACGTGCGCGCTGCGTACGACCACGGCATGGTCGAGTTGCACGCGGGCATCCGTTGTCGCATCAAAGACCGCGACGAGAACGGCAAGCTGCGCACACGCTTCGTCGAAACCACCGTCGGTCGCGTGCTCTTGAGCGAGATCCTGCCGCCCGGCGTGCCTTTCGACTACGTCAACAAGACGTTGAACAAGAAGGCGCTCAGCGAGCTCATCGATGTTTGCTACCGCAAGCACAAGAACAAGGAGACGGTGCTGCTCGCAGACCGCCTGCGTTCGATGGGCTTCTCGCAATCGACGCGTGCCGGCATCAGCGTGTGCATGGATGACATGATCATCCCGCCGCGCAAGAAGGAGCTCATCGATCAGGCGCAAGAAGAGTTGCAGCGCGTCGTCGATCAGTACCAAGAGGGTCTGATCACCGACGGCGAGCGCTACAACAAGGTGGTCGACATCTGGGCCGGCGTCTCCGACAAGGTGACGGAGGAGATGATGGAGGTCATCGGCAAGCGCCGCGTCAAGCACCCGGTCACGGGCGACGACGTGCAAGAGTCGAGCTTCAACTCGATTTACATCATGGCCGACTCCGGCGCGCGCGGTTCGACGCAGCAGATGCGTCAGCTGGCAGCCATGCGCGGTCTGATGGCGAAGCCGTCGGGCGAAATCATCGAGCAGCCGATCACCGCGAACTTCCGCGAGGGTCTGAGCGTGCTCGAGTACTTCGTGTCCACGCACGGTGCGCGTAAGGGCTTGGCCGATACCGCATTGAAGACGGCGAACTCCGGTTACCTCACGCGTCGCCTCGTCGACGTCGCGCAGGACTGTGTGATCTCCGAGTTCGACTGCGGCACGCTCGACGGCATCCGCGTCACCAAGCTCGAAGAGGCGGGTGAAGTGATTCAGCCGCTCAGCGAGCGCATCTTGGGTCGCGTCACGCTCGAAGACGTGATCGATCCGATGACGGGTGACACCATCGTCGAACAGAACTCTCTGCTCGACGAAGCCAAGGTGGCTCAGATCGATGAAGCCGGCATCGAAGAGGTCGTGATTCGTTCGGTGCTCACGTGCCAAACGCGCCGCGGCGTGTGTGCCAACTGCTACGGCCGTGACCTCGCTCGCGGCTACCAGGTCAACATCGGTGAAGCGGTCGGCATCATCGCCGCCCAGTCGATCGGTGAGCCCGGTACGCAGCTGACGATGCGCACGTTCCACATCGGTGGTGCGGCTGCTCGCGGTAAGATCGAACAGAGTTCACTCGAGACGCGTACCGAGGGTTTGGTCGCCCTGCGCAACGTACACTTGGCTACCAAGCGCGACGGCACGGTCGTGGTCATGAACCGCCACAGCGAACTCGTGCTCATGGACGACACCGGGCGCGAGCGCGAGCATCACCGCTTGCTCTACGGCGCCGAGCTCAAGGTCAAAGAAGGCGATCGCATCAAGGGCGGTACCACCGTGGCCGAGTGGGATCCCTTCGCGGTTCCGATCTTGACCGAGGTCGGCGGCATCGTGCAGTTCGGCGACTTGGTCGAAGGCGTCACCGTGAGTGAGCGCGTCGACGAAGTGACGGGCCTGTCTCGCAAGATCGTGATCGAGTCGCGCGCCGCGGATCTACGCCCGCGCATCTCGATTCTCGACCCGCAAACTGGCGAACCGATGCGCCTCGGCAACACCGAGCTCGAAGCGCGTTACCTTTTGCCCGTGGGCGCCAACATCGTGGTGCAAGACGGCGAAACGATTCACCCCGGTGAAGCGCTCGCCAAGATGCCCCGTGACATGGCCAAGGTGCAGGACATCACCGGTGGTCTGCCCCGCGTCGCGGAGTTGTTCGAAGCGCGCAAGCCCAAGGATCACGCGATCATCAGCGAGATCGACGGCATCGTCAGCTTCGGCAAGGACACCAAGGGCAAGCGCAAGATCGTCATCACGCCGCTCGACGTCGACGGCAGCCCGCTCACCGATCAATCGCGTGAATACCTGATCCCCAAGGGTAAACACGTGCAGGTGCAGACGGGTGACCAGGTTCGTGCCGGTGATCCGTTGCAAGACGGTCCCGCGAACCCGCACGACATTCTGCGCGTGAAGGGCGAGAAAGAGCTCGCCGCTTGGTTGGTCAACGAGATCCAGCAGGTTTACCGTCTGCAGGGCGTGACCATCAACGACAAGCACATCGAGACCATCGTGCGTCAGATGCTGCGCCGCGTGCGCATCCGCGAAGTGGGTGACACCCAGTTCTTGAGCGATGAGCAGGTGGAGAAGCACCTGTTCGAGCGTGAGAACGGCAAGGTGATCTCGCGTAGCGGTCAGCCCGCGGTTGCCGAACCGATGTTGCTCGGTATCACCAAGGCCTCGCTCTCGACCGAGTCGTTCATCAGCGCCTCGTCCTTCCAAGAGACGACCAAGGTGCTCACCGAGGCCTCGATCTGCGGCAAGACCGACGATCTGCGCGGCATCAAAGAGAACGTGATCATGGGTCGCTTGATTCCTGCTGGTACTGGGTTACCGGCATACAAGCGCCTCGAAGTGGTGGTTCAGGATAACGAGAACCGCCAAGCCTCTCCCACCTACGCGCGTCCCGCAGCTCAGCTGTCGGTGGCGGGCGAGGAGTAGGGGAGTCATCCCGGGTGTCCGCGAGCCACGAGTTCGCGGGCACCTGAACCCCAAGCGCGCGGACGATCTATTCGCAGTTCGCTCGAAAACGCGCTGAACGAGTTTCCACTGGTGAAGCCAGGAATCCGCCTGGAACACCGGGTTTCTTGCCCAAAATCTTGGGCACTCTAGACCGAACCTTGACAAGGGGCCGCCGATCGGTACCCTCCACCTCCCCGAAAAGCGGGGGTCCCTCCTACCATGCCCACCATTCAGCAGCTGATTCGCAAGGGCCGCCAGGCCATCCAAGACAAGACGGCTTCGCCTGCACTCAAGGCGTGTCCCGCCAAGCGCGGCGTTTGCACACGCGTGTACACGACGACTCCCAAGAAGCCTAACTCAGCGTTGCGCAAGGTGTGTCGCGTGCGTTTGACCAACGGCATGGAGGTCACGAGCTACATCGGCGGTGAGGGTCACAACCTGCAAGAGCACAGCGTGGTGCTCATCCGCGGCGGCCGCGTGAAGGACCTGCCCGGTGTGCGCTACCACGTCGTTCGCGGCACGCTCGATGCGTCGGGTGCCATCGGTCCTTCGTCGACCAACAAAGCCAACCGCAACCGCAAGCGCTCCAAGTACGGAGTGAAGCGCCCCAAGGCCTGATTCCAGCTTTTCAAGCAAGGTAACGGAAAATGCCCCGTCGTCGAGAAGTCCCAAAGCGCCCGATCACTCCCGATCCCGTGTACCGCGACAAGATGGTCGCGAAGTTCATGAACGCCCTGATGTTGAGCGGCAAGAAGAGCACTGCCGAAGGCATCCTCTACGGCGCGTTCGACATCATCAACCAACGCTTCAAGGAAGACCCCTTGGACGTGTTCCGCCGCGCGCTCGACAACGTCAAGCCGAAGCTCGAGGTGAAGAGCCGCCGCGTCGGTGGTGCCAACTACCAGGTGCCCGTCGAAGTTCGTCCCGAGCGTCGCGTCGCGTTGGCGATGCGCTGGCTCGTCACCTTCTCTCGCGAGCGCGGTGAGAAGACGATGCGTGAGCGTCTGGCGGCTGAGTTCGTCGATGCTTCGCAGAACCGCGGTGGCGCCGTGAAGAAGAAGGACGACACGCACCGCATGGCAGACGCCAACAAGGCGTTCGCCCACTATCGTTGGTAAGCCAACGTCGTTATCCTTTCGCGGGTATTAACTTTAGCCTCTAGGAGCCTTCAACCCAGCATGCAGCAGCTGACATAAGGTCGGGTCACGCAAGAGCGGTGGCCGATTCGCCTAGCGAATCGACACCTCACGAAGTCCAACTCTCGGTCTAACCAGGTTGGAGCTTGACGTGCCCCGAGTCCCCTCTCGGAAAACAGAGACTTTCACAAGGGAAAGTCTGAGGTCCGAGGGGGGATTCGTCCATTCAGCGCCCTGACAATTCAACTGCTCCAAGCTGCCACGAAGAGACACTCCCATGCCCCGCGAATTCCCACTCGAGCGCACGCGCAACATCGGCATCATGGCGCACATCGATGCCGGTAAGACGACGACGACCGAGCGCATCCTGTTCTACACGGGCATCAGCCACAAGATCGGCGAGGTCCACGATGGCGCTGCCACGATGGACTGGATGGAGCAGGAGCAAGAGCGCGGCATCACGATCACCTCGGCCGCGACGAACTGCTTCTGGACCCCCGGCGGTGGCCCGCTCGACGGCAAGAAGCACCGGATCAACATCATCGATACGCCCGGCCACGTCGACTTCACGATTGAGGTCGAGCGTTCGCTGCGTGTGCTCGATGGCGCGGTGGCGGTGTTCGACGGCGGCAACGGCGTCGAGCCGCAAAGCGAGACGGTCTGGCGTCAAGCGGACAAGTATCACGTGCCTCGGATTGCGTTCGTGAACAAGCTCGACAAGACGGGCGCCGACTTCCAGATGAATCTGGATTCGATCCGTGAACGTCTCGGCGCGGTCCCTGTCCCAGTGCACTGGCCCGTTGGGCAAGAGAGCGAGTTGCGCGGCATCGTCGATCTGATCCGCATGGAGGCCGCCATCTACGATGACGAGAGCCTCGGAGCGAAGTTCGATTGGCGTCCGATTCCGGCGGACCTCGTCGAAAAATGCAAGAGCTTGCGTGAAGAGCTGATCGAGCGCTGCGCCGAAGTCGACGACTCCTTGATGGAGAAATGGATGGAGCGTGGGGCGGAAGCCGTCACCAACGACGACATCTACGCGGCTGTTCGCAAGGCGACCATCGAGTTCAAGTTCGTGCCCGTGACCTGTGGCTCGGCTTTCAAGAACAAGGGCGTCCAGCTCTTGCTCGACGCGGTCGTAAACTTCTTGCCGTCACCGGTCGACATTCCGCCGGTCGAAGGCGTGAACCCGCACAACGACAAGAAAGAGACGCGCAAAGCCGACGACGACGCGCCGTTCTCTGCGTTGGCGTTCAAGATCGCGAACGATCCGTTCGTCGGCAACTTGACGTTCTTCCGCGTGTACTCGGGGCACTTGACCAGCGGCACCGCCGTCTTCAATCCGGCGCGCGGCAAGCGCGAGCGCATTGGGCGCATCTTGCGCATGCACGCCAACCGCCGCGAAGAGCTCAAAGAGTGTTACGCGGGCAACATCTACGCTGCCGTCGGTCTACGCGACACGCGCACCGGCGATACGCTGTGCGACGACAAGGCGCCCATCTTGCTCGAAAAGATGGAATTTCCGGAGCCCGTCATCTCGATTGCAATCGAGCCGAAGACCCAAGGTGACGTCGACAAGCTCGGCATCAGCTTGCAGAAGCTGGCCTACGAAGATCCGTCGTTCCGCACTTATACGAACGAAGAGACGGGGCAGACGATCATCGCCGGCATGGGCGAGCTGCACCTCGAGATCATCGTCGACCGCTTGAAGCGCGAGTTCAAAGTCGAGTGCAACGTGGGTAAGCCCGAAGTGGCGTACCGCGAAGCGATCTCGAAGACGGTGAAGTGCGAGCACAAGTTCATCCGTCAATCGGGCGGCCACGGCCAGTACGGCCACGTGGTGTTCGATCTCGGGCCGGGCGAACGCGGCACGGGCTTCACGTTCGTCAACGACGTGGTGGGCGGCATCATCCCCAAAGAGTTCATCCCCTCGATCGAGAAGGGCATCCGCGAAGCCACTACGCGTGGCGTGTTAGCGGGCTACCCACTGATCGACTGCACGGCGCGTCTGTTCGACGGCAGCTTCCACGAGGTCGACTCGTCGGGACCCGCCTTCGAGGTTGCGGCGTCGATGGCCTTCCAAGACGGCGCCAAGCGCGCCGGGCTGCACTTGCTCGAACCGATGATGAAGGTCGAAGTCGTCACCCCCGATAGCAGCATGGGTGACGTGATCGGCGACTTGAACTCGCGGCGCGGCAAGATTCAAGGCATGGGCCAGCGCGGCAACGCCCAAGTGGTCGACGCTGAGGTCCCGCTCGCCACGATGTTCGGTTACTCCACGGATCTGCGCAGCAAGACGCAGGGCCGCGCGACGTACAGCATGCATTTCTCGCACTACGAGGCAGTCCCCAAGGCGGTTCAAGACGAAGTCGTCGCCAAGATCAGGGGTATCTAGGTTCGAACAGGGTTTAGGTTTTCAAAAAAAGAAAGAAGTCAGACCATGGCCAAAGAGAAGTTCGTAAGGAAGAAGCCCCACGTAAACGTCGGAACGATCGGTCACATCGACCACGGAAAGACGACGACGACGGCAGCGATTCTGAAGGTGCAGGCGGATAAGGGTCTGGCCAAGACGATCTCGTACGCGGACATCGCCAAGGGCGGCATCGTGCGCGACGCGACGAAGACGGTGACGATCGCGGTGTCGCACGTGGAGTACGAGAGCCCGCAGCGCCACTACGCGCACGTCGATTGCCCCGGCCACGCTGACTACGTGAAGAACATGATCACGGGCGCGGCGCAGATGGACGGCGCGATCTTGGTGGTGAGCGCTTTGGACTCGGTG
>DATAHU010000163.1:0-17123 GCA_036263015.1 Polyangiaceae bacterium | reverse complement strand
CGCTTCGACACTTACCCGAAGCGTCGTGGTGTGACGCGAGTGAAGGAGCTACTGCAGGCGGGGCTCAACGTCTGCTTCGGCCACGATGACATCGTCGACCCCTGGTATCCCCTCGGCACCGGTAACATGTTGCAGGTCTTGCACATGGGTGTTCACGTTTGCCAGCTCATGGGCCACGACGATCTCTCGGACTGTTTGAAGCTCATCACGACACATTCGGCGCGGGCCCTCGCCCTCGGCGACGGCTACGGCATCGAGGAAGGGCGTCCCGCGAACGTGCTCCTGTTGGACGCTCGAAGCGAATACGAAGCGCTGCGCAGGCAGAGCGTCGTGTTGCGCTCGATCCGCGAGGGGCGCGTGATCGCCGAGAGCACGCCGACCGCGCACGCGCTAGTAACGGGCGACGGCTCTCTTGCTGTCGACTTTCAGCACGACCCTTGAGTTCGAGCGCCCTGCGCGATGAACTGCCTCACTTCGTCCCGAACAGGCGATCCCCAGCGTCCCCTAACCCGGGCACGATGTAGCCGTGGTCGTTGAGATGGTCATCGATGGCTGCGGCAAATAAAGGCACATCAGGGTGAACCTCGTGAAAATGAGCGATGCCCTCAGGGGCTGCCAGCAAACACACGAACTTGAGTGACTTGGGTTTGGCGTGTTTGATGCGCTCGACGGCCGCCACCGCGCTATTGCCCGTGGCCAACATCGGATCGACCACGATCGTGTCGCGCTCCTGCAATTCCGGCAATTTCACGTAGTACTCGACCGCGCCGAGCGTTTGGGGATCGCGATACAAGCCCACGTGGCCCACGCGCGCGGATGGCAGGATCTGCAGCATGCCATCGAGCAAACCGTTGCCGGCGCGCAAAATGCTGATCAAAGCGACCTTCTTGCCTTCTAGCTTGGGCGCGCGCATCTTGGTCAGCGGCGTCTCGATCTCTTCGTAAACCAGAGGCAACTCGCGCGTAACCTCATAGGCCAAGAGCATGCTCACTTCCGCCAAGAGATTGCGGAACGTGCGCGTGCTGGTCTCCTTGTTGCGAATCAGCGTGAGCTTGTGCTGTACGAGCGGGTGGTCAATCACTGTAACTGAAGGCATGCGTTTCCTCGTCTAGGGCCTGAGCGTGCAAGGCTCAGGGGTTAGAAGACCGTTCCATCACTTTCGATGCGAATCGGAGGGGATGAGTCACTGCGTCGCTCGGCCGCGAGCTGACGTCCCGCCGCCCAAGTGCCGGCTTCCAAGACCTTGGCCAGCGGTAACTCACTCGCACTCATGCCCCAACGGGCGCGGAGTGCTTCGGCAGTCAAGTCGAGCAGCGCGATCGTCAGAGCGCGCCATTCGATCACCAGATCGGAGCCCACGGCGTGGCTCTGTGTGAGCACCGCGTCGTGCAGCGGTACGATCACACCAGCGTCTACGAACAGGCCCCCGTTTCGATACTCGGCCAGACCCGTCAACTCGTTCAACTCGAGCACTTGTACACCTGAGAGCTCCAGCGCCTCGCAGAGCGAGTACGTGAGCCACTGCGAGAGTTTGTGAAACGGGATCGGCCCGAATCGCGAATGCGGCCAAACGTCTCCCAAGGCGCGCCCGCCAATCACGGGTCGTGACGGCCAGACCGGCCCGAGCGCGTCCAGCACCTGGCTCAAGACTTCGGTCGCCGGCAATTGTCGGCGGACGGCCCGCGCCAACAACACATCGGCGAGACCGCCTGGCCGCGTGCTTTTGCCGAAGGACTCGGGCACGGCTCGCACCCGTTCGCCGAGACGCCGTAACAGTTGCGCCCGACCCTCGAGCCCAACCAACGGATTGTTCTCGTTCACTTGGAAGGCGTGTGCCAGGTCGGTCGTGCCCAGCGTCTCGAGCCGCGTTGCGTGAACGGCCAAGGGCTGCGCAGGATCACTCGACAAGCCACCGGCCATGAACCAATCGTAACTTGCGACCGCTAATCCTTCGGAGCGCGTCCAACGCCTGTTGGAGTTGGCTGTTGCATCAGCGGTCGAGCTGGTAGGCGAGTTGGCCTCGGTGTACGACCACTGGGGGCCCGCGCCAGCATCGAGCAAGACGCTGCTGATCACGAGATCGAAGCGGGCACGCGCTTGGGCCGCGGGCTCGAGCTCGGCAATCCGCGCTTCGAAGCGTCCCAGCCGATCCACGGAGCCGACGTTGAAGTGGCGAAAACGGCTGTGATACGGAACCTGATCGAGCTGCGGGTACTGGGTTCGGGTGATCGCTTCCACGCGCTCGAGCACCCCCGACAGAGCCGACAAGCCGAGGCGGAAATGCTGCGATTGCCCTTGCTCGACCGCGGCGTACAGCGCGTGAGCCGTTTGGCGCACCGCGCTCGGACGACAAAGCCATTCAGGGTCCGTGTTGGGCAAGCCCAATGAGCCGGGTGCTGAGGCCGATGAAGAGAACGAATTCATTCGCTGAGGGACCGACCCTTGGCTTTGGCCAGCTCGTTGCCATCGGGTAACACGCCGTCGGTGAAGTATCCCGCAGCCATCTTGGCGTCCATTTCTACGCGCGCATCTTCCGGAATGAGTTCGTCGGGGATTGCCACACGAGTCACGATCTCGATGCCCGAGCGCGTTACCGCGTCGTGCTTCATGTTGCTCATCGATACGAAGCGGTCGATCTTCTTGATCCCGAGCCAATGCAAAGGATCGGGCATCAGCTCTTGGAAGCGCATGTCCTGTACCCCTGCGACGCACTCGGTGCGCGCGAAGTACTTGCTCGCGCTATCCCCACCGTCTTGCCGCTTGCGCGCGTTGTAGACGAGAAACTTCGTCACTTCACCCAACGCCCGCCCTTCCTTGCGGTTGTAGACGATCACGCCCGCGCCGCCGTTTTGCGCCGTGCGCACGCATTCCTCGATGCCATGCGTCAGGTAGGGGCGACAAGTGCAGATGTCCGAACCGAAGACGTCCGAGCCGTTGCATTCGTCGTGAACACGCACGGTGAGCTGCTTGCTCGGATCAGGGATGCTCGACACGTCGCCAAACATGTAGATCGTCGTTCCGCCGATCGGAGGCAAGAAGACTTGCAAATCGTTGCGCGTGACCAGCTCGGGAAACATGCCCGCCGTGTGCTCGAAGAGTGTTCGACGCAGATCGGATTCGAGGCAGCCAAAGCGACGCGCAACGCCGGGCAGATACCACACCGGCTCGAGCGCGGCTTTGACCACGACCGCTCCGCCCCCAGGCTTCAAGATCTTGCCGTCGACTTCGAGTCGCTGTGAGCGGATGGCTTCGTCGAGCTCCGCCATGTGCAAGTGCGCCTTGGTTACGGCGATCGTCGGACGAATGTCGTAACCCTGCGCGTAGTAGCTGCCAAAGGCCTCGCTGACTACGGCACCGAACGGATCGATCGAAACGATCTTGTCGGGTTCGAACCACTGAGGATGAGGACCGATGCGATGCGTCGGCGAGGTATTGGTCAAGTCGGGTTTGCGCAGCGGATCCAGCGCGCCGGCCGCCACGGCCAGCGCTCGATACACGGAGTAGGATCCCGAATGCGTACCGATCACGTTGCGCCGCTCGGGTTGCGTCACGGTGCCGATCAACGGTCCGCGTTGCATCGGATCCTGCTCACCCCAGCGCACGGGAACCAGGCTGTGATGGCCTGGGTGCGAGGTCAACACGACCGCCTTCTTGAACTTACGTTTGGGGGTTTGCGACTGATCCGTCACCCTGACTCCTCGTGCTCGCGCGACTGCTTGCTCACGACATCTGGATACTCACGACATCCAAGTCGCGTCGGTTTGCAGTGCCCATTTGCTCGTAATTTTCTTCAGCTGGGTCCAAAACTCGACCGCCGATGGACCGGTGATGTCGCCCTGCCCGAACTTCGATTGCTTCGACCCGCCAAACGAGAACGGATCGCGCGGCACGGGAACCCCCACGTTAACCCCTAGCATGCCCGAAGTCGCGCGTTCCGTGACATAACGGGCCACGGCGCCGCTCGACGTGAAGATCGACGTGGCGTTGCCGAACGGGCTCTGACGTTCGAGTTCCAAGGCTTGGTCCAACGTGTCCACCTGGATCACCGAAAGCACCGGGCCGAACAATTCCTGACTCGCGCAATCCATCCCGGGTTTGACACCACTGAGCACCGTCGGGCCAAGCCAATTGCCGCCAGCGTATTGCGCAGGCGTGACGCACTTGCGGCCATCGAGTAACACTTCGGCCCCCTGCTCGACCGCACGCGCGATCGCCGCTTCCAAGCGAGTCTTGGCAGCCGCGTCGATCAAGGCACCGAGCGTGGTGCCGAGACGAAGCTCCTTGGCGGACGCTACGACGCGTTCGACCAGAGACTGCGCTTTGCTCCCAATGGTGACCATCACACTGCCGGCCATGCAACGTTGACCCGCACAGCCAGTGAAGGAATCCACGATCGCTTTGACGGTCAAATCGGGATCCGCATCCGGAGCGACCAAGAGATGGTTCTTGGCCCCGCCCAAACACAGCGCGCGTTTGCCGTGCAGCGCTGCTTGGCTATAGACGCTGCGAGCGACTGGGGTCGAGCCCACGAACGCTACGGCTCGAATGCTGGGGTGTTCGAGCAACGCCTGGACCGTGTCTTTGGCGCCATGCACCACCGAGAGAACCCCTCGGGGTAGCCCGGCTTCGGCCGACAGTGCGGCAAGTTCACAAGCCGTGGCCGGCACCTTGTCCGAAGGCTTGAGCACGAAACAATTTCCGGTGACGAGCGCCATCGGCAACATCCAGAGCGGCACCATCGCCGGGAAATTGAACGGCGTTATCCCGAGAACGACCCCCAGCGGTTCGCGAACGATCTCGCAGCGCACGCCGCGCGAAACCTCGAGCGCGCCCCCGAAGTCGGCGTTGGGGACGCTCAGCGCAAAATCGATCACCTCGATGCCGCGCAGTAAACCTGCTCGCGCCTCGTCGACGGTCTTGCCGCTCTCGAGCGCGACCACTTGCGAGAGATGGTCCGCGCGCTCCAGGAGCAACCCGCGATAGCGGCCCAAGAAGTTCGCGCGCTCTCGCTGGGGCGTGTTACGCCAAGCGGGCGCTGCGGTTTCAGCCGCGCGCACGGCCAGGGCGACGTCGTCGGCGGTCGACGCACTGACCGTCGCGATCGGAACCCCGAAGTAAGGGCTCAGAACCGTGGTCTTTTCCCCGTTTGTGGCGGTCGGACTCCCGGCAATCCAATTCTGACAGTCGCGTGGTGTGTTTGGGGGTGAGAGCGATACCAAAGCGGGGGCTCCAGGCGCTCAGTCTCCGCCCTGAGATACGCCCTGTCCAGAGAACGGCAACGAATGCCGTCAACGGAGTGCGCAGGTGTGGGGTGGAGCGGGTGATCCCCACGGCCATTGCCTCACACAGTGCTGGCCGGCGTTATTGGACGCGCGCGCCGCCTAGGCCTCGGACTTCGTCGCCACTCGTCGATCTGACCCCCACCAACACCTTCGAGGACATCGAGTGGTGCAACCAGGGATATCCAATTCCCAAAGACGGATCGTGCCCCGAGCAGGTTCCATGTGACCACGAAGAGTGAACGATTGGGTCGAATCAGCGGACTTCGAACGCCCAAGTGAAGCCCGCACGCACCTGTTCATCTTTCACGCCCCGTGCGTGATAGTGCCGGTAGGCCAAGTCGAAAGACAGCTCGTCTCCCGAGGACACGATCAGACCAGCTAGTTCGCTGACGCCAAAACCGTGCTCAACGGACGGCTCGGCGAAATCGCGCTCGACGAGGACCTCGCCCACCGGGCGTACGCGCCAAGCGAACGGGCCTTCGAGGATCAGGCTCGCCGTCACGGTATCGTCGAGTGACGTCAAAAGAGCGTTTCCGAGATTGAAATGCAGCGTCAAGGCCGGCGAACTCAAGGACGCAATGCCTGCGAGCTGAACACCGAAACGTCGTTCCGAAGCGGGCAACAACACCCCCGTCTCGATGGCGATCGACAAGCCGCTCTGGCCTTGCAACGACCCCTCACGCAGTAGACTCTTGACGGACAGCGCAACGTCTTCGACCTCGGGGCGACTCGACCGCTGCACTGGCCAACGATTGCGCCCTTCGAGCACCGCCTCCCAGCGCGGAGCAAAGCCATAGTTCAGCACCAAGGCGGGAACGATCAGGAGGTTTTCAGCGTTCTGTCGCTCGTAGTTCAGAGGGCCAACTTCGAATTCCAGCTCGCGCGCTGCAGCGACGTCTGCGTCAGTTCCGTCGAAGGGTCGATACGCCAAGACCCGCGCCGTCCAGGCGAGGGTCACCAGCGCCGCTGCGCCGGCCTGTGCGAGAGCTCGCGGATTCATTCCGTGACTGGGGCGAAGGGATCGTCGAAAACCATCACAGTGCCGTCCTCGGGTGAACAGGCCCAAATGCGGTTGTGGTCGTCACTTGCTGCGCAATGCGTTCCCTTCGCCAGGCTGAGCACGCCGAGCTTGTTGAAGTTGCCCAGGGCTCCGACTCCCAGGATCGTCAGGCTGCCGTCCGAGGCCGCGGGTAAGTAAAGATGATGTAAGGTTCGATTCAGGGCAATGATGTCCACGCCGCTGGGCGTCGAGGCTGAACTCACGATCTTGCCGCCGTGATCGACGTCGAGGGTTACCGCCTTGCCCTCGGAGCAGCCGGCGAACAGCTGCCCGCGCACGGGGTCGAGCGCGATACCCCGCGAGCCTTTGCAGCCATTCGGAAAGCTCTCGCCAACTTTGCGAGTAGCAAGCTCGATCTGCACGGTTCTGCCTGCCCAGAGGTGAGTGAACGCGCGCTGTTTGCCGTCATCGATGACCAACGACTCCGGACCTCCGGGCACCGCGATCGCACCGACGCGAGCAAGGCGCGGCGGACTGGCAGATTCGAGCGCGAAGATCTCGATTTGTTCTGTGCCGGGTTCGGTGACCCACACTTCTTGCTGGCTGCTCACCCAGCGCACGTAATCTGGTTCTCCCGAGAGTCGTGCATTTGCGCGCAGATCGCTGTGCTTCGGATCGATGGCCAGCACGCTCTGCGAGCCGCGATCGATGGCGAAAAGCAGGCCCGCGCCAAAGTCAGCAGAAGTCGTACCTTCGCCGTGCCCCCCGGCGTATGCACCGCCCGAGCCGATACCGCACACCGAAGTTCGCTCTAGGTTGCGCGCGTCGAAGAGCTCGACGCAGCCCGTGCCGCCTGCAGGTGCCAGAACAGAATCGGACTCTGACGTGAAGAACAGATCGTCGAAGCCGATCCCACCCATCGGCGTGAGCCGGAACCTCTTGGGCAGTGCTGGGGTGGGCGGTCCCCCGCCGTTTTCAGGTGCTGCCAAGGCTGGGGCAACGATGCTCAGACTCGGGTGCGGAGCGTTGGATTCGCTACCTCCACGGCCGTGGCACGCCACGAGCCCGGCGCACAGCCACGACCGGGCGCGAGTCCGAGCGCGACGCGTCATGCCCCACTCTCGATGTCGATGTTGACGGCCTCACCGCTCGGCGTTGCGATACGCACGTGAAAGATCGGCGAATGCTCATGGATCGCCGGTTCCACGGAATACACCCTCCCGGACTGTTTCGACATGGCTTTCGCGATCACCTCGCCGAGTGATAGCCTGGCGCGCTGAACCAGCGTCAGATGGTACGACGCTCGCGTCAGGTGCTTGGTGTCGGTGAAGATCTCTTCTTGCGGCTGCCAATCTGCGCCGGTCGGATCGCCGCTCAGCTCCGCCAAGACGTTGTGTTCAGCATCCAACTCGAGGCCTTTCTGTGCCGTGTAAACACTGAGCGACAGATGTCCATCCGCGACTTCGAACTTTGCTGACACGGCACGCGCCCCGTGTTGTTCGGCTCGGGCAATGCCTTCTGCAAGCTCGAGCTTGGTCGAGGGCAAAAGACTGAGCAGCGCCTTGTCGTCGGGCCTCGACTTGTCCTGTGCCTCGGCCTGCTCGACGCTCGCCGTAGCGGGTGAACCCGATCCCGGTGTGGGACTCGTTGGGTCGGCGGGCAACACGCCCGAAGTTTCGACAGCGCTTCTGGCTGCTGGCTGCGCCGCGCACGAAGCCAAACCCAAACTCCAAAGAACTGCCAAGGTGCGGTAGCGTTCGGTGTGTTTCATGGTGTCCTCTACTTGGTCGTTTCGTCGACCAGGATTTGAACTGGCTTGCCGTTGACGAGGGCCTCGATGACGATCGCGGTCTTGCCGTCTTTCAGGCTGGGAATGGCAGAGTATACGACGGACTTACCGGGAAGAGCGGCGTGCGTGAGCGCGGCTTCGAGCGTGAGATTGGTGGTTTGCATCAACGTGAGCTGCGCCGAGGCGCGCGTCAGATGTTCTCTGTCGCTGAAGATCTCCCGCTGGGGCTGCCAGTGCTCGGCCGTTGCATCTCCCTTGAGTTCGAACAGTTCATTCTTCTCGGCGCATTTGTGCAGACCTTCCTTGGCTCCGTACACACTCAGCCAGAGTCTTCCCTCCTCGAATTCGAGCTTCGCAGAAATCGGCTCTGCCCCTTCGGCCAAGACCGCCTCGAGCGCTTCGCGCAGGCCGTGTTTGGCGCTGGGCAAGTGCGACAACAAAGCCGCGTCGGCTTGCTCGGCGCGAGTCCCGCTGGCCAGAAAAGCGAAGGCCGCGGCCAACGCGAAACCTCTCAACGAACCTGTTCGACACACGGTCATCGGTTTACCTCCTCGTACGCGCGATCAATCTCGCTTCAAGAGTCTCCTACTGCTCGGCTCTGGGCTTGGCAATCGAAGGACGAGCGGCCACGGGCGCGGCTCGAGTTCGTTCAAGTTCGGTTAATCTTACGCGTGGCTTGCCTCTAGCACCAAGCGAGCATAGCGTTCGACGACGATGCGCTTGTTGGTGGTGGACGACGAACCCGAGATGCGCGAGCTCTTGAGCCGCAAGCTCGGGCGCGACCATGGCATCAAGACGGCCGGTACGTGTCGTGAGGCACAGGAGTGCATCAGGGGAACACACTTCGACTTGGTGGTGCTCGATGTGATGCTCCCCGATGGGTCCGGGATCGAGCTGTGCGGCCTTTTGCGCCAAAGCGGTGTCCAAACACCGATTCTGCTACTGACCGCAAAGGGCGACGTGCGCAGCCGAGTCGCCGGTTTGGACGCTGGCGCAGACGATTATCTCGGCAAGCCGTTCGCGTTGTCGGAACTACGCGCACGCATCGCGGCCCTGGGTCGTCGCGGTCCGCTGCAACGCGATCAGGCGCGGAGCATTGGGCCCCTCACCATCGACTTGAAAGGCCGTCGAGTGAGACTCCACGAGCAGGCCTTACCTTTGACCGCCAAAGAGTTGGCCATCCTGGAGCTGCTCGCGACGCGCTCGGGCCAAGTCGTCAGTCGCGACGAACTGCTCGAATCAGTCTGGGGTGAGGTGACCGATTCTGCGCGAGCGAGCCTCGACGTACTCATCGCCCGTATTCGACACAAACTGGGCGCGCACGCCCAGCTGCTGCAAACCTTACGCGGAGTAGGTTACCTGTTGGCCCAAAGCGGCGACTGAGGCTCCCCACCGGCTTCGTTCCAGGCCACCAGCGGAAGCTCGAGCACCAGCTCCGTCTTGTTCACCTCTTGCCGACCCAGCTGGAGCTCCCCGCCGTGCGCTCGTACCACTGCGCGAGCGAACGGCAAACCCAATCCGAAGCCCTGGGCCTCAGGATGCGAGAGGTTGGAACGAAAGAACGGCGCGAATACGCGCTCGCGTGCCTCATCGGCAATGGCGACTCCACTATTGGTGACAGTGACTCGAACACTATCCGCGTCACGTTCCACGGCCACGCCAATCTCGTCACGGTCCCCGTATTTGATCGCATTGTCCAACAAGTTGCCCAGTGCGCGTGCGATCAACGGTTCTTCGGCGTGAACGAGCGCTTCGTCCGGGAGGGAGAGTCTAAAGCGGTGCTCCGGGTACGCTTTGTTGAATGCTTCACACTGGGCGCGAATCACGTCCGCAAGGTTGACGAGATCGGTGCGCTCGCTCACGAGCTTACCTTGAGCCCGCGCGAACCAAAGCAACGACTCGGCGAGCTGAGCCAAGCGATTGAGCGCGTTCAGCGCTCGTGTCGGCCCGGCGCCATCCCCTTCACCTCGCGCGAGAGCCTCGACCTCGGCCAAAGCCAGAGTGAGCGGCGTCCTGAGCTCGTGCGACGCCTCTGCCGTGAAGCGTTTTTCGCGTTCGAGCGCCTCCTCGAAGCGAGCCACGAGGGCGTCGAAGCGCTCTCCCAATAGGTCAACCTCGCTGACGTTCGAACGCAGCCCGAGCCTCTCGCCTGCGCCTGGTTCCAACTTGGCGACCTTCGCGGTCAACTCCGTCAAGGGTGCGATGGAGCGCGCAGTTACGACCCGACTCGTGCTGGCCACGCCAAGCGTTGCCCCAAGAGCGAGCAATCCGAGGATCGCGATCACCGTCTGCAGTGTCGCCCGATCGTCATCACGGGTCTTGCCCACGGAAACCCGTAACCCTGCGACCGTCGAGGAACAGATGCGCCACGAGCCCCGGCTGACGCAGCCCAGAGCAGGCGAGGGAAATGGACTGCCTTCGCCTTGAGAGAACTGGAGGCCGCCCTGCGGATCGCCGAGTTCAACCCGAACGTCTGCGGGGCGTACTTCGAGCACCTCTGCAGAGAGCCATTGCAGGCCATGCTCTGGAAGCTGCAGTTCTGCCGCATACTCCTTCACACGTCCGAGCACGCTCTGCAGCTGCTGATCGGTCTTCTGTGAGAGCGCAACGCTCACACCAGCCGCGGTGGCGAGCGTGACCACGAGCAACGTCACTGCGGTCACCAGCGTTTGCAGGTTTGCGACGCGCGTCGCGAGTGGTTGCGAGCCCTTCAGCTTCATGGGCCCATTATGCTGACTTTTTCAGCTCGACGCGCGAACGAATCGCGCGTCGTCACTGCCTGCTCGCGCTCACTTCGACTTCGAGCGACGCGAGGCCTTCGTAACCTTAACCAGACCCAAACGTTGCTTCATGATGTGAATCGTTTGGTACGACAATCCATACTTGTTGGCGAGCGAGGTGCCAGTGGTGCCTGCCTTGAGCGCTTCCTCGATTGCCTTGCGAGTCGCGTCGTCGACGCGCATGCCGGGCTTGCGCTTGCCGACCACTGGCGCCGGCGCCGCGCCGGTCTTGGCTTTGCCATTCGTGGAACCGACGGCGCCTGCCGCTGCCAAGATTGCATCAGCGAGCGATTGCGGTGACGAGTATCCGAGCGCGGAGTGCAAGGATGCGAGCGCTTTGCGACGTTGTGTCTCGAGGGATTGTAGTTGGGAAATGATGTCGGCCATTGTTTTGGCGGACTCTAGTCCGGAATCTATGGATAGCAACTCGCAACACGTGCTTGGTTCATCGCTGAGTTCTAAGGCCCTGGCGCGTTCATCCGCTTCACACAGTCAGAGCTCTGAAAGAAGTATGAAGTCGATGATGATGATTATTTGAATCAGGGAAACTAGCGGCGCCGCTGATGAACTCGCGAAAGCCCAGTGAGCACCAACCCCGTCTGCGGCAGACGCGTCAGATCCCCCATGAATCCGCAGCAGAGCTGGGGTTGTGCGCGACTGCCCAGGAACGGGCGCTGGGGGTACTCAGCTTTCACTCGCCTGGAGCCCGACAGACCTGGCCAATGAAAAATCTCTCAACCGACCACGACGCACAATTGCGAAACGCATTGGCAGGCGCCTGCAGATCCACGAGACTATTTCAACCTAAAGCGTCTCGACACCCAGACTGAGGAGGTCTCACACATGATCGTCAAGCTGGATAAAGACCAAGCCCTAGCGCAACTCGACCTCGAGCGAGAGCGCTCGCGTGGATTCGGGGGCTGCGTCATGTGTCGCCTCGGAAGCCATCAGCACGCCCACGAGTGGATTGCGGAAAACGAACACGCCGTCGTGACGCTCGACGCGTATGGCGCCACCGTCGGGCATCTGCTGGTGATCTCGAAGGCACACATCGAACGCACGTCGGGCGTCAAGTGGCACGCTTACCAGGCCATTCAACACTTGGTTTGGCAAGCCTCTCAGGTCTTGGATACCGAGCTCGAGCCTCAACGGGTCTACACGGCAGCGCTGGGCGCCGCGCGCCCGATGCCGATGTCCTTTCCCCACTTTCACGTTCACGTCGTACCCGTCTACGAGAACGATGACCGGGCGAGGCCCGCGCACGTGTTTTCGTGGAGTGCGGGAGTGACGTGCTATTCGGAGGATGAGGCCCGCGCGCTGCGCGTGCGCTTGAGACATGCCTGGCCCACGACCAGCGGGGCCGCCGCCCATCCCGTGTCGAAAACCACCGATTGCTAGAAGCTGATCGTCGCGTCTGGACCGAGTTCGTCGCTCTTTTGGACTTGTTCGGTACTCAGCGCCACTCCGTAGATCCGAAACTCGTAGATCCGCGCTTGCAGGAAGGGATAGCCCGAGTACAGCGCCCTGCCGAGATAGTTGACTTCGTCCGCGAGCGATTGAAGATTGTCCGTCGTCGTGTCACTGATCAACAGCTCGGAGCCTTGGTAAAGACGCACGGTACCCCCTGATCCGTCGAACGCGACCGTAACGTGTTGCATCGTGGATTCCGGTAGTGGATCAGGTGCGCGCAGGGAGATGCCCGAAATATCCGGGTCGGTTCGATACGCGAACGTCAATCCTGGCGTGTTGCCGCTGCTCGGAGTGAGAGAAATGTATTCGAGCGGCGCACCGTCACTCGGATCGGGTGTTCCAAAATTGAGGATTCGTTGATTGTTGTCTCCGCCGTACCACGTGACCCAAGCTTCGAAAGTCGCATCCTGGAACTCGGAAGAAATGCCGGCTGGCAGCTGAGCGTGCGCACTCTGACCGTCGAGGTCTAGCTCGCCGCTGCCGTCGAGTTCCACATCGACCGTAAACCCATCGGCATCACCTACGCTGTCGACGACCGTGGTGCCCGTGCCGTCGAACGAGTAGCGATGAACGAGTCCCTGAGCGAGCTCTTCACACAATGGTGAGGGTTCGAAACCGCAACCGCACGAACCACGCAGGCTCTGGTCGACGTCAGGACACTCGTCAGGCAGCGTGGCATCGGGAAGCTCCGTAACGGGATCGGTGACTGTGCAACCGGGCAACCCAAGGGCGGAACAGAGCCCGCCATCGCTTCCGCTCGTAAGGCTAGGTCCATCGCCAGCACCTCCGTCCAGCGGTTCGCTGGAGCTGACGGTGTCTGTCATGGATGAACTCGAACCCGAAGTGGAAGCATCGCTGGCTTCGCTCGTTGGAGACTGGGCATCCGGTTCGTCGAGCGGCGTATCATCGGCATTGGGGCCCAGCGTGGGCTGGGTGTCGGGCTCGGTGCTGCCCGTATCATCCGAACCAACGCTGTCATCGGCAGCAGCGCTGTCGTCGCTACCGACACCGTCGTCCATCGCCACAGGGGTTGAATCGTCGGCACCAGCGTCAGTCTTCGGGCCGTTCCCAGCCGTGCCGGACTGGGCATCGGTTGCGCTGATGGCAGCGTCTTTCGAGGAGTCGTCCTCGGACGATCCAGTCTGCGAATTGGTGTTGCTGGTGCCTTCGGAACCGCTGTCGCCGTCGGCAGCAGAGTCGAAGCGGCTCAGGGCGCAACCGCTCAGAAGCAGCGCAAAGGCCAGTCCACATTTCGACGTTGCGAAACGTCGGCTCCGGCCGTGAGGCTTCCGCGGTCGCGGCAAGTGTCGGGTATGAATCACGATGGGTCTCGGTAATGCGCGGGCGATAGGAGCTGATCACGCTATCCGGCCCGGATGTACAAGTCTACCGCACGCCCTGCGCTGCGCTCCGCACTCGCTCGACATTTTAGGAACTGCGGTCCGGTGATCTCAGACATTTGCAGCACCGCGGCGAGCGCGCGCAGCGACTGCGCCGAAGCGCGCGGCGGGGCCGGATGCCACGTCCCACCCCAAGGCACACGACCCCGCAATCACTCACTCAGCGCTCCCGGGCAGGGGCTTGCCGCCCCGAGCACGCCCATCCCTCGACAGCACGATGATCGCGAGCACGATCGCCGCGCCACCCCATACAGACTGGGCCGATAACCTTTCACCGAGCAAGCACCAGCCGAGCGCGACTGCAACCACCGGGTTTACATAGGCGACAGTCGATACGCTCGTTGGCGTGCTGACGCTCACGAGCCAGGTGAAGGCACTGAACGCGATGATCGAGCCGAACAAGGTGAGGTAGCCGAACGCAAACCAAGCATCGGCCGCGATCGTGCCGAGCAGACCCGCTTGAAACTCCCCCCGCAGCAGAGCCAAACAGAGCAAGGCTACGCCTCCTGCAAACATCTGTTGGGCAGATGCCATGATCGAGTTCGGGTGCCCGGGACGGTGACGGGTGAACAGAATGCCGAGCGCCCAGCCAAGCGCAGCGCCGACGAGCGCCAGCGCGCCCCAGAAGTCGCTCGGGTGAACGCCAGAGCGGCCGAGCCCAACCAAGAGCAACATGCCGAAAAACCCGAGCGCCAACCCGAAAGCTTGACGCGACGTCGGTCGTTTGCCCCCGGGACGAGCCCAATCCAAGAGCGCGACGAACAAAGGCGTGCAGGCGATCAAGAGCGCCGCCAAGTTGGAGTGCACGTGTTGCTCGGCCAGAGTAACGAGCCCGTTGCTCAGGGTGGCCATCAACAGCCCACTGACTGAAGCTCTTTGCCACTCGGCGAACGTGGGAGCTCGCGTTCCCAAAAGCCGCATCAACGCATACACCAGACCACCGGCCAGCGAATAGCGCGTGCCCGCCAGGAGCAACGGGGGCATCGAAACCACCGCTACCCGGATCGCAAGGTAAGTCGAACCCCAGATGAAGTAGACACTGAGGAACGCGGCGCTCTGCAGGAGCCGGGACGTGGGCATCGAGCCGCGCGGCATGAACATCGAGTGTGACACTTTGGTGCACCCTACGCGAACGCGGGCGGCGTAGGAGTCCCTGCAGAATACTTTCGCAGACGGGAGTTAACGTAGTTAGCGACCAGGCCGCGCAATCGAAGCCGGGCGGCAGTTTCTTGGTCCAAGGGGAAGAGTCACGTGCTACGCGGCGTACGCGAACGGCAATCGGGGTATTGCCCTCTGGAACCAAGGAACGACTAGCATGAAGTATTCTTACTCTCGCGCGATGTGGGCGAGCCTTTTTGGGCTGGCCTTGGCTTCTCAAGCCTGCACGATCGTCACCAAGAACGCGGACGACGACTCGGACTCGGGCAGCAAGTCCCACGACGACCAAGACGCGTCGACCGGGCACACCACGACCAAGCCCAGCGAAGAGGTTGACAGCGGATCGCCCTCGCCAACTTCGACGGAAGAACCAACCAGCGAAGAGACGACAGCGACCGACGAGGACTCGGGGACGGCGGCAACCGAGAGTGACGGCGGCGTGGAGACGACGGGCGACAATGACGGCGGCTCCGAGGAGCCGAGCACGGGCGACGGCGGTACGGGCGCGACGACGGGCCCCACGTCGGAGACTGACGCTGGCGACTCGACGGGACCGACTGGACCCTCGGCCATGATTCCGTCGTTCGGCTGCGGTTCACCCGACACTACGGGCGCCACCACCATCAGCGGTTACATCGATGGCGATCAGAACTGGTCCGGCGTCGTGATCGTGGACGGTGAGGTTCACACCGAGGCGGGCAAGATCACGATCGCGGCGGGCACCCAGTTCGTGATGGGCGTCGATAGCTCGATCGAGTTCGGTTGGAACGGCAACGCCGGGACAGTGATCGCGAGCGGTACCGAAGATGCGCCGATCACCTTCTGCGGCGAGACCGACGAGGCAGGCTTCTGGAAGAGCGTGAGCTTCGCCAGCAACATCACTTCGAACAGCAAGTTCGAGAACGTCCTAATCAAGAATGCGGGTGGCGACGCTGGCGATTCGGCGTCGGCGCTGTACTTGAACGCCGACGTCTTGATCAACAACGTGGTGGTCGAAGGCTCTGGCAACATCGGTGTGTCGGCGCTCGACTTCGATGACGCCAGCAGCGGTTTGTTCGTCACTGGCAGCGCGAGCTATCCGGTCGCGCTGAACGCCGCGCCCGCCGTCACGCACTTGCCAACGGGCTCGGGCTTGACGGGCAACGCCAAGGACTTCGCCGTCGTCAACCTCGACTACATCGAAGACGACACCACGTTCCACGATTTGGACGTGCCGTACTTGATCGCCTCGAGCATCAGTGCGGAAGCCATCGCGCTCACCTTCGAAGCCGGCGTCGATGCGGTGTTCGCATCCGACCAGTTCCTCGACGTAGGCTGGAACGGTAACGACGCAACCTTGCAGATCGAGGGCACCAAGGCCAATCCGGTCGTCTTCCGCGGCCAGGATGAGCGGCCAGGCTTCTGGGCGGGCGTCACGGTGGAAAGCAACGTGCGTTCGGCGTCGAAGATCGAGTATCTGGAGCTGCGCAACGGCGGCGGTTCGGATTCGGCAGCCCTCCGTGTTCGTTCACCCATTACCATTAGTCACGTGACTTTGGATGGCAACGAGATGGGCGCCAACATCGAGGCCGTCGGTTTGGCCGAGGGCTCGACGGATTGGAAGATCACAGGCGGCAGCGACGTGCCGCTGACGATTGCTCCCGAAGCCTGGGTTTCGCTCCCAACCGCGAGTTCGTTCACGGGTAACGACCGAGACATGATCGTGGTCTTGGGGGGCTACCCGGTCCTCGAAGGCACGATCCTGAACCCCGGCGTCCCCTACTCGCTCAAGGACAGCATCAACTTCAGCGATGGCACCAACCTCACGATCGAAGCGGGTACCGAGTTCCAGATGGGCTCGGATGGGCAGCTCACCATCGGCTGGAACGGTGGTGCGGCCGAGTTCCACGCCAACGGCACCGAGGACGCGCCGATTCGTTTCGTGGGAGCCCAAGATCGCGCCGGTTACTGGGGCGGCGTCTATGTTGACAACAACGTGGATAGTGCCTCGAACATGGACTGGGTCGAGATCCACAACGCGGGCGTCGAAGGCAGCGCCGCGCTGCACCTGAATTCGCCGATCAGCGTCCAGAACTGCACCTTCGCCGACTCCGAGGGCTGGGGCATCATCAAATCCGCAGACGATGACACCGACTACGAAGCCAACAACACCTTCGACAACGTCGCGCAAGGTAACGTAACGCAGTAACAGCGCTTGACGAGCAGCCCGCGGGGCTGCTCGTCAACCCAGCGCTGGTGCCAGCG
>DATAHU010000162.1:0-5486 GCA_036263015.1 Polyangiaceae bacterium | reverse complement strand
CCGAACCAGCAGCGAGAGTCCACCAATCATTCCAATGCGGGCGGAGGCCCACACCTCCTGACGACGCCCCAGATCCTCAATCAGTAGGTGGACCCGCGTCACGGGCAGCGTGGCTTCCAGATCCAGAGCGAAGCCCAGGCTCTGCCACGGTAGCCACTCGAGTCCAAGGCGTGGGCCAACACCGAGCAGCGGTACCCGCTGGCGCACGGAGCGCGACACGCCCTCGGCGTGGGAGAACAGCGCGCCAAAACGGGCCGCGGCGCAAACGTCGAGCGCGACGTTTGGACCCAATGCGGGCCGCGCGCAGGGCAGCAGCGCCGTGCCAGCTGGCCACGCCGAGACGTCTCCGTAAACCGAGTGCTGCGTGCTCGGCAGCGCAGCGTTCACCTCGAGCAGAACCAGCCAGCGCCTGCCTTCGAGACCCAGACCGAGCTTGGCGCCCGCTGTCGGAGCGGGCGTGATTCCGACGGGCACTTCGCTGCCGAGAGACAGACGTAGAGCGAGGGGCGCTTGCGGTGGCAACGCTTGCGGATGTGCCGTTGCCTTCGCGGGCGACGCCTGCGGCGCAGGCTCCGGCAGTGCCGGTGTTGGTTCCGCGCTGGATTGCGGCATGTCGAGCTGGGGCGCAGTGGGCTGGGGGGTGGATGCCGCTGAGTTTGGTGAATTCGTGGTCGCCGGGGGTTCACTCCCCGCGGCCCCAGTCACGAGCGCGTCGGGATCCACTGCCACCGCCGCCGCTAGAGCTAAACTCGCCGCGAGTTCGTAACAATCGTCGTCGGCCGCGCGCAGAGTGCGTAGCCCTTGGGTTTTGCCGGCCGACACTGAGCGCAGAGTTCCGCTGACCCCTTTGCCCTCGCTGGCAAAGGTTACTTCGAGTGACGCTTCTGCTTCGGGCGTGAACGGGTCGTAGCCGAGCTTGGCCGCGACCAGTGCACGGAACGTTGCCTCGTCCGGGCATTGCGTCTCAGCGTGTCCCTGGCGCCCGAACTGCAGCGCAACCGTCGCGCGCTCGCTCGCCCACGCCGTGGTTGGCGTGACGAGTAACCACATCACTAGCGCGCGTGCGTTTGGCCTCAATTCGGCGCACGATAGGTCCGGCTCAGTTCGAGGCGCAAGCCCGATGCGTAAACACCTGCCTGCGACCGCGGAGCACCTGTGTTGTCGTCACCAGCGAGCTCGACGACTGCGAGGCGAAACGGCCAAGGGTGCCCGCGCTCTAGTCCCGGTAACTTGGGTCGACTAGCCAGAGTCCAGGGCAACAGTACTTCTCGCCGTTGGCCCAACGCCAGCCCCCTTGACTACCAAACCACGTTCGTGGGGAACCCCCGACTTGCAGTTTGGCTTGGGCCGGCATGCTGAGGCCGGTCATGTTGGGCCCGATGGCGCAGCCCTTGAGCTCGGTGGGATCGCCGTCTGGGCCGAAGCGCAGATCGCGGCAGATCGCGTCCCCGGCGAAGTCGAGCGAGTACGTGCCGTTGGAGGCCGTCTTGATCCGGCAGGTTCTGAGGGACGTCGTGGAGATCGCTTTGCACGGGAAGGACCGCGTGAGCCACAGATTGCGGCGCACAATCCCTTTGGCTTCCGGCGCACAGGCACCCTCGGGGTACTGCGCTAGGTAACCGTTCCAGGCTTCGACACTGCCGGCACTGCGCGCGTTCGTGCACGCCTCCGCCTCCGAATCTTTGACGCTGGCGGCGAGTGCACGCTCCGCCTCTCGGGCGCACGTCCCGGTCGCAAATGCGCTCTGATACTCTCGCCAGGCGTCAGCAGTCCCCGCGACGCGGGCCTTGTCGCACGCGAGCTGGTCCGGACTCGGTGAGGCCGTTGGCGGCAGCAGCACCGACTCTTGCGACGCTGCCGCGGGTGAAGCCGGGAGCCGGTCGCTCGCCTTTGTCGAGCTCAGTACTACTACCACCGCAAACGCGGCAGCGACCCCTCCCAGAGCGAGCAATGGCACCCACTTGCTCTGGCTCGGAACTGGGCTGGCATTCGTCACGCCCTGTTCACCCATGACGGTAGATCCCGCTCGGGCAAGCGGGAGGGTTTGCGCAACGAACGGCTCCGTCGTGGACCCACTTTGCGAAAGAACGAGCGGCGACGTCAGGGGTAGCGTCGCGGGGAGCGACGGCTCTTTGGCTGCAGGACGCGATGGCCGCGGGCTCAGTGGCGCGACCCCGAGCACGGGGGCCAACGCGTCCATCGCTTCGGCCGCGTTGGCAAAGCGTTCGTTGGGGCTGCGCGACAGGCAACGCAAGAACCACTCATCGAAACCCGGAGGCAGGCTGTTGCCGTTGCCAAACTCCGCGCTGCGGCTCGAAGGCGCATCCAAGGGGCCCATCAACACTTCACGCAGGATCGCCATCAGCGAGGTGTCCGGCTCGCCCGCGCTGCGCCAATAGTAGCGGCCTGTGAACAGATAGAAAGCGATCAGCCCGAGCGGCCACACGTCGGTGCGCGGGCTGACTCGTACGCCCGATTCCGTCTGCTCGGGAGCCATCCACAGTGGCGTTCCGATTGCCGTCGTCGCAACGGACTTCGTCTCTTGCACGACCTTGGCGATGCCGAAGTCCAAAATCTTGACGGTAAAGCGCACATCGGCGCGGCGCGCGTCCGCCAGAAACACATTCTCCGGCTTGAGGTCGCGGTGCACCAACCCGGCGCGGTGCGCTTCGGATAGGCCATAGCAAAGCTGGCGAAAGATGTCAGCCACTTCATCGCGTGAGCGCACGCCCTGACGCTCGACGAGTTCCGCCAGCGTTTGCCCCGAGAGCAGCTCCATCGCGAGCCACGGAGCGCCCGACGCAGCGTCCACGCCCGCGCCCACCACTTCGACGATGTGATCGCTATAGAGCTTGGACGCGACCGTGGCCTCGAGCTCGAAGCGTTCTCGACTGCGCGCATCGCCGAGCAGCATCGGCTGCATCACCTTCAGAGCGCGCTGCTTGCCGGTGCTGAGCTGTTCGGCGACGTAGACCGCCCCCATACCGCCTTCCGCCAGTGGACGGACGACACGAAACTGACCCGCGAAAACCGACCCGGGCGTGAGAATGGCGCTGTTCGACACGAGCTCAGGAGTAACAGATTCCGACCTTGGTTCGGTAATCTTACGCGAGCAACGCCCGGACGTGGACGTTGCGAGCCCTGCCATACATTCGGGGTCGCGATTGCCGCCCTGGCTTGCTTTGGTCACCTCGTTCTCGCACGGCATGCTGCACGGCTGCAAAGGCGTTGCCGAAGTTGGCAAGACGAGCGCCCGCGGTGGACCTCGGGTGAAGAATGGTGGAAGGCTCCTTCATACATGCCCAAAGTCAAAACGACGGAGTGCCCGAAGTGCGGTGCTCCGCTCAACGTCGCGACGGGAGCGACGCAAGGGATCTGCCAGTTCTGCGGGACGGTCTGCCAGGTCGAGTGGGGCAAGAAACTCCGCGCTGTGCGGCAAGCGCCGCTGACGGTCTACGTCCCAAACCCAGTGCCCACCCGGTTACTGGCGGCCGTTGGGGTCTCTGTCCTCGCCATACTCGGCACCGTCATCGGTATCTCGATGAGCGCTCGCCCTGTCGCGAACCCGGCGGCCGTTGCAGCGACGGATGCAGAGGCAGTACCGATCACGACTCTGCCGGCAACCTGCGGCGAGCACCAGGAGGTGCTGATCGTGGGGCAGAAGTTCGAGGGTGCGGGCACGTTGATTTCCGCGCGCGATGGCTGTCAGGTGACGATCAAGGACAGCACGCTGAAGGGTAACATCGTGGTGTTGTCGCAGGGCTATGGCGTCGCGGTCAGCGTCGTGGGCAGTACGCTCGAGGGAACCGAGTACGCTTTCAAGGGCGGCGACAGTTCGAAGCTCGCGGGGAACGACAATGCCGTGTTCAAGGGCGCCGAGGCAGCGATCTTCGTCGGTCAGAACTCACAGCTGACCTTCAACGGTGTGAGCGTCGAAAGCGCGAAGGTCGGCATCCAAGCAAGCGGCAACCTGAACGTCAGCGCCACGTCGTCAAAGATCGTCGGCAAGAATCACGGACTGCGCGGCGCCTCGAACATCACCGTCGATGGCACGGCGCTCTCGATGAAGGGGGGCACTGCGGCACTCGAATTCGAGTTGAATCTACACCTCACACTGAGCGGCGGGCTGCTAGAAGGGGGCGAGGCCGCGATCTTGACTCGCGATGCAAACGCTGATCTGAAGCTCTCACATGGCGCGGCGCTCAAAGGTCACGAGAGCGCGCTCAGCGTCCCGAGCAATCTGCAACTCGACATGGAAGAGGCGAGCATCGACGGGGACGAGAGCGGTATCGTCGTGCAGTCGAATCCGAAGCTGCACCTCGGGCCCAAGGCGCGAATTCACGGCGCGAAATTCGCCGTCAAGATTACGATGGGTAACCTCGAACTCGACATGCGCGATGCAACGATCGAAAGCGAGTCAGTCGCCGTCTGCTCGACCACGGTGATCAAACTCATTGCGCACGGTTCGAAACTGAGCGGCGGCGTGGATGCATTCCGCTTCGGGCGACAGCCGCGTGAGATCAATCTGGTCGAGACGACCGTGTCCGGCAAACAGCGTTTCAACGCCAAGAACTGCGATTTACGCTAGCAGACTCAGAGCGCTGCATTCGATGGCCGTTTCACGCAGCGAAAGCCGACGTGACCCGACGGTGAGTTGGGCTCCCCTTTGCCGCGAGAGCCCACCATGTAGCGCGTGCAATAAGCGTTGGTGCACAAATACGAACCGCCGCGTTGCACGCGTTTTTGCACCCCCGGCTCGCTCGGATCGACGCTCGACGAAGGACCTCGAGGGTCGCGGACCAGACCCCGAGCTGCGTCGCTGCTGTAGCTGTCCGGTCGATACCAATCGCGCGTCCACTCCCAGACGTTGCCGGCCATGTCGTACAGGCCGAAGCCGTTCGGTGGGTAACGCTCGACCGGCGAAGTACCCTCGTACCCGTCGGTGAGCAGGTTCTGCCAGGGGAACTCGCCCTGCCAGGTGTTCGCCATCATCCGGCCCTTCGGCGCGAACTCGTCACCCCACGCGTAGGTGGCTCCCTCGAGCCCGCCGCGCGCCGCATACTCCCACTCGGCTTCGGTCGGCAGTGCCTTGCCGGCCCACTCGGCATAGGCCAGCGCATCCGAGTAGGCGACGTGCGTGACCGGGTGCAGCTCGCGCCCGCCGGCGTTGCTGCCCGGGCCCTCGGGATGGCGCCAATCCGCACCCGGCGACCAGCTCCACCAGTTGCGGACGTCGCGCAGATCAACGGGGCCGTCGGCCTTGCGGAAAAGGAGCGAGCCGGGAACGAGATCCTCGGGCTCGGCGTCCGGATAGTCCTCCGCCCGCGGCGCCAGCTCGGCCCAGCTTACGTGGCCCGTTTCCTTCACGAAGCGGCGGAACTCGGCCACGGTCGCGGGACGGCGGTCGACCCAGAAGCCCTCGACGGTCGTCTCGCGGACCGGCCGCTCCTCCGGGTAGAAGTCGTTCGACCCATCAGGAAGGTGCC
>DATAHU010000161.1:0-2845 GCA_036263015.1 Polyangiaceae bacterium | reverse complement strand
CCGCACTTCGGGCAGCTGTCGAGATCCGCAGCAAAGATATGCGCCAACAACCAGGCCCAGCGATGGCGCACTGCTTTGGGTGAACTGTCGTCTTCTTCTTGCAGCAGCTCCAGCTGGTCACCCTGCGCTGGTGGAGGTCGGAGCGCGGTGGTATCCTCTGGCGGTTCGGGCACGACACGTGAACGGAACGCGGAATGACTGGAGAGTACTCCGTAGTAGCGCACCATGTGAAAACGCGGAGGGGGCACTGCGGCGCACAGACGCACCAACAGGTCGTCGGGCGTCAGGACCAATGCGCGGGTCCCGTCCTTCCACGCCTTTTTGAATTCCAGCAGCAGCGTGCCGTCCGTGCGTCGAGTGAGGCGGTCCTGCGCCACGGGGGGCCGAGTGATGTATCTCGCAAGCCGCTCCAGCTGTTTCCGGTCGTGCCCGTGCACCCATTGCCTGCCGTACAGGTTGATCCCGCGCACCTGCGCCACCGGCACGTCTGGCGCCGCAGTGTGTTCAACGCTTTCCGAGCCGGCACCCGATACGAGGCGAAGCGTTGGCTGGCCTGCCCTATCGCCGCTGACCTGAACCCCCAGTGCCGCCGCGTCGTAGCGTGTCCTTTCGGCAGCCGTGCGGGAGCGCCTGATGGCCGACGCGTAACCTCGCCCCGCGAGGTAATCAGTGGCGAAGCAGGAAACGAAGCGAGCAGATTTGGCGCAGGTTCAACAGTGGCTCAGCAGCTGGCGAGAAAAGTACGGGGGTCGTGGGCGGCCGATCCCAGAGGACCTCTGGGAGGCGGCTGTGGAGATGGCCGCGACCCACGGCGTGTCATGCACGGCGCAGAAGCTAGGACTTGATCGACGCAGGCTCGAGCGGCGAATGACCCCGGGGGACGCGGAAGAGGCTGTGAGCCAACAGCCACCGGCAGTTGCGGCGCCCAGGTTCGTGGAGCTGGGGCCGCTCAGGTGCAACCCACTCGTGCCGCAGACGCAGGTAGTGGTGCACGTCAACGGTGAAGGCGGCAAGGTGCGTATTCCGGCGCATTCGATCAACCGTTCCGGCAGGATTCGATCGCTGTTCCGAAGGATCCGATCAAGATCGGAGCGAAGCGACGAATGGGTTGGGGGTTTAGGTCGCGGGTTGGGGATCGAGTTGGGGCTTGAGACCTTTCTGGCGCCGAATGGATGAGCCACGCAGCGTGACGAGGTGGGCGTTGTGCACCAGCCGGTCGCAGATGGCATCGGCGATAGTCGGATCGCCGAGCATCTCGTGCCAACTTTTCGTCGGAAGTTGAGAGGTGATCACGGTTGAGCTTTTGCCGTAGCGATCTTCGAGGACCTCGAGCAAGTCGCGCCGCTCGATGTCGGTCATCGGCGCCAGCAAGAAATCATCGAGGATGAGGACGTCGATCTTGGCGAGGCGGGCGAGTGTGGCGGAGTAGTCCGCTGAGGCACGCGCGATGGCGAGTTGTTCGAGCAGCCGAGGGATGCGGACGAACAACGCGCGAAAGCCTTGGCGAATGGCTGCCTGAGCGAGCGAGCTGGCGAGAAAGCTTTTGCCCACACCGGTGGGACCGAGCACCACGAGATTGTGGTGCGAGCGTACCCATTGGCAGCTGGTGAGGTCACGGGCGGTGGCGCGATCGAGACCGCGTGCCGAGTCGCAGATGAGTTCCTCCGGCGCAGCGAGGACGCTGTTACGCGCTTCCTTGGTGCGCCGCGCGATCTTGCGATTTTCGCGCTCGGTCCATTCGTAGTCGACGAGCAGCCCGAGCTTGTCCTCGAAAGACAACTGTGTGTCGGGTGGTCCTTGCTGCATTTCACGCAGAGCAAGCACCAGGGCGTTCAATTTCAGTTGGTCAGCTTTTGGAGGTTTCATCGATTGTCAGGGGTTGTTCTCCTTGTCGAAGTAGCTGCCGCCACGCACGAATTCGTGTGCCCTGGCAGCGGGAGTTTTGGTGGGTGAGTCGGCTGCCTCGCGCTCGAGTCCGCGTTTGAGAATGCCTTCGATGTGACGGCGGTGCGGCGCGCTCTTTCCGGCAACGGACAATGCTCGATGGCACGCAGCGTCGATGCGGTCCGGGTGCTTCTGGGCGCAGCGTATGATGCCGAGTATGGGGCGATAGCCCATTTCCGGGTACGGGTATCGTGCTAACGTGCGCCGGACGACTTCCCCAACGTGGGGCCCGAACTGAAGCGCCCAGTCGAGCATACGCGCCGGGGGCCAGTCGCCGTAATCCTGGTGCGACTTGGGGCGATGCTCTGGGTTGGTGACGGGCGTGCCTGCACGCCCATAGCTTCGAAGATGCGAGGCTACACGCACGCCTCCGTGAAAGCATTCGACAACGGTGGTAGTTGCTCTTATGTCGATAACCTGTTGCCGCAACTCGAATGGGACGCTGTAGTAGCGGTCGTCGAAGTCGACGTGGTAGTCGATGTTGGCCCTCACGGTCTTGCGTTGCGGGAGCTCGAAGCGTTGCGCAGGCAGTTGTGTCGCCGATCAGCTGAAAGCGCGGCCAGACGGTGAAAAGCGCGTTTGATGATCATCGAGCTTGATCACAGTCCGCGAAATTGGTCCGTCGGGAATTGACCCGGGTATGATTTTCGGAGCGCTAGAAACGATTGAGGCCCGGAGTGTGGAGCTCCGAGCCTCATGCACCGGTGAGTGCGAGGGGTGGATAGCTCGCATCATCGCGGCAGGTCCAGAAATCGGCGCTTTGCGGTGAGTGCTCGATTGCTTTCGTATTTTCTCGTGTTCGCGATGTCGCGAGCAGCAGCGATTGTGCCGACGATGTGATCGGGGGCAGCGATACTGCGCGGGTTGTGCGGTCGAACAACGGCGGACCCGCCTGCGGTCG
>DATAHU010000160.1:0-17740 GCA_036263015.1 Polyangiaceae bacterium | reverse complement strand
CCCTCGCCCCCACCCCAGTGAGTTCGATCCCGAGCACTCTCAAAGGCGCACTGCTGACGTCATTCGTTCTGCACGTTGGGCTTGTGGTCGGCGCCCGCACGCAGCGCGCCGAGACGATCGTGCGGGTTGCTCCAGCGCGGCAAGCGGTCGCTTTGGAGACGCCGATCGAAACCGAGCAGCAACCTGCTGCTGCTCGGGGGCCGGCGCCAGACAACGTGGGCGCTGTCGAAGGCGCGGCGCCACCGGAACACCAAGGAGTGGCGCCAGCACGGGCCGTCAGGATTGATCCCGTCCCCGCAATCCCCGTCGCGGATCAATCGGTCGAAGCGGCTGACGAAGCAGTGGCGGCCGATTCTGCGCTGCCGGCTAGCACTGCGCCGCTCCCAGCCGGCCCTGTGCGCTTCGCGCTGCCGGCATTGCAAGCGAATCGCACGCGGGAGCCGCCGCGAGCGCCTGCAAAACCCATGACCTATGGCACGCATCAAGTAAACACTCCAGCTCGCCTGCTCGCCACCCGGGTCGCGGTCTATCCTCCCGCTGCCCGTGCGGCGGAGATCGAAGCCAATGTGCCCCTCGAAATCGTCGTAGATGAGACTGGCCGCGTGCAGGACGCCCGCGCGCTCGAGCACACCGGGTATGGCCTGGATCAGAGTGCGTTGAGTGCGATTGTTGGCTACCACTTCAGCCCCGCGATCAAGGACGGCGTGGCCGTGAAAGTGCGCATGCGCTGGGTCGTTCAGTTTCGACTGCGCTGAAGCTATCGAGCTGCCACGCGCCATGTGCAGATCAGACCTGCGCCAAGCGCCATCGGCAATCAATGCTTGTGCTTCTTCTTTGAGCGAGGCCGAGCTGGATGCGCCTTTTTTACGGGGAAATCCGCGCGGCTGGCGTGCGCGTCAGAGTGCGACCTGGCGTGAAGGGACTCGGAGATGATCTCGACCCCACCGTGTTTGACGCCACGTGTGGCCAAGATCTTTTCCGAGATGGCTCGCAGCTCGTCGGATTGTCCACGCAGCACAATCACTTCCAAGCACAGATCGTGATTCAAGTGAATGTGAAGCGTGGCCCGAACGCGATCCCCCAACTCGTGCTGCAACTCGTTGAGCCGCTCGCTCAGATCGCGCACGTGATGATCGTAGACAATAGTCAAAGAGGCCACCGCGGGTACGTTGTCTTTGATTTGTGCACGTCCCACCTCGGCCCGCGCCAAGTCGCGAAACAACTCAGAGCGAGTGCAACCTCGCTCCTTCACGAGCGCATCGAAGTCCGCCAACAACGGTTCGTCTATCGCCAAGCCAAACCGAACCAAAGAGCTTTCGCGCGCCATGCAGCGAAGCCTATTCAGCGCTCGGGTCTGTTGGCAAGCCTAGGGGATGTCCTTGGTGAACTCGAAGTCACCCAAGAACCGCCCACGCGTGAACTGCTCCAGCCATTCAGCGACCTCGCGCGCGCTGCGCAGACGAACGACGTTGCGCCCCGCCAACCACGACGGCCAAGTGCGACGATAGCTGAAGTGCGTTCGCACCGCCCACGCGAACAGCGCTTCCCGACCCCAGAGCGCTTCCTTCAACGTCTCGCGATTTCCGTTCCACAGCTCCTCATTTGTTAACCATCTACGTAGAGTGCGGCGAGCTAGGCGCAGCAGTTGCGTGGACAGTGGCAAATCGATCCACACGATCAATTGGGCGTTGTCGCGCACCAAAGACCCCAGCTTGCCGTCGTAGTTGCCATCGATGATCCAACCTTCGGACCACTGCATCTCCTTCTGGACTCGCGTCCGCAGTTCTTCGGCAGTGGCAGCGGACCAATTCGGTCCATGATGCAGCGCATCGAGCTCGACGAACCGTAGGCCCGAGCGACGAGCCAGCTCGCGTCCCAGCGTCGACTTGCCACACCCGCTAGCCCCTTTGATCCAAATCCGAGTTGGGCCCGGTCTCGAGCCTAAAGATTTCGCAGATGAAAGCATTTTGGGCTGAGCTTTGTCCCGACCTTGGACGCTAGAATATTGGGATGCTGCGTTCGAAGAATCGCCTGGGCGGCAGGGGCACGACGATCGGCGTGATCGTCGATTGGCTCGGCGATCCTTACCAAGCGACGCTGTGCGATGGAATCGAACAGGGAGCGGCCGATGCAGGCGCGAATTTGCTCGTGTTCGTGGGCGGCCCGCTCCAGGCGGGGACGCAAGAGGGCCCCCGAAGTGAACAGCTCTACGAGCTCGCTGGCCCGCACATTCTGAGCGGCTTGGTCGTTCTGTCGAGCACATTGAGCCACAAGGTGGGGGTGCTTGGCGTGCGCGACTTTTGCGAGCGCTACACCGGGCTGCCCTTGTGCAGTGTGGGCGTGCCGTTGCGGAGCGCCCCGAGCGTTACGATCGACAACGAGGCCGGAATGGCGACGTTGGTCGAACACGTGGTCGATCACCACCAATGCAAGCGTGTCGCCTTCATTAGCGGCCCACCCGCAAACGCCGAATCGGAATTGCGCGTCCAAGCTTATCAAGGTGTGCTCGCCAAGCATGGCTTGTCGCGATCGGATGACCTCTTGGTTGCAGGTGACTTCCGAATGGAAAGCGGCGCGGCCGCCGTGCGAACGCTCTCGAAACGATTTGGCGCGTCGCTCGACCGACTCGATGCGATCGTTGCGGCCAACGACAACATGGCCATCGGTGCGATGGACGAGCTCAGAAAACTGGGCGTCTCGATGCCCGAGAGACTCGTGGTCGTAGGCTTCGACGACATCGAGGAAGCTCGCCTCACCGAACCCAGCTTGACGACGTCTCGCCAGCCACTGGCACGGCTGGGGCGGGAGGCTGCGCGCCGCGTGCTGCAACGGCAAAACGACGGCGACGCAATGGATCTCAAGATCAGTACTGAGTTGGTGGTGCGTCAATCGTGCGGTTGCTCGGCGCTCGTGCTAGGACGTCGCACGGCGTCTCAGTCGAACGAACGCTTCATGAGCGCATTGATGATGCATCGCGAGCGCATCACCGCTCAACTCGGACGTGCTGCACGCGGGCGTTTCTCGGCCGCCGGCGACGGTTGGGAGCGGTCCTTGCTCAGCGCACTCACGGACGATCTGATAGCGGGTACGGCACAACGCTTCTTGCCCGCAACCGAACGACTCACTCAACGGCTCGCCGCAGCGCGCGTCGACTTGAACGCCGTCGATGAGGTGCTGACCGTCTTGCGTGAGGAGCTGGCCCCGGTATTGCAGAGCGCACCAGACGCTTATCGACTCGCAGAAGATCTCTTTCACGCAGTTCGACTCGCGACCAGCGCAGCCTTGCAGCGGGGCCTCGGGCGCGCTCAGCTCGAGCTCACGCGTTGGGCACGCAAGATCGCAGGAGCCTGTAACTCGCTCGCCGCGGCCAGGGACTTCGCAGAGTTGGGGCTGCGCGTGCGCCAAGTTCTGCCCGAATTGGGTCTGAGCAGTTGCTTCGTGTGCGTGTACGACACGCCGGGAGACGCGAACCAAGCGCGCTTGGTCGTGAGCACCGAGCCTGACGCAACCAAGCCAGGCACGTCGCCCAAGGCATTCCGTGGACGCGATCTGTTACCACCCGAGCTGGCCTCGATGGACGGCGGCGGCCGATCGTTCGCGGTGCTTCCCTTACTGGGGGAAGACGCAGTCACGGGTCATGTGTTGCTCGAGTACAAGGCTCAACACGCTTTCTCCTGTGGAGTGCTTGCGGAGGCTCTGAGTATCGCGGTGCGCAACTTTCACGCGCCACGCGCCTCGGCTTGACCGAAAGCCCCAACGCCCCTGGCGGGGCTTGGCCCCGGTGACATCGGCACAGGCCTGTGATAGGTGGGGGCGTGATGCGAGCTTCGTTGCCGACTGTTCTGTTTGTTTGTTTGGCGCTTGGCTGTGGGAAGAAAGGGCCGCCGTTGCCGGACATGCCTCTAGCCAAGATCGCTGAAGCGTCCGCGCCCAGCTCGCCAGGTCTGCAGAACCCACGGGAGTTCGTCCTCGATGCGGCGGCCTCCCAAATCGGTTTCGTGGGCGCCAACTTCACGGGCGAACAGCAAGGTCACTTCAGCAAGTTCAGTGGCTCGGCTCAGATCGAGGGCAGCGATCTGAGCAAGGTCTCTGCCAACGTGAAGATCGACGTGGACTCGGTTCAGACTGGCGCTGATGGTCTGACCAAACACCTCAAGTCTGCCGACTTCTTCGACGTCGCCAATCACCCCACTGCGACGTTCAACTCGACACGAATAGTCCCCGGAGCTGAACGCGGCCGTACACACACGGTGAGCGGTATCTTCGACTTGCGTGGCGTAAAGAAGGAGATCACATTTCCCGCAACGATCGCGGTAACTGGGGACCGCGCGACTCTCGACGCGAAGTTCCTGCTCGATCGCCAGCCTTTCGGTGTGTCGCACAAGGGGGCTACGGACAATCTGATTCGAGATGCAGTCGTGATCAACCTCGCGTTGGTTGGCGTCGCGAGCAAGACGAGTCAGTAGCGGCCCGCGCCGTGGTTCGAGATCGTGCGGGGCCTCAATTTCGTTCACCCGGCACAGTCATGAGTAAGCAAGCGACTCAAGTCTCGTAGTCGACGACACGACGTTCCGAACGCGCCTCGAGAACCAGCGGCATGATCGCCTTGTGCGCCGGGTGGCTTTGATAGGCATCGAGCGCAGCTCGCGATTCGAACTCCGAATAGAGCGCCAGATCGCTCGAATGTTCGCCCCGGCTGAAATCGAAGCCCACTTCGATTCGAAGGAGTCCGTCGATCACCCCCTGCAGCCCTTCGAGCCCGCGCTTGATCAGCGCCGCATTCTCGTCACGGTTGCGACCACCGGCGTTGTCCTTCAACTTCCACAATACGATGTGCTTGATCACGAGCCGCAGCCTTGCGCCGATTCCAAGCAGCGGCAATGACCAGCTGTGCCGCGCTGAAACGCTCGGATCCAATGCCGCAGGTGGGCGCTGCAAGTTTGCAACCGGGTGCCAGGCTCAAACCCGCAAGCTCGCGAAACGACACCAGCCGAAACCTGGCCCGGTCTATGCTTCGAATCACTAGCGTGAAACTCGAAGACGAACTGGGCAGCGAGCTTGCGGCATTTCTTGCCAACACCCCCAAGAGTCGGGGCTTGCCGGTGCTCGCCTGTTTGCCGGGTTCGAGCGCTGCCGCCGGGGGGATCAGAAAAGGGGATCTCGTCGTCGAAGTGAACGGGGTGACGATCGACGGCCCCGAGAGTTACGTCCTGGCGCGCAAGCTCGATAGCGATGCCATGCACGTCAAACTGATTCGCGACGAACGCGTGTTGACGTTCACGCTGCGACTCGAGTCATCCACGATTCCGCCCGTGAACGCGCGCGGCACTCTCGTTTCATGAGCCAGCCCATACTGATTTACGCGCTGTGGCCCGCGTTTTCGCGACCGACCCACCGCTGACGGGACCGCGCGCCCTGCGTGCACCTGCTACACGCGCGCACGGGCACTAGCTTCGCGGCGTGCGTTCGCTCGGTTGGACGCGAATGCCGCTGGATCCCAAGGCGCGTTTCGCCGTATCACAGGTCCAGGATGTCGAGGACGCTGGGACTTGGGCATGGGATCGGAATTGGGATCTCGGTTTGGCTACTCGCCGCGGGTTGCACGCCGACACCAGCGAAGGAGGCGGTGAGTCCGAGCCAAAACACGACGTCGACAGACAACCAAGGCGTGCCTCAGATAAACGCCGTCTCTGCCGTCGATGATCCGAACGCCGTCACCACCCTGTCCAAGATCCAGAAGGTGACGGTCTACTCCGACCGCGCCTTGGTGTCACGAGTCGGTAGCGTTGCTTTGACGACTACACCCAAGGTTTATGCTTTTCGCCAATTGCCGGGCTGGGTCGATGAAAGCTCCGTGCGCGCCGCGATTTCCACTGGACGCATTCAGGATGTGCGCGTCGTCAGAGGTTATCTCGCGCATGCTACCGAGCCCCGCTACCTCAAGGCCGAAGCCAGTTCTCGTGCGTTGCAAAGCCGCATGCAGGAGTTGGACGATGAACTTGCCGTCCTCGACGCGCAAGCCAAACAAGTCGAAGACATCAAGGCCTTCTCGCTCGAGAAGTTGAACGACGACGTGATGACGCCGAACCAAGCGCCCACGACGCCGAGCGCGAGCGCGTCCAGCCCGACCAGCAGCACCGTGCGCACGGGCAGCGTTGGTGTCGAGACTTACGCAGCGGTCGTAGACTTCATCGGAATCAAACTGCGCGAGATCGCCAAAGGGCGGCGTACGATCCAGGCGGAGCGCGACAAGCTCACCCCGCAAATCGAAGCCGGTCAGAAGCTACTCGATGAGCTGCGCAGTTTGACTCAACTCGAAGAGACTACGGTGCTCGTCAGTGCCGAAGGCGTAGCCGCGGCAGATGCACAGCTCGAACTGACGTACATGTTGCCCGGTGCAACTTGGGAGAGCGCCCACGAAGTCCGCACTACCGAGGGTGACACCACGACCGTCGAAGTGACGTCCTATGCCGTCGTCTCGCAAACCAGCGGCGAGGATTGGGACAATGCACAATTGACGTTCTCGACCCAGTCATCGACCGCTGCGGCGCGCATTCCCGAACTCGATGCACTCACGCTCGGCGAAACGCGCGCACGCACTCAAACCGTGGAGACGATGAGCGCGTCTTTCAAACGCGCCGAAGCCGCATTTCAAGGCCAGAACCGCCTTTGGAACAAGCGTGTCCAAAGCTTCGACTCGAACAGCAACTTCGAAGAAAGCTATCAGCGCAACTTCGAGTCGTTTCAGGTAACCCAGAGCAAGACGGTTCAGATCTTCCAGAGTCTGCAAGAGCGCGGCACGACCACGCAGTTCAAAGCGCTCGGTACGACGTTGTTGCGCGCCGACGGACGCGAAGTGCGGGTACCGATCGGTCACGCCACGTTGAAAGCCAAAAAAGCGATTGTAGCAGCCCCGGAGCAGTCACTGAACGCGGCACAAACCCTCGAAATGCTCAACGACAGTGGGCAATCACTCTTGCCCGGAAACGTGGCGATGTATCAGGGAGGCGCGTTCCTCGGCATGACCGACTTGGATTTCGTCGCCGACGGTGAACCCTTCGCGCTGTTCTTGGGCGTGGCCGATCAGCTGAAGCTCTCACGCGTGCTCGACAAGAAGCACAGCGCGTTGGTTCGCAAACAACGCACGCAAATGCAGTTGGCTTTCGTCGTGACCGTCGAGAACCTGTCGAGCAAGCCCGTGCAATTGCAGCTCGCCGACCGCGTCCCGGTGTCCGAAGATCGCGATATCATCATTAGCGGAGTAAAGATAACCCCCGAAACAAAGCCCGATTCGAAGGGCATTTTGCGCTGGCCTTTGACGCTCCAGCCAAAAGAGAAGCACAAGCTCGAGATCAAATATCAAATCGAGTACCCGCCAACGCTGGTGCTCGAGATGCGTCGCGACCGGGCACCCGAGACGAGCCCCGCGCCGAGCGCGCCTGCAGGCATGGCGCTGCCTGCCCCCAGCAAGTCGTACGATCTGCGGGAAAACATCCAACAACTCGAACAGGCGTTCTGAGAATCGGCGATCGCCTGCGAGCGTTCAGTCGCCCAGCGTCAGCACCCTCGTTCAGTGACCCCTGGATCGACTTGCGTAGTGCGGCAACGTGCTCTGGATCACCCAGAGCCGTACGCAGCATCACATCAAGAGCCGCTTTCCAAGCTGCCAGAATCGGTTTGGCTACCGCTGCCAGGGCGTTGGTCGAAAACCAGGCTCACAAGTGCCGCCACCGTCGCAAGAAACGACAGATCGACGCAGCAGACTCTCAGTGTCGTCCAGAACGTGAAGCGATCGAGCAGGGCGGCGAGGAGCAGCGGATCGGGGGGCGCCGAGCCAACTCTCCACATCAGTGGCGCCGCCTGAGTCGTAAAGACCAGTACAAAAATGGAGCACAGAACAGCCGCTCCGAGCAGGTTGTGAACCCGCGGTGACGAGCGTCCGCGCGCCGTGACGAGCCAGGCCGTCAGCGTGAGCAACACTCCACCGAACCCATAGATGGCATAGAAGACGACGCCTCGCGTCGAAAGGTCTGTCGCGCGACAGAATTCGGCGAAGGCAACGGATCCGAGTCGCGCGCGCGCCGGCAGGTCGAGAACCAAGCGAAACGTTCCGGCGCCAGCACGCATGCCCTCGAAGACCACGGCGGACGCTATGGCAAACGGCACGCTCCCAGCACTGCGCCCCCCGTAATTCATCAGCTGATGAATACCTGGAGCGGACGCGTTTGGCCGTCAAGGCTCGAACCCCGTCGAGCACTCGAGCAGCCAAGCAGCCAAGCGACCGCTCCCGAATGCGACAGCCCAATGCCGACGCCGCGAGGACCTCCAGATCCTCCGGGCGTCGGCACCACGTGCTTTGGGTTTACTCAGCGCACGCGTGCAATCGTTCGCACGCGCTCAGGCAGCAGGACGAGTCGCGTCCCGACGTGGCTTCGAGCGCAGCCGCGCACCTGCGATCACGCCGAGTAAGGCCAACGTGGAAAGCCAGCCGCTCCCCCGCGTCGGCGGACTCAGGTCGCAAGCGCCACCGCCACCGAAGCGAACGTTCGATCCGCTGGCTGCATCGAGCTCGGGGAGCGCTGCATCCGCGATCGTGGTGGCCGGGCTCGTCTCCGAGCCTGCATCGGAGCTGACGTCGGTGGCCGTTTGCGCGGCGGTGCTTGCATCGTCGCTAGCGGTGCTGCTCGTCACCTGGGTAGCAGCATCGACGTCCGTTTGGATCGTGGTGTTACTCTCGGTATCCGTCACAGACGCATCTTCCGCGCCGGTCGAACCGGTTGCTGAACCTACCTGACCGGAATCGCCCGCATCAATTCCGGCATCACCAGCATCACCAGCGTCGCCAGCATCGCGGGAGCCGCCGCCCTGGTTGCTTCCCGCCGCCTCCAAGTAGTCGGGAACTCCATTGCCGTTGCTGTCCGACGTCGATTCGTTGCGAGTGAGAATGCCATCGTTGTCGTCGTCCGGGTCGAGGTAGTTTGCAATGCCGTCGTTGTCGGTGTCGTCGTTGCGCGGATCTCCGTCGCCGTCGACGTCTTCGTCTGCCGTTGGGATGCCGTCGTTGTCGTCATCGTCGTCGACATCGTCGGCCAGGCCGTCTGCATCCGAGTCGAGGCTGCCTTCGACCACGTCCGGTATCCCATCGCCGTCACTGTCGAGCGGACTCGTTACACCTCCGTCGACGAGAACGACCCCAGTGCCCGCGGCATCACAGCGTCCATCGCCGTCGCTGTCGAGTCCATCGTTCGACGGATCACCACCGCTGCGATTGGGACCAGTGACGCTGCAGTCATCGCAAGTGTCGTTGTCCGTATCTCGGCAGCGGTAGGAGTTCTTGGGATCCAAGTCGTCGACATCGTCGATGCCGTCTGCGTCGTCATCGGGATCGCCCAGGTTACACTTGCCGTCACCGTCGCTATCGGGTCCATCGTGTGCTGGGTTACCACCTGGATAGCTCGTACCCGTGAGGCTGCAGTCGTCACACCGGTCGTTATCTGCATCGCGGCAGATGAACGGGTTGTCCTTGTCACGGTCTAGCGAGTTGGGCACGCCATCGTCGTCGTTGTCCGTCTCGCCTTCGTCGCAGACGCCGTCCTGGTCGAGGTCGGGGCCGTCATCGTCCGGATCCCCGCCGCTCAGATCTGCCCCGGTGACCGTGCAATCGTCGCAACCATCCAGATCGACGTCGCGGCACACGTTGGGATCGTCGGGATCCGTATCGCTCGAATTCACGACACCGTCGTCGTCATTGTCCGTTTCGCCGTCATCGCAGGTCCCATCCTGATCGATATCGGTGCCATCGTTGTCGGGATCACCACCGCTACCATCGGCGCCCGTCACCGAGCAGTCATCGCAGCCGTCGGCGTCGGTATCGGAGCAAACGTTTGCATCCAGCGGGTCATCGTCGAAGGAATTTGCAACGCCATCGTTGTCACTGTCCGTTTCGGCCGCGTCGCAAGTGCCATCTTGATCGGCATCCGCGCCGTCGTTGTCGGGATCGCCACCAGTACCATCGGCGCCGGTCACCGTGCAGTCGTCACAGCCGTCGAGGTCGACGTCTTGACAGACCAATGGATCGTTCGCGTCGAGGTCGACATCATCGTTCACGCCGTCCCCGTCGGTGTCCGTGATCGGTTGATCACACTCTCCGTCCTCATCGGTGTCCGGCCCGTCGTTGTCGGGATCACCACCGCTGCCATCCGCTCCGGTCACCGAGCAATCGTCACAGTTGTCGTTGTCGACATCGGCGCAGACGTAGGGATCGTTGGCGTCGGTGTCCTCACCGTCATCCACGCCGTCGTTGTCCGAGTCGGCATCGGAGAGATTGCAGATCCCGTCGCCATCGTCGTCGTCGCCGTCGTTGTCGGGATCACCACCGCTGCCATCCGCTCCCGTTACCGAGCAGTCGTCGCAGTTGTCATCGTCGATGTCAGCGCAGACGTTGGGGTCGTTCGCATCGTCGTCATCGACGTTGAGCACACCATCACCGTCCAGGTCGGTCGCTGATGTCATGTAGTCCGGCGTGCCATCGGAGTTGGAGTCGGGGCACGGCCATCCTCCCTCGCACTCCTCGTCGTCCATGAAGCCGTCTTGATCGCTGTCTCCCGGACCATCATCGTCCACGTCGTAAGGATCGGGAATGCCGTCGTCGTCGCCGTCTCCGGGGACCAGAGAAACAGGCCATCCCAGCTTGCCGTCATCGTCATCGGCGCTAGCGGCTATGCCGTCTGCGTCTGCGTCCGTCGTATCGTCGATGCGACCGTCGGCGTTCTCGTCCAGCCAGTCGTTGCTGGTTTCGGCAATGTCGTCGATACCATCGCCGTCACTGTCCAAATCCAAGAAGTCGGGAGCGCTGTCGTTGTCGGTATCGAGCAGCACGTAGTTGGCAGTCCCCGAGTCGGCGCTCGTCTCGAGAGAATCAGTGTAACCGTTGGTTCCTGTCGCTCCGTCGACCAGACCGTCTTCATCTTCGTCTGGGCCGCGGTGTCCAGCTTCTACGCTGTCGACGATGCCGTCTTGGTCGGAGTCGAGGTCGTTGTGATTCGGAATGCCGTCACCGTCAGCGTCGAACGCGACGTCGTAGGTGTCACAAAGCCCATCGGTGTTTGCATCGTTACACGCCGGGCTGGTCGCGGTGCCGTTGTCATCCGCATCCCACCAGTTCGGAACGCCGTCGTTGTCCGCATCCCCGTCCGGATCGATGCCGTAAGGGTTCTCCCCAGCATCGGGGATACCGTCACCGTCGTTGTCCGCATCGACGTCTGCAACCACTCCGTCGCCATCGACGTCGGGTGGCGCGCCAGACAGCGTCACTTCGTCGGAGATCGCAAGTTCCATCGAACCCGCGCCACTTTGGTCCGTGCCCGCGAGATCCAAACTCAGCGAGTTTCCGCTGCTCGATGTGCCCCCCAAAAAATAGATGCGATCGGTGAGGCCAATGCCGCCCGCAGCGAGGGCGGATAGCGGAACCGCAAGATCGAGAAAGTAGTCGGGATTGGAAGAGAAGGTACTGTCGGCAACACTGACCTGCGTATTGCCTCCAGCCGTGAGATCGACGACCTGGCTACTAATGGTCGTCTCCGCAACGTCGCTCGGATCTCCGGTCGTGCCAGGATCTGTGTTCTGCAAGAACAGCACGCGCTTGGTGCTGCCCGTTCCATCGAGCAGGATCGCGAACTCGTAAGCGCTGAAGTCGCCATCCGTGTCGATCAGCAGACCCCAACCGTAGGGGCGCACGTTACCGTTTTGCAGCGGACTCGCGTCGAGTCGCAAGCGCACCATGAAGTACTCGCCATCGCTCGAAGTCTGCACGGCGGGATACGTCGTATCGCCGACGATCTCGCGCCCGTTGTTGTTACCGTCGGTGGTTATGTCGCCCATGTGGACGCCGCCCTGGAGCAAAGGCGACCAGGAAGCGGAATCCGAAGGGAAAGACGCGGCCTGACCCACCACCGAGACGGGCTCCGTCGAGCTTGGAGTCAGTTCCGTGGCGCAAGCCGTGAGCGCCAGAACCGAGCAAGCGGACAACGCTGAGCGCTTCATAGGCTCTCTCCTTTCGGCGCGGCGGAGCGCCATTCGAACGACGCAACGACTCGAACCGCTGGGGAGCCATACCCATGGGTTAACCCCGGCCCTGCCCCCAAACCAAACGACATTTGCTCCTGCTGGTAATGCCCTCCGAACAAGAGTTCGAAAGGCGTCGCCTCTCGATCGAAGAAACCACCGCTATCGGAGACGACCGTCGACGTCACGGCCTCGGCCCCCAGAAGCAGTTTGTCATCGACCAAGCGATAACCTGACGCCAACGTGAGCTGGATTTCGCTGCCGAACGGCTCGCCTCCAAAGTTATCGGAGGAAGTGCGGATCTGTGCGCCGGCTTTCGCCGCATAGGCGAAATGCCCCAAAAGACCCGCTACCGCGACCCGTGGGCTCATTCTGAAAGCGCCGTCACTTGCGAAATTGCGTGTGCTGCCGTTGGGGATGAATAACCAGAGCCCTCCAACCAACGTCAAAGGATCTCCATATTTGCCCAGGATTCGCGCGTCTGCAGAGAAGCGAATGTCTCCGAGCCCCGCGCCGTCTGCAGGCGAATACGAAGACCCTCCGCTCGTCACCGAATCCCCAGCGCTATTCAGCAATACGGGGACCATCAGTCCGACGCGGAAACGATCGCTCAAAGTCAACGCTGCGCCCAAGTGAGCGAAGATCTGGCGTTCGACGATCCGGGCCGCGACGTCGCCGTTGGAGTCGTAGGCGACCAACGGATCGTGCGCGTAGTCGAGTGTAGCACCCGCCACCCAGCGCAGGTTACCGCGCAGGTCGAGCGACTCTGCCGCGAACCAGTCGCTGCCTCGCTCAGCCGGCTCGAACCGGTCTACCGCAAATCCGTGGCTCTGCGCTCGGGCCAGGCCCGACCACAGCACCACTCCCCCAATGATCCCCAGAAGACGTAGTGATTGCACCCCGCACTGAACGGCCCGTGTTCTTTCCGAATTAAGCTATGGGGCACACTTGCTACGTTTGACGCGGCGCGACATCAAACACGACCGAAACACTACTGCGCCGGGACGCACGAGTGAGACAGTTCCAAGGTCTTGAGACTCGAGATGTCGGTCTTGGCGCTGGAAGGATTGACTTCCACTTTCACTTCGGCAAACGTCGCGTGCGCACCGGGAATACCGAGCGTGGAATAGACATCGAGGGGACACCCTTTGACGCTCGGCGTCGTGCAAGTACTGTTGCCCGCAGCGGTGCTCAGCCTGCTCAACGGCTTCCACGTCTGATTCTTCAAATCGTCTTCCGTTGCGGCCACGCGAATCGACAGCACGATGTTCGAATCTGCGGGAGTCGTCCCTGCAGCTTTCAAGAACTCCCACTGCACGAGTTCATCGAAGTCGCAGGTGGATTGATACACCTGCGTGAAACTATAAGGATCATAGTATCCGTTTCGCTGACAACCCACTTCGACACTGATGCTCGCGCTGCTGCTAGCTTGCGCGGTGGTGCAAGTGCTCGGACACAAACTCAGGATCGAAAGGTCCTTGGTATTGGGTGAGTACCATTGGTTGGTGCCGCAACTGCTGAGCGAGCTCGCACGGGTCAGTGCTACCGCAGTCGACTTGGAGTCCTTCTGAAATAGGACCTGGGCCGTGTTGATGTCGAAGCTGCTAGCGTTCTGCAGCGTAAAGTCGCACGACACTTTGGCGCCATCGACGACTTTGGCCGCGATCGCGTTGAAGATATCGTTGAAGTTCGAGTTGAAACAAATCGGATAGCGCAGGCCGCCGCTCATGCGGCTGAGTTCCTGATATGCCGAGCCGTAGCGAATGCCTCCCGTCGTATCTGCGCTGTTGGCGGGGCAAGTGCGGGAGGAAGTGCTGCCATTCTTGCAGCACTTGGTTTCAACGGCATCCGTCGGTTGCAGCGCCGTCGGAGTCGCGGCGTTGCCCGCCATGCCGATGATGCTGTGCAGAATGTAGTTGCGGTTCGTAGCGGGGCTCGACGAGTTGTAGGCGCCAAACTGATCGGGCGCCATTTGACGCAGGGCCTTGTCCCAATTGTTTGCGCCCGTGAGATCATCGGTGATGCCAGTGCTCGAGGCGCACTCACCCGTGCCACCGGTGGCAGCGATGCCGTCGTCCGTCACGAGCACGAACTCCTTCAAAGCTTCCTTGCGCAGGAATGCGCCCCAGCCACTTGGAGCAACGCTCGTCCAACTCGTACGCGCGTTGGGGTACGGGTCGGAAGTGTCGTAGGAGTCGAGCAGCTTGCACAAGATATCGCGGCTCCCGATATCGGTGCTGTGCTGGTAGAAGCGCGAAGCCACGTTCGCAAGCGTCGGAGTCGAACTCAACGCGCTCGTTGGGCAAGTTAGACCGGATAGTGGTGAACCGATGCAGATCGCGTAGGCCTCCATGTAGGCGCACGAAAAGCCGGACGAGCAATCATAGTTGGCAATGTTCACGTTGCCGTAGCGGGAAACGATGATCACACGATAGTCGACGCCGCTGTTGCCGATGATCGTTGCGAAATCGCCGTTGATGCGGTCTTGAATCGCTTTGATCACGTTCTGCATACTGCCCGAGTTGTCGACGCTGATGATGATGTCGACGGGGCGCCGCTTGAGCGTGGAAACACTCGTGCCACCAGCGCAGATCGGTGTACCGCAAGTGCCGCCCGAATAGAGACTCCAATTGTCGAGGCAGCTACACTCGCTGATGTGACCGGAGCCGGCCGGGTTGACCATGAACTCACGATTGCCGACGAGCTTCGGACAGTCGGTCACGTCGATGCAGCGCCCGGCTGGAATCGCTGCTTTGGTCGTACACTCGTACATCTGCGGGTGGCTCAGATCGGGCGAGCAACTCGGGTATTGCTGTGAGTTAGCGGGGAAGTGCACGAGCTTGATGCCTGCAGGGGCATCCTTCGTCCCGTGATTGCAGACGGGAATCGATGAACCGCAGGGGATCCCGATCGCAAGATCGATGTCGTTGCACGTGCTATCGGTTTGACCTGGATACCAAGGCAAGCAACTCCCTTCGCCTAGTCCGTCGCTGGCGCTGCAGTCCGCGTCACACACGCTCTTGACCTTATCGACGCACGAACTCGACCAAGTCCGCGTTTCTCCAATGCCGCCACCGTCCGACGTTCCCATCGAGCCAAGCGGGGTGACCGCTTTGGTTGCACTGATCTTCGAGACGGGACCCTCGCACAGAGACTTGAGGGTCGACGTGCAGCCTTGATCGTACCAGTAGCCACCGGTCGACATCATCAGGCAGTTGTTGCCAATCGCGTCGGGCTGACCTGTCTTCCAATGCGTGTAGATCGAACCGCCGCCCGACTCTTTCCAAGTACCCGAAGGATCGCCATTGGCCCATGTCCACTTGCCGCTCGACTCCTGGAATCCAATCCACATGTCCGAACTACTGTGGCCCGTGTACTGCCCTTCGAACGACGTCTCTTCCGAGGCATCGGTGACGGACGCGAGATCCCAGCCCGTGCCGCGCGTTTGACAACTCGTGCGAGCGGTCAACCATGACTTGGTCGTTGACTCGTAGTAGTAGCAGTGCCCGCCGTAGCTCGTCTCGCCGCTAGCGCAACCGCATTGTTGTGTGCCGCACTTGCTCGCCACCAACGCAACACAGCTAGCGGTCCAGGAGCTCGAACAACAAGTCGAATCCGCCGCGCACACGGCCTTCGCACAAGCGTCGCAGTTGGCGTTCAGCGCGGCGCCGGTCTGGCAGGGGTCGTGACTGCACGCGACATAAGGCGGCGGGGCTTTGCCCAAACACAACCCTGGGCCTTCGCACAAGGGCTCGTAGGTATTGCTACACTCCTCCGCCGTCCAGGTGCCGCCATTGCCCGCCTTCAGACGAGCACAGTTCTTCCAGTTCCCATAGGACGCGCCTTTCCAGTAACTCGAAGAGTTGGGTTCACCGGAGGCAAAGTTGGTGTAGCTCAACCCGGTCTTGGTCGATTCGTTCCAACTGCCCGAGGGCGAAGCGCTGCTCCAAGCCCAGTTACTCGTTGTACCGACGCTGTTGGCTTCCGTTAACCCCAACCAGTGGTCATGGGAGTTTAGTCCGTAGAGATAACTGTTCTCTCCGGCATTATCGACGGCCGCAAGTTCCCAGCTCTGGCCATGCGCTTGACAAGTCGTACGTCCAGCGGTCCAGCTTTGCGCCGCCTGAGGCGCGCTGTAGCACTTACCGTCGTAGCCAGTGTCCCCGGTGCAGCAACCACAGGTCGCGCCGCAAACACTGGTGACCGCGGCCACGCAAGTGGCATCCCAACTGCCGCTCGACTTGCAACAGTTCGGGTAGGCGCTGCAAACACTCGTGACGCAAGGATCACAATCGGACTTGAGCGCCGCACCCGTTTCGCACTGGTTGTGAGTGCAAGCTGCTGTCGCGCGGGTACAACAGGTGGGATCCGAATCGCAGACCTTGTCGACGCAGGAGTTGCAGCTGTCGGTCATCGCGTCGCCCGAAGCGCACATGTCATGGTCACAGGTTGAGCTATCGGGGTTCACACAATACGTGTTGAACTGGCAATCGGACCCCGTCTCGCACGGCTCGATGAGGCCCTTCGAGACCAGGCCTGGCGGTAAGCCGCTGAGCGTCCCCACCTCCCAGTCGTAGTCGCTCTTGCCGAGGTGGTAGGTGTCTTGGGTGGCCGCTGGCGGAACATCTTTGAACGTGCGGCACGAAGGATCACACGGGTTGTCGGTGCACGCTGAAGTCGTCGTCAGCGCTGCCAGGTTCAACGCAGAGCGCTGCTCCTCCGTCAGCTCCTCATCGACGACTTGCCCTCCACCGCATTCGCCCCACTGACCATTGCCACACGCCTGGGTACCCACATAGCACGACAGGATATCACCATGCCGATCCAACGTGAGATGGCACGCGCGAGTCTGACCATCGACACAACCGCTGATCGAAGAAGACTCACCCCGAAAGTCCGAGTTGAGATCCGCAGGCTCATACGGCGCTTCTGTCCCACATGCCGAGCTCATGAGGAGCGTCAACGCTGGCAACCAGCGCGCAGCAAACTTGGAAATCCCCGCAAACACGCGATCCGAGAAACGGACGGGCAGAGACTTACTAAAGGATTTCAGCGCATTTTCAGACCGTTATCCTAAAACCGTACACGCGTTCACCCAACAGGGTTAAGTTACCGCAGCCTCAAGGGATTCAACCGCCGCCCAGCGCTCGAGGCCGTTCACTTGACGATGAAGCTCTCCTTCTGACAAGTGGCACTGCAACCATCACCGCTCTTGGTGTTGCCATCATCGCAGGTCTCGCCCGTATCCAGCACGCTGTCCCCGCAATAGTGCTCGATTCGGCATAGCCCATTGCAGCCATCACCCGTCGTCTTGTTGCCGTCGTCGCACTCCTCCGACGCTTCCACTTTGGAGTTTCCGCACACTGCTTCCTTCAGGCAGGTGCTGCTACAACCGTCGCCGCTGTTGTTGTTGCCGTCGTCGCACTGCTCCGTGCCTTCCACGGTTCCATTGCCGCAGAACACTTCGACCTTACAAGTCCTACTACAGCCGTCGCCCGACGTCGTGTTGTGGTCGTCGCACTGTTCACCCAACGCTGTTTGCTTGACGCCGTCACCGCAGTACTCGCGCTTACACGTGCTGCTGCAACCATCACCGCTCTTGGTGTTGCCGTCGTCGCAGGTCTCCGTGCCGCCAATCACGCCATCGCCGCAGGTTCCCTCTTTGCGGCACAAGGCG
>DATAHU010000159.1:0-12027 GCA_036263015.1 Polyangiaceae bacterium | reverse complement strand
GCTCCGAGCATAGCGGAGAGCTTAGCTTGTCCAAATTCGCGCCACGTGTTGCAGGAATCCCAATCGACTGCTCGTTTCGCAGCAGTGTCATTGCTCGAACTTGGTTCCACGGCCCCGCTCCTCCGCTCTTCGGTTTGGCGTGGCAACGGCGAGATCAGCGCGACACTTAAGAGTCCACGACGGCTTTTGCGGTAACCCGACGCGGCCCTATCGCTCACGTGCGAGGTCGGTCATGCGGTAGGTGGACCGGGCACGACTTTCGATTTCGCTTGCTCGATTCTGAGCGATGTTCATGGACGTGCTGCTGGCCCTCGTGCCCGTCTCGGGCGTAGCATCGCATCAACCTCACGCGAGTTAACTTATAACCGGGCACCGCTTCGGCGTTCGATGGACCGGTTCGCGGAACATCCAGAGTCTGCCACGTCGACATGCTCAACTAAGGCTAGATCGCTTGGGCACCTGCCGAAGACGACAGCAGAATTCGCTAAACTTTGCTGACTGTGGACCGTAAACGTACTCACCGTAAGTATACTCTGAGTAGCTCTATGAACGACGCGCACGAATGTACAATTACCCGCCGCGTCATTCTTCAATTCGGATTTACAGCCATCACAAGGGGGGACTAAGGTCCTGTCATGATCGACGTCATCACTCAGCTCAAGACCGCCGAAGCCGCGAAGCTGAAGGCGCTAGCTCAACTGCCAGCCGAACTCGGTTATCCAACAGCCCAGGCGCTAGCCGAGGCAATCTTGCGCGCCGCAGGTTCCAACGGGGCAGCCTCAGCCCCGCGCGCCGCGCGAGGTCGACCGAGCAAGCAAGCCACGCCGCGCAAAGCTGGTAAGCGAGCGTCTTCCGGCAAAGGTCGCCGGGTTCCCGATTCCGTTCGCTCGGAGATCGCCGCTGCGCTCAAAGCGGGTGAGACCGCTTCGAAGCTCCCCAAGAAGTTCGGGGTCAGTTACAACATCATCCACGAGATCAAGAAGAAGATCGGAATGGTCACGCCACGTTCGTAAGGGCGAAAGCACCGCGTAGGGCACCGAACAGCTTGAAACCCGAGCAAAGACAACGCAGCCGAAGCGAGCCGCACCGAAGCGCCGCGGAGGATGTTTCAGTTGGGGCCGAGGCGCGACAGCCTCGCTCGAACTACTGAACTCGAGTTGCCGCGCCTTGAGTGGCGTTTCAGACTTAGTCTCGCTGTCGACCTTCGAGCAGGGCAAGCACCAGCGTGGGCGACAGTGACGCCGAGCCCTATGAAAGTAGTCACTTTACCGACGCAAGATGCGCTGGCTCCCTCCGAGGCACAGACAGCAACGGGAACCGCTCAGACCCCTGCAGTCTCCGCCGAGCGAGCCGTGTCGCGCGAAGTGCGAAACGCGGCTCACGACGAGATGCTTCGAGCGGTCGCGCGCGGTGAGTGCGTGATCTTCGTCGACGCCCTCGTGAGTCCGGGAATTCGTGTGCAGCACAGCGCGTGGCTGATCGCAGGTAGTGGTGCGCTGTTCGCGACGTGGCACTTCGCGCAAGGGCAATGGACTGAGACCCGAAGTTACTTGGTTGCGACCAAGGACATGGCAGCCCTTGCCGAACTGCTCTCACGAGCCGTCGGCAGTCGCTCCTGAGCGGTCTCGCAAGACTGAGCCCTACGAAGGCTCGTGGGGCGCGTCGCCAGCGCCCCACTCACTAGCCGCTCAGGGGTCAATCACGGCTCGCGCCGGGATCTCGAGGAGCTACGAGCAAACGCAGGCTGCATTGGGACGAGCTCTTTTTCTGCGACCCACGACCAGCGGCCGTCTGTGGACATACGCCTCGGCTGCTCGTGGAGTCACAGGAACAGTCGGTAGCCGACCGCGACGTTCAGTGTACTGACGTTGGTGTTACGCAGAATGAACTGATCGGTACTGGCTTGACCGGTTTGGATCTCGAGCAAGATGCCGCCCGGCCCAAGGTAATATTCTGCACCCAACGCACCATAGAAACCGAAGGTCGAGCCCGTCTCGTCATTGGTCCCGAAGGGTAACGCTTCACCCTTGCTCGGAGTAACCGATCCATCGATCTCGGTGCGCATCATGTAGTACCTGCCGCCAAGGGCGACGTAGGGTCGGATCGACGGCAGCTTCAGGGGTATGCGATAGATCGCTCCGAGCGTGAGGACCGCCTGGGTCTGAGTCAGCGTGTAGCCGTACTCGGCGGGCACGCGACTCGCGCCTTTGGGCCCCATCTCATCCACCAACCCCGACTTCTCGGTGCTCGGTGAGTTGTACTGCCCACTGAGAAATACGCCCAAACTTCGTTCGAGGAACGGCAAGTTGTATCCGAATTCGAGCTCACCGACGAACGAGCTGCCGAGTTGGTTGAAGGGTTGAGCAAATCCTCCGCCCAGTTTTGCTCCAGCAACCAGCCCGAGTCCGGCAATGCCGCCCTTCTCGAACAGCAGTTTGTCATCGGAGCTCGCTTGGTCTTGCTGAGCGCTTGCAGCGCTCGCCCAGAGGACTGCAGCCATGGCCGCGCAGATCGAAGAAAATCGCAAAGCTATCATTGGACTGTCCTTTCCATCGAGGCGGACGCTGCATCTGCGGCCGTCTTACCTCCCGCAACGAAGTAGAACGCACTCTCTTGGGCGACTGCTGCGAACGAACGGCGGACGAGCAAGCTTCCACCGCCGAGGCTATTCCAATTGTCGAGATCGGGTCCCGCAACCACCCCAGTGGATGAATCCGTGCTCAACAAGCCGCCGTTGCCCTCACCGCCAAAGGTGTACAGATAGCCACTGCTCGAGCCGGCGCAGGAGCCACGTTGTCCGGGATTCATGTCCGTCTCGGCGTCGAAATCGGTGGGGGCGGCCGTCGTCAGATCGCCAGTACCACCGACGAACAATCCCGACTCGACCTCGCCGGTTCGACCACCTTGTGTAGTGCCGCTACCGATGAACACCGCGGTTTGGCCGCTGCTCACCAGATTCGTGTCGTCATTGTCCACCAACCAGACTCCCAGATCCGCTTTGGCAGTCCCCATGGTTTGGGGACCGACGGTCCAAGTCGAAACCGTCTGATCACCTGAGACCCCAACGGTAACAGCCGCCCACTCGTAAGAGTCTAGATAGGCGCCGGTATCGTCGCGTCCGCCGAAAGCGTAGAGGTAGTAGGTATCGGGCGCAGTGGGATCTTGAATCGCGACCGTGCTGTGACCGTCGCGCGGTGTCGTCATCGGCGAACTGCTGATCGCGTGCCATGCGCCAAGTGCACCCTGGGACAGCGGCGTCTTGTTCACGTCGGGGACGACCGTGCCGTCATCCGAGAAAGTGCACTGAATATCAGTGCCGCAGGCGCACACCTGATCACCGCACGTTATCTCGGCCACCAGCTGCAGCGTATCGACGCTGCCGTCGACCGCTGCCGAGCGATAGAGCCGATAGCCGCTGGCTCCAACCGTATCGCCCCAGGTGAGCGTCAAGGCGATGTTGCTGCGTCCGGTCGGGAGTGCGACGCTCAGGGGTTCACCTGGCAGAGATTCGCCGCCCGGGTTCTCGAGATCGGACGTCGGAAACGTCGCAGACAGACGGTAGAACCACTGTCCTGGAGCGAGTCCGGCGTCATCGTCGAGCGCCGCGTCGACATCGACGATTTCCGGCCCTGCCAACGGATCGAGCACTTGAGCCCGCAACAGAGTGTCTTGCGTCGTGGTGCCGTCAGACCCACCTGTGAGGTAGACAAAGCGACCAATTCGAGCCGAACCTGCCAAGGTGCGCGGTGCGGGTAACGAGTTACGCTCTGCTTTCCAAGTCGAGGGTACACCGAAGACGTCCACGCCGATGGATTCGACGCTGCTCTTTGCTCCGGTCCTTGCTCCATCGTCGCCACCGATGGCGTACAAGAAGCGACTCGTGCTGGTCGGACGCGCCGCCACCAGCCCGAGTGCACGACGGCCCTCGAGCATGTCTGGGGCAGCAACCCAAGGTCGCAAGTTCTGCGAGGGGGCTTTCACGCTGATCGCGGAGAACTTGAAGCTCGCGCCGTCACCGTTGACGGCTTCCACGAGGCAGATCGTGCCTGCGGCCAAGCCCGACGTCGGAAAGTCGACTTGAAGCTCATCGGTGTCGCCACCAGTGATACTACCGACGAACGTGGTGTCACTAGTCGCGCCGGGCGCACGGCAGATCAGATTTACGCTGCCTGTCGTTGGATCGAGGTTTGAGCCGACGATACGCGCCGATTGGGTTTGATCGTTGTCTAGAGAGCTCGGCACGACGGCGGTGATTTGGGGTGGGTCCTCTGCCGTCACGGTGAGGCCTTGAGTCAACACGCCCACTTCACCACTGGGGTTGACTGCGATCAGGTCGTAGGCCCCTGGCGTGAGGCCTTTTGGCACCACAGCAGACAACTGCGCGGCTGAACTCCAGACGACGGCGCGCAGCGCCGTGGCCGTGGCATTGGCCGTCGTTGGGTTCAGATAGAGGCGCGGCGTGGAGGCGAAACCAACCTTGCCCGAGGCAGGCGGCTCCCCCGCGAACGCGGTGACGCCTGTGTCCAGACTGGTCGAAGCGTAGGCGGGTTCAACACTCTTCAGGTCGAGCAACAGGTCTTGCGTGACCTTGAACGCGACCGACGTGGAAGAGTCAGTTTTGCAACCTTGCGCGCTAGTGAGAAAGATCTTGTAGTCACCTGCAGCAAGCCCCGACGGGATCGTGGCTTGGATGCGATTGGGGCGCACAGGACTCGAAAAATCGGTGATCGCCGTCGCGGTGCCGCTCGAGTCGACGACCGAGATGTCCGTCGCATCGGCGTCCAAGCCGCTCGCGAACACCGTGGCCTCGACCGAGATGCCGTTGTACAAGACCGGCGGGTCGACGAAGAACGCGAACGGCGTGGGATCCACCAACAGCGCGCCAGCCGCCGTGTCGGCGCAGGCACCGCCAGCTCCCGATTCAACCGTGATGTCGTGGGTACCAGCCGGAATTCCGCTGTTGAAGGTTACCACGATCTCGGTCGGGCTATTGACGGTCACACTATCCGCAGGCGTCGTGCCAACGAGTACCGTCATGCCTTCGACGAAGCCCGACCCGGTGATCGTCAGCTGAGTGTTGCTCGTACTCGAGCAAACTCGGGCCGGGGCCAAACTGCCGACCGTTGGAGGGCCGACGATGCGGAATGCGCTGCTCGCCATGGCTGCGCAGCCGCTTGGCGCCGGATTGCTCACACTGATTGGCACATCGCCAACGGGCAACGCGCTCGCATCAGCGGAGAAAGTGAACGAGGTACAACTCTCGACGTTCAGACCCACCGCCGCGACGGGCACGCAACCGCCGATAGCCGTCGGCACCACATCGGCCCCATCGACCGTCACGGCGAATGCCGCGCCGTCGACCTTGAGGAAACCAGTACCGTTGACGGTAACCGATTGCACACCGGTACCCGTGCACAGATTGTCGGGCGTCGCGCTCGTGATCGCGAGCGGAGGTGGGCCAGAAAGTGCCGTCGTACTGCCGCCGGTGCAATCCGCGGGCGCAGGGTTCTTGACCACGAGATTGCTCCCTGCGCCAATCGGCGTACCCTGCGCCACGGTGGCGCTGAGTTGAGTGCAGCTCTGTACTGTCACTCCAGCCAGATCGATAGGTGTACACCCGCCGACATCAGTCACGAGCGCACTCGCCAGGTCGACGGTCAACGTCGGCAGGGTGCCCTCGACGACCAAGAAGCCCGTACCCGTGACGACGATCGGGCGATCCGAATCTTGGGTGCAGATCAAAGCCGGCTCAGCACTGACGACGCTCGGCGCCGGGACTACGGCAAACTTGCCGCTAGCAGTGTTGGAACAGCCTGCCGGCTGTGGATTTCCGACTGTGACATCCTGCACGCCCGGCGGGATCTGGCCTTGCGTTACCGTGACCGCAAGCTCTGAACAGACCTGGACGTCGAGGTCTTGGACGTCGAGCGCAGTGCAGCTGCCCGGCACGATCGCCGTGGCCGCCAACGTCACGCCCCCGATCGTGACTGCCGGCGCTTCGCCTGCGACGACCAAGAAGTCACTGCCAGAGATCAACAATTGTTTGTCCCCCTGGTCCAAACAGATGAGAGCGTCTTGAATGCTCGCGATCGATGGCGGCGCGACCACCGTCAGAACTTGGGAATCACCGTCCCTGCAACCCGCAGGATCCGGATTGGTGAGCACTACCTTGGGGTGCCCAATCGCTACGCTGTCCTGAGCCAGTGCCAAGCGAATGCGGTTACACGTCTTGACGTCGTGGCCGGTGAGGCCGATCACCTCACAATCGCCCACGCCGCTCGGATCGAAGTCTTTGCCGTCGAGCGTCACCCCAGGCAACGCTCCGTCGTAGCTGATGAAGCCTGTGCCATGGAGCACGAGGTCGCGTTCACCTTCAGCCAAACAGAGCAGCGGAGGTTCGGCTGCAGAGAGCACGGGATCGGGAACGACCAAGAAACTCGCCTTGGCTGTCATCGAACAACCGGCGGGGTCGGGGTTTGTCAGGCTCACATCGACGAGCCCAGGATCGAGTCCATCCTTGGGGAACGTCACAGTCAGTCGCTTGCAACTCTTGACCTCGAGCCCCTGCACAGCCAGATCGCTGCAGTCCTCGGGTTTGACTTGGGACGGATCGACGTCGGCATCACCAAAGGTGAGTGCAGGTAGCGCGCCGTCCACGGTGAGGAAGCCCGTACCGCGCACATCGACCACCCGTTCACCTTCCGCCAAGCAGACCATCGCGGGCTCGACCTCGCTGATCTTCGGCGGCGCGACGATACGCAACGCGACGCTATTGGAGACCGAACAGCCCGCAGGATCCGGATTGGTAACAATGACCTCGGGCAAGCCAGGATCGACCGAGTCCTCGGGCAAAGTGAATGTAAGAACTTTGCAGGTCTCGACCTTCTCGGCCTGAGTCTCGAGCGGTGCGCAATCTTCGGCGGTGGCAACCGGAAAAGCCTTGCCGCCAACGCTGAGGCCCGGAAGCTTACTGTCGATCGTCAAGAAACCTTTGCCCTCGATGCGAAACGCCCGATCCTCCTGCGCGACGCAGGCCATGGGCGGAACGATCTGATCGATCACGGGCGGCGGGACGACGCGCAGATTGATCTTCTCTTCGCTGACACAAGCCGCGGTATCGGGATTGTGAAAGGTCAACGCAGGGTAACCCGCGGCGATCGAGTCCTTTGCAAGTGTGAGGTGTGCGGTCTTACAATATTTTGCATCGACGCCCTCGTGGTCGATGTCGGTGCAATCGTCTAGCTTCGAGATCGCGAATGCGTCGGACACGCCATCGACGTCCAGCACCGCGCGCTGCCCGTCAATTTCGAGGAAGGTAGTACCGGTGAGCGTGATCTCACGGTCACCTTGTGCAAGACACGTGACGCCTGGGCTCGGCGGCGTCAGTTCGGGCTTGTCGACCACCGCGATGGCGCCCAATTGCTCCGCGAACTTGTCATTGGGGTTGGTCACGCTGACGTCGAAGATACCGACGGGCAGCTCACCCTCTTTTGGGGCCTTGTCTTGGAACGTTCCGAGCGTGATCTCCTGGTTGATCACGAACGTCATCTGGGTTTGGCTCTCCCAGGAAAGCAGCGGGATATTGATCGGTTCGTCGGCGCTGCCGCTGAAGAGGATTTGCTTGCCGTCAGCTTTGCTGCCGTCGAGATCCTTGGAATGAGTCAGGAGCAATGACGGAAGCGCCAAATGCGGGTCGTCGGGGATGCCAATCGTGATCGGCGAGAAGTTCGTCCCCGTGACGACGATTGGCGTTTCCAACTGCGCGCGACAGGCGACCATCGGATCGAATGGAAACGTCTTGTCACTGTCGTCGGAACCGATGTCTGGCCCGGGCCCGTCTACGTCCTGTCCACACCCGACCGCGCTCATGGCCAAGAAACCCGAGGCCAAGAACCACCTGTGCCTACAAATCCACATCATGTTAACCCTCCGGAGTCCCGAGTCGGAAGTCGGGCCAACGCTCGTTCAAGCAAAACCCTGGCATTGACGCAGAAAGCGTCGCGGCTGGTATGTGGCTGCGACGGCTAGCTTTTCTGAAAGGTTAGAACTTTCCAGTGAGGGATTTCACCTTTCGCACGCACAACGCACACCGAATCGCACCCGGGCAGTCGGGCGTGCTTGTCGCGGCCGCGGCAACCAAGTCTTACCCATTGGCGCTTGCTCTCGCGCGCGGTCTCGACAGCGCGCCGCAAACGCGCGATCGTGCCTCCCATGTACACACGGAGTGGACCGTCGAGCCCGCGTGGCATTCTTCTAGGGCGTGTTCGTCAGTTCGGATTATCAATGGTGCTGCTCGCGGCTTGCTCCTCCGAGCAGGGCGACTCTGACAAATGCGAGGTCGGCGAGGAGCAGTGCGCTTGCTACGCGAACGGAACCTGCAACGAGGGACTCGAATGCTTTTCGAAGCTGTGCGTTAGCCGCACCGGCACGAAGCCAAACGAGGCGGGAGCTAGCGAAGACGCAGGAGCCGACGAGCCACCCAGTGCGAGCCCTGACAAGCCGTCGAAGCCGTCTTCAAAACCCTCATCCAAGCCCACCAGCGCTGACGCTGGCTCGGATGCGCCGGCGGCGAGCGACCCAACGAATCAGGAGCCGAGCACGAGCAGCGAGCCTGACTCGCCGACGACGCCCGTCGTGGATAGCGACGAGCCTTACGCACTCGGCACCGTGAATGTAAACCTATCAAAAGCACCCGGTAACGACCTATTGTCGCTGCTTGCCGTTGCAGGGTTCTCGCCGCACATAGAGCCCGGCGTTACCTCTGCCTGCGAGACCAAGATCGGTGCTTGCCGCCTCGGCCTGATCCCCGACTGTGATTGTGCTGACGACGAGTACTGTGGTTTCGACGAGAACTGTGACCCGGCTTGCCTGCCCCAGTGCACACTCAGTTGTAGCGACGGGCAGATCTGTTACTTCGACGCATCACAGGCCCCAAAGTGTGGGCCGATCGAGAGGTTCGACGCGGGTTCGCTGCGCTTGTCGGGCGGGGTGGAACCGTTCACCATGGACTACCCGTACAGTCATTTCGAAAGCAGCGACACTCCCTGGTTCGACTCTGGTGCGAAGCTGACGCTGACGGCTACGGGCAGCAGCGACGCGGGCTTTGCGGCGTTCACCCAAGACTTCAAAGCGACGAAGCTCTTGGCTACGGGTCTGGCAGAGCTCACGCGTGCGGAAGTGTTCGGCCCAGGAGATATCACGTTCAAGTGGACCGTTGGGTCGGATCACTTGACGTTCGCGCTCACTCTCGTCGACACGGATGGCGGCAGCGCGCTGTTGAACTGCGATGCGAATGACGCGCAAGGAAGCTTCGTTTTGCCGCGCACGACCATAGTGCAAGCGCTCCGAGGCAAAGACTTGCTGGCGCTGAGTGCGTCGGTTTCGCGCACGCGCACCGAGGTCTACTCTGGCTTCGAGACCACAGGCTCTTTGCCGCGATCCAGCGTCGAAGCAAAAGGCTGGCTACAACTCAGCTCGGTCGCGACAGAGACCCGCAGTTTCCAGCAGTGCACCGCCGACGAATCGGAATGCGGGCTCGACTGCATAGATCTATCGACGAACGTCGAACACTGCGGCAGCTGCGACCGTGCTTGTCCTGCTGCAGCGTCGGGTTGCAAAGGCGGTGCGTGCGTCTGCCTCGATGGCGCAGCCGTGTGCGGCGAAGAGTGCGTAGATCTATCGACCGACAGCAATCACTGCGGTAAGTGTACGACAACCTGTGACAGCAATTCGATCTGCGACAATGGCGTCTGCACGAGTTGCCCGAAGGGTCAGAGTGCCTGCGACGAAGAATGCATAGATCTTCAAACCGACGACTACAATTGCGGCAAATGCGGTAACGAGTGCTCGAAAGCGTGCGGCCCGGATGGGAATAGCCTGTGCGAGGGCACGTGTTCGGCCGGCGTCTGCCTCTACGACTCAGATTGCCCAGCTGGGCAAGAGGCGTGTCCAGTCGGGGGTTGCAAAGACCTGGACAATGATCCGGCGAATTGCGGCGACTGCGGCCACGAGTGCGCTAGCGACAAGACTTGCAGTGGTGGCTCGTGCGTCACCCCGGTTTGGAACTGCGATCCCGATCTTAGAGGGGACGGTGACTGTGACTGCGGTTGCGGCAGCGTGGATCCGGACTGCACGAGCAACAAGCTCGAGGCGTGTGGCTACTGCTATTGCGACGATCCCGTCGATCCCTGCGACCCGGTAGATCCAAACGACAACGGGCAGTGCATCCCCTGACTCACCGTTGCGCTAAGAGCAGCTGCGCCGCTCACCAAACACTGAATTCGAGTGACCCGGAGGCTTGCAGACCGCCGAGCTGCTCGAGCTGACCGGGCAACATTCGATAGCCCACTCGGAGGCTCGTGAACAAGTTGGGCGACGCGAACAAATGCACGCCGAGATACGGCGTCGCTTGGAAATGGTTGCCCAAGGTGTCACTGGTGAAGCCGCCGAATTCGAGCCCGTAATGTGGGATCAACCAGGATCGCCGTGCGTTGCGTTCGAAGGACAACGAAGTACCGAAGGCGTAGATGAACAGGATCGGTTGCGTGGACTTGCCCTGCAGGATCTCGCTCGAGATGTACACTCGACCATGACTCGGCCCGCGGTTGTCGTTTTGATGGATCCAAGTCGCCAAGTCGATTTGGAGCAAGACTCCCGAGAAGGCGCCTATCTCTTTTGCGCGTGGCACGTATCCGGCATAGCCAGCGCCGGGTAACATGTACGATTCCCATTCGACTTCTTCGTATTCGTGTTCCGGCTCGGCCTGTTTCTCGACACCGTTTTGCGTGGCCACGGTTTGAGGGTCCGCCGCTCTGACTTGAATCAACAGAGTGCGCGAAACCTCGAACATTCCGTCGCTAGCGACGAAACGCACGGCTTGTGCCCCGACAACAGTAGGGGTCCAGGTGAACATGCGTGATTCGGCGTCGAACTGGGCCCCGCCAGGCAGCGACGCAACCCGGACCGTGACGGGATCGGCGTCGGGATCGTCGACGAGCAAGGTCAAGGTCAGAGCCTGACCGACCTGCGCCTCCAGCTCATTGTGGTTCATTGCCTCCGGCAGGATGCCGCTGATCACTGGGGCGTGCCCTCGCTTGGGAGACGCGGCAACCTCCCTCGGTTCACCCGCTGCAATGCCATTGGGCGTGACTTCGAGCTCCACGGGTCCCGCAATGGACGCACTGACCGAGCTCGAGAGCGCTAGACCGGCGGCCAAGCCCACGAGCAGATGTGGGCCTTTGGCGAACAGTCGAGGAGCAGGTCGTTCACACATGGCCCGAGATTAGCGTCAACCACGGGGCAGAAAAGCTCTTTTTCCGCGCCGCCGGTGAAACGGGCGAAGGCCGCGTGAGCAAGCCTTTGACGTTTGACGCAGCCGTCTGAGATGCTTTTCGGCATGCAGGCGAACTGGGGTCGAGTTTTGTGCGTCGGGCTGGCGTGGGGTTGTCATCCCGACTCGGGCTCGACGACGGGCGATAGTCGGTCGCTGCCGGATGCCTCCTTGGGACACCACGACTCCGCTCAGCCCTCGGCAGCCGAGCGGGAGATCGACGCGGGATCCTCGGTCGACCCTGTGGACGTCGCTGATAGCGATGCCGATTCACCGACGCCGACGCCAAGCTCGGGGGAAAGCGTGCACGTCGCTGAGTGGACCGATCTGCCGGGCGCTTGCCCGCCAGACGCCACGCGCGCGGACATAAGCACGCTCAACGATATGCTAGACGCATCGCGAGGCGAACGCTTCACCGATGCCACGTGCTTCTTCGTGCACGATGGAACCTATGTGCAAGTCGGGAGCACCCTCCCACTCTATTTCCGGCGCAGTGGCAGCGCTGCCCAACCGATAACCTGGGTCGGCGAGTCACGCGACGGCGTCGTGATCAAGGGGCGGGCGACGTTCGAGACCGGTGCAGATCACATCGTGCTGTCGAACATGACCCTCGACATCTCCGAAGTCGAGCAAGAGGGAGCATACAACACGATCACCGTGCTCGCGAGTGACGTCACGTTGTCGCATTTGACGCTCAC
>DATAHU010000158.1:0-25315 GCA_036263015.1 Polyangiaceae bacterium | reverse complement strand
TCTGGGCTGAAGATCTCGAGCTCACGCCGGATCGCTAGATAGTCGCTGAAAGGATCGCTGTCGGGCGCGTCGGAGACCGTGACCAAGTGCAGCAACAAGCGTGTGCGTTCGACGTGCCGCAGGAAGCGAAAGCCGAGCCCGGTGCCCCCGGAGGCGCCGGGCACGAGTCCCGGAATGTCGGCCACCACGAAGCTGAAGCCCGCGCCTTGGCTGTGTTCACCGAGCGTGACTACTCCCAGGTGCGGCTCCAAAGTGGTGAAGGGGTAGTCCGCGATCTTGGGACGCGCGCGGCTGATGCTGCTGATGAGAGTGCTCTTGCCCACGTTGGGCAGGCCCAACAGACCGACGTCGGCCATCACCTTGAGCTCGAGGCGCAAGTTGCGCACTTGGCCGGGCTGCCCGGGGTCGGCGCGCCTCGGAGCGCGATCCGTTGGCGTAGCGAAGTGCTTGTTGCCGCGTCCACCAGCGCCACCTTTGGCGACGATCAATTCTTGCTTGTCGTCTGTGACCTCGCCGATCTTCTCGTCGCTGTCGCTGTCGTAAACGACGGTTCCGAGGGGAACGTACAAGGTGTACGAGCGCCCGCCCTTGCCGTAACAGTCGCGGCCGCGACCGTGTTCACCGCTTTCGGCTCGCAAGGTCCGCATGCGTGCGATGTCACCCAGTGTTGTCTTGCCGCCGTCTCCGACGAAAATTACGTCACCGCCCGCGCCGCCATCTCCGCCCGCGGGTCCGCCAAACGGCACGAACTTCTCGCGATGGAATGCCATCGCGCCATTTCCGCCTTTACCGGCTTCGGCGCGCAGAAGGCACTCGTCGATGAAATGCATGGGAGCGCTCTAGTGCGCATTTGCCGCCCTTGAAAGGCGCTCCGGAAGAGCAGGTGCTCCCGAGGACCTGCACGCTCCGGCTATTGGGCCTACGTCGCCCGTGAGCGCGCCTTCACAGACGCTGTGCGAAGACGTCGTGGAGTTTGATATGAGTGCCCCAGATGGATCCGGTGACTCCCAAGGATGCGCCCAGCGCCCCCGAGAGTCTGATCCCCGCGGCGCGTGGTGTTGCGGTCGTCGTCAATGGCAGAGCCAAGAGCGTTACCCAAGAGGTGATCAGCAACCTCGACGCGATCTTGCGGGGCACGGACTTGTTCGTTTCGCGCAGCCTGGAACAAGCGCAGGAGATCGCCGAGACCGTCGTGCGACGCGGCTATGGCACCGTGCTCACGGGCGGAGGCGACGGGACCTTCACGGTGATGGTCACGCTGATCGTCAGGGCCGCCGAGCGTGAGAACAAACCCTTGCCGCGTTTCGGCTTCTTGAAGCTCGGAACCGGCAATGCACTGGCGCACGTCGTTGGCGCCAGCGGTCAACGTACACTTGCGGCCGACATTCGGCGCCTGCGCGAAGAAGCCGGAAGTCGCAAGATTGGGCTCGTGGAAGTCGAGGGATTGCTCGCCCCGTTTTGTGGGTTGGGCGCCGACGCCAGGGTGCTGCTCGACTACGCCGAAGTCAAAAACGCCGGCAAAGGGCTGCTCAAACCGCTCTCGACCGGAGCCCTGGGTTACGCAGTTTCATCGCTGAGTCGGACTCTGCCGCGCGAAGTCTGGGGTCAAGTGCCCGAGTGTCGGATCATCAACCGTGGGGCGCCGGCCTGGCGTGTCGGTGCCATGGGGCGGGCAATGGGTGAACCCGTCCAGGCGGGCGACGTGCTGTACCAGGGCCCCGCGCGGATCGTCGGCTTGTCCACGATCCCGTACTATGGGTTCGGGTTTCGAATGTTCCCGTACGCCGAAGAGCGCAAGGATCGCATGGCGCTGCGGGTCGCGAATCTGACGCCCTTGGAGTTCGTGCGCAACGCGCGGGCGATCTGGAAAGGGGACTACGTGAATCCGGAAACGATTTGGGATTTCTTGGTTCAAGACGTCGAGATCGAAATGGATCCCGCCACCGCGTTTCAGATCGGGGGGGACACGAAAGGTGAACGCTCGTTCGTGCGGGTCAAGCTCTCCGAGCGCCCGATTCGCCTCGTGGATTTCTACGCGCCGCCGGGCGTCGGCCTCGACTGAGCCACGCTCGATCGAGGAGGAAACGCGCTCGCTCCGGGTGCGCGTGGGACTGGCGACAATTTGGCCCACTGGGAGCGGCCCTGCTAGCGCGGGGAACATGTTCCTCCCCACTCGTCTGCAGGACACGACGCTCGGCGATTTGCTTGCAGAGCTCAATCGCGCGGGGGTCAGCGGGGTGCTCGAGCTGCACGCCCCAAACGGCGTCGTCCACCGGGTCGGGCTGGAGTCGGGCAAGGTCAGCAGTGTCGAGTCGCCGCTCGGCCCGAAGTTGGGCGACGTGCTGGCCGAGTTGGAGGGAGCTCGCTTCGGCTCACTCGTGGAGCGAGTTGCTCTTGGGCCCGCGACTGCGCCGCTCGGTGAGCAATTGTTGGCCCAGAATCTGATCGGCAAAGGTCGCTTGGGACGCGCATTAGCGGTTCAATGTGAACGCCGATTGGAGGCGCTGTTCAAACTCGAGCGCGCTCGAATCGTGTTTCGTGTCGCCCGCCAAGCCAGCTTCGGTACGCACCTCGAACCCAAGGACTATCTCAGTGGTAAGCCGCGGCACCGCACGCGGAACTCGAGCCAGGACTACTCGAGGCCACCGAGTTCGGGCTCTGCCTGGGAAGTCCTCGGCTTGCCGCCTGGCGCCGATGCGGACGCGATTCGTGCCGCGTTCCGCCGCCACGCGGCGCCGCTGCATCCCGATCGCCACGGCGACAAGACGCCTAGGGAGCGCGCCGAGCTGGAACGCCAGTACCTGCGCCTCAACGCGGCGTACCGCACTTTGGTTGCTTGAAGCTCGCTTCGACGGCCTATCGGCGGGGCAGGCAACGCTCGGCGACGTGCCCGACGAAGAAGGGGCCCATCTGCGAGATGTACTGTGCCGTTTGCCGGGTTTTGCGCATCGCCTGAACCACGTGCGAGAGTGGGTGTAAATCTTTGCCGATGAGCCCAATCAGGAACTCGTTGTCGTGAGCGTCCAGACCGTGGCAGGCCAAGCGCACGTCGTGCGCCAAGTCTTGTTCGCCGTAAGCCTTGCCGATCTCCCCATGCTCCTTGAGGATGGCACCTTGCTCACGACCATCGAGCTGCGCGAACGCGCCCGAACGGCGTAGCGGATACCAAATCGCCCAAGGCCACTTTTCGTTGAGGATGGTCTGCACGGGTCGGTCGAGGAGCCAGAACTTCAGATCCGTTTCGAAGCCGCTGGCGTAGCTGCGTCCGACCATCGTGAACTCGTGGCGTGGACGCAACCCGCGCCCGCTCGAGCCATCGAAGCAGGGCCGTAGCTCGAGCACGAAGTCGCTCGGATTTTCGCTCCACGAAAGCACGCCGATGCCGAACGGGTTGTTCATGTCGTGATAGATGACCGCAGCCGCGCCGCGCTCTTTGATCGCCTGCACCAGGCGCACGGTGGTCTCTTTGGCGCCCACTTCGGGATCGCAATCGAAGACGTTCAATTGCATGAAGATGCGACGATTCATTGCCTCGGCGGGGCCCGAATATCCGCGCGTGCGTTCCCACACGTCCACCGCGTGGGGCTCGCTCGTGGCCTGGGGTTTTGCGTGAGGGTGTCCCGACGGCTCGCTGCTCATGCTCGGAGAATGCACCAAGAGATGGAGCGCTGCCTTAAATCGAAACGCTTGGCGCGGCCGCTGGGCTTTCGATTGGCCCGACGCCCAGCCCGTCATCGCCCAATACCCGGCAAGCCATGCGCCTGCAGCGCCGATCGCTCGGACAGTCAGGGTTCAGGTCGAGACTCTGGCACGCTGCGGCAGAAATCCTGGTAGGGGCCAGCGCCAATCTTGCTAAGGTGCGCGGCCTTGTCCAATTCGCTCCCCCCAACGCCCGGCGTGCTCGCGTCGCCGTCCGTTGCAGCGCACAACCCGCTGCCGCCGGGCATGCGCGACGTGTTGCCGCCGAAAGCGCGCTTTCAGTCGCGCGTGGGCGCGCGCATCATGAAGAGCTTCGAGTTGTTCGGCTATGCTCGCGTCTGGCTGCCGACGTTCGAATACGCCGAAGTGCTGGAACGCACACCGAGTGGCGGTGGCGCCTTGCGCTTCGTGGAACCCGAGAGCGGTGAAGTCGTGGCTTTGCGCGCCGACATGACGCCACAAGTCGCGCGCGTTGTTTCGACGCGTTACCGGACGCAGCCGCTACCGGTTCGCTTGTGTTACCAAGGCTCCGTGCTGCGTCGGCGTCGTGAGCGCGCGCGCACCGAGAGTCAAGTCGTGCAAGCGGGGATCGAGCTCGTAGGCAGCTCCGGCCTCGAAGCGGACTTCGAGGTCTTGGCAGCGCTCTCGGCGGCGGTAAAGGCTGCTGGTTTACGTCGCTTCGTGATCAGCATCGGGCACGCCGGGATCCCGGACGCGCTGCTGCGCGGCGTTGCGAGCGCCGAACGTTCTGCCGTCGGTGAGGCGTTGGCGGCGAAGGACACGTTGGTCTTGTCGCACTTGGCTCAGCGCTTGGGACTTGGGCGCCAAGCGGCCTTGGCGCTCGTGGGGTTGGCGGAACTGCACGGTGGGCCTGAGGTGTACGAGCCCGCAGCCCGCTTGCTGCGGGGCACCTCGGCCGAATCCGCCGGTCTACAGCTGCGTGCTTTGTGTGAACGGGTGGTCGCCGCCGGGTTGGCGCCCAACGTGATCATCGATTTCGGTGAAACCAGCCGCCGCGACTACTACACCGGACCTTTGTTCCAAGTGCTCGCGGAAGGACCAGGCGAGGCGCTGGCGTCCGGCGGCCGCTACGATCACCTCTACCCGCGTTATGGCCTGGAACGGGAAGCGGCGGGTTGCGCGCTCGACGTCAACAACGTGTGTTGGGCGCTCGACGCCGAGGGCTTCGTCGAGCCCGAGTTTCCCAAGGTCGTGTTGCCGCGCAGCGCCAGTTACGAGCTCTTGATGGCGCTCAGAAGTGAACAGACGGTCTGCGCCGTCGCAGAAGGCGCTGCCGCGGATTACGCCAAGAGTTGGGGCTGGGATTTTTGGCTCGAAGCCGAAACCACGCCGCGCATCGTGGCGCAGGGCGGCGAGAGCCGCACGCTCAGCGCGACTAGCCCGAGCGAGCAAGCCCGAGAGATTCTGGCCTTTTTGCGCAGCGTTCGCGAGGAACGCGCGTCGGGGGCCCTGACCAAAGCAGCAAACCGAGGAAGCTGAAGCAATGTCGTGTGTGGTCGTGGTCGGCGCCCAATGGGGCGACGAAGGCAAGGGTAAGATTGTCGATATCTACACGGAGTTCGCCGACGTCGTCGTGCGTTACGCCGGCGGCGCCAACGCGGGCCACACGCTCGTGGTGGGTGACGAAAAAGTGGTGGTGCGTTTGTTGCCGAGCGGCATCTTACGATCGTCGACGATCTGCGTCCTCGGGCAGGGCATGGTCGTCGATCCCGAGGTGTTACTCTCCGAGATCGACTCGTTGACGCGAGGCGGCCGTGGCGGAGTCGAAAAACGTCTGCGGGTCAGCGATCGTGCGCACTTGATCTTGCCGTATCACATGCTGGTCGACGGCCTGCGCGAGTCCTCTGCAAAAGAGGGCAAGGCCATCGGCACGACGAAGAAGGGCATTGGGCCCGCTTACGAAGACAAGGTGCGGCGTACGGGTATACGCACGGGCGCGCTGCGACGCATGAACGAGCTGCCCGGCTTGGTCGAGCAAGCGATTGCCGCGTGGGCACCTACGATTACGGCTCTGGGCGGCGAAGTGCCCACCGTGCAGAGCGTGATGGAGCCGCTCAAGCGCATGGCCGAGCGCATCTTGCCGCTACTGGCCGACTCGTCGAAGTTGGTCGACGATGCAGTACGCGCGGGCAAGGGCGTGCTGCTCGAAGGTGCACAGGGCACCTTGCTCGACGTCGACCACGGCACTTATCCGTTCGTGACTTCGAGTTCACCCGTGGCCGGCGGCGCGCCGAGCGGCGCGGGCATCGGCCCCTCACGCATCGACACGGTGGTCGGAATCACCAAGGCCTACGCGACGCGCGTCGGGTCGGGCCCGTTCCCGACGGAGCTGGCCGATGAAAATGGTCGCCACTTGGCGCATCAGGGCGTCGAGTTCGGTTCGGTTACCGGTCGCCCGCGGCGCACCGGTTGGCTCGACTTGCCCGCGCTCAGATACGCGGTTCGAGTCAATGGCATCGATGCCCTGGCGCTGACCAAACTCGACGTGCTCACGGGCCTGAAGAAGCTGCAAGTCTGCGTCGCGTACGACACGCCTCAAGGCCGTACCGAAGACTTCCCGATCGAGCTCGTCGATCGACCGGGTGAAGCCGTGCCGGTGTACGAAGAGCTCGAGGGCTGGGATGAGATGCTGCGCGACGTGCGAGTGCTCGACCAATTACCCAAGGCAGCCCGCGCTTACATCAAATTCCTCGAGGACGCGGTTGGCGTTCCTTTGTATTTGCTGAGCGTGGGCCCGCGACGCGACGAGACGGTCGTGCTGCAAAACCCGTTTACCGGACGCGCTGGGACGCCTTGAAACGTGGCGCTTGGAGCTTGGCTCGTTGCGATCGGTTTGGCGGCTGAGGCCGCAGCCGTCACGCGAGCCGCGGCTCAAGCGTCGCCCCGACCTGCGATCTGCACGCCCGCGCGCGGCGTGTGGGAACGCGCGCGGGATCACGCGCTGTACGGCCGTTGCCGGCGTTTGGCTCGAGCCCAGAGCCTGCTGACGAGCGACCCTGGGGCTGCGGAGCAGTTGGCAAAAGGGCTCGAGCGCTCGGACTTGGCTCAGCCCGCACGAGTCGTGGTCGCGCGCGCCGAGCTCGCCTTGGGGCATGGCGCCGTGGCTTGGAAGATCTTCCAAGCGTTGCTCGCTGATTCACCTGATGCCCTGAGTGAACCCGTCGCGCGGCACGATGGCGCCAGAGCGGCGGCGCTCGCAGGTGAACACGCACTATCGGCGATGATCTATCGCGCGGTCGTGTCGGAGCGTGAATTGCTACCGCCAGCGCGGCAGACGGCGCTGATGCTCGAGGCGGCTGCGGCAGTGCTTCGGCTGGGGCCCGAGAACGCGGCGGAGGCCCTCGGCTATCTCGACTTGGTTTCGCTGCGGCCTGCGCTGACGGGTGCGCGCGAGCTGGCGCTGTCGGCCTGGCTGCGTGCGCGGGCGGCCGATCCGATGGCAGCCAACCCGGTGGCAACCAGTGGGCTCAGTTGTCCTCTGCCCAGTGTCAAAGATCCGGGATCGGCCTACGAGGTACGGCTGCCCGAATTCGAAGGGCACGCCTTGCTGGCCATCGCCTGCGAGGGTAGCGATCGCGCGACTGCGGTTACGCACTGGGGTGTTTACTCCCAGGCGTCAGAAGCGCGACCTTGGTTGGCATGGGTCAAGACGCGGCTCGAAGGGTTACGCTGAGGGGACGAGATGACGAGCTTGAGCTTGCGTTTGGGCACGAGCACAGGGGCGTTCGCAGCTCTGATCGCGGCAGCTCTTTCAGTGTTCACTCGTGACGCGTATGGGGGGTTCGATCCGTGGCGTGTGGCGCGTCAGCCCTTGGCAGCGAAGGCCCGTGTGCTCGCGGACGCACTCGACCGCGAGCGCACGACGGTTGATCCCTATCTGCAAGACAGCGCAGCCCAACAGAAGTTGAACCAACGCTGTGCGGTGCGCTTGGAGCTCTCGGGTCTCGAGTCCACGCACGAGGAGCGGCTGTTGTTCCTGTTCGGCGATTGCTTGTCCGAAGCGCCCGGACAGTATCAGGAGCAAGCTCGGGCAGCCTGGCGTCGAGCCCTCGAGCTGTACCCGAACAGCCCCGAAAGCGCACGCGCCTACAGCGCGATCGCCCTGTCTTCGTTGGCCTTGGATGACCCCGCTGCGGCTTTGGACGCCATCGGGCACGCGCTCGCGTTCGAGTGGCAAGCGGAGGTGCGCGCTCGGCTGTTCTGCGCGGCCGCGCAAATCGAGATGCAGCGCAAGCAGCTCGATGTCGCGCGTGTTCACTTTCTGGCTGCAGTGAGTGAAGCACAAGAGCTCGAGACGCGGGCGTTGGCCGAGTGGGGATGGGCGGTGGCGTTGGACCGTGCTCACGACTTTCCGGCGGCGCTCACGCCGGCGCGTGACGCAAGCCGAGCGCGCTTTGGGGGAGCAGGACGCACCAGCGTGCTCGATCTCGACGGGGCGCTCTTGTTCCCGTCCTTCGATGCGCACTACTACCGCGCTCTGGGCTTGATGGCAGAGGCGCTCGCAGACGCGGCCAACCCTGCGCGCACGGCCCAACTTCAATCGGCCCAGCTCATGTGGATCCAGTACCTGGACGCTGCGCCCGAGACGGATCCATGGATCGCGCGGGTGCGCGAACACCTCGACTGGTTGCACCGCGAACTCGGTGCCGATGACGACGACTAGCAGAGGCGCTCGAGCTTTGGCTCATCGTCAAGCGGCGTTGGCGCGCTGACGCGGCGGCATGCTGGGGGTCGTGCGCAGCAGCAAATCGCTCACGCTCTCCCAATCTTCGACCCCTTCCAGGATCGGCCGCAGGTTACTGTCGCGATCGGACTCTCCAAACGCGCCGCTCAGTTCGAGCGCGCGTGCTCGGGGACCATCGAGCACCAGGAACACGTTGTGCAAGCCGCGCAAACCTTTGATGTCGATCACGTCGACGATTTGATCGCGATCCAAGTGCAGCTCTTCGTGTTCACGCTGGATCAAGACGCGCCGGTTGGTGATCAGATAACGCGTGCGACTCAACTGCCGACCTGGCAACACCACCGAGCGGTGCAGCAGAAAGCCGGTCACGCTGACGAGTAGAACGACGGTGATGGCTTGGCCCGCGGCCAGAGCCACCAGTGTGCCCATGTGTTCCGCCAGACCTGCGTCGATCAGCTGATGCCAGTTGCGAACCAGGCGCAGCGCGATGTTGAGCACGGTCACCACCAGCGTCGCGCCCAGGCCGAAGGTCTGCCAACCCCGGCGTCCGTGCGGCAAGAACCTGAGCCAGTTGGTGCGCGGGCTCGCTGACCACAACACTCGTTCGCCTTCTTCGAGCCGCTGAGAGACGCAACGGATGCCCGCGTTGCTCTCCGACTTCGAGTCGACGCCTCGGATCAACGCCCAGACCTTGTCCGGCGCGGCTAGCCCCGTCAGACGGATCAGAAGCCGGCGCCGCAGGGCGCCTGTGGGGACCGCTCGCACGAGCTCGATGTCGCCTACGTGGGGATTGTCCGGCAGCCAAAAGATGCGCGCGTAGCTGATGCTCTTGCGCGCGATCGCGCGCCGGAACGGTCCGCGCTTCGAAACCACGTGCTCGTCGGTGATGATGTACTCGACCTTCGACTGCCAAATCCTGGGGACGTGCAGGCAAGCGAGCCCGAGCGACGTCGCCCACGCGGCGAACAACAACAACGGAGCAGGGGAGGCTTTCGCGCCCCACGCAGCGACGAAAGCAAAGCTCGTGGCTGCAGCCGCTGTCAAAAACAGGACGACTGCGCCGGCTCTAAACAAGGGTGGTGTCTCGAGCACCTGCGGTCGGCCTCGCCACACGATGTTCTCGTTGAGGATGGGGTCACGCGCCAATGGTTGCCTCTGCTCGAGATTAGTGTTCTGAACTCTCCTTAAGTTTCGGCGTAAACGTGCTTCGGTAAAGGTTACGACCAGAAAAATGTCCGCCAGAGGCACAGGCCCTCCGGCGGGTTTTCGTCTGACTAGACATGAAACCAGAGGCACACACGCGGCGTGCCTGGGTTTATGGGGCTACGAACACAAACTCGACGCGCGGATCGGCGGGGGGCGCACCGCGCACGGGCAAGATTGTGGCGGGTAGGCGATCGCCTGCATCGCGCAGCATGAGCCGGGGCAAGTTGGCGGACGTCTGCCAGCGCTCTAGGGCATCCTTGGCGGGTGCGTCTAGCGAACGTCCGCGCCGGGTGTGGCTGACGACCAAGACGCCAAACTGTGGGTGAGCGTGCGCAATCTCGGTCAGGGAGTGCAACGTCTCGTCGGTCTCTGGACGCGCGCCTTTGGCGTCGAAAGCGTTGTCGATGCTGACCACGACGCCACGGTCATCCCGAAATGGGGGATGCTTCGGCAGCGCGCGCGCCAGCTCCGTCATCAGTACGTCGGACGCGTCGCTCGTCGGATCGGCCAGGCTGCGGCTGCGTCGCAGTTCACTCAACGCCCGCAGACAGTCCGAACGCAACTCGACGGCGCGATTGACCGGCGTCGGCTTGGGATTGGTGGCCAAGTTGGCTTCGAGCTCGTCCAGCGCCTTCTCGGAGTCAGCGACGGGCGCGGCCGCATCGGTCAAGCGCGCCGCCAGACACAATAGCCGTGCCTGTTCGATCACGGAGACGGCCAAGCTGCGCCGCGCCGCCTCACGACCCGGATCTGCGGGCGTCAACGCTTCCAACGGCTCGGCGTCTCGCACGACCTTGTACTCGAGTTCGAGCGCGTCGGCTTGGGCGGCCAAGTCGGTTTGGCTGGCGTGCAGCTCGTCTCGCGATTTGCGCAAATTCGCGAGTTCGAATTGAGCGCTTTGAGCGCGCTGTTCGGCGCGGGCGAGGCGCGCCAAGGCCACCGCACGCTGCAAGGCGCCGAGCGCTGCCTCTGCCAGGGCTTGGCTTTCCGCGTCGTGACCCGCCGCGAACGCGTCCTCCGCTTGCTCTTGCAGTTGCGCGGCGCGAGCGAACGCTTGGGGGGCCCATTGCTTTTCAGCTTCGAGCGCAGGATTGGTCGCCGCTTGACTCGATTCATCGAGCACAGGCGGCCGCGGCGTACTGGCGCAGCCCGCGACGCAGGCAGCGACCAAAACCAGGGAGGGTACCAAGTGAATGCGTGAGCTCATGGCAAGGCTCCTGCTTTGGGGGCCGCTTTGGGCGCCTTGGGGGGAGCGACCGGCGTGGGCGGTGGGGTGCTAGGGGTAGGCGCTGCCTTGGAGGGCGCTTGCTTGGGCTCTGCCGCTACGGGTTTCGGGGGCGCCTGGGTGTTGGCTGGCAAAGCACTCGTCGCCGGGGAGGTTGAACTCGAGCTCGCGCTCGAGGTGGAGGTCGTCGTGTCTGCGCCTGGCTCCGCAGCTCGTTCGTCGAGCAAGTGTTGGGCACGCGCTTTGCGCGCGTGGGTCTCCTCCAGCAAGGCGCGAGCGTGAACCAGCTGCGCGCGCAACGTCGTCACCGACTCTTCGAGCTTGGACGCCGCGCGTTCTCGTTCGAGCGAGCGTGACCATTCGACCGCGGCTCCAGCCCACTCGAGCGCACTGGTTTCGAGCGCCTTGCGTGTCGCAGCTTGTTCAGCGGGCGTCGCGCGAGCGCGCTTCAAAGCATCTTCGGCTCGCGCGGCCGCTTGCTTGACCGCGGTCTGGGTGGCTTGGGCGCTTGGAATCGACTTCAGCAAAGCCGCCGCTCGCGCTGCGTCGCCTTCGTCCGCAGCTGCAACGACCAGCGCGCCGCTGAGCAGCGTCGCGGCCAACGCTGCCACGCTGCCAAGTCGCAGCCAGCGGGGGTTTCGATTGGACCTAGGGGACACGCATTGAAGTTCGGGGAGTTCGACTCTAGGCACGCCCCTTGAAGCCACGTAATGCTCTGGGCGTCAAGGCTCTCTCCGCGGCGTTTGCAGGGCATTGGGGGCTGGGCCAAGGCGCGAGTGATGTGCTACGCGCCCCGCCCATGACGAAGCGAATCTTGGTGTTAGGAAGCGGTGGCCGCGAGCACGCCTTGGCGTCCCGGCTGCTGGACTGCCCCGGCGTCGAAGCCGTCGTCGTTTCGCCGGGCAATGCGGGCACGACGCTCGCGGGTCTGAGCAATCTCAAAGGCGATCCGCTGCAAGTCGCCCGCGAGTTCGTGCCCGACTTGATCGTCGTGGGGCCGGACGCCTTGGTCTGCGATGGCTTGGTCGACCGCTTGAGCGAGGCGGGGTTTCTCACTTATGGGCCGAGTGCCAAGGCCGCCCGACTCGAAGGCTCCAAGGCGTTCATGAAAGCGTTCGCCACGCGTTGGGGGATCCGCACGGCGCGCTACGTCGAAGTGACGGGCCACGAACAGCTGTCCGAGGCGCTCGCGCAATTCGTCGAACCGCCGGTGGTCAAAGCCAGCGGCTTGTGCGCGGGCAAGGGCGTGATCGTGGCCGAGAGCTTCGACGAGGCGCGTGCTGCTGCGCTGCAGATGCTGAGCGGTGACGCCTTCGGTGAGGCGGGCAAAGTAGTGGTTCTGGAAGAACGCCTGTACGGCGCCGAAGTCTCGGTGCACGCGATCTGCGACGGCACGCGGGCCTTGGTCTTGCCCGCGATCTCCGATCACAAGCGTATCGGCGAGGGCGACGTCGGTCCGAACACTGGCGGCATGGGCACGGTCGGACCCGCGCCCATCTACACGCCCGAGCTGGCCAGGCGGGTACACAGCGAGATGATTGAACGCGTGCTGTACGGCATGCAGCAGGAAGGAACGCCGTTCAAGGGAACGATGTTTGCGGGCCTGATGATTCAGCCGAGCGGCGAACCCATCTTGCTCGAGATCAACGTGCGTTTCGGCGACCCCGAGACTCAAGTCCTGATGAACCTCGTCGATGGTGACTTCGCCAAGCTGCTGGCGAGCGCGGCGCGCGGCAAGCTCGAGTCGGAGGCCGTGACGATCGCAGAGCGCGCGGGGGTTTGCGTGGTGCTTGCGTCGGCAGGTTATCCCGCCGCGCCGCGCACGGGCGACGTGATCAGCGGGCTCGAAGCGGCGTCGGAACTCGACTCGGTGCGCGTTTACCATGCCGGCACGAGTCGCGACCCCGCTGGCGCGCTGGTCACCGCGGGCGGCCGAGTGCTCGGCATCGTCGCGACGGGTGCGAGTTTGGCCGCCGCGCGTGAACGCGCTTACGAGGCCTGCGCACTGGTTCGCTTCGAGGGCATGCAGCTGCGGCGCGACATCGGTCAGAAGCAAATCGATGCGCTGGTTGGGCGATAACCCCGCGAGGTGAACACGATGTTCGAGCTCGAAATCTCGCACGTGCTTCAGGGTGGCGTGCTGGCGATCGCGACCGAATCGTGGTTTGCGCTGGTCGCCGACGCGCGTCAGCCACAGGCTCTCGACGCGTTGTTCGCGATGAAAGGGCGCGCTGCCGAGCACGCGGTTGCGCTGATGGTCGGCAATTCAGAGCGTTGGCTGGAGCTGGTTTGCGAGCCCGAGCCTTTGGCTCGAGCCTTCGCCGAGCGCTTTTGGCCGGGCCCGCTGACGTTGGTCGTGCCCGCGCGAGCCGATCTCGATCCGCGCCTGCTCAAAGCCGGAAGCGTCGGGGTGCGTGTTCCTGGGGCATCCCCAGCACTCGAGTTTCTGCGCGCGTCGGGCGCAGCGGTTACCGCTACCAGCGCAAACTTGGCCGGTGAGCCGCCATGCGCGAACAGCGACGAGGTTTGCCGCGTCTTCGGCGACTGGATTGCGAGCGGTCAATTGCGAGTCGTGAAGGGCCAAGCGCCCGGTGGCTTGCCGTCCACGCTGGTGCAGATCGAAGCTGAGCGTTTCACGATCGTCAGACCGGGAGCCATCACGCGTGCCGAGCTCGAAGCCGTCGCTGAGCGTCTGGTTTGACCAGCTCGTGCTCGCCTGACATCGCTTGACCTGACCACGGGAACACACTACCCGAGGCCCTGGTCACGTTATCTGTCGATACATTTCAAAAAGAGTACGGTGATGGCGAAGGTTCTCGTAAGCGACACGTTGAGTGAAGACGGTCTGGCAGTGCTCAAGCGCGCGCCTGGCATCGAAGTCGAATACAAGCCCGGTTTGAGCGAAGACGCTCTGGCCGAGGCGATTGGCGGTTTCGACGCGCTGGTCATTCGTAGCGGCTCGAAGGTAACGGCCAAGGTGCTCGCCCAAGCCCGCGGGCTCAAGGTGATCGGTCGCGCGGGTATCGGCGTCGACAACGTCGACGTCAAGGAGGCCTCGCGTCGCGGCATCATCGTGATGAACACCCCGACTGGTAATGCCGTAACCACGGCCGAGCACGCTTTGGCGTTGCTGATGAGCATTGCGCGCCGAATTCCGTTTGCCGCGGGCGCCATGAAGCAAGGCAAGTGGGAGAAGAAGGGCCTCAGTGGTCGCGAGCTCGCCGGCAAGACTCTGGGCGTCGTGGGCCTCGGCAACATCGGTCGCATCGTCGCGGACCGCGCCCAGGGATTGCACATGAAAGTCATCGGTTTCGACCCGGTGATGAGCAAAGAGCGTGCTGCCGAACTCGGTGTCGAGTTGGTCAGCATCGACGACTTGTTCCGTCGCGCCGATGCGATCACCGTCCACACGCCACTCACGCCCGAGACCAAAGGCCTCGTCAACGACGCAGCCGTGGAGAAGATGAAGAAGGGTGTGCTTCTGGTAAACGCGGCACGCGGCGGGATCTTCGAGGACGCGGCTCTGCTCAAGGGCTTGGCGTCGGGCAAGATCGGCGGTGTTGCGGTCGACGTGTTCGTCGAAGAACCCCCGGGCCTGACCGAACTGATTCAGCACCCCTTGGTCGTCGCCACGCCTCACCTCGGCGCTTCGACCGAAGAGGCGCAAGAGCGCGTAGCGGTCGAGATCGCCGAACAGATTGTCTCGTATTTGGCAAACGGCGAGATTCAGAACTCGGTCAACGTGCCGGCCGTTCCCGGCGAGATGGCGGGCGTGCTCGGTCCGTACTTGAATCTCGGTCGCTGCCTGGGTGAGTTCCTCGGCCAAGTCGAGAAGCTGGCCCCCCGGCAGATCGAGTTGACGTTCAGTGGCGAGATCGCCGCCTTGCCCGTGGCACCCGTCGTCAGCGCCGCACTCGCCGGCGTGCTCGACAAGTTCCTGGAAGAGGGCGTGAACCCGGTGAATGCACCGATGGTCGCGCAAGACCGGGGAATCGAAGTCCGGCGCGAGCTCACCAACGAGCGTAGCCGCTACTCGACCCTCGTCAGCATGCGCGTCACGGGCAGCCAGGGTGAGAAGGCGCTCGTTTGCGGTACTTTGGCAGCAGACGGCAGCGCGCGACTCGTGCAGTGGAACGACTACAAGATGGACGCCCAGGTCGGCGGCACGATCTTGGTGATCCGCAACGAGGATCGCCCCGGCGTCATTGGCGCGGTGGGATCCATCTTGGGCAAAGCGAACATCAACGTATCGCGCATGCAAGTTGGACTCGCGGACGACGGCCGTGACGCCGCTTCGTTGTGGGCTCTCGACAAAGCGCTCGCGCCCGAGCTGGTCGACCAAATCCGCGCCAGCAGCGCCGTCAAGCAGGCCTACTGCGTGACGATTGGCTGAGTTCCGATCGTCGCTTTTACGGTCGGTAGATCCGTGAGCTCGGCAGAGACGACCCGCCCGGGTCGAGCTCTGCCGAGTACTCGACGAGGCATCCCGCCCAGGCTCGTGCCACCGGTCCGCTGGGGCATGGGCGCGCGGCCTGGTGACCGGTGCTTTGACGAAATACCGGAGGAACCGTAATCTGTTGGTTCGTTGACCTAACGGGCTGGCATTCAGATCGATCCGAGAGCGCGATGAATTATCGGTTGCTGCATCAGGGCAACGACGTGCGTCTGGCTGAGGGGGAGTACCTGATCGGTCGTGGGCCGCAATGCTCCATCCAACTCGACGATCCGACGGTCTCGAGGCAGCACGCGATCTTGCGAATTGCCGGCGCGCTCGCTGAGCTCGAAGACTTGGGCAGTCGCAACGGGCTCACCGTCAACGGGCGATCCGTTTCGGGGCGGTTGCAGCTGCGCGCTAGAGACCGTATTCGCATCGGGCGGCACGACCTGGTTCTGGTCGAAGGCGGCCCCTCCCGAAGCAACGACACGACTGCCAAGGAGCGCGCAAACCCGCCCGAGGAGACTCTGTCTCTATTAGGGGAGTTGGCGGACAAGGCGCTCGTCCTTGGCAATGATGCTGAGGCCGAAAGAATCTTGGGCCACTACCTGGAGGCGGTGCTGCACGCGAGTCGTATCGGGGAGCGCCCGAGTACGGTCCTCTACCGCGCAGCCGTGCAGTACGCCGCACGCCTGGCTTGCCACAGTCGGCGAGCGCGCTGGCTCAACTACGTTTTCGAGTTAGCCAACGTCCTCGAGATCGAAGTTCCCGCCGAGGCCATCGAACGCTTGTACGACGCTGCTTCCCACCTCGAGTCAGGGGGTATCCAGCAGTTGGAGGCTTACGTCAGCTCCCAGCGGCTGCGACGCAATGCCATGACGCCTCGGCAACGTTTCGTGCTCGGGCGCGCCGAAGGATTGCTGCGCCGACTGCAGCCCTGAAGCAGACGAACCCAGATGGGATCGAAAAGTACGAGCTCTAATCTGCTGTGTGTGAACGTGTGAGGACCACGTCAACAGGAGCTACGAACGCAATGCGAGGATTTCTCGACGCCATTGCCGGTTGAGGCTATGTTCAATGGGTTGGACGGACGCGGAGCTGCATTGTCGGAGCCACTCAGAACTCAACATGTCAGGTGTTGGCTTCGCCTTGGTGGCCGCGAAATCGAGCTACGGCACGGTCAAACGGTGCTTGGGCGCCACGACAGCTGCAACGTGATCTTGGACGATCCGTTGGCTTCAAGGCGTCACGCCGTGGTGGAGTTCGACGGCAGCGTTGCTGTCGTGCACGACCTCGGTAGCGTCAATGGTGTGTTGGTCGACGGCAAACGTATAAAGGGCACCCACACGCTCCGAAACGGTGAAGAACTGCGTCTGGGTGGCCAAGTGATCACGGTTTACTTGGGCGCGGGTGTGCCCGAGGGCTCTGTGCGCTTTCGACAGGGAGCGCAAACACTGGCAGCAGCGGAAACCGTTGCTTTGATGCGTCAAGAGACGGAAGAAGCCACCTCGGTGCGCGATGGAGAAGCGCTCGAAACGCTCTTGCTCGTGGCTGACAAGATGCTCGCCGTCGGACGCGGCGCGGATGCCGAGCGCATCCTGCAGGTCGCTTTGCAAGACGTCCAAGACCGCGCGCAGCGCGGCGTCGCGATCGAACGCGGTACGCTGGAAGCCGCGGCAGCCGTGGCGGTGCGTTTGGCAGAAGCAACGCGCAAGGGGCAGTGGATCAACTACGTGTTCACCTTGTACCGAAGGTCTGAACTCGTGTTGCCGGCGCGCGTGATCGATCACCTGTACAGCGCAGTGCGTGTCGTCGACCAAGTGGATATGATTGCCGTGCGCGATTACTTGACGCACTTGCGCTCGCGCGAAGCCGAGTTTGGACCCGCCGAACGCTTCTTGGTGCGGCGGCTGGATGGCTTCGAGCGCTTGGCCGAGTGGCACTGAGCTCGCAACCCGCGGCAGCCAATCGTGCGAGTCGCGTTGTGCGCCAGAGCTAACGACGTGAAAGCGCAGCAGCAGTACGGATTGCCAGCTGCAGCTCGGGTGCGTAGTCGAGCGCGGCCAGGCGCTCCTCGAGGCCTTCGGGTAGTGGTTTCGGGATAACCGGTCGCAAGGGCTCGGGACGCGCTGGAATGCTCGGGTTACCGACGCGAAAACGCAGGCCGTGGACGTCGATTCGAGCGCGCCGCAAGCGCTCGACGATCATCGACGAGAGCAGCGACAGTTCATTCGCCCAGGCGCTGCTCTGCACGATGACCCACAAGGTTTTGCCCTCGACACGCTCCGGCTGTGAACGAGTCGCGACTCGTTCACCCACGATCCGTTGCCACGTCCACCAACTGACGTGCGCGTCGTTGCGCAGGGCCGCGCTCGCCGCCAGAATCTCCGCAATCGAGCGGGGATCCCGGGCAGACGACCCCGCTCTTGCCATCAGCCCTCGAGATTCAAGAGCTCGCGAACGGTCTGGATGACCTGCGGTGCTTGAATCGGTTTGGTGATGTAAGCGTTGGCGCCCAACTTCAGAGCGCGGTCGCGATCTTGTTTGCCACCTTCGGTCGTGATCACGATGATCGGAGTGTTCTTGTGGCGCGGATCCGTGCGCACGCGTTGAATCAACTTGAGGCCGTCCATGATCGGCATGTTGATGTCCGTCAGGATGATGTCGAAGGTGGCGGACGCGAGTTTACGCAGGCCATCGACGCCATCGTCGGCTTCGGTAACGTGCAAGTTCTTTTGGCGGCCGAGAGCAAACACGACCAGCTGCCGCATCATCGGCGAGTCTTCAACTACTAGGCAGGAGTACTGTTGCGTCATCTATCCTCTAGTGCTGTTGAAGCGAGCGGAAGGCGTCGGCATGGGGTAAGGAGCGACCGGATACGGTGTAGAGGCCCGCGGCCATCAGCGCAGCGGCGCCATGCAACCCGAGCAGTTTGAACAGTTCGAAGTCCACCGTCGTCAATTGTCGCTTGTGAGCCAGGGATCTTACAACGGCCAATACTCCGACGACCGTGTCATCGATGGAGAGCGGAATCAGGGCCGGAGGATCATCGAGCCTACCCTGGCTCGGATCGACGTCGTCCAGGATGCTGGCCGCCCCGGTGGAGACCACCTCGAGCAAGCGTTTGGTCCCGATCGCGCGCTCGGGATCTTCGCCGGCGGCCAGACCCTCGTAGGCGATTGGCACCAAGTGGGTAGGTTCGGTGCACAGGTACAGGACGTAGGCCTCTACGCCCACGAGCTGTTCCAATACTTCGCGGATCCGACGTCCGACCCCGCGCAGGGACAAGGTGCTGTGCAAGCAGTTGGCCGCGACGTGCAGGTTGGCGAAGTTCGAGAGCTCTGCTTCGAGCTCGGGCACCGTGAGATAGGTGGAACGCGACGCTTCGACCTGATTAACTCGCGAGAGCAACTTTTCCTTGTCGGCTTCGAGCACTTCGATCTTCTCGATCAGGCGCTTGATCGCGTCATCGGCTTCGAGTGTTGCACGCAGTCGCGCGTTTTCCGTCTGTAGCTCGAGCACCTGCGACTTCAATTCATCGTAGGCGAGCAAGAAGTCTTTCGTGAGCTGAGACCCCTTGGTCAAGCTGTGAAGCAGTTCATCGCGCTCTTTGCTTAAATCGGGCGGGGGCGCGTCGCTGGATCCCCGTGTGCTTGGGCCTGTTGGCATCGTGTTTTTGTCCTCACCCTGCTGGGGCTAATTGTGACTATAACACGTTACGGCTAGCGGCTAATTTGTTGTGAGGGGTGAAGCGGTTACGACGTACGGTCGGTGGGTGAGTGTCTTGCATTGTGTTAGCCCCACGCAGGCTATCGAGCGACGTGCCGAAGGACATCGCTCAGCGTTCACCAACCGCTTCTCGACGACCTTCGAGATGGCGCTCGGATGATGGCTCATCGACGCGTGATCTCGACCCACACTGTGGGCCCTGGGCACCAAGCGTTCCGCAGTCGCCCGTTTTCGGTGGTGAACCGCCGCGTCACCCCTCCGCGTCTGGCGCCAAGTCCACCAGCGAACCAGCGAGGCGCGCGGATTGGCGCTGTCGATGGTGCCGAAGATCGGAGTCGAACCGATACGCCGTTTCCGGCGGCGGATTTTGAATCCGCTGCGTCTGCCAGTTCCGCCACTTCGGCTTTGGGGGCAGCACAATAGTCAGATTCGAGCGCTTGTCACCGACCAATCGCGAAAAATTGCCTGGCCGCCGCGCCGGTGCGGCGCGCGTTCACTGGCGCCGTCGGAAGACGACCACCGCGTCATCGAGCACGTACAGCGGACGCTGGGGATCGCCGCCAGATAGATAAGGACAGCGAGTCAGCGCCGCGAGCTCGAAGTGTTCGAGTTGCTCGCTGAGCCAGCGCACCAGCTGTGGGGTTTGCGAAAGCCAATCCGAGCCGCTCAAACTGAAGCGCTGGATCGGATCGAGCGTCCTTGCGCCGTCGTAATAGAACGGACCGAGCGGCAACGGCACCGCGACCACCAGCAACCCACCCGCCGCCACTCGCTGGGCAGCTGCGCTCAGCACACGCCGCGGATGACTCGTGCGATCCAAGACGTTGAGGCACGTCACGACCTCGCAGACTGCGGGCAGCGCGACGGCGTCGCTCGGCAGTGGATCGGCCAAGGGCACGCGCACGCAGGTGTAACCTTTGCGCCGCAAGCGACGCACCATCATGCGCGAGTGCTCGGTGGTATGAACGTTCGAAAACAGGGGAGCGAGTCGATCGGTGACGTCACCGTTGCCCGCGCCCACGTCGAGCAGCGTGCTGCGCGGCTGGGACCCGAGCAGCTTTTTCCAATGCAGGGTGGTCAAGAGCAACATGGGGTACAGACCCAACAGACCGTTCACGTCGAAGTCGGAGAGCACGACCCCGAGCAGCTGTGCGAGACGGTATTGGAGCGCCGATGCGCGATGTGCCTGTGCGCGCTCGATGAAGCGCTCGGTCTCCAGGTCGCGCGTTAGCGGGATCCAGGCTCGCCTGAGCTCAGGGGACAAAGTTTCCAGATTGCACTCGTAAACGAGCTCGAAACTTTCAGTGGGCGGTGTGGCATCTTGTTCCATGTTTGACGCGCTGCATGCGGGCGGCCGCTTCGGTCCTTGCGGCGCTTGCTGTGTCGCAACGGGGCTGCATATACTTCGCTTCCGTTGGGTACCTGTTACCCGAAAAAATTACCGATAGGAGCCCACAATGAACTTCGAGGTTGCCCCGCTACCCTATGCCAAGGACGCTCTAGAGCCCTCAATCAGCCAACGGCTGATCGAGTTTCACTACGAGAAGCACCACAAGGGCTACATGACGAAGCTCAAGGCGGCCCTCGAAGGGAAGCCCGAGGCGAGCAAGAGCCTGGAAGAGGTCGTGAAGTCCTCGACGGGTGGCGTCTTCAACAACGCAGCTCAGGTCTACAACCACACCTTCTTCTGGGACGGCATGAAGCCGGGGGGTGGGGGAGCGCCGCCCGCGGGTCCCGTCGCTGACTTGATCGAACGCGATTTCGGCGGCTGGGACGCCTTTCGTACGAAGTTCATCGACGCTGGCATGACGCGCTTCGGTTCAGGCTGGGCGTGGCTCGTGCTCAATGGCGGCAAGGGCGAGATCGTCAGTACGCCGAACGCTGAGACCCCCCTCACGACCGCTGCAAAGCCGCTGCTCACCGCTGACGTTTGGGAGCACGCGTACTATCTCGATTATCAGAATCGACGAGACACGTTCCTCGAAGTCTTCTGCGACAAGCTGATCAACTGGGAGTTCGTCGCCAAGAACCTCCAGGGCTGAGAGCTTTTTCTCGAAGCGCGCCAGCATCACGCGTGACGGGCGCGCGTCCAGGTTAACCCGAGCTCCATCAGGTGCGAGCTCGGGTTACTCCGTGGGCCCGGGTGTTGGGAGAGCGTCGCGGCGAGCTCTCTGTGGAATCGTTCTGTCGCGTGAGGATTTCGCTTCGCAAGGCGCACGGTTGCACTATATCGCCTGTCGAGCGCCGCCCACGCGCGGCGACCCATACACAGCTTCTGGTCGCAGGTGACCATGGTCTCGGTGACGGCGGGCGACGAGCTCGGCGCACCATAGGGTAAGTCATGCAAACGGCACAAAAGACACTCGGTGTCTTCGACACTACGGTCGGCAAGAAGATCGCGTTGGCAGTCAGCGGCGCCATCATCTTCGGATTCACGATCGTTCACATGCTCGGCAATCTGCAGGTGTACCTCGGCCCCGAGGTGTTCAATCACTACGCAGATACGCTCAAGACGATGCCTGCCTTGGTTTGGGCAGAGCGGATCGTGGTGGGCAGCAGCGTCATCGTCCACGTGGCGATGATGATCTCGCTGTACGACCGCAGTCTCAAAGCGCGCCCTGTGGGTTACCAGGTCAAGCGCAGCGTCGCGACGACCTATGCCTCAGCCGCGATGAAGTACACCGGCCCGCTGTTACTCCTGTACATCGTCTATCACATCGCCCACTTCACCTTTCCGGGGATCTCGATGGGCGACTACGAGCACAGCCCGACCGACGTCTACTCGAACTTCGTCAACGGGTTCTCGGTGCCGTGGGTTGCGGTGATCTACATTTTTGCCAACGCGATGCTCGGCATGCACCTCTACCACGGCGCGACGAGCATGCTGCAGACGTTGGGGTTGAACCACCCGCAGTACAACGCTCTGCGCGGGCGCCTTGCCACCGCCGTCGCGATGGCGGTCACGCTGGGCAACATCTCGTTCCCCGTCTCCGTATTGTTCGGAATCATTCAATAGAGCTGCGAACATGGAATTGAAGTCAAGCGCCCCCTCGGGCCCCATCGAAACGCGTTGGACTCGGCATCGCTTCGCGATGAAGCTGGTGAACCCGGCCAACCGTCGCAAGCACAAGGTGATCGTCGTAGGCTCGGGCTTGGCCGGCGGAGCGGCGGCTGCAACGTTGGGTGAGCAAGGTTACCAGGTCCTTTGCTTCTGTTATCAAGACAGTCCGCGTCGTGCCCACAGCATCGCTGCACAGGGCGGAATCAACGCGGCCAAGAACTACCAGAACGACGGCGACAGCGTATATCGCCTGTTCTACGACACGGTCAAAGGCGGAGACTTTCGAGCGCGCGAATCGAACGTCTACCGCTTGGCGGAACTGAGCGTTTCGATCATCGATCAGTGCGTGGCGCAGGGCGTGCCCTTCGCGCGCGAGTACGGCGGTCTGCTCGACAATCGTTCGTTCGGTGGCGCGCAAGTCTCGCGTACGTTCTACGCACGCGGTCAGACCGGGCAGCAGTTGTTGCTCGGCGCTTACCAGGCCCTGGCCCGTCAGATCGAGGCCGGCACGGTCAAGATGTTCCCGCGCACCGAGATGCTCGATCTGATCTTGGTCGACGGCGTGGCGCGCGGCATCGTCACGCGCGACATGGTGAGCGGCAAGATCGAGGCGCACACCGCTGACGTCGTCGTGTTAGCCACCGGCGGCTACGGCAACGCGTTCTTCTTGTCGACGAACGCGAAGGGCTGCAACACGACTGCGACCTGGCGTTCGCACCGGCGCGGGGCTCTGTTCGCCAACCCCTGTTACACGCAGATTCATCCGACGTGCATTCCCGTCAGCGGTGACTACCAGTCGAAGCTCACGCTGATGAGTGAGTCGTTGCGCAACGACGGCCGCGTGTGGGTACCGAAGAATCAAAAGGACTGCGGCAAGAACCCCAAAGACATCCCGGAATCGGATCGCGACTACTACTTGGAGCGCATCTATCCGAGCTTCGGTAACTTGGTCCCGCGCGATATCGCGTCGCGGCGCGCCAAGGACATGTGTGACCAAGGGCGCGGCGTAGGTCCCGAGGTCGGCGGCGTGCGGCGCGGCGTGTACTTGGACTTTGGGGACGCGATCAAGCGCCTCGGCAAGAAGGTCGTCGAAGAGCGTTACGGCAACTTGTTCGAGATGTACGAACGCATCACGGGCGAAGATCCCAACGTCACGCCGATGCGCATCTACCCGGCGATCCACTACACGATGGGCGGCTTGTGGGTCGACTACAACCTGATGAGCAACGTCACGGGCTTGTTCGTCGGCGGCGAAGCCAACTTCTCCGATCACGGCGCGAACCGTCTGGGTGCAAGCGCCTTGATGCAGGGTCTGTCCGACGGCTACTTCGTCTTGCCGGCGACGGTGGGCAATTACCTTGCGAGCAACAAGTTCCCAGCGGTCTCGGATTCACACCCAGAAGTGAAAGCCGCGCTCAAGGAAGTCGAGGCCCGGATCTCTGGGCTCTTGGCGATCGGCGGCAAGCGCACTCCGGATTCGTTTCATCGCGAACTCGGGCAGCTGCTCTGGGACAACTGCGGCATGTCTCGCACCGATGCAGGGCTCAAGTCGGCGCTGGAGAAGATCCCAGCGTTGCGCGAAGAGTTCAACCGCAACCTGCGTATCAGCGGCAGTGGCGAAGAGTTCAACCAGACGCTCGAAAAGGCGGGCCGCGTGCAAGACTTCTTCGAGCTCGGCGAGCTCATGTGCCGCGACGCATTGATGCGCGAAGAATCCTGTGGTGGACATTTCCGCGAGGAGCATCAGACCGAGGAAGGCGAAGCCAAGCGCGACGACGAGCGCTTCACCTTCGTCGCGGCCTGGCAGTGGCAAGGCGAGGGCAAGCCTCAGGCCTTGCAGAAGGAAGGCCTCGACTTCGAATACGTCAAACCCGCCCAGCGTAGCTACAAGTAGTCCCTCGCGACGAGTGACCGGCAGAGCGCCAAGCGCTGCCCCAGTAGCTACCGCAACTCAACAAGACTTAGAGAAGAACCGCACCCAGTAGTCAGAAAGCCGAACATGTCAGACAGCATGAATCTCGTGTTGCACGTATGGCGCCAACGCAATCGGGAGGCCAAAGGCGCCTTCGAGCGTTACGAGGCCAAGGACATCTCGTCCCACATGTCCTTCCTCGAGATGCTGGACGTGGTGAACGAGAAGCTGCTCGCGGACGGCAAAGAGCCCATCGCGTTCGATCATGATTGTCGCGAAGGCATCTGCGGCATGTGCGGCGTCGTGATCAACGGCGTGGCGCATGGTCCCCAAGCGGCGACGACGACGTGTCAGCTGCACATGCGCCAATTCAAGAACGGCGACGAGATCTGGATCGAGCCGTGGCGCGCCAGCGCGTTCCCCGTGATCCGCGACTTGGTCGTCGATCGCAGCGCGTTCGACCGGGTGATCCAAGCCGGTGGTTACATCTCCGTCCGTACGGGTAGCGCACCGGAGGCCAACGCCACGCCCGTGTCGAAGAGTGACTCGGACTTGGCGATGGACGCCGCGCAGTGCATCGGTTGCGGTGCGTGCGTTGCGGCCTGCCCCAACGCTTCGGCCAGCTTGTTCGTGTCGGCCAAGGTTGGACACTTGGCGTTGATGCCGCAAGGTGAACCCGAGCGCATGGATCGCGTGCGCAAGATGGTCGCCCAGATGGACGCCGAAGGATTCGGCCATTGCAGCAACCACGGGGAGTGCGAAGCCGTGTGCCCCAAGGGCATCAGCGTCAACTTCATCGCGCGCATGAACCGCGAGCTCGTCTTGGCCATGGCGGCGAGCCGCGATCCCGTCGCGCCCCGCACCAAAGACTGAGCCGCAAACCGGCCAATCTGGCGGCGCGCATCGGCATTCGGACCGAATTTGGTTTGGGCCGGGCCTGCACTACACGGCACACGCGTCGCATCGGGGCGCGTGCCGGGCTGCCGTGCGCGTCGCGAAGCGCGTCAGAGTGACGCCGTCCCGACGCCGTCACTCTGCTCGAGCGCCAAGACTTCGCCGACGTCGCCGAATTTTCCGAGCACCGTCGCTTTGCCGTCGCGGCTCACGTAGGTCACGCGCTTGCCGTCGGACCACAGGGCGCTGCCGTCGGGATAGACGTCGAAACACAACACACTCTTGGCGACGATCGTCTCTTGGCCGTCGCTGGCCCGGCGCACCAAGACCCACGACTGTGGGATCTGGGTCTCTTCGCTGTCGCTCGCCTCGTTGGCCGCACTCACCAAGTTGCCGATTTGCGCGGCGCGCCGCACGTCCGCCTGTTTGGCGCGCGCGTTGCGCGAGCT
>DATAHU010000157.1:0-5567 GCA_036263015.1 Polyangiaceae bacterium | reverse complement strand
TCAGGTCTCTGACCTGCTTGATGATCATCGCTCGACCCTCGGGACAGCTCGGGGAAAAACCTGGCGGCTCCACTAGCCCGGTCGTCCGTCGCCTGCAAGAGGCAGCGCAGAATTGGTGCTCCGATACGGTGCTTTTCCGCTGGTTCCTGGCTGAATCAGCACAGAAATACCTTTTTGAGGTGGCCGCTCTTCATTGCGATCAACCGACGCAGCAGGTTTCGGCCCCCAGCTACTGGACCCGATTTCGAGCAGACTGCGTGAGCCCGGTAGATTGTCTTTGCTCTCGAGTTCGGATTGTTCGAGGGTCTGCCCCTTCTCATCCGAACGTGTCCTCCTCGACTCCTTTGCCCGCAATCACGGCGCCAGCCGGTTTTGACCTCGGTCCAGGTGAAATCGTCCGAGCTGTGTTCGAAGCGGATCTCGACCTAGAGCTGCGCTTCGCCAAGCGCCCACTGCTGCTGACGAACACCCGGCTGCTCTGGCGCACGGAAACGGGCCTTGGCGCAATCGACCTCGAACGCGGAATTCAGCTCGAACGCAAAGAGCGCGGGGGGATGCTCGAACTGCGCGTTGTGCAGGATGAAGGTAAACACCGAGGCGCGACCTTGGCGCGCTTTGCATCCACCTTGGCTACGCTGGAAAGCGCGCTCAGCTTCGAACGCGCGTTCGCAGCCGTCCGGAGCGCCGGCATCAGCGCCACGGATTCACAAAATGGGCTCGTGCTCGGGCCGAGCGACGAAGAGACCAGCGACGTCGAGCCTCCGGCGAAGCACAACGTGCGCGCGCCTCTGTTGCGCTTGTTCAAGTTTGCCCAGCCTCATGCCGGGCTCGTCACGGCGGGCGTGGTCTTGACGTTGGCCACGACGCTGGTCGGTCTGATTCCGCCCTACCTCACGATGCCGCTGGTCGACAACGTGCTGATCCCAGAGCAAGACCACACCGCGCGCGACATGGCGGCAGCGCTCGGGCAAGTCGCTCATTACCTCGGCTTACTGGGCGCCGCCGCCTGCGCGAGTTGGCTGCTGGCCTGGGCCCAAGGCGTGGCACTTGCCGTCGTGGGTGAACGCGTGAGCGCAGATTTGCGCGACCGCGCGTTCAGCCATTTGCTGAAACTCGGCCTCGAGTACTTCGGGGGTAAGCGCACGGGTGACCTCGTGACGCGTGTGAGCGCCGATACCGACCGGATCTGCCACTTCTTGGCGGACAGTTTGCCGGACTTCGTGACCGACGTGCTCATGATCGTGTGCACGTGCATCGTGCTCGCGACGCTCAACCCCGAACTCGCGCTGGCAGCGCTGGTCTCGTTTCCGCCGATCGCGTGGCTCACCGTGAGGTTACGTCGGCGCTTGGCTCACGGCTTTTTACGCGGGGGCCGCGTTTGGGCCACGATGACCAGTATCCTGGCAGACGCAATTCCCGGAATCCGTGTCGTCAAAGCGTTCTCGCAAGAGCGTCGCGAATCGGCGCGCTTCGCCGAAGCCAATGCGCGCATCGTTCAAGTGAACAATCGCGTTGCCCGGCTCTGGACCTTCTTCTGGCCACTGATCGCGTTCTTGAATCAAGTCGGCCTGCTCGTGGTCTGGGCCGTCGGCGCCTGGCTGGTGCTCAACGGCAGGGTCACCGTCGGTGTGCTGACCGCGTTCATCGCCTACATCGGTCGTTTCTACGCTCGCGTCGAGAGCATGAGTCGCATGATCACGGTCACCGAGCGCGCCGCAGCCTCGGCTGAGCGACTCTTCGAGATCTTGGATCGAGAACCGCGCGAGGTGGATCCCGTAAACCCATTGGAGCTACGCGAACCCCAAGGGCGCTTGTCGTTCGAGAATGTCTCTTTTCGCTACGGCGATCGAATCGTGCTCGACAACGTCAGCTTCAGCGTGGCGCCGGGCAGCATGGTCGGGATCGTGGGTCACACGGGCTCCGGCAAGAGCACCATCGCCAACCTGATCTGTCGCTTCTACGACGCCATGACCGGCGAGGTGCAGCTCGACGGAACCGATGTTCGGCGCTTCGCTTTGCACGACTACCGCAGCCACATCGGGATCGTGCTGCAAGACCCTTTTCTGTTCTTTGGCACGATCAGCGAGAACATCGCGTACGGAAAACCGAACGCGGGGCACGCCCAGATCGTCGAAGCGGCGCGAGCCGCCATGGCGCACCCGTTCATCCTTCGCCTCCCCGAGGCCTACGACACGCTCGTGGGTGAACGCGGACAGAGTCTGTCGGGAGGTGAACGCCAACGCATCGCGATCGCGCGGGCGATCCTCGTCGATCCGCGGATTTTGATCTTGGACGAAGCGACCTCCGCCATCGATCCGCACACCGAACGCGAGATTCAAAGAGCACTCGACAACCTGGTCGTCGGCCGCACTACCGTCGCGATCGCCCACCGTTTGAGCACCTTGCGCAGAGCAAGCGCGCTGGTCGTGCTCAAGTCCGGGAAGATCGTCGAGGTCGGGACCCACGCCGAATTGTTGGCCAAGGGCGGCGAGTACGCGCGCTTACATCGCGCCCAAGCGCGCGGCATGGTGGACGTCGCGGGTGCCCCCCAATCGACCGCGGAGCAAGTTACGAGCGAAGCCCCGGACAGCTCGCGTGCCGACTCGAACTACCCGGGTGGGAATCTGGCCGAACTGCAGATCGAGGTCTCCCAACTGCGTTTGGTGATCGATTCATTTGGAGATCTTTGGGCGAGTTCGAGTGACGCCCCGGAACAACGCCTGCGCGCCTCCGCCCGCCATTGTTTCCCGCTGAGCAATCCCAGCGGGTTCATCAGTGTTCTAGATGAACGCGGACGCGAGTTGTGCTGCATCGAGACGTTGAGCCAGCTTCAACCGGATCAGCTGCCGGTGCTCGAGCAAGCGCTGTCGCGCAGCGAGTTCTTGCCGGTGATTCAGCGGGTCGACAGCATCCGAGCGGATACGACGCAGTCACGCTGGAGAGTCGAGACGGATCGGGGAATGGCCGAGTTCGTGGTGCACCAAGAGGAGGACGTGCGTCAGCTGGTGGGCAACCGCTTTCTGATCATCGATCGTCGCGGCGTACGCTACTTGATCGAGAACGTGGCGGAGCTCGACAAACAGAGCCAAAGGTTGATTGGGCGCTTCGCCTGAGTGAGCCTAGCCCCGGTGCTTTTTCGCGGTGCGCTTGCCGGCACTTAATGCAGACGCCCAAGTTCGGGCACCAAGATCCCGAGCAGCCCTTCGGGGTTGTCGACGTGAACCCAGTGGCCCGCATCCGCGAGCTGGTGGACACGTAAGTTGCCACTTCTGGCAATTCCTTCGGCGCGCGCGCGCAGCTCGGGACTCATGCGATCGCTGCGCTCTGCGATCACCAAGTGATGCTCACTCGTGGCGCCGGTTTGCTCGAGAAATGGCCACAAATCCCGCACGAAATAGTCGTCCAAAAGGCTCGCGATCACGTCCAGATCGAGCACCCAGCGCAAGCGCTCGCCGTCGCGAGCGAGATTCGTCGTCATCCACTGCGCCAAACCGTTCGACAAACCGCGCGCCCTAAAGTGTTCGACCACCTGCTGCCGCGTAACGATCGGTTCGGGCATGCTTCGAACGGCAGCCATCACGTGCTTGATCTGGTGCGCTTCGTTCGGATCTTGTTTGCCGGGATTCGAGTCCAGTGCCCAGATCTGAAGCCCCGGATCGCCGTGGAGTCTGGAGAACTCCAACGCGATTTTGCCGCCCAGTGAGTGCCCCAGAATAGCGCCCAGCTCCAGCCCCTCGGCTGCGCGCAGCAGGGTCGCGAGCCGAAAGAGATCGCCTGCACAGGCAGCAATCGTGTGAGGCGGACCGAAGCCGTGGCTTTGACCGTGTCCCCTCGAGTCGACCAGCTCGAATACCAGAGCAGGACACGCGGCAGCCAAACGCTTGATGAAGCTGCGAAAGTTTTGCCCGGAGCCGAGCGCGCCGTGCACGACCAACACCAAGCGACGCCCGCCGTTTGCCGTCAGCGGTTCACCCGCAGCGATGCGCTCGTGAAACAGAACGGGATCGGTCATTGGACAACCTAGGAGTCGATCTCGCGAGCATGCACCAGGAGCCGCTGGGCATACTCGGGCGCGGTGACTTCGTGCTTGAAGAAAACGAACGCTTCCTGCGCCGGCAATCGACTGATGCGCACCGCCCACTCTCTGAGCTGTGCATCGGTGTACGAATCCGCTCGTAGGCGCACGTACGCGAAGTTGGCGGTACTGATCCAAGGCGCTTGATAGTTGCCGTCGTCCTCCGGATCCCCAACACACATCGCCACCTGATGCTCGCGTAGGAGATCGAGCGTCGAAGCCTCATACCAACTCGGGTGACGAAACTCGAACGCGGTAGGAACGCGTCCCCCGAGCTCGCTCAGGAACTTCTCGAGACGCGCGTGATCGAGTTTCATGTTCGGAGGGAGTTGGAAAAGCACGCACCCCAAGCGCTGACCTAGAGCCCCAAGCCGCTCGACCAACGCATCCAGCGGCTCCTGGCAGTCTTTCAGCCTCGAAAGGTGCGTGATTCGGCGCGGAGCTTTGACCGCGAAACGGAACTCTGGGGGCACTTGAGCGCACCAGCCCTCGAGATCCTTAACCTGGGGCATGCGGTAGAACGTGTTGTTCAACTCGACAGTCCCGAGGTGCGAGGCGTAGTAAGAAAGGAAGCCTTTGGCTGGCGTCTTCTCAGGATAGAAGACTCCCTTCCAGGCCGGGAAGCTGAAGCCACTGGTGCCAGAGTGAACCCGCATCGACATCCTTAGGCGCTCCAGGTCTGGCGGTTCGATAACTTGGCGGACACTTGGGCCACGCTCCAACCAGGGAGTTGAAGCGCTTTTTTCGCCCAAACGGGACTTTTGACGACGGGCGCTTGTTCTGTTGCAGGAAATTTCATGCCGGGTTGGCGTCGAGACGGTTTCGATGGGGTGTAGGACTCCCAAGATCGCATCGGATAGGACCTACCACCAGGTGTGGTAGGGCGCGGTCTCAGGATTACGTCGTCATTTGCCCGGATTCGTCTACACTTTGCTGTCAGATGCCCCGTTTGCTCCATGTGGAGAACGACCCGCTCGTCGCCCGGGCCCTCGCACGGCTTCTGCGAATCCACGGCTATGACGTGCAAACGGTGCTGTCTTACGCGTCCGGGACGCTGATTACCGAAAAGTTCGACATCGGCTTGTTCGACATCGATCTCGGGGACGGTGACGGCGTCGAGCTCGCCGAGCAGTTGCAGGCCAAGAACCTGATCAAGACGACGTTGTTCTTCACGGCCAGAACCGACACCGATACGGCGGCTCGGGCCAGTTTGCTGGGTCCGGTGATCAGCAAGACAGCCGAGATCGACGTCGTGCTCGAGGCTCTGCGCGCCGTCGCCGCTGGCGGGCTTCCCCGAGGTTCGACCACGCGGCGCGCAGTCGACGACGAGGACGAGCCCACGAGCAGCAGCGGTGACCAGTACGCAACCGGGACGATCAAACGGGCCGGCCAGCGCTCTGCCTAGCAGCCTGTGGCGAAAGTCGGACCGAGTCCAGCGGGAGCGCGGCGTGCGTAGATGCTAGGAGCGAACCCTAAGAATACTGCTGCTATT
>DATAHU010000156.1:0-4864 GCA_036263015.1 Polyangiaceae bacterium | reverse complement strand
CGCGTACGGCCGACCGAGCTCCCGGCACCGCCCGCGACGCAGAGGGAACCGCAGAGTGCGGAGCAAGCGGTTAGGCTATGCTGCGCTCCGTGCCGAGCACTTACTGCGTCCATCAGCCCGCTTGTCAGGGCTGTCCCCTGTCCGAGCGCCCCTATGCGGAACAACTCGAGTCCAAGCGCCAGCGCTTGCTCGCGGCTTTGAGTCCCTACCCAGAGCTCTGCGACTGGACCCGGTCCAACACCGTCACGGCCGTGGGCGCGGAGCAAGTGACGGCTTATCGCGTGCGCGCAAAGCTCGTCGTGCAAGGCACTCGGGTCGGCTTGTTCACTTTGGAAAACCACGACGTGGTCGACACGCCCCACTGCAAGATCCTGGATCCATGGGTGCAAGACAGCGTGCGCGCGCTCCGCGCGCAACTGCCGCTGCCAGTGCGGCTGTTGGCCATCGACGTACGCAAAGCCGACCAGGGCACGCTGCTCACGTTGATCGTGCCTCCCGAGTCCGACCGGGTCGCGCTCGAAGGCGTTGCCGCGCGGTTAATGGCGCTAGATTCACGCTTGCTCGGGGTCTCCTTCAGCGAACGCGCCCCCAACTCTGCGCAAGTACTGGGAGCCGCCCCCAAACCGCTGCTCGGCGCGGAGCTCGCGCCACACCACCTGACCCCAGACGAACCCTATCACTTGGCGGTCCCGGGTGGATTCGTGCAAGCACACGCGGCCCAAGCGGGTCGCTTGTACGGTGCGATCGAGGCCGAGTTGGCCAAGCGGCTCGGCGCTCTGCGCGGGCGACGAATTCTCGAACTCTACGCTGGAAGCGGCGCGCTCGCGCTGCGCCTTGCCGCCAAAGGTGCACAGATCTCGGCCAGCGATAGCTATCAGCCGAACATCGAACGACTCGAGAGTACCGCGCGCGCCCAAGGTCTAGCGTTGCACGCCGAGGCTACGAGCGCCGAGGCTGCGCTCGCCCAAATTCAGACCAAAAACCAGGGCTCTGCGTCGAACGCCGGCGCGGCACTCGACGCACTGCTCGTCGACCCGCCGCGACGCGGTCTATCGCCAGCGGTGCGCATGGGCATCGCTGCCGCCGCGCCCAGATTCGTGGTGATGGTGTCGTGTGAACCCGCGACGATGGCGCGCGACTTGGCGCACTTGGTGCGGCTGGGCTATCGCGCCCAGCGAATCGAAGCTTGGGATCTCTTGCCGCAATCCGAAGCCGTCGAGGGCTTGGTCATCCTAGAGCGTGCAGAACCTCCGACGCCGCGCATCTTGTATCAGGACGAGCATTTGATCGCCGTGGACAAGCCGCCGTTCGTGACCACTACCCCGCAAAGTGAATACGACAGCAGCTTGCTACGGGTAGTGAACCAACTCGACGGGGCCGAGGCCGCCGTCGCGGTTCATCGTTTGGACCGCGACACCAGCGGGGTCTGTCTATTCGCGCGTAAGCCCAACTACGTGCATGACTTGGCCCAGGCACTGGCTGCAGGGCAAAAGACATACATTGCGCTGGCACAAGGCGTAACCCACAAGAAGGGCCGCATCACCAAGCCCCTGCGCGATGGTCGCACGCTTCAAGAAGCGACGACCGAATACCGAATGAGCGAGCGGGTGGGAACCCATTCGCTCTTGAACGTCTTCCCCAAGCACGGTCGCAAGCACCAGATCCGCAAGCATTTGGCGATGGTTGGTCACCCATTGATCGGCGACACTCGCCACGGCAAAGCATCGACGAACCGGCACTTCGAGGAGCGCCACGGTCTCGATCGCCCCTTTTTGCATTGCGCTCGGATCGTATTGGCGCTGCCCTCGAGCGAAATCCGAATCGAGTCGCCGCTGGCCCCCGACTTGAGCGCAGTGCTCGAGAGCGTGCGCAGCAGCGCAGTAACCAAGCCCCGCAGCTAGGCCAATCCCGCGGCGGCACGATCCAGCCACGCGTCGAGCTCTTGCATCGTCACCTCGTTACCTCGTTGCTGGTAGTTGGCGAGCGCCGCACTGTAAGTGTCGAGATTGGCCAAGAACTGTTCGATGGGCTTGGGAGAGTCGAGCCCTTCGGCGGCCAAGCCATAGCCCTCGTGCTGGAGGTAACGCGCGTTGAGCACCTGCTCGAACTGGCCGCTCAAGGGTACGCAGAGCACCGGCTTGTGCAAGTACACCGCCTCCCCCATCAAAGTAAACCCACCGCCAGCAATCACACCGCGCGCGCTCGCCAGATCGGTCACGAATTCGCTTTCGTTGAAGGGGCGATAGCGCAAGCGACCCTCCACTTGCTCTTCCGTGATCCCGCGACGCATGCCGTAGATTCGGCACTCGAGGCCGGTTGCCTCCAACACTGCAGGCAAGCCCGAGTAGCTTTCGCTGGTCTGGTAAACCAACAGATGATCCCCTCGCTCGGGTTTGGCTGCCAAGATCTCTGACCGCAATATGGGCGGCACCAGTGTCGTCCGCGGCTTGCGCACTTCGGGGCGGAAAAAGGTCGTCACCAAGTAGTGCGAGCAGAACGGCAGCTTGCTCTTGATGAACGCCTTGGTCAGTTGGAAGTCTGCTTCAGAGCCTTTGATGATGTCTTCGGGCAACCTGCAACGATTGATAATCTGCATGTTGTCGATCGAGAGCGTCGGCAAGCGCTGCATCAACCCGAACAGGTACGTCCAAGACTCGAAGTCACTGATCACCGCTTGGGGTTTGAACGCTTCGATCAGCTGAAAATAGGCGGCGATGTTTTGCGGTAACCCAGACAAGCCAGCTTGCACGTTGGACCACAGCGTTCGGCCGACGCGAACGCGGTTCTCCTCGTAGATCAAGTGATAACCGTGAATCCGATTGACCTCGAGCTGAGTGAAGTGTTTGCGCAGAAAGTCGCAGGCCCGACTCGAAGCCATGATCTCGACCTCGTGCCCGGAGTCGATCAGATGCTGAATCACGACTCGTGAGCGAATCGCGTGCCCCATGCCTTCGCCCACCACTCCGTAAAGAATGCGCATGCGCGTTTCTACTCCGAAGCCTGGGTCATTGCCAGCGCCAGGACGCTACCGACAAAGCTCGCCGACGCGACCTCTGGCAGCTGGTCAGGGCAATTTGCTGAGCGCCTGTTCCACGCTCCTGACGTAGCTGCCGCCAAACAGGTTGACGTGAACGAGCAACGGGTAGAGCTGATACAAGCTGACACGCTCGCTTGCGCCGGGCAACAGCGGAAAAGCGCGCTCGTACACTTCGAACGCGCGCTCCGACACGCCGCCGAACAATCGCAACATCGCCAGGTCGACTTCGCGCTGTCCCCCGTACACAGCCGGATCGATCAAGCAGGGTTCACCTGACGGACCCACGTGAACGTTACCGATCCACAGATCGCCGTGCAGTCGTGCGGGCGGTTCCTCCACGACCAGCTTGGAGAACGAAGCGAACAAGCGCTCGAAACGAGCGAGCCAGGTCGGCGGAGCGCGACCACTGTCGAGCGCGCGTTTCAACAGCGGCTCGAGACGCCGTTCGCGATAGAACTGAGCCCAGGTATCCAGCGGATCATTGGCTTGAGCCAGCGTGCCGATGAAGTTGTCGGAAACCCATCCGAATTCTGGCGCACCGGCTCGATGCAGGCGTGCCAAGCCGAGTCCGAGCACTTCGTCGAAGTTCGGCGCTTGCGAGCCCGCGTCGATGAATTCGAGCACGAGAAAATGGGGCGCCCCCTGCGAGACCCCGATCACCCGCGGCACGCGCAAAGCGTTTACCTCTGTCAGCCAGTCGAGTCCTCTGGCCTCCATTTGGAACAGGTTGTCGGGCGCGCGTTCGTTGGCCTTGACGAAGACCAGCGTGCCGTCCTCCAACGTCACCCGATATCCGTCATTGATGTCACCACCGCTGACTTGCACGGCCGCGCGAATCCGCTTGTTCAGCAACCCCTCGATGGCACCGGTGAGGGTCGGCGTCATGCCCCGAACGCTTAGCACAAGCTCCGCCGATTCGCTGCAACATGAGCTGGCAGGGGGTAGCAAGGAGCTCGGCGCTCCTACTTCGAGGGGAGCCCAGTTTGCGACGTGCAGGCCCGAAGGTAGTAGATTGCCGCTTCGACCCGCAGGCCTGGCGGACAGGTCGATGGCTGTCACAGACCTCGTTCCAGCTCCGTCTCGTGTGTGAGCCCACACGAGCGTGGGCTGGCTGAAGAAAGGAACCTCCGATGTTTGCTTGGTTGGCACGACGCCGCTTGATCGCTTTCGAACGAGCCTTCGACTACGACGCGAGCTACGCACACGAGATGCTGGATCAGAACATGCGCGCACTGATCGCTCTGAACAACGCTGCGCCCCTCGGTCGAATCCAAGACGGCGTGGACCGAGATACGTTCTACGCCGCGCGATTGACGGCCACTCTGCACGAGGATTGTGGACCTTGTCTGCAGCTCGTGGTCCGCATGGCAGAGAACGCTGGCGTTGACTCGGCCCTGATAGCAGCCGTCGTGGAACGCAACTGGCAGTCACTACCCAAAGCGCCCAGAGCCGCGGCACGTTTCGCGTGGACTACCCTGGAACGCGACGCCGATGCGGACGCAGCCCGCGAGGAGCTCGCGCAAATCACAGGTAAGCGCGGGCTCGTGTCCATCGCCTGCGCGGTTACGGCCGCGCGCATCTACCCGACGTTGAAGTATGCGCTTGGTCATGGGCACGCTTGCCGACGTGTGATCGTCGGTCAACGCGCCGTCGTGCCGCATGCGCAAGTCTTTACCAACGAGGCCATCGCATGAAGCTCGACTCTCCCGAAGTGCTCTCGAATTTCGAAGCGCACCGCGTTCACCTGAGAGCACTTGCCTATCGCATGACCGGTTCGCTCGCCGACGCCGAGGATGTCTTGCAGGAGGCGTTCGTACGCTGGGCGAA
>DATAHU010000155.1:0-94453 GCA_036263015.1 Polyangiaceae bacterium | reverse complement strand
GACGCGACTCGAGTGGCGCGGGCGTCATGAACAGTGCGTCGGCTTCGCGATCACCCGTGGCAGTGATGCCATTCTCGGCGGAACCGAGCAGTGAGCTGGCCAGGTCAGAGATGAACGGGTCTTGGCTTTCGAGCTGACTCGTCCAACTGGTTGCGTCCAGGTCGAAGTCCAAGCTCAGCTCCTCGAAGGCGGGGGGCGCCGGGATCGTCTCGCGCAATTCGGCGACCTCCGCCGTGACGAGCTGGTCGACCATCTCGTCGACCATCCGTTCACTGGCCTCGGCCAGCGGCGCGAAGTCGAGGAAGATTCGCTGCTCCGACGCAACGACCTCGTGCACTTCAGCGGGTGAGCTCGCGCGGGGCGGGCCGGCAAGCGGCCGAACCGCGACGGAGGCCAGCGGCGTGGCATTCAACGAGTCGACGTATTGCAGTGCTTCGGCAGCGGCGCTCGGTGTGACCGCAAACGTTCCGACGTTCAAGGGTTGCGGCGTGAAGATCCCCGACTGGAGGGGCGCCTCGGCTGCGCTTTGCGTCTCTTCATGAGCCGCCGCGGTTCGGGGCGGTTCCGCGGACCGAGTGCTTTCGGCGCCGCCGATCGCGCGCACGCTCGGCGCGCTGCGCGCGGGGAACACGGCCCGCGGTGGTGCGCTCAAACGCTGCACGATCCACAGCGCACCCTCGTGCAGAACTGGGTTATCGTTCGGAAATTCCGAGCAACCAGAGGGCCAGAACTCGTCACCGTGTTGCGAAGCAGCTACAGGATCGGTCATCGTGCCTGTCTGCACTTACAGAGCGCGCAGCTCCGGGCCAAAAAAGCGGATAACTTCGACCATGCGCTGGTACCTCGTATGTCCCTTTTGGCTGATCGCTTGCAGCGTTAGCCCGCCTGCAAACTGGGCCCAAGGCGGCGCGCCCTTGGCCATGGCGGACGCAACCTGGGAACAGACCGAAGGCGACAAGGTCACGCTGACCAAGGCCGGTGAAGTGCTCTTCGACGGCGATCTGGTGTTCGTGATCGATGCGGCAGGACGCCTCTTCGACGACGATCACGACCCGTTCGCGCTCGTGGAGAGCGACGGGACCATCAGCGGCACGGAGAACGAAATGCTCGGGCGCGTCGGACTGCGTAACGCGTCCCCGCCGTGGAGCGAAGTCGCGTGGTTGCACGTGGCCATCGACGGCACCGTGCTGGTCTTTGGTGCCGATGGTGGACCGGTGAATGTCGGCGTCTGGCGTGGCTGCGACGGCCCGGCGATCCGCACGTGCACCTTGATCAGCCACTTGTTCGTGCTCGAGGCGATGCGCCGCAGAGCGTACGTGCCCGACTACCCGATGATGGTCGGCACCGGCGTCTGGTATTGAGCAACGCGCGAGCGTTGGGCCCGCTGCGTCGCGAAACGGCGCGAATTTCGCCCAAGCCCCCAAACTGGGGAGCGACGCGCGAAAACAAAAGCGCTAAACCGCGCGCATGCTCGATCCCCGTTTCGTCGCCGAGAACATCGAAACCGTACAGAAGGCGTTGGGACGCCGTTCTGCCGAAGCGGCAGCCAATTTGGAGGCCGTCGCCGAGGTCGCCAACCGCCGCCGCAAGCTCGTCCAAGAGACGGAGACGAAGCAAGCGGCGCGCAACCTAGCCAATCAAGCGATGGCGAGTTTGGCCAAGGGCGGCGATCCGGCGGAGTTTGCCGCGAAGCGTGAACAGTTGAAGACGCTCTCCGGCGAGGTCAAGGAACTCGAGAGCAAGTTGAGCGAGCTGGAAGCCGAGCTCCAACAGCGCCTGATGCTGATTCCGAATCTGCCCCACGAGACGACACCGAACGGCAAAGGTGAAGCGGACAACGTCACGGTGCGGGTTTGGGGTGAAGCTCCGAAATTCGCTTTCCCCGCCAAAACGCACGACGAGCTCGGCACGTCGCTCGGGATCATGGATTTCGAGCGCGCGGCCAAGCTGTCCGGCGCTCGCTTCAGCGTGCTGCTCGGCGCAGCCGCACGCCTCGAACGCGCACTGGGTCAATACATGCTCGACCTGCACGCGGACAAACACGGCTACACGGAGGTCATCCCGCCCTATTTGGTCAAGGCCAGCGCGCTCGAAGGCACGGGCCAACTGCCGAAGTTCGAATCGGATCTGTTCAAGACCTATCGCGATGCCAACGCCGAGGACAAGTCTGCGCTCTACCTGGTGCCGACCGCCGAAGTGCCCGTCACGAATTTGCACGCCGACGAGATCTTGGACGGTTCAGAGCTGCCCAAAGCCTATTGCTCCTTCACGCCCTGCTTCCGCAGCGAAGCCGGGTCGTATGGCCGCGACGTCCGCGGGCTCGTACGCCAACATCAGTTCCACAAGGTAGAGCTGGTGCGCTTCGTCAAACCCGAAGATTCGCTCAGCCAACTGCAACTGCTGTTGGGCCACGCCGAGGCAGTCTTACAGGGACTAGGTTTACACTATCGCGTGGTCGAGTTGTGCGCCGCCGATCTCGGTTTCAGCGCCATGAAGTGCTTCGACATCGAAGTCTGGTTGCCGGGGCAGAACGCGTTTCGCGAGATCTCGAGCTGCAGCACCTTCGGAGACTTCCAAGCGCGGCGCGCCAAGATCCGCTACCGCGCAGACGCCAAGGCCAAGCCACAGTTCTTGCACACGCTCAACGGCTCTGGCTTGGCGGTGGGCCGCACCTTGGTTGCCGTGCTGGAACAATATCAGCAGGCCGACGGCAGCGTGCTGGTCCCACCCGCGCTGCAGAGCTACATGGGCGGCTTGGAACGCGTCACCAAAGCCTGAGCGCTCAAAGCTCCTCCCCCCACAAAACGCTGCTCGCTCGCTCGATTAACTCGAGACCGCTCTGGGCGGCGCCAAACAGACGAGCTCGGAGCGAGGAGCGCGTCCAAGTTCGGGTTAGCACGACGATCGCGGTGCTCAAGACACACCCGCTGTGCCAGCGTCGCCATTGCTTCCCGTCCGCCATCCCATGCCGAGCAGTGTCGGCATGGGAGCGGTGTGATTTGGAAAAATTCGCGTCGCTGGCGCAACAGCCTCAAAGGCGAGCGAACATCCCGAAGCCGAGCCCGAACAAGCGCTCGTTGTAGTCGCCGTCGAAGTTGCCGGCTTTGCGTGAACCGGTGATGCCCAAGTCGAGGATTGGGCCGCCGGTGAACCCCACTGAAGGTGCGGGCATGTAATAGAAGGTAGCGTCAGCCGTCAGCGCCAAGAGCGAGGTGTTGACGTTGTTGCCGAAGTCCTCGCCCAAGTACGTCAGTCCGCCGTGAAACCAAACTCCCCAGTCCGGGTTGAAGGGAATCGCATAACCCACCCGCGGAGAGAACAGAAACGCACCCGAGTCGTTGGGGTCACCAGTGTCTGGATCGATCGCATCGAAGCCGAGCGAGCCACCGAGGCTCAGCGACGGTGAAATGAAATAGTCGACCGCGACTCGCGGAACGGTAAGCGCGGTAACCGGGCGCTGGTAACCCAGACCGACCCCTGTACCGCGCTGCACCGAATTCTGACCGTTGGGCAGTTCCGCTTCGATGTGCGTGGTGTACATGCCGAAGACTCGTTCCACGCCAATCACGAGGTCATGCCGTTCACCTAGCGACTGCGCCTGAGCCAGCGCTGGGATCGAGATACCAAAGGCGAAAGCACCGACTGCCAAATGCTGCTTGATCAGAGTCTTGTTCATTGCGTGCCTCATGTGGGGTCAACCAAGACGGTCGACTGCTGGGCCGCGAATCTAACGCCGCTTGCGGCTCTTGGCACTCTTGGATGTCTTGGCCTTGCCTCGCTTCGGCTTGCGCTCCAACAACACCGGGGCAGGTCGGCCGGCACGTGTGACTTTCTTGCTCGCCCCTGGACGGCTACCGCGTGCCGGTGCGCTGCGAGGCTTGGTGGTGGACTCAGCTTCACGCTGGCGGCCACGGTTGCTCTCGCCGCGCTTGCTCTTGCGCCGCTCGTCGCTGGCAAATGCGGCGCTCGCGCTGTGAGCAATGCGTCGACCGTAAACCGTGCGGCGCAAGATCGAGGCTTCTTCGATTTCGACGCTCAGGACGTCGCCCAAAGAGATACGTTCACCCGAGCGCGTCCCCACGAAGCTGAGCTCATCGTCCGATAGCACGTAGCGATCGGGGCCCATCCCTTCGTACGAGATCATGACGTCGAGGAACGGTTGGTCGAGCCCGACGAACACGCCGCCCCCAACCAGTGCCGTGACGCGCCCCTCGTAAATCTCGCCGAGCAGGCTGCGCGCGTGCAGTGCGCGGTACAGGTCAACGACCTCCCGCTCGACGCTCATGGTCGCGCGTTCACGCGCGCTCGACTGCGTCGCGGCGCGCCGTAAGTTAGTGAGCGCCAGCGGTGAATCTTCGGGGTAGCGCCCTTGGAGCAAACGCCGCACGGTGCGGTGCACGAGCAAGTCGGGGTAACGACGGATGGGCGAGGTGAAATGGACGTACGCCTCGGAGGCCAAGCCGAAGTGCCCTTGGTTGTTCACGTCGTAGCTCGCCTGTTTGAGCGAACGTAAGAGCAGACCCTCGAGCACTGCCCGCTTCGGGTGACGCGAAATCTGCTTCAGCCACTCCGAAAGTCCCTTGGGCTCCATGACTTCGTCGAGATCGAACGGCGCGCCGAGCACATCGGCCATCGTCGCCAAACGCTGCAACTTCTCTTCGTCCGGCTTGCCATGAACGCGAAAGATCGCGGGACTAGAGCGTCGGATCAGCCAGCTCGCGACCTGCTCGTTGGCGAGCAACATCAACTCTTCGACGATCTGATAGGCCTTCTTGATCCCGGGATCGCGCGCGCGACGGCGCACGTCGATCGGCGACCCTTCGTCGTCCAAGATGACCTGAGCTTCGGGCAAATCCAGATCGAGCGCGCCGCGCTTCAGCCGCGCGTGGCGCAATTTGGCGGCGATTTGCGCCAGCACTTTGAGCTCACGCTTGAAGGCCTCCGCTTGCGGACTCAACGGCGGCTCTTCGGTGAACCCCAAGCTGCGCGCGGCGCTGTCGTAGGTGATCAGCGCGGCGGCGCGCATCAAACCCTCGACGATCTTGCATTCGCGAACGACGGCATTGTCGTCCAGTTCCGCGATCACGCACAGGCAATAGCGTTCTTGCTCGGGCAACAACGAACACAGGTCCGCGGCCAAGCTCCCCGGCAGCATCGGGATCGCGCGGTCGGGCAAATAGATCGTGCAGCCGCGACGCAATGCTTCGGCATCGAGCGCGGTATTCTCGCGCACGTAGTAACTCACGTCCGCAATCGCGATGTAGACCCGGAAACCGTCTGCGGTGCGTTCCGCGTAGACCGAGTCATCGTGGTCACGGGCGTCCTTGGGATCGATCGTCAGGAAGTGAACATGACGCAGATCGGTGCGTCCCTCGGGGGACAGCTTGCGCCCCTGCACGGCCCATTTTTCGGCTTCGGCGACGGCGGCGGGCGGGTGCTCTTCTTCGATCTGCTCGCGCACCTTGATCTTGGCGACCTCGACCTCCGCCTCTCCCGGTCTTCCCAGAACGCGCTTGAGGATACCCTCCGCGTTCTCCGTCAAAGACTCGGGGAAGCGCGTGATCTCGACGACGGCCGCGTCGCCATCGTTGGCCATGCGCCCTTCCTCGTCGATGGCCTGCGCGTCGTTCAACACGATCGGACCGCGAATCCGCGTATCGTCGGGCTCGAGCCACGCGCTTTTGCGCTTCTTGTGAACGGTGCCCGCGACGCGCAGATTGCGACGCACCAGCACTTGCACCACACGTCCCTCGACGCCGCGCGCCGTGCGCGCCGTCGCTTCGACCATGACCGTGTCGCCATTCCAGGCTTCGGCGATGGCCTCGGGCGGAACGTAGACATCGGGTCGCCCGCTGGCGTTGACGAAGCCGAAGCCTCGTGGGTTAACGCTGATGATGCCCTCCCACTGCTCGGCTTCTGGGCGTGCTCGTGGAGACCGATAGCGATTGCCCGATGAGCGCAGAATGATGCCGGCGCTGGCAATCGCTTCGAGCCACTCGGCAAACTCGCGGTAGTGCGCCCGGGAAATCTCGAGTTCCTTGGCAATGGCTCCGGCGTGTAGCGGCTTGGGGGATGCGATGAGCACGTCGAGGACCTGCTCCTCGGACGGAAGAGTCGAATTATTCTTAGGCAAGAGTCTTACTTCTTTCTGGGGATCGCGGGCGCTCGGGCTTCTAGCGTCGCGCCGCCATGCTGCGGACTTCGCGCATGCTGCGTTCATCCCCAACGACAATTAGGTGAGAGCCTGCCTTGAGCTCGTGGTCGGCAGGCGGATTGTTGACGAAAGTACCATCTGGCTCACAAACTGCCACTACCAGTGCGTTCGTCTCGGCGCGGACCCAGGCCGTGCGCAGCGTTTTGCTCACGAGCGAGCACCCGACCTCGAGCTCCACGTCCTCCATGTGAAGGTCGTGTTTGCTCATGGCCAGCACGCCGTCGAGGAATTCGACGGTGCGCGGGCGCACGAGCTCACTGGCCAAGCGAAAGCCGCCAATCCGGTAGGGGCTGACGAGGCGATCGGCGCCCGCCTTCTTCATTTTGGGTTCGTTCTCGGCCTGCAACACCTTGGCGGCGATCTTGATCTGGGTGTTCAGATTGCGGGCGGACAACACCAGAAACACGTTGGCAGGGTCATCGGCGAGCGCGGCAATTAGCCCCTTCGCGCGCTCGACCCCCGCGGCCACGAGCGCGTGATCGTCGGTTGCGTCACCCACCACGTAGGTGAGTTTGCCGTTGTACTGCTCTTCGTTCAAGCGTTCGAGCAGTTTCTCGTCTTGGTCAATCGCAACAACCTGTTTACCTAGACCCATTATCTCGTCCAGGCAGTACTTACCGGTGCGGCCACAACCGGCGACGACGTAATGACCACTGATGTTCGTGAGTTTGTTTTGCATTCGCCGTCTCCGCATCGCTCGGCCGATCACGCCCTCGACCAGCATCGCCGTAATGGTGGACTCGAAGAACGCCATCGCACAAATGCCGCAGACGATGACGAGGGATGTCACGATGCGCGCGCCGTGGTGCGTCGCCAGCTCGGGCGGTTCGCTGTAGCCCACCGTCGAAACGCTGATCAGGGAGAAGAACGTCGAATCGGCCAAGGAGAGCGAGCCGCCCGCGAGCCACCACAGCACCGCACCCCCAACGCAAACCACCGTCGTGAGGATCAACAGGGCCAGCAGCACGCGCCGCGCCCATTGCAGTGCTCCGGGACTCACGGCTCCGTCAGTTGGGGCACGGACGCGCTATTTTCAAGCCCGCGACGATGATCTCGCACAGCTTCTCTTTCTTGACTGGAGCGCGCAGCGCAATCGTCACGGTCTGATCCTTTTGAGCCAGGACCTTCGCCGTGCCGCGCTTGTTGCCCAACTCCGCATCGAGCTGAACCGCATCACCAGGCTTGAGGTGGATGTCACAAGGGGTGGCGTCGCAAACCTGGAAACCGTCTTTCTTGAGCAACGCGCCGGGCGGCTCGGTCTGAACGCTGAGCGTCACGCCGTCCAAGGGTTCGACCTTGGCCGAGGCCGCAGCCGTCGCGTCGGGCGCGACGCTGACCACGGGCGCCGTAGAGGGCAACTGTGAAGGCAGCGAAGCGAGCGCTGCCGCGGTGTTCACCTCTGGCACGACCGTCGAAGGGACGGGCAAGCTCGTCAGGGGCAATTGGGTGGGGACCACTACTCCGTTCGAGGAGTCGCGGAAGAGTCCTGGAGCGAGCCACACCGCGACGCCCCCGAAGACGACCGCTGCCGCCACGAGTCCCAAGATCGTGGAGCCGTTCGACTTCGTGTCACGCCGGTCCGTCGTGGTCGCGACTTCGGCCGAACCGGGACGACCGCTGCCCGAGACGGCGTTGACGGCGATGCCACTGGCGGGCGTGATCAAAGTGCCCCCGGGGCGACCCCCGGAGGCCAGAGTTCCCGGCGTCACGGCGCTTGACGGAGTGCCGAGTGCGGCCGTGCCGAGCGCATTCGGCACGTGCGCAGCTTGCGCGGCCACGTCCTGCACGGCATCGCCGTATTGCGCGCGCGTCGAGTAACCGGGCTGCGGTGCGCCGGGGGGCGGCGGTGGCACGCTGATCGACATCACCTCGCCAGCCGCTTGCAACCCCTGGCCCTCGGGCGTCGCGAGGACCGCCGCCGCCAACTCGAGCATCGTTTGGAAACGATCGTTGGGGTTCTTCACCAAGCAGCGCGCAACCACCGCGTGCAGCTCTGGCGAGATCGCCAAATCCGGACGGAACTGCAACATGCTCGGCACCGGGTCATTGAGGTGCGCGGCTAACACCGCCATGAAGCTCTCGCCGGTGAACGGGACCGTTCCCGTAAACATCTCGAACAAGATCAAACCGGTGGCGTAAATGTCGACCCTCAGATCGGCTTTGCGACCCGCGGCTTGCTCTGGCGCCATGTACTCGGGAGTACCGAAGATCATGCCCGTCTTGGTCAGACGCCGGCGCGGCTGGCTCGACTTTGCTTCCTCGTCGGGTTTGCGCAGCTGAGCGATCCCGAAGTCGACGATTTTGACGATCTCATCGCCATCACCCGGCTTGAGCAGGAACACGTTGTCCGGCTTCATATCGCGGTGAACGACGCCCGCCTTGTGCGCCGCGGACAGCGCGCGACAGATCTGCAAGACGATACGCAAGGCGCGCCGCGTCTCGATGTAACCGACGCTCATCAGTTCCTCGGCAAGGTCATTGCCGGTGAGGAACTCCATCGCCAGGAAGGCGCAGCCGTTATCCAGCTGCCCAAAGTCGAAGACTTCGAGCACGTTGGGGTGCTTGATGCGCGACGCGCTGATGGCTTCTTGCTGAAAACGCGTGACGATGTCTTCTTTGGCGCTGTACTCGGGCTTCAGAACCTTGAGCGCGATGGACTTCTCGATCGCCTCGTGGCGCGCCAGATAAACCTGGCCCATACCACCCTCTCCCAAACGCCTAACGACGCGATAGCGGCCTGAAACCAGCTTTCCGATCAGCGGATCGTTGTCCATGAACTCCGAGGTAGAGCACGATAGCTGGGACCTGGCGCGTCCGCTAGCTCCGCCCCAGCTCATTCTTCACGGGAACAACGGCCTTTGGGCGTCGACTTTCGAAGAAGCTCACACGCGCGACGCTCGAGTTTGCCGGCGAGCCAGAGGGACCGCCCAAATTCTGCCGTAGCTGTTCAAAAAGCATCGGTAATTCGCCGCCGTGTCCGACACCAGACACCGATGCCCACCTGTCACTCCGCGAGCAGCGTTCTGGATCTTGGCACGTCGACGACCCACGATCCGCCTGCCGAGTCATCGTTTGTCCTCGATTCGAGCCAGAGCCCGCACTAGGGTCCAGGGTCATAATGATCGTGGTGATGCACGCCGACGCTGACGAGCGCTCGGTACGGGAGGCAGAGTCCTGGTTGTCGGGCGCCGGTTATGAAGTGCGCCGCTCCGAAGCGTCGGGACTGACGTTGTTGAGTGTCGCGGGGCAAGTGAGTTCCGACGACATGAACGTGCTTCGGGAATTCGAGGGCATCGCCAAGGTCGTTCGCGTGAACGAGCCGTTCCGCTTGGCGTCTCGGCATTTCCGTCGCGCGCCGACCGTGATCAGCGGCGATTGGGGCACCATCGGCGGTTCACATCCGTGGATCGCCCTCGAACCCGTCGGGCTTCCGCCGGACGAGCGCATCTCGTCCGAGAACACCTACGAGTCTCTGCAGGCATTGAAGCGCTTGCCCGCAGGGCGTCCCTTCGATGCAGCCGTGCTGCGCGGACCGATCGCGCCACGCTCGATGGGCTCGTTGGCGGCGTTGTCGATTCACAGCTCGCCGCAGGAGCAGCAGTTCCCCCTGATCTTCGTGACCAGGCCGCCCAGCGCTGGCGCCGATACATGGATCTCGGCCGCAGAGCGCGAGCTGCGTCGCGGACAGAACGAGGTGGCGTTGATTGAGGCGGGGGGTGAATACCCGAGCGGCGCTCGCACGCTGGAAGTCGCGGCGATCGCGCGCGCCAAGCTGCGCACGCATCTGCCGATCGTGGTCGACGTGCCCACGGTGGCTCAACAAGCCCGTTACTGCGCGCCGGTCGCGGCAGCTGCACTGGGAGCAGGAGCTGACGGCGTGATCTTGCGCGTTTGGGTCGGCCCCGACAACGGCATGATCCGCGTTCCTGCGACCCTCAGCTGGGAGGCGGGTGTGCGCTTGGCGGAGCGCTTGCGTCGCTTTGCGGATTCGCTCAGGGATTGAGCATGACGAGCGACCCTCAACGCGCGCCCATCGAGTCGGTGACGATCATAGGCTTCGGCCTGATCGGCGCGTCGCTGGCGTTGGCTCTCAAGCGTCGCGACCCCAACGTGATCGTTCGCGCCGTGGATTTGCCTGCGATCATCTCGCGTCCCGAGCTGGCCGATTTTGCGGACGAAACTGCGTCGATGGAGGACTCGAGCGCGTATCGCGCACTACTTGCTGCAAGTGAACTGACTGTGCTAGCGGGTCCGGTGAAGGTCGTCGAGCGCCAAGTCCTCGACGTGCTCAAGTATGCAAACGTGGTCACCGACTGCGGCTCCACGAAGCGTCAAATCGACGCGGCTGCGCAGCACTCCACGCTGCGCGCGCACTTCGTCCCCGGTCATCCGATGGCGGGCAATACGCGCAGCGGATACACAGCTGCGACTCACGATCTGTTCGAATCGAAGAGTTGGATTCTGTGCCCTGAAGCCGCCAGCCCAGAAGCGCTCGCCTTGGTGAGATCGGTCGTCAGCTTCGTAGGCGCTCAACCGGTCGAAATGAGTGCTCAACGGCACGACGCGGCCGTCGCCTTGACCAGCCACCTTCCCAAGTTGCTCGCGGGATTGCTCGTTTCGTTGTGCCACGAAGCAGGGGCCGAGGCGGCCCGCGGTCCTTCGTTCCATAGCGCGACGCGCGTCGCTGGCGGCGATGGCGGCATCTGGAGCGATATTCTCGCAAGCAATGCGGACGAGGTCGCCAACGTCGCAGCTAGGCTAGCCCGCGATCTGAGTCGCATCGCGCAAGAGCTGCAACGCGGTGATACGTCGGGCGCCTTGAGCGTACTCGAGCACGCTCGACGTTTGCGTGATTGAGATGCCAAAGTGGCGCGGAGTTTGCTTGGAGCCACTCGTGACTTGGCGGATCTTGGGCTGCATTGCCGCGTTGGGGACGGTGTCTTGCACGCTCAATCCGCAAGGAGAGCTGCCGGGAGAGAACCCAACGCACGGCGGAACCGAGTCGGATTCGCCGACGGGGGGCATCCCGTTCCCCAAGCCGGCGGCGCCCGGTCCTGAGGCGACGGTTGTACCGACTCCACCGCCCTTCCCCGCGCCACCGACGGGAGACATGGAACCGCCACTCAGCCCCGAGCCGGCAGCGCCGCCAGTCGGGCCACCCGTGATCACCCCGTCCCCCACCAGCACGTCCGCGCCAGAGCCCACCAACGGGCCATCCGGAGGAGCGGACGCGGGGGCCGGCGCACCAACTGACGAAGGCCCAGAGGCACAGGCCGATGCGGGTGCAATCGCCGCTGCGGATGCGGGTGCTGGCGCTCGCGACGACAGTGACCAGACCGCAGTCGACGACCAACCAGGGTTCGCGGACGCGGGTGCGCCAGGCACTGGAACCACGGGCGGCGGAACGATGCCGGTTCCCTATTTGGACGGAGGCGCTGACGCCGGAGACGCCGGAGATGCCGGCACTGATGGCGGGGTACCGGCGGACGCCGGTCAGGCCCCAGTCGTCGATTCTGGCGGGGGTTCGGAGCCCGATTCAGGCGCGGACGCGAGCACCCAATAAAGGTCTCTGCGCGACTTGCGTGTCGCAGCGTTTGCCAGTCTGTGCCAGCGCGTGGACCGCTCACGACACACGTCCGGGGGTTTACAGCCACACGAGATGGCCCGAAGTGTGCTAAAGAAACCGTCGTGACGCGCTGGTATTGGCTGTTGCTGACGCTCTTGACGTCATCGTGCCTCCTCGATCCAAAAGGCGAGGATCCGAGCAACACGGGTTTCGACTCGGTGAGCCCCGTGCAGGGTAGCCCGAGCAGCGCCGCCAGTACGCCCGCAATGCCCGAGCGCCCCGGGACCATCGATACGCCAACCGACGACGCGGCAGACGGCGAGTCGTCCGTCGACGCTACCGAACACGACGTCGCGGACGGCGGTGCGACGGATGGGGCGACTGCCGAAACAAATGCTCCCGATTCCGGTGGGCCGAACGATGCCGGGACAGCCAACGATTCGGGGGGCTCGGACCTCGAAGTCAAGAGCGAGGCTCGATGATGTCGCCCCGCACCACACCTCCAGGTGATCAAAACGCCGCTCGTCGCCCCTTACGGGGAGTGGCATCGCTTCGCGCAACCTTACTGAAAGTCGGGTTGTGTTCGCTCCTCGGCGTTGCGAGCGCAGCGTGTAACTTGAACCCCGTCCCCGAGGATCCGGGGATCAAAGGGAGCGCCGACACGGCGCCCGGCATCGGCGCAACCCCAGCAACCGACCCGGCAAGCGGAGCGATCGCACAGCCTCCCGCAGGCGGCCTCTCGCCACCCGAGAATGCTGGCAACGTGAGCGGGACCCCGGGACCGTCCCCGGTGACACCCGGAAGTGTTGGGGGTTTGCCCGATGCCAACCCGACGGTCGTCAATGACCCGACGACGGCCACTCCGACCGCCACTCCAACGGCCACGACGCCCTCGCCAGCCGCAACTGGCTTGCCTGTCCCCACGGGACCGAGTGATCCCGTAGCGGCTGGAGCCGAACCCTTTGTCGACGCAGGGATCGACGGCGGTGACGCAGACGTCATGACCTTCGATGCCACACACGTCGACGCAGCGACGGATGGCGACGCGGGTTTGCCTGCAGAGGCTGGAGCGCCATGAAGCCGGTCGACAGAAGTGTTCTCGGACCGCGCAGGCGGACCAGCGGCGTTAATCTATTGCGCTTAGTGCCGGTCGCCTGGCTGGCACCTGGGTTGCTCATCGGCTGCAACCTGAATCCTCAAGGCGAGGATCCGAGCTTCGACGGCGACAACAGCTCGATCCCCGCCGGCAACGCGGGACCACAACAACCGATAGTGATGCCAACGCCCCCTGGTGCCGTGGTCGACCCGGGACCGGGCAGCATCATCGGACCAAGCGCAAGCGGCGGTGTCGTCACTCCGCAGGATGAACCAGAGGCCACGCCACCGGCCGCTGCCCCAACGACCTCACCCCTACCAGAGCCCAACGAGGGTTCAGGGGGACCCGGAATCACGACCCCGACGTCACCGGACGTGACTCCCCCGCCCGCCGCGCCAGGGCCGGAACCAACTCCCCAAATGTCCGAAGGCTCTGGGGGTGGCGCAAGTGGCCCGCCCGCGTCCAGCGGAACGACGCCTGCACCCGCGCCTTCGACAACCGCCACCGACGCCGGCAGCAGCACGACCTCTGACGGCGGAGTGCTCTTCGATTACGACGCGGGCGTTGGCAGCGAAGCGGGACCCCCTCCGGCGGTCGGTGGCGGACCGGGTACGCTTTGAAGGGCACTCGCCAGATCCCTCGGTAACGCTAAAGGTAGTTGCATGTGAGGCATCCCCTCTGCTCACGCTTTGTTGAGTGGAGTGCGCACCGCGCGTTAACGTCGCTCGCACAGGGGCCGTGCTTGACGCGCCTCCCAGTCCCCAAGTAGCCTCGCGCGGCTGGAGATTGGCTTGGGAAAACAGGCGATTATCGCGGCGATCGCTGCGCTTGGTGCGAGTTTGGGCTGGGCGACAGTTACCCTCGCTGAGCCACTCGATCCGGCGTTGTCCCGCCTGGTCGTGTTGCCCGCATGCCAAACTGCGACGGGCGGCATCGTGGATGGCGACGCCGCACGCAATCGCATCGCAGATCAGTATGCCGCGATGGGGCTCAAGCGTCGTGACGGCCTCTGTGCACCCGACAACCGCGCATTCATGCGGCTAATCAACGAGTGGGGTTTCGCGCTGGCTCCCGCCGGAACGTACTCGGCGCGCACGACTGGCTTCGGGGGTTTTCAGGTCGGCATGGAAGCCACGTACACGGACATCCACAACGACGAGTCGTATTGGAAGTTGGGCACCGAGGGTGAGCGCGACGCAGCGACGGGAGCAGCCCCGCGATCCGGCAGCCCGCCGTCGGTGATTCAGCTGTACGGGCTGAACATTCGCAAGAACTTCGGGCTCGGCATCGAAGCCATGGCCAACGTCGGTTTCGTGCCGAAAAGCAGCATCATCAACGGCGGAGCCGACATCCGCATCAGCTTGCTCGAGGGTTTTCGCAAAGGCGTGGGCGGCGTTTTCCCCGACGTCGCGATCGGCTCTGGCATTCGCACCATGAGCGGCACGGATCAGTTGCAGCTGACGACCGTGGCGCTCGACGCGCGCATTTCGAAGCCCTTCGTGATCGCCGATGCGGCCTCGATCACGCCGACCATCGGCTATCAGTACGTGTGGATCTTCGGGCGCTCTGGCTTGATCGACATGACGCCCGGCACCGATCCACTCGGTTACTGCGGCTTTTCCGGGCAAAACACACCGCGCGCCGATGGCACGACCAGTGCGCCCTTCGACGGTCAAGCGCGTTGCCAGGGCGGATCCTCGCTCGACTTCAACAACAACACCGTCTTCGAGCGCGCTAACCTGGAGCGACAACGGCTGATCTTCGGGCTCAGCTACCGCCAAGAGATGTTCACCGGTTCGGTGCAAGCGATCACCGACGTCGTCGCGCCAGCGGACAGCCAAACCAGCGACGCGGACAAAGCCTATCTGCAGGACTGCGACAGCAACGGCTCGTGCAAATCAGTGCCGCGCCAGTGGCAACTGGCGCTCGAATTCGGCGTTTTCTTTTGAGTCGAGCGCTGTTTACTCAGGGCGGCTAATCCCTGCTGGCTGGCGTTTCTTGGCGATCGCTTCGGGATCTTGGCAGCGAGCGTGCTCAGCGCAGCATGCTGTCTTCGAGTGCGCCGACTTGGCGCAGAGCTTCGTAGAGCGTGATTGCGACGGCGTTGGCGAGATTGAGCGATCGCACCGCGCCGATCGTCGGAATGCCGATCACTTCGTCGGGGTGCGCGCGCAAAAGCTCTTCGGGTAAACCCACGCTCTCTTTGCCGAAGACCAAGATGTCGCCGGGGGTGAACGGTGTCGTGTATACGCTGCGCGTGCTCTTGCCGCTGAGCAGCCAGCGACGCGGAGCACTGTGCTGACCTGCGCTCTCGGCAGCGATCGCGGTGGTCGCCTCCTCGAGCGTCGCGTGTTGGCGAACGTCGACCAAGTGCCAGTAGTCGAGTCCCGCGCGACGCACGGCGTGTTCGTCGATCCGGAAGCCGAGCTGTCCGACCAAGTGCAACACCGAGCGCGTCGCGCCGCACAGGCGCGCAATGTTGCCGGTATTCGGGGGAATCTCGGGCTCGACGAGCACCACGTGAAAAACGCGCTCAGGGCCGCCCGCGCGCAGGCGCAAAGCCTCGTCCGAGGGTGACGACGACGTCATCTTCGTCACTCGCCCTGCACCCGGCGCTTCAGATCGGGGCCGAGCTTGGATACGTCGAGCGCAGACAGGAAGCGCTGCGTGTAGTCGAGGTTGTGTTGTTCGCGCGCCGCGATCGCGAGCAGCGCCAGCAACTGCGGCTCCTCGGGTTGATCGGCGGCAGCGCGATAAGCCGTCAACAAGTGCTCTTGCGCTGCCTCGGGCTGACCGCGTTCGAGCAGCACACGCCCCAGAGTCAGATGTGCGCGCAGACTGTTGGGCCAATGCATCAACGCGCGCTCACAGGCTTGCTGCGCTTCGAGCAGAAGCGTGCGTTCACCTCCGGACAATACCACCCACGCCGCATCCAACAACAACTCGTGGCGCAGCGAAGGGTGTTTGTCGTTCGGGTGCCCCAAGCTCTCGAGTTGGGCGATGCCGAGTTCGGGCTGGCCCGCACCCGCGATCGCAACCGCGCGCAGCCCGATCAGCTGGGGGTCGCCCGGACTCCGTTCGAGCGCTTCGTCGAGCAACGCAACGGCTGCGGCCCAATCTTCGAGGTAAATCGCCCGACGCGCCTTTTCGATGCTGTGCGCCGAGAGCCGCAACGCGAAACCCTCGTCGCTAGCGAACAAGCTGAGCCACGCGCCGAGCCCGTCGCTCACACCCATCCCACTCTTGAACGGCAACAAGTTGAAGCCCGCGCCCAGCGCTGCGGCCAACGCCAAACTCTGCTGCGCCAGCATCGAATAGCCCGGGCTGTGTTCGAATAGCGCCTGCTTGTGCACGAGCCAAAGAACACCGATGACCAACAACTCACTGACTGGGCCAGCCAAGTAGATCAAGGCACTCTTGATCCGCGCCTGCGCGACGGAGGTTGGGTGCGGAATGACATAGCCCTCGAGCAACAACACGCGCACCCGCACGAGCGTGCCCCCGACGTTGAAACGGAACAGCTCCCGACCAAAGCCGATCACCACTTCCACGACGCGCCAGCCGAGCCAGCGCGCGACCAGCGCGTGCGCCGCCTCGTGCAACGCCAGCAGCGGAACCCAGAACACGAACACCAGTAGAATGCTGAGCTTTGCCGGGTTGTAGTGACTCGCGAGCTCGGCCGTGAACAAGGCCCCGAGCACCAACGCGAACACGTAGATGAAACGCTGTTCTGCGCGCGTCGGCGGTAGGCGTGGGCTCGGGGTGGGCGGGGTCACGAACTCAGACGATGTGGCCGACCTCTTCGCTCAACGCAAGACTGTAACGCTCACCCGAGCGACGAAGCACCAAGCTGGCGCCAAGCGCCTCACTGATCCGCTCGCTCGTCAGGACATCCGTGCAGGCACCCGAGGCGAGCACGCGGCCGGCCTTGAGCATCAACGCCTTGGAAAATACGGGAACGATCTCCTCGACGTGGTGGGTGACCAAGAGCAGTGACGGGCAGTGAGGCCGTTTGGCCATGCCCTCGATGAAGCGCAGGAAGCGTTCGCGGCCGACCGCGTCGAGGCCCGTGCAGGGTTCATCCAAAATCAACAGCTCGGGCTCGGCCATCAAGGCGCGCGCGATCATGATGCGTTGCCGCTCACCGTGCGACAGCACGTCGAACGAGCGTTCACTCAACGCCTCGCACTCGACCGCGCCGATCAACTCACGAGCGCGCTCGAGCGCTTGCGCGTCGCGGGCGCCCCAACTGCCGAGCATGGCGTCTTTGCCGCTGTACACGACGTCGAGCGCGCGTTCGCTTTCTGGGATCATGCGCTGAACGCGATCGGAGACGATGCCCACGCGTGGTCGCAAACGGCGCCAATCGGATTGACCGTAAACCTGACCCAACACCTCGATCTCACCCTTGGCCGCAGGAACGTAAGTGAGCAGCGCGCTGAGCAGCGTCGTTTTGCCGGAGCCGTTGGCCCCGAACAGGACCCAGTGTTCACCTTCCTCAACACGCCAATCCACGCCGTCGAGCACGGGGCCACCCCCGCGCCAGACACACAACCCACGAACCTCGAGAACCGCTTTCGCCACAGCCGAGAGTCGCGACCCGGGCCTTACCAGTCAAGCCGCAGTCGAGCTCTGCGGTGTTCTTTCAGTCGCAGCAAACCGCGACTGCGATTTCTTCAGTTTTGTGCGCGTCGAGTGGTCCCAAAAGTCGAGTACCGCGTCGCAGGAAGTTGACGGCAAAGAGATTTGATCGATCGCTCGGTGTAGCGCTTACACACGCTCAACCCGCGTCGGCAGGAGCAACTCCAGCATGCATGCTCAGACGTACGGGGAGCGCGGCGCCAAAGTTCCACTGTTGTCGTGCACGACGCAAGAGCGCATTGCTAAGCGCGCACGAAGCGGCTTCGCGATGGTATAGCAAGCACGCCGTGAACATGACGACACCAGTAACCAGCCAGGCCAACCGTGTGAACAAGTTGTTCCATTGCTCCACGCTCGGGACATTCGTCTTGAGTGCGCTCTTGATTGGAGCCTGTGGCGAAGATGCCGCCGATCCACCGGCGGTCAATGTGAATGGCGCGTCGAGCACGGCCGAGACCGGCAGCTCGATGCCGACCGTGAGCGCGCCGTCGATGACGAGCAACGCGCCCGTTACGCAGCAACCAACAACGACGGTGCCGAAGCCGACGATGACCCCGGCTGCCACCACTTCGAGCCCGAAGCCAGAGCAGACCGAACAACCGCAGCCAGCGCTTGGCAACCCCTCGGTTCCCGCCTCGAGCAGCGTCAAGCCGACGACCACGACGAGCGCGACCCCTGGGCCCACGACCATGCCGACGGGGCCCGCCGACACCTCAGCCCCCGAAACCGGCGGTGCCGGTCCCGGCGAAGACGCGATGGGCGGTAGCGGCCCCGACATGCCCAGCGGCCCCGACATGCCCAGCAGCTCCATGGGACCAGCACCCAGCGACGGCTGTGGCAAGGCAATGCCGCAAACGGGTTCGAGCAACAGTCCGCTGATGGCGGGCAACCACAAGTACTACATCAAGTTGCCCATGGGTTACGACGCCAGCACGCCGTATCCGATGATGGTCATGTTCAACCCCACGGGTAACCCGATCTCTTGGGCGGAGCAGAACGCGGGCTACGAGAAGGTCGCGACCGATGCGATCCGCGTCTATCCAGACATGGCCAACGAGAGCAATGGTTGGCAGCCCAACGAGACTTCGTTCTTCCAGAACCTCTACGATGACTTGATGTCGAACCTTTGCGTCGACAAGAACCGCGTCTTTGCCGGCGGCGAGAGCTCCGGTGGCGAGTTCTCAGCGTTCCTCGGCTGCGAGTACGGCGATCTGTTGAGGGGCATCGCGCCCGGCGCGCCCAAGAAGACGTCATGGGACATCAACATGCACAAGGCGAACTGCAAAGGGCATCCCACGGTGATCGTGATCTACAGCCCCGCCGATAGCGTTCTGCAACAGCCAGCCGGCGCCGACTTCACCGAGATGTACAAAGAGGTGAACGGCTGCATGGACGACTCGGTACCGGTGGACGGTTACACCGATGAGCTTTCGAACTGCGAAGAGTTCCAAGGCTGCATGGCAGGCGCCACAGTCTATCGTTGTCTGCACAACGATCCGAACTACAGCGGAACGCACCACGGCTGGGCTGGCTTTGCCGCCAAGATGACGTGGGAGACGTTCTCCGCGCTCTGACCACTAAGCCCTCGCCAGGGGTTGCGCCAAAGGATCGCTTCTGCTGGCGAGCTCAGGCCCGAGGCGCATCTTCGACCAAACTCACGACGTTGATCTGCATCAACACGACGCGTTGAACTGGCTCTGAGGCTTCGATCACCGCGCGCGCCTTCTGCAGGTACTCCCGCTGCAAGCGCTTGAGTTGATCGAAGCCTTCGCGAGACACGCCGCAGACGTTGTACGCGCACAACGCGTCTGCGGCGTGAGGCGCATGCAAGCGTGCCATCTCGACCCAGAACTCGCGGTGCAAGTGGGCCGTCTCGCGGTGCAAGCGCATGTTCAACGGGGAAGCGCTGAGCAAACGCCAACGCACGCCGTCGTGCGCAATCTGACCCGTGGCCTCCAGGAGCGATAGGATCTGCCGTTCCTGCTCGACGCTGATGCCGAGCTTGGCCGCATAGGACGGCTCTGACTTGGAAGACGAATTGGACTCCAGCTCGAGGCAGCGCAAGAGCACTTGCGACATCGGGTGACGCTCTGCGACGAGCCGGGCAGCGCTGACGCGCTCGTATTCGAGCTTGAGACTCGCAAGGGGCTTGCCCTGAGTTAAGGGGTCCAGGAAATCCAACAAGCGATGCGTGCAATGGTGCAGCACGCACAAGAACTCCCAAGCACGCGGTTCGGTCGCACCGGCGAGCCAACGCGCGATCGCGAAACGACTGAGGCCCGTGCGCTTTGCCAAATGCACGACCGGCATCGCACCGCGACTATCGCGCAACAACTGAGCCGCGCTTTCCAACGAGCTGAGCCTGATGTCGTGCTGCAGCCACGGCGGCACGATCGGATACATGCGCGCGAACGCCGCCTGCAAGTCGGCGCCCACCAGCTCTGCGAGTTGAAGCAACCGCAGCAAGGACGGTTGGCGGCGCCCTTTCTCCCAGGCGTAGACGACGTTGGTTCGGAACTTCATGCGCCGGCTGAGTGCCACCTGTGAACGCCGCCCGCGCAGGGCGCGCACGAGCTCGGCGGTCACTTTGGCAAAATCGATGTCCATGAGCCTCGATTATAGTGCGCCAGTGCACATTGAGTGACGTCTGTGCGCCATGGTTTGTGCATTGGTGACCTTGAATCGCCGCGTTGATCCTGTCAAACCGAGAGCATGGAAACGCGCCTGCTTCCCTCGCTGATCTTCGTTCCCGCCGTTGCGGCGCTGCTCGGCGCTTGCACGGACGGGGGCCAAACTTACGACGATGGTACCGGCGGACTCGGTACGGCGAGATCAGAGCCGACGGCGCACCCTACTCCTAAACCTTCGACGACTCCTGACTCGACCGCCGCGGGCGATGCGGGCTCGCTGACCTGCGAGCAACGTCGCCTCGAAGCCGCAAACAGCTTTGGTGATGCCGTCGAGCGCGCCGATCGCAACTGCGCGTCGGTCGACGACTGCGTGGAGATCTTCGCGCCAGCGGACTGCCTCAACGGTTGCGGCACACACGATATCTTCTCCACGAGTGGGGCAGCAGATCTGAGCGCGCTCACCGACCGATTGTGTGAACCGATCAACGCGAGCCACTGCGAGCAGGGGCCCCTACCTTGTGACCCGCCCGGCGGTCCCAGCGTGCCCGCCTGCGTGGACGGCACTTGCCAATACGTAGACGGTCCCTCGGACCCCTCGCCCACTGTCGATCCAAACTCGTCAACCTGTGAGCAACAGCAAGCCGCGGTGATCACCGCGTTCGACTCGGCTGCGGCCGACGCCGATCGAAGCTGTACGACAGTCTCCGATTGCGTCGCCGTAGAGTCACCCCCGGGTTGCGTCAGTCCGTGCAACGCAAGATCGCTCTTCTCGGTCGACGCTGAGCCGGCGCTCACGGCTCTAGGCGATCAGCTGTGTGAGCCCGTGATCGCCAATGACTGCCAAGTCGTTCCCGCGGGGTGCCCGCGAGGCCCTGAATCCGAGACTCCCGCTTGCGTAGACGGCATGTGTCAATACCTCGGCTCGAGTGACCCGACAGTCGGCGGAACGACTCCCAACGCGGGAGGCGCGGACGGCGGCACCCCCAATTGCTACGGCCCCGACCAGAACCTGGATCAAGCGTACTCGGGCACACTCGACGGTTGCCCGTGCGAGGACGCCGGTGACTTGTGCTCGCAGGGCGTCGCGTTGATCTGCGAACATGTCGTAGGCGAAGCGACGGGGCGTTGGTTTGCCGTCGAGGATGGTCCGTGCGAACCGATGCTGGGCTCGGATCAGAATCCCCAAGCTTGCGAAGGACTGTTCACCTCTGCCCAGACCTGCGTCGAGTACTTCGATTTGTGCATCGGCGACGCGACGCGAGGCATCTGCGGTACTCGGCGTCGGACGGAGCAATGCCCCGACGGTCAGCTGAGCGACATCGCCTGCCAGAGCGCCGAGTGTGTCGACCTCGACGCCGGGTTGTTCTGCTCGCCCCTCGACCCCGACGCGGGCGCTGCCCGCTGAGACCAGAACGTCTTACGACGCTGAAGGCTCCCCATCCCAATAGTCCAAGGACTCGCCCTGTCGCGAGATCCAACGTTGAATCGGCTTGTCGAAGGTGCCCGCACTGGCGGCAACCTTCTTCGAATCGGGATACGCGACGATGTCCATCTTCGCAGAGTTCGCCGACACGCACAGATAGACCAGCGGCTCTGTGCCGGTATTGATCATCTGATGCGGATGGTCGGGACCTACTGGAAACGAGACCCAATCGCCTTCCCGCACTTCGACACGCGCTTCACCGATACGCGCGATTCCATTGCCGCGTAGAATGAACAGCGCTTCTTCGGTAGCACAGTGATAGTGAAAGGGGTACGAGATCGCGCCGGGTGCGACCTCGGTCAGCGTAGCTCCCAGCGTTTGCCCACCGGTGGAAGGACCAAAACGTCGAAGCGACATCTGGTGTTTCCCCTTCGCCATGGGCACGGCCTGCACTTCGTCGCGGTTGATCACGTTTGGATGACGTCGTTCGCTCATGGGCCACAGGCATGGAGCGCCGCCGCAAGCGTGTCAATATCGCTACTCAGGCTGCCCCACGCGTCACGACGCGACTAGCTTCGGCACGCGCGCAACGCGTCAGGCCCAGCTCGCCTCGCTGCCGACACAAAAGTCACGCCACTCTTCGGGAATGCGACCCAGGTCCAAACGCTGCGCCCTCATCGGCAAGGTGTCGGGTTTGAAAGGACGGCGCAATGGCGCCATGCCCGCCTCGGCCGGCGTGCGGTTTCCCTTCTTGGTGTTGCACAGATTGCAGGCCGACAGGATATTGGCCCACTCGGTGCGTCCACCTTGTGAACGCGGGATGACGTGATCGAACGTCAGTTCGCGCGCGGCACACTCCTTACCGCAGTACATGCAGCGATACTCGTCGCGCATGAAGACATTCACGCGCGAAAAACGAATCCGATAGCGGTGCGTCGACACACGCTTCTTCATGCGAATCACCGCCGGCAAGGGCAGTGTTACCGAGGGTGAGCGAACCTGTTCGCGGTAACTCACCACCACTTCCACCTTGTCCAGATACAACAAGGTGATGGCGTCTTCCCAGCGTACGACCCTGTAGGGCAAGTACCACGGCGTCAGAACCAGCGTCCGTGCGTTCATGATCGAACAACAAAGCAGCCGAATAAGGCAGTTACGTCTCAAATTCTGAACGAACACGGCGCGCTTGGCAACCGTGCGCGCACGCTTGGACGCTTTGAGGTCGTGCCATCGGCTCGGGAACGCGCTATCGTCTATGAAGCTTCAAGCCAGCAAGACCCTCGAGCTTCAGCTGGGCTCGTAGTCGGCGAAGCTTTCCATGGGATGCAGCGTCTCGTATACGCGAGTGCCTCGCACCTTGACGCGATCATCGGCCATGGTCTCCGTTGCGACTTGGTGGAGCCACTGGGCCAAGCGCTCCGACGTCGGCGTGAACGGGAACACGCACACTTTGATCCCACCAGGCGTTTGATTGCGAGCTCCGGCGAGGGAGCCGCTGTACATCGGCTGTGTCTCCCCGCAGTGGCCATGCAGCGCCTCGCGGGAACTCACGAGCGCAGTGCCGACGCGCGTCAGCCCTTCCTCGATCTCCGAGTAAGTCTCCTCACCGATGGCCAGCGAGTGATCGAGCAGTTGGTGACACGGCGTGAGCACGCGGTCGTACAACAAGTCGAAGTCAGCCACGAACCCTTGATGGTCGAGCTCCTTGGCGGCCAAGTTCACCTGAAACAGCCAAGTGTGGCCATGCAGGCTGATACAAGGCCCGAGGTGACCCCGAACGTGGTGAGCAAAGTGAATGTGGATACCGCTGGTCACCGTGAACATGTTTGAGCTTTCAAAAACGTCAGATTTGTTGGGAACAGGGACCGTACGTCAACCACCCGAGTAGGTCGAATCGGGTCTCAATAGGGTAAACGTATGTTTAGTGCCATTTGGGCTTGGTCGACTTCAGGCTTCCCCTTAGCTGGCATTGTCCTTGCTGTCGTCAGGTGCATTAGCTAGCTTGCTCCGCCCCGGCTTGGGTGTGCCTGTTGGCCGCCGCTTCGGGGATGCAAGAGGATCCATGGCCCGCGTTACCGTTGAAGACTGCCTCGAGAAGGAAGAAAACCGCTTTGCTTTGGTGGTGCTCGCCGCGCGCCGCACCCGCCAACTCATGAAGGGCAACGACCCTTTGGTGCGGGCCAACAACAAACCGCCGGTCGTCGCGCTGCGCGAGATCGCAGCGGGCAAGGTGCACTTCCACCGCGATACGAACGAAGTGGTTCGCGAGTGGTTGCACGAGACCTTCGCCACGACCATCCCGCGCGGCGGTTGAACCAGGGCTGGTGAAAAGCTCCGGGGGTTCGAAGGCCCTTAGCGGCGGGCAGCTGCCCACGGCGCCTGCAGATGCGGCGTCGCGTGGCGCGCGCGAACACTACCTTCAGCCCGGCTACTACGACCGGGCTTACCGCGAGCGGCGGCACGACGTCGGCTTCTACGCGCAGCTCGCTGCGCGCCATGGGGGTCCCGTCCTCGAATACGGCGTCGGTAGCGGGCGTGTCGCGCTGAGCATTGCGGCCGCGGGCATCGACGTGGTCGGCGTCGATCACGCCAAGCCCATGCTCGACGAGCTCCAGCGGCAGCTCGCCGCCAACCCGGCTCTTCAGAACCGAGTGCGGGCGCGCTTGGGTGATATGCGCCGTGTGAACCTGAAGCGCCGCTTTCCGCTCGTGATCGCGCCCTTCAACGCGCTCTTGCATCTGTACACGCGCCAAGACGTCGAGCGCTTCCTCGCGCGCGTCCGAGGCCACTTGGAGCCTCGGGGCGTGTTCGTGTTCGACTACGCGATGCCCCGGGTACGGGACCTCGATCCGGATCCCGAGCGTTGGTACAAGGGGCCAAAGGTTCGTCATCCGGAGCTGGGAGAGACCGTCCGCTACGCGGAACGCTTCCACTACGCGCCGGTCGCTCAGGTGCTGTCGACTTGGATCCGGTTCGAGGGCTCCGATTCAGAACACAGCGGGGAGCAACTGTTGACCCATCGGCAGTTCTTTCCCCAAGAGCTCGAAGCGCTGTTGCACTACAACGGCTTCGAGAGCCGCTGGTCGGCTGACTTCTCAGGTTCACGGCCCAACTCGCTGACGGATGTGTTGGTCGTCGAGTGTCGCCTGCGCAAAGGGTGGTCACCTTGACACGCCCGAGCGTGAACTCATTTCATACCCTTGGTTTGGAGCTCCATGGCGCGCGATCTTTATTCTGAGTTGGGCGTCTCGCGAGGTGCGAGCGCTGAAGAAATCCGCAAGGCTTACCGCAAGCTCGCTGTGCAGTGGCATCCGGATCGCAACCAGGACAAGCCGGACGCCGAAGAGCGCTTCAAGTCGTTGAACAGCGCGTATTCGGTGTTGAGCGACGCCAAGAAGCGCTCGTTGTACGACGAGTTCGGAGAAGAAGGGCTGCGGGAGGGCTTCAATCCCGATCTCGCGCGCGCTTACCGCTCCCAACGCGGCGCGGGCGGCGGAGCGATGCCCAACATCGAGGATCTGTTCGGCGGAGCGGGCGGGGCGCGGGGCTTCAGCGACTTGTTCGGTGACGTCTTTCGCGCAGCGCGACAGCCCGCCAAGGGCCGCGATGCCGCGGGTGAGATCGAGGTCGATTTCGCGTCGGCTCTGCGCGGCACGACCGTGACGTTGCAGGTTCCGGGTGTATCCGGAGAAGTTAACGTGCGCGTCCCGCCGGGGGCGACCGACGGGGACAAATTGCGAGTCGCGGGTCGTGGCAGTCCGAGTCGCTCGGGCGGCGCGGCGGGTGACTTGCTGCTGACTTTGCGCGTCGGCAAACACCCCTACTTCCAACGCGACGGACTCGATCTCCGGCTCGATTTCCCAATCAGCCTGAGCGAAGCGTTCCGCGGCGCGAAGGTGCGCGTCCCAACCCCTGACGGTGCAGTGTCACTGACGGTGCCCGAAGGCGCCCAGAGTGGCCAGGTGGTGCGATTGAAGGGCCGTGGTGTGAAGCGCAAGGATCAAGCGGGGGATCTGTACGTGAAGTTCTTGATCCAAGGCCCGAACATCCGCGAGCTGGGCGCCGACAAGCGCAAGCAAGTCGAGGATGCGCTCGAGTTGCTGGATGAAGCGACGGATTTGTCTGCGCGCGAGCGGATTCAGATCTGAGCTTGCTTCTGCAAAGCCGCGGGCGATGGCAGAAGGGATGCGCAGCCGAGACGCGCGTAGTAAGCTCCCACGGTGGCTCACTACAAGCGGCGCAAACGGCGGCGGGCCGGTGTGGTGGGTTGCTGCGGTCTATGCATGCTCAGACGCCTGAACTGCGTTCACCATCGGATCCCGACCCGGCAAGAGGTACGCGTCAGCGATGCGGAGAGAGCGCAGCGCGCAGAGGTCAAAGGCATTCTTTGAGCTAGTCAGCGCTCGAGCGACTCTGACCTGAAGCGTCATCGACGTCGCGCTCGTCGCAAGAGCGCGCTCGTCGCAAGAGCGCGCTCGTCGCAGAAGATCGCACCGAACCTTTTTCGGGTCTAACGCATTGCCAAACGTATGGCTCTGCAGCGACACCTCGCACTCGTACCGCGCTCGGCGCCGGTACCGAGGGAGCCGATGTTGACGGACCGCACGGACGACGAGTTGATGCTGCTCGCGCGCGGGGGCGTCGAGGGCGCATTCGACGCATTGATTCGACGACATCAAGGCCGTTTGTTGCGACTCGCATTGGCGTACACGGGGAGCCCCGCGTTGGCCGCGGACATCGCTCAAGACACGTTCGTCGCGTTGTTTCGCGCACTGCCCCAGTACCGAGCCCAAGGGAAGTTCTCTGCCTACGTGTACAGTTTGTTGCTCAATCAGTGTCGCATGACGCAGCGCGCTGCGCGAACCGAAGCGCGTGCGCTCGACGTATTGTCGCGAGAGCAGAACAGCACTTCATCGGACGTGCTGCGGCAAGAGTACAGACGCGATCTGGAGGCTGCACTCCAAGGGCTCTCCGCTAAGCTCCGCGACGCGGTGTTGCTGCGCTTCGCGGCCGATCTCGGCTTCGACGAAGTCGCCGAAACGCTGGCCATTCCAGTGGGCAGCGCCAAGCGCCGAGTCTTCGATGCGATGGCGAAACTTCGCGATCTACTGGGTGAATCATGACGCGCAAAGACGTTGCCACTGAAGATCTGGCCGCGTACCTCGAGGAGCAGCTCGGCGAAGAACAACGCGCCCTGCTCGACGCCGCGCTGGCGCACGACTCGGACGCACAACGGCGACTGGAGCAGTTGAAGCGCATCCGTGATTTGCTCAGCGCGCCTGCGCCGGAACTCGACGGCATCGATTTGGTTCGCGGCGTAAAGCAGGCCTTGCTCGTGCCGGCCCCGGCGCGCCGAGCGCGTTTCAACGCCTGGGTCGTGAGTGGCTTGGCGGCAGCCGCGGGCATCGTCTTGGCCGTGGGCATCCTGGCGCGCGAGCGAGACGAGGAATTTCGTCCCAAGGCGGCGTTGACTCCAGAAGCGGAGCGCTGGGCGGGCGTCCAAGTTCACCACTTGACGCAAGCAGGTAAAGCCGAACGCATTGGCGCGGTGCTGCAAAAGCAGGAAGCGTTGGCGTTTTCATACACCAACGGGGGACCGATGCCCTTCGAGTATCTGATGATCTTTGCCGTCGACGCGCAACGCCAAGTGCATTGGTTCTATCCGGCGTATCAAGTGCTCGGAACCGATCCCGAGTCGATTCAGATCGGCAAAGGCGTGACGGAGCAGCTGCTGCCGGATATCATTCGACAACCGTTTGCGACGGGGGAACTCACGTTTCACGCGCTGTTCTCGCGGCATCCGCAGCGCGTGTTGGAGGTCGAGGGGTGGCTGACGAAACTCGAAGCAGGGCAAGTGCTGGAAGCACCGAACGCCGAATCGAGCGTGCAGCAGATCGTGGCCCGCGTCGTCGATTGAGCTGGGGTCATCGAATGAAACTGAACGCACAGGGGTGCTACGCGCTGTTGTTGTTCTCTAGCGTGATTTTCGCGCCCGAGGTGCGCGCAGAGCAATCGCCGACTCCGGTGGTGGAGCGGTTCGCGCTGGTGATCGCCAACAATCGCCCGCCGCGTGCGGACGTCGAGGCGTTGCGCTACGCGGATGACGACGCCGTCGCGACGCACCGTCTACTGCTGGAGGCGGGCGTGGACAGCCGGCTATTGGTGAGCCTCGATTCAGACTCGAGCGCCCTGGTTGCGCCACTCGTACCTGACGGTCCAGCTTCGGCGAGCGACGTCGAGCGCGCTTTCGTCGATCTGTCGCTGAAGATGCAAGCCGCGATCGCCGCCGGGCACGAAGTCGAGTTCCTGTTCTTCTTCAGCGGCCACGGCGACGTCGAACACGGTGAAGGTTTCGTCGCGTTCGAAGGCAGCAAGTTCACGCGCACGCAACTGTTCGAGCTACTGCGTCGCTCGCCAGCGACCCGCAATCACGTGTTCATCGACGCCTGCAAGTCGTATTTCATGGCGTTCAGTCGCGGCCCGGGCGGCACACGCCAAGCCATCGGCGCACTCGAACTGGCGGCCGAAGTGCCCGCCGAGCTGTCCAATACCGGCTTTGTCCTATCGACGGCTTCGGATCGCGAGAGTCACGAGTGGGAGCGTTACTCTGCGGGGATCGTGAGTCACGAAGTGCGTTCCGCGCTGCGCGGCGCGGCGGACGCTGATCTGGATGGGAACATCACTTACGCAGAGCTCGGTGCTTTCCTCGGCATCGCCAATCGCGGCATCGCCAATCCCCGCTACCGACCAGACTTCCTCGTGCATCCGCCCAACGATGAGCTCGGGCGCAGTGTGCTCAGCTGGCGCGTAGAACGCGCCGCATTGCACTTCAGCCCTGGTCCCTGGGGCCACATCTACGTCGAGAACGCGCAAGGTGAACGTTTACTCGACGCGCACCCCGACCCCGCGCAAGCCTTGTCCCTGTGGCTGCCCGAGCAACGACCGTTGTTCGTGCGCCGTGACGACGGCAAGGCGGAGTACACCGTCAGGACGAACGAACCGCTGAGCGTACCGCCCCTAAATCCCAAACGTGCAGAGCTCGCGAGCCGAGGAGCCTTGAGTTTGGCGCTCGAGCGCCTATTTCAAGCACCGTTCTCCAGCCGCGATGTCGAGCTTTATCGCGCTCCGAATCAGAGCCTCGGAGCAGAGCCCATGCTGATGACGACGGCTGCGCCCAAAGACGCGAGCCCCAGTCACGCCAATGCTCGGACATTGCGCTGGCTGAGCGGTGTCGTCGCGCTGGCAGGTGTTGGGGGTGGGCTAACGATGAACACTGCAGCGTACATCGATTACCAGCGGGGTCGCCACGCGTCGCAGTTGCGCACGCGCGAGCTCAACGATCGCGTCTCGGCATTCAACACCGTCTCGGTGGGATTCTATGGCTTGGCCATCATCGCCGGCGCGTTGTGGTTCAGCACGGACAGCGAAGACGGCCAGTTCAGGCTGCTGCCGCTGACGGCGGATGCAGCCTCGGGCCCGAGCTTCGGGCTCGACCTCACACGCCAATTCTAGCGCTCGCCAATTTTGACCTCTCAGAGCGGACTCCGGGCTCACAGATACTCGGTGAACACTTCGGGGTGCATCGAACAGCCCAACTGTTCGACGCTCACAGCGCAATCAGCGTTGACCTCGGACTGACTGCAAGCAGCCGTCTGCTGGCGGCACCACGTCCCGCGATTCGCCGGAATGCCGCCCAAGTCGTCGGGCGTGTCGCAGTACACGACTTCTGTGCAGCACTCCAAATTGCAACTCGAGCCTGCAGCCGGCTGCCAATCACCCCATGTGCAGCTATCAGTGCTGCAGGTTTGCACTTCCTGGCGAGTTCCGCTGCCGCACGGACAAGCGACGTCCCGTGTCGAGGTCGCCCCGGGTTCACACTGTTGTTGGCTCACGCATTGGGTCCAAGCACTCCACTGCCAGCGGCAATCGTCGGAACAGACCGCGACGCGTGTCTTCGTTTCGTCCGAACACGCGCCGCAGTCGTCCGTCTCTTGCGTGGTCTGACCGGGTTCGCAATCGGCGACCTCGCAAGCCATCGCGCGCGCGTCGTTTGCTGCAGCCGAGCCCGCATCGCGCGCTGTGGCTGCGTCGGAAACGGCGGACGCGTCGGAAACTGTAGTCACATCCGACGCCGCGGTCACACCAGATACAGTGGCGTCGGTATCCGGCGCGTCGGGGTCGGGCTCGCTCGGCTCGTCGTGAGGCTTGGCCGGCTGGGCAGCGTCGCGGTCGTGGCGGTTGTTCGGGCTGGGACCCTTGCGGCCCGAGTCGACCATTTGGTCTGCAGCGCCGCTCGCATCCTGCGACTCCGCGCTGAGCCTAGCGCATTGTTCCTTGGCAACGCAGATCCCGTCGCAACAGATGTCCGTCAGCCGCGGATCGCAGGGGCAGGGCTTGCCGTCGAGGGTGCGCTCACACCCGCTGTTCGCCAATACCACGGCGATCAAGATTCCGATGCTCGCTCTGTTCGGCATGTTCGTTCCTTCCTTCAACATCCGCCACAGGTCAACGTGCCGTTGCAGTTGGCGATATCGCCGCTACAAGGCAACAGCAAGGTCGAGAACCAAGCGCCATCGCCCGTGTCGCGGCACGCATCACAGCTCAGCACGCTGCCGTCAGCCGATACGCTGCAGCCCGAGCAACTGTCGGCATAGGAGCCAGGCGGAGGCACTGGGCAGCCGCCACACGTCAATGAACCATTGCAATTGGCGATGTCCCCACCGCACGGCAGCAACAAAGTGGAGAACCAAGCGCCATCGCTCGTATCGCGGCACGCATCACAGCTCAGCACGTTGTCCTGCACCCTGCAGCCCGTGCAGGTCTGCGCATAGGAGCCGTCCGGGGGCTGTGGACAACCGCCACACGTCAAGGCGCCGTCGCAATTGGCGATATCGCCTGCACAGGGTAACGCTAGCGCACTGCTTTGAAGATTACCGCTGAGGGTGCGGCACTCGTCGCAGGTGAGCACGCCGCTCACGACCCGACAACCCGAACAGCTTTGGTCGAACGAGCCGCTCGGCGGCGCGCCCACGGGTGGATTGGCTGCAGCAGGAGCTGCAGCGGGTGGACTAGGCGCCGGAGACAACTGGTCATGCGCGTTGGGATCAGGGCAGCCGCCGCAAGTCAACGAGCCGTCACAGTTGGCGATGTCGACGTTACAGGGCAGCGCGATCGCCGACTGTCGCGCATTGCCGGCAATGTCGACGCAGGCGTCGCACGCGAGCACGTCGTTCACGACGTAACAACTGCTGCAAGTTAGTGCGTACGAGCCCGAGGGGGTGCTGCTGGCAGTCGGAGGGGGTTGGTCGTGCGCGTTGGGATCTGGGCAGCCGCCGCAAGTCAACAGGCCGTCGCAATTGGCGACGTCGCCGCCGCAGGGCAGCTGCACCGCGGCGCGTCGCGAGTTACCTGCGATGTCGATGCAGGCGTCACAAGCGAGCACATCGTTCACGACGTAGCAGTCGCTGCACGTCTGCGAGTAGGAGCCCTCGGGCAGCGCGCTGGGTGCCGGCGCGTCGGGTGGATTCGGATCGGGGCAACCGCCGCAGGTGAGAATGCCGTCACAGTTGGCGACGTCGACGTCACAGGGCAACGCCAAGGCGGTGCGCCTCGAACCGCCTGCAACGTCGATGCAAGAGTCGCAAGTGAGTACGTCGCTGACGACTTTGCAGTGACTGCAGGTCTGTGCGTAAGAGCCGTCAGGCGCGGCGGGTCCGCAGCCGCCACAGGTCAACACCCCGTCGCAATTGGCGATGTCGGTCGTGCACGGCAAGTTCAGCTGCGTCGACTGTTCGTCTCCTGCGAGATCCTTACAGGCCTTGCAGCGTAGCGTGTCGTTCTTGACCCCGCACTCGCGGCAGGTCTGGGTGTACGAGCCGTCAGGGCCGGGATCGAGCGGAACCGCCACGATCCCCAGGCCGTATGCGATGTAGCGTTCACCACCCAAGGGCAGTGCTTGGGGCTGATGGTTCTTGCCGTCGAAGTACAGACCCGCCGCCGACGCACCATCATTGCGCACGGCATTGCTCACGCCGAAGTTGCGCAAGGTCTGACACAGGTCTTTGCCACGGTAGCCGCCGCTGGGTGCCACGAAGACGAGCGCGTCGTCGGAGTAACCCACAGCCGTCCAATATCCTTCGCTGGTCAGTTGCTCATTGCACGTGCCGTCTCGGAGGATCGCCCACTCGGATCCGTACGCTGCCTGAAGATAGGCGGCGTTGTCTGGGTCATCGGTTTCCTGCGACGCGAAGAGGCGCGCACCGATTTCGCCCGCCGCCGAAGCAAAGCCGAGCATGAAGACATCGCACTCATTGGCCGTTGCAGGATCACAGCCAGCGGGGTCGCCGTTGCGACACTTCTGGCAGCGATCCGTAGTGTCGTTGGATAATCGCTTGCTGCCGGCGAAGACGCTCGTCGTGGGTGTGCCTTTGCCGGAAGTAGGGACACCCACGAGATTGTGACCCACGTCGCCATGCCATTCGAAGCCGTTGATCGCGACGATGGCGCCGGCGTCCTTGGCCAGCGTCGTCAATTTGGTCAGCTGCAGCTCTCGGTCGTTTGCCGTGTTGTGCAGCAGCTTCAATTGCGCATTGGCGTCCTTGCGGCTCACGGTGATCAAGTGAACACCCGGCTTTCGCCCGGTGCAGTCGTAGTATTGCACGCCGTCGGCGAGGGCCCGCGAGCCGTCGCTGGGTGAACAGGTACCGTCTGAGCCGAGGGCGGTTCCCGCGATCACGCTGTACTCGGGCGTGCGCGCACTGTCTCCGCACGCGAGACAAAATACCAGGGCGAGGACGGCTGCAAAAACGCCGTGCAAGGTGTTTGGGAGGACTGCTTCTTGCGCTGGACCGATCATCGAGCACGCTCCTGCCGTCCACTTGGTGCGGCGCGTCACTGCGTCGCGTCCTTGAACGATCACGGGGCTAGTGCAAAAGCAGTGCTTTTGGTTCGGTCACCTGGGACGATTTCTCGTCCAGCGCTCGTCCACGCGCGACGGGCAGGCGAGCCACGGATACGGCGTTAGCCGCCGAGTCGGAAGGACTCTGGCCCGCGCGAGCTCGAAGGGTGCTACACACGCGGCAGCATCGAAAGCGGCCGCCAGCTAAACGCGAACGAGCCGTCGAGGTCGCGTATGAACAGCCCCCTCATCGAACGCTTCGTTGCCAGTACCCGTGAGAGCCATGAGACTTGGCACGACGGCCTTGGCTACGACCTCGACGCGCTCAGGGAAATGAACGAAGAGGAGCGACGCCAGGTCGAAGACTTGTTGCTCTCGCGCAGTGGTTATGACTGGCGGGGCATCGAAGCGCTGGATTGCCTAGGCACTGCGCGTTCGCTCGCACGCATCCAATGGGCCTTGCAGTCCAAAGATTGCACCACGCGCACGACCGCCGCGCGCGCTCTCTGGGCGCGACAACTCCTGAGCCCAGAGCAGCTCGAACGCATCATCCTCGAGGCCCTAGACGTCACGACGGTGCTCAATGGGATGACCCATGTGTTGAGCCTCGCGCAGCAGCACCCGACGCCGGCCGTGAGGAGAAAGCTCTTGGCCAAAGCGCTGTCCGGCAATGACGACTTGCGCGTGCACGCAGCGGCGCTGGCCCATTATCTTGCGGGCAAGACACGTGAGCCCTTCGACTTCGATCACCGACCGTTGTACCTCCGCTTCGGCGCGCGCGATCGCGCCGAACGCGAGCGGGCCTTCCGCGACCTATGCGCGTCGATCGGCGTCGATGCCGACGAGTTCCTGCTCACTGGGCGTAAGCAGCGGCGTCGCTGAGCGCCAGCATGGTGGGAGAGTGCGCAATCCGCGTTCGCGCTCTCCAAGAGACGTCCGGGTTGTAACGCTCGAGAAACAATCGCCCCCGCGGCTTCCTTGCGAGCTGCGTGAGAGACGCTAGGTGTGCTCGAGCCTGTGCTCGTCACTGCGCGTGTTGCGGCGTAAACGCGTTACCCACACCCGCCCAAAGCGTGCGTGGCTGGCCCCGTCCTGTTGAAGAACAATCGCTGCGCGAGTGATATTTTCCGAGCGCGACCGCCACTACAACGCCATGAACCGAATCTACCGCGGGGTATTCTTCGTTTGCATTCCTTTTGTCCTGGCTGCTTGTGGGGATGACTCGGGCTCCAGCACGTCGCCCGATGCGGCCGTCGAAGCTGGCATGAAGGACGCGTCGGGTGGAAAGACGGAGTCGAGTGAGCCCACGTCCGAACCGACGAGCACGCCGGAACCGACGTCGGAGCCAGAGCCCACCAGTGAACCCACGATGAGTTCCGAGGCCGGAGCGACCAGCGAGACCAGCGCGACGTTGATCGACGGTGGCTCGACGCAGGTAGCCATGGACAGCGGCGGTCCCACGAGCTCCGCGCTCGACGCCGGAGCAACGACAACCTCCGACACGACCAGCATGTTGATCGACGCAGCCACGACTGTGTTTGACGCGAGTTTACCCGTAACCACCACCATTCGCGACGCAGCCCCGCCGGCACCGGAAATCTTCGATGCGCTCGGCGGCGACGCTACGGCGGTCTTGGCCTGCGAAGGCAACTGCGCGTGTACCGGTAATGACTGCACTTGCGGTGGCGGGTCCGAATGCGTCGCCAACTGCGCCGATGGCGAGGGTTGCAACCTGAGTTGCAACGGCCTGTCGGACTGCATCATGCAGTGCAACGACAACTGCAACGCGGTGTGTCCAGGCACCTCAGACTGCAAGGTCAAACTCGGACCGAACAGCACTGCGACCTGTGGCGGCAGCGGTGACTGCAGTTACTGGTGTGAAGGTAACTGTGATGTCCAGTGCCAAGGTTCGTCGAGCTGCGCGGTGACCTGTCAAGCGGGTGATGCCACTTGCAATCTCGATTGCGGCCCACAAGACGCTGTGGACTGCGGCGACGGAGTCCAAGTCTGCCGGACCGAGTGCCCCGCCACCGCCGATGGCGGCGGCGTGCCTGACGCGTCTGTGTCCGACGCGGGTATGACCGATGCGGCCGTGCTCGACGCTGCCGCGGACGCAGCCAGTGATGCGTCGCTCGACGCGGCTACGGACGCAGCGCCTTGAGTCGTTGCAATCGCGCTGGGCGACGCGATCTCGCAGTTCGCCCAAGGCGGGCACGCTTGTGACTTGAAAGTCGGACGCGCGCGTCGACGATCCGGGAGCCACGTGCGACGGAAGCAAACCAATTGGGCAAATCGAGAACAGCAAACCTCGTTTGTTGTCCTGCAACATCAACTAGGCATGCGGGTGTGACGTGACCGCAGCGCAAAGGGGATGACCGCGCGCCACGAACACTTAGCGACGTAAGCCGATCAGTTGCTCCGGGTTGTTCGGCCCGGCCCCCTTCCGACCTGTGGCCAAGCTCAAGTTCTCTTGGGATGTATGGCCTCACGGGGTCAAACGCTGCAGCTGACCGCAAGCGGTAGGAACGCGTCAAACCTGTCACGCGATCGCATGTTTCGGATGCGCGTCCACGCTCGGAGCTTCAGTGACGGTGTGCGCGAACCTTCCCCAAAGCAAAGACCCGTCACCGACAAGGGCTCGAGATCCGCGCTTGGTAGCGATCGTGGTGATTGGCTCCCATCGCTCTTCGACGCACTGCTTCAAAGTGAGTTGCTCGCGTTGCGAACATCGCCAACCGCAGGCTCAACGTGATACGCTGCGTCGAGAGAGTGGGAGCAGGGCTTGCAGAAGGTCATGAGCACGGTCGCCTCAGGCACGGAAAGCGAATTGCGTCGGCAAGGTCGTGAGCTGTTGGAAACGATCCGCACTGTGCTCGATGCCCATGGTTGGTCGGGGATCCGTACGACCCTGGGGCACGGAGCTGCGCAAGCCCCCAAGACAGAAGGTCCGGAGATTCGGGTCGATCTGATCGGCCTTGCCCCTGCCCCGGCGGCGCGCGAGCTGCGCGCGACTCCGTCGCAGTTTCGTGCACGCTACGAGATCCGAGTTCGCTCAGCCGATACGGCGCAAACTCAAGACGTGCTCAATGCCCTCATTTTCGAGGCTTTTGGCAACGCCGAGTGGGAAGCCGGTCCCGAAGCTCGAACCGCCACTCAACAACCCGAGATTTGCTTTGTCATCAGTGCGCTCGTGAGGCGCATGCCGCAACTCGTGGCGGCACCGCGCGTCATGCACCCGATTGGTGCGAGGCCACCCGGCTCGCCTCCAATGATGCAGTCGACGCTACCCTTCCGTGGACGTGTAGTGGGGCCAGGACAACGCCCGATCGCCGGAGCTCTGATACGCGTGCCGCAGCTGGGTGCGACGGCAACGAGTGACAACGCGGGTTACTTCCGGATCGGTTCGGCGCCCGTCGACGCCGCTCTGCTCGTGGAGATCGCGGCGAAAGGCAACACCTGGACACTACAACTCGAGCGCTCGACGAGTTCGGATCCCGAAGCCGCGACTGAATGCTTCTGCGACTTCGAAGACTAGGCCATTCAGTTTCAAACCAAACCACGCAGCTTCAACGAGCCACGCTTCAAGGAGTGATCCACCAGTGACCGCAATTCTCTCCTCCGTTTACAAGACACCCGGCGTCTACGTCGAGGAAGTGCCGGGTGGAGCGCGACCTATCGACGCCGTGGGCACCAGCACCGTAGGCTTCGTGGGCCGTGCACCGGACATCGATGCACGGGTCAACGTGCCCACGTTCATCGAAAACTTTCAAAGCTTCGTACGGCTCTACGCGGCGCAGAACCAAACGGCGACGCCGCTGGCGCTAGCGGTGCGCGGCTTCTTCGACAACGGGGGCCGCCGGTGCTGCATCGTCAACGAAGGCAGCATGGGGTTGTCGGGGGGCTCGTTCGGCAAACGTCAAGGCCTCGATGCTCTCGAAGAGGTCGACGAGGTCGCGATCGTGTGTGTCCCGGGACACGATGACGTCGCGTCGTACGAGGCGGCGATCGCTCACTGCGAAAAGATGAAGAATCGAATCGCGATCTTGGATGGCGGCGAAGAGATCTCGTCTCTCGACGCGTTAACCCGATCCGCGACTGCCGTTCCAGGCCGGAGCGTGGGTGCGCCCAAGGACGCGCCGCTCAGCGCGCCATCAGCGCTGCGACCGCGAACCTCCGATGGCGGCTACGCGGCGTTCTACGTGCCGCACATTTTCGTGTCCGATCCGTTTGGTGGCGCCAGCAAGACCTTGAGCGCCCCTCCGTGTGGACACGTCGCGGGGATCTACTCCCGCACCGACGCGACTCGAGGGGTTCACAAGGCCCCTGCCAACGAAGTGATCCGCGGGGCTTTGGGTCTCAAATACAACATCACCGCGATCGAGCAGGGTTCGCTGAACGAGAAGGGCGTCAACGTACTGCGCATGATCTCTGGCGCGCTCAGAGTTTGGGGCGCGCGCACGCTGGCAGAGCAAGCGAGTCCTTGGCGTTACGTCAACGTGCGCCGCACGTTCATGATGATCGAAGAGTCGATTCAGCGTGGCACTGCTTGGGTCGTGTTCGAACCCAATGACGAAACGCTGTGGAAGAGCATTCGGCGCGACATTCGCGCCTTCTTGGAGCAAATCTACCGCTCGGGCGCGCTGGTGGGTCGCACCCCGGACGAGGCCTTTTACGTCAAATGCGATGCAGAGAACAATCCACCCGACTCCGTCGACGCGGGCTTCGTGGTGGTCGACATCGGAATCGCCGTCGTGCGACCCGCCGAGTTCATAGTCTTCCGTATCGGTCAGCACGCTGAACGCGCCGAGCGAACCGAACGCGCTGGAGGAAGAGATGCCTGATCCCAATGGTCTGCCCGAACCCGTCAGAGGCTACAACTTCCGTCTCGACGTAGATGGCTACACTGGTTACTTCACCCGCTGCACCGGCCTCGGCGCGCGCGTGCACTCGATCGCCTATCGAGAAGGTGGCGCGGGACCTCAAGTTCGGCGGCTTGCCGGACCCGTCGACTATGCAGACGTCACCCTGAGTTATGGAGTAGTTCCCGGTGTGCACGCGAGCCTCTGGATGTGGCTCGAGAGTGCTGTTCGCGGTACGCCGGTCCGCAAAACTCCCTCGGTGATTTTGCTGGACGCGGACGGTACCGAAACCATGCGCTTCAACCTGTTCGGGGCCTGGCCCGTGGAGTGGCGAGCAGCAAACCTCGACGCGTTGGGACGCGACGTCGCGATCGAAACCCTAACGTTGGTGTACGAGAAGATCGAACGAGGATGAACCGATGAAGGTCGCACACCGGCTCGCGCGCCTCGAGCTCGCGTTCGCGTTGGCGCTCGAAAAATGGGCGCAGCGCCGGGCCGCGGGTGCCCTTACGCGAGTTGCAGAGCCCCGCGGGGACACGAGCGAATCTTCCGCGAGCGCACCCTCCGCGCCCTCCCCGCAGACAGGTTCAGGCAGAGAACGCGCGGCAAGCATCGGGACACAACTCACAGAGCTACCGTTCGAAGCGGGTCCGCCCGAGCACTGGCTCGAACTGCTGCGGCGCGGGGCAGCCGGCCCGTTCTTCGGAACCTCGCCCGTGGGAGCGCCTCGGGCGCGGCCGGCCAACGACGCTCCGCACACCATTAACCCCGAACAACAACAACATCACAGGACTGCCGAACCCAGCGCAGACTCGACCGAGCGAGTTCGGGCTCGGCAACTGCCGCACAATTCCACGCGTCAGGAAGCGGACGCTGTGAGGGGGTCTGCACCTCAATCGGCGAGCGAGCTGCGCGCATCAGATGAGCAATCGGGCGCCGCCGCTTCGCACGTCGACCGACCACGACCCCAAGCGAGCAAAGCCTGGCCACTGCGCGACGATGGCCGCAACAAAGCGCGCCGAGCGCGAGCGACCGGCGCTGAAGAACGTTCGCCCTCAGAGCTGGCTACTCCGATGGCCGCAACCGCTTTGCTGCTGCACGCTCCCGCCCCTTCGCTCGGGGTCTCGACGCCCACGTCGCGGCAGATGACGTCCAAGCTCGACACTCCGAGTGTTGCACACGAGTCGTCAAGGCACTCTGTGCCGCGACTAAACACACCTGAAGCACGCCCAAGAACGTCGGAGCAAGGCGCTGGCCAGCCGCGACCACCCCAGCCGGACCAGTTGCAACAGCCCGATCGATCGTCGTCAGCAGCCGCGACCATTCAGCAAGTGTTCGCCTCTGGCGGCTCATCGGCTCGCACGCCGTCAGTCCCGCCGGGGACGTTTACCCGCGATACGCAACTCAACCCGCCCTTGCCCTCTGATGTGCGAGCGTCCAACTCGGCGGGCCTGGTGCTTCCCGCGAACGGCGCCCCTCGGACTCCAACGTATCCCTGGCAGGAGTCCCCGAACACCCAAATGCTCGGTCATGCAGCAAGCACACGACAAACCGAAGATGACGCTCGAGCGCGCGTAGGCAGGCGCTTTGCGCCGCTGCCCGAAACGCCAGCATTCGACGCCCTGTCGTATTTTGCCGGTGAATCGCGTCGCGACCGTCTCGAACGCGAACAGCGAGGCGAGTAGTGGAACGCGCGATCTTTCTCGTCGAGGATGCCGCCTCGCGCTTGGGCCCCTCTGGTGACTCAGCCATCGAGGAGCGGGTCGAATGCCTCGTCAATCCAGAGGAGATCTCACTGGTGCGCACCTCGGGCGTGGCTCCCATGCGCTCGCTGGGTGGTGTGGTGCGCGGGGTGGACTCTGCAGATGATCCAGTGCTGTACACCGGCGGCGGCAAGACCGAGCTATTGCTCGAGTTGCTCTTCGACGTCACGTTATCGGGGCTGATCAATCCCCCTTCGGACGTTCGCACCATCACCTCACAGCTGTTTCGTCTCACGGAGAACCCTGGCGCAGGTTCTCAGCAGGCACCCCGCGTGCGCTTCATCTGGGGTCGCGCTTGGAACTTCCTAGGCGTGGTCACGGCCATGTCCGAACGACTCGAACATTTCGACGAAGGCGGCGCGCCGCGTCGTTCGTGGACGCGTTTGCGTCTGTTACGGGTGAACGAAGCCGCAAGCCAAGGCGTAACGGAACCCGTCTCCACCGCACTCGCTCCGGCAACGAGCGATACGGAGTGGGTCGAGTTGCGCGAAGTGATCGGCCCGGGCGCGTCCGTCGGGGAACCCGAGATCGACGAGCCGCCGGCCTCGAGCTGGCTCTCCCAACTCGCGTTTCGAGCATTCGGCGATCCGGCGCAATGGCGCATCCTGGCAAACCAAAACGACATCGACGACCCACTGCGAGTCCCGCAAGGCAAGGTCATCACGGTTCCGGCGCGCAATAGGGTGGAACTGGAATGAGCCTGCGCACGCTTCGGGCGCTCGCGGTGAACATCGCGAATACACCGATCTCGCAAGAGTTGGCCGCAGGGTTGACGTCCGTGCGAGTGAAACAATCGCTGTCACTGCCTTCGCAGTGCGAGGTCACGTTCGCATTGCCGTCGAGCTCGTCCAATTCGCCGAAGTGGACGATAGGCGCTGCGCTTCAAGTCGAAGTCGGCTCGGCGTCCTTGTTCAGCGGTGAGATCACTGCCGTCGAAATCGTTCAAGACTCGTCGCGTGTCACGAAGCTCTGCCTCCGCGGCTACGATGTCCTGCACCGTTTGAGAAAACGAAAGACCTTCCTCGCGCTGGATCCCGGTAAGCTCGAAGATCTAGCTTCAGAGCTGGTTCGAGATCTCGGGCTGACGATCCAAACCCAGAGCCCAACGCCCGCGTTGCCGTACACCGCTCACGGACGCGGCAATGACTGGGAGTGGTTGTCGTCTTGCAGCGAACGCTGTGGCTACTATTTCTACCTCGCGGGTCGCGAGCTCGGGCTGATGACGCTGGCTGGACGCGGTGAGCCAATCGAGCTGAAGCTCGGTGAGTCGCTGCTCGAGGTCGCGGTCGAGCTGAACTCGGAACACGCCTGCGACAACGTCGCTGTAACGGGCTGGGACGTGGAGCTGGGCAAGCTGGTGTTTGGCGAGGCCGCGCGCGCACGCACCCCTCGCGGTAGCAATTTTCGGCCTGCCGATGCAGGGGGCCTTCCGTCGCTGGGTCAGCACGGGTTGGCAGTCACGACAGGCTCGCAAGTGGCAGACATCGCGCAAGCGGAGCTCGACCGGCGCGTTGCCTCGGAGCTGACGTACCGCGGTTGCGCGGTTGGAAATGTTCACCTAACACCAGGCACGCGAGTACGTCTCGACACGGCCCACCCCCTCGCCAGCGAAGCGTTGGCCCTGACTCACGTGATCCACACCTACGACCCCGAGCGCGGATATCTCTCCGAGTTCGGCACGGATGCGCCGAGCCTGCGCTCGGATTCAGCAGCACCCGTGATGGTGATTGGGCAAGTCAGTCGGGCACAAGACCCCGAGCGACTGGGTCGGGTGCGGGTGCGGGTTGCGTCCCTCGGCAACATCGAAACGGGTTGGCTTCAAGTCGTGGTTCCCGCGGCGGGTCGAGCGCGAGGGCTTACGGCCGTTCCCGACGAGGACGATCTGGTTTTCGTGTGCTTTCCCTCGGGGGATCTGGCGCGCGGCCTCGTACTGGGAGGGATCTACGGGCCTCTGGGCGTAGCGGATCCCGCCGACACGAAGGCCACGAGCCGGCTCTCGCTGCGCAGCAAGACCGGTCACTTGTTGCGGCTCGACGATGACGCCCAGAAACTGACTCTGACTGACGCGGCGGGCAGCGTCGTCGAAATGGGTGCGACCGGCATGTCGCTGCATGCAGCGGTGCCGCTGGTGATCGAGGCGCCTGGGCAGCCGATTGTGATCCGAGGCAAGTCAATCGACTTCGAGCAAGCATGATCCCCATCCTATCGCAAGAAGCCTTGATCCTATGCGCCCACAAGCTCGGCCGAGTCAGTTTGGACGCGAGCCAAACTTTCGTGCGGGTTATAGGTGTACCCGTGTTGGTAGAGAACGATCCGGAGGCGCGCAGCATCGTTGGTTGCCCCAATGTCGCCCCTGGCGTGGTGCCGTGTTTGCACACGCTGCCGGTCAAGAAGGGCTACTCGGAGTTCGTGCGCATCGCGGGACGCGCGCTGTGCTTGCAGACCGTAAGCGGGCTCACGGATGGCGTTCCCCCCGGAACTTTTAGCTACACCGTCAAGAACCCAGGGCAGACCTTGTTGCGGAGCAGCGGATGAACCAGCCTCTGTTTCGAGCAATTCGCTTCACGCATCCGATCGCCGGCGACGATACCCCCGAGGCGGGGTTCGGGCTCGATGCGAAAAACCAGATCGATTGCGTCGACGGTCCGGCGTCGGTGCGCCAAGCGATCCTACTACTGCTGTCTACTGCTCCGGGTGAACGCGTCATGCGGCCCACATACGGCTGTGATTTGAATCGTCTAGCCTTTGCCGTCAACGACGAGACGACCGCGGGTTTGGCCATTCACTACGTCCGTCAGGCCATCGAGAGGTGGGAGCCGCGCGTCGCGTTGCTCAATGTGGACGCGGTCCGAGATCCGGAAGAAGACAGTCGTCTGAATATCTTCATCACGTATCGCGTACGGCGTACGGTCAACGTCGTGCAGCTCAACTTCCCCATCTTGCTCTCCGGTGAGGCCTAACCCCATGCCGCTACCCGTGCCCAACCTGGATGATCGGACGTTCGAGCAGCTCGTTGCTGAAGCGAAAGCGAAGATTCGAGAACGTTGTCCAAGCTGGACCGATCTGAGCGTGCACGATCCAGGAATCGCGCTCGTAGAAGTCTTTGCTTACCTCACGGAAGTGATGCTCTACCGCTTCAACCGCATTCCCGAACGCGTCTACGTAGAGCTGCTGAACCTGATTGGAGTTTATCTACAGCCACCCAGTGCGGCGCGCGCCGAGTTGACTTTCTCGGTTTCCAAACCGGATCCCAACTTGGGGTCATTGCTGATCCCTCGCGGAACCCGCGTGACCACCTCACGCGGCTCGAGCGCCGAAGCGGCTCCGATCTTCGTGACCACGCAAAATCTCGAAATCCCCAAGGGCAGCGAGAGCGCTGTAGTCACTGCGATTCACTGCGACGTGATCGCGGGCGAAATCGTCGGCGTTGGTACCGGTCTGCCCGGGCTTTCGCTCAAGACACGTCAGGCTCCCTTGCTGGCCCGCACCGGAACCGATGTCGATCTGCGAGTCGCCGTCGAGGTGCGACCCTCCACATCGTTGGAGGGTCAGGAGGATTTCATCGCCTTGGACGGCTCGGTCTACCGGCTGTGGCGAGAGGTCGAGCAGTTCGCAGACGCGACGCCCGCCGATCCCGTCTACGTGATCGATCGACATGCCGGCTTGATTCAGTTTGCACCTGCCGCGCGCATGGCCGAACAGAACGGCGTGCTACGCGAGGTCGCGGAAGCGCTGGGCGCAATCCCCGAACTCGGCATGCGGATTGCCGCATGGTACGCGATCGGCGGCGGCGCCAGCGGCAACGTCGCTGCGGGAGCACTCGACACACTGCGTACCCCAATTGCCGGCGTCAGCGTAACGAACCAGAGTGCGGCAACGGGTGGACGTGGCGCAGAATCCGTACAGAACGCGCTGGTGCGCGGCCCCGCCGAACTCTACTCACTCCGCCGGGCGGTAACCGCGCGCGACTACGAGGCCATTGCCGAACGCCTGGGTGCGGTGACGCGGGCCAGAGCGCTCACGCGTGCCGCTAGCTGGAAGTTTGCGCGCCCGGGCGCGGTAGACGTGATTTTGGTTCCGGCGATCCCCGCGGACCAGCTGGGCGAAAATCAACGTGAGCTGCGACTCGAACGGCTGAACGCCTTCCAAACACCGGCAGCGCTCGAAGAGGCGCAACGCGAACTCGATATGCGACGCCCGCTCGGTACGGAGTGCAAGACCAGCTGGGCACGTTACAAGCAGGTCAGTGTTGCCGCTAAACTGACGTGCCGTTCTGGCGAAGACCCGTTGTCCCTGAAACGCCGAATCACCGATCGGATCTATCTGCGCTTGAGTCCCATCGGCTCGGCCGCGTACCCCGCGGGCTGGGGTTTCGGTCAGAGCCTCGGCACCGATACGATCTACGCCATCGTTCTATCCGAGCCCGGGATCTTGAGGGTAGATTCACTCAAGTTGATCGTCGCTGACGTGCCGCGTGACGTCAACTGCCTCGTGGCGGACCCACTGCAGGCGGGCGTGTGGTTCGCGGGCGCGGGCGGCGTGCTGTTTCGTTCGTTGAACGACGCTGCCGGTTGGGAGCCAACCAATTTGAAGCCCAACGGTCCGCTATCCTGCATTCGAGTCCACGACGATCTTCCGGGTTTACTCGCAACCAGCACTTCACCGGGTCCTGACTTCGCGAGTGAAGTGTGGGTATCGCGAGACAGCGGCGAGAGTTGGGCAATCGTAACGCGACTCAAGGGCGTCAATGACCTTGCTTGGATCGAGCGCGCCGGCGGCCCTGCACTGCTGATCGCCTCCGACTCGGGGTTGCACCAACTCACGCTGGGCAGGGTCCCGGGCCAAGAGACGACACCCATCCCGGTCGTGGTCGATCCTCAAAAGCGGCAAGTCGCGCTCGGTGCCATCGCAACCACCAGTACCGCCACGGAAAAGACCGTCGTCGCGGTGGCGGCAAAGGATCGACAAGGGGTGTACTTGTCGATCGAAGGCGGCCACGAGGGCACATTTCGACCAGATCTTGCAGGTGAACAGATCACGGTGTTGGCGGTTCAGACCTGGAACTCGCGCCTCTTCATTTGGGCCGGCACGGGTTCCACCGGCAATGATCCGGGCAAGGGTTGTTTCCGCAGGGAGATCGCCGGAACCTGGAGCGCGATGCCCAAGTGGGAGCAGTACTCGCGCGGCTGGCAAGGTGAGAGCATCTACGATCTCGCATTCAGCGGTTCACGGGTCTTCGCCGCTAGCCACAGCAAGGGCGTGCTAGCGCTCGACGCCGCGGTCGACAATGCCGAATGGGGCGCACCCGAGCTGCGCAGCGGCTTGTTCCAACGCGCCGCCAACCAGCCCTTCCTGCCCGTGCACGCGGTGAGCGTCGGCTCGGGGATCTTGATGGCAGGCGGTAGCGAAGGCATCGTGCAATCCAGAGATGGGCGCAGCTTCACACTCGCTTCCAAGAGTGAATTCGGAGACGGCACACGCATCACGATCCCCGAGTCGTGGTTGATCTGCTCCGGCACGCACGACATCCAAATCGCGGAGACCCATGCGTAACGTCGAGATTGCCCGAATGCTGCCCGAGGTTTTTCAGCGCGCGATCCCCTCGAGCCCACTCTTGCAAGCGTTCATCGACGTGATGGAGACGCTTCACGGAGGCACTGAACGTCGTCTGGCGACAATCGAGGCAACGTTCGACCCTCGGCGCTGCTCCCCGGAGTTCTTGCCGATGCTCGCTGCTTGGACCGCTAGCGGTCTGTACTTGGCCACGGGGAGCGGTCGACAGCGGGAAGTGATCGCGTCGGCGGTGGCTCTCTCACAATGGCGCGGCACACCCAACCAGCTGTTGGCGCTCTTGCGCGTAGCCACGGGTACCGCCGGGATCAACCTGTTCGAAAACATCGACAAGGATGGCAACCCGCGAGACTTCCACGTGCTAGTGCGAGTTCCGTCCGCAAGTGCTACCCACGAGCCAACGATTCGCGCAATTATCGAGTCGGAGAAACCTGCCCACGTCACTTACGACTTGGTCATCGACTCGGAGAAGGCTCAATGACTCCTTGCTGCGACATCACGATTTCCGACGCGGGAAGCATCCTGAAGCTCGGACCCTTCAGCTCACACGGCGAATTCAGCTTTACGTGTCGCAATCTCCTGAAGCGCTCGTTCCCCGGTCGCATCGAGGTGATTGGAGTGGCAGAGGCGGGCAGCTCGAACACGTTGCCTTCGTGGATCAGCGCGGCTCCGAAACAGGAGTTCGATGCCGACGCCACGCTCGTGCTGGCGGTGCGCGCTCAGCTGCCATCCGGCACTGCCGCTCAAAGGATCCAATTCAAGCTGCGGGTGTCGAATGAGCTATCGCCCAACGAGGAGTACGCCGAATCACGCGTTGTGGCGATCGAAGTCGAAAGCGCGACACCGAAGGCGCCCCCTAAGTGGCTGATCCCGGTTCTTGCGCTGTGTAGTGCTGCGATCGCCATCTGCGGTGGTCTGATTTGGTTTCTATCGGGGCCGAAGCTCGGCGACAGCTGCGATCCAAAAGCGCCGAAATGTCCAGCCGGGATCGCGTGCAACGTCGAAGAAAAGCGCTGCCTCGCAGTTACCGATGCGATCTGCAAAAAGCCCGAAGAGTGTTTGTCGCGCGGTTGCGACAAGGTTTGCTTGCCACCCCTGAGCGTGGGCAAGGCTTGCGAACCCAAAGGGCAAAAGTGTGCCGAAGGTAGCGCCTGCGTCTCTGACAAGTGCTTGGCGAACCTCGATCAACATTGTTCGAGCTCCGCCGAATGCGCGACTGGACGTTGCTCCAAAGCCGGCACCTGTATCGCCGCGGCCAAGGGAAGAAGCCAAACGTTCACCTCCGACGACACTTGGACTTCTTTTGCCGCGGACGACAATGGCAAGAGCGGCAATGCGCTCGGCAACGCCAAGCTCGTATGCGCGGCGTCGGTCCTGCAGAACTGTCCGGCAGGGGCGCTACAATATGGGCCACCGCTGAGCGAAGGCTGGAAAGCAGATCTCTCGAAGCTGCCTGGCGCCAAGTGGATTTGGCGTGCCGACGTGAAGGAGATGGACGTCCCGCAAATTGCGGCGTTCGAGAAGACCTTTGAGCTGGGCCCCGATCCTTCGGGGACGCTGCTGATCGCGGCGGATGACTTTGCGGAAGTGCGGGTCAACGGAACCAAGATCGGCTCCATCGGCAGTATCACGGACGCGCCCAAGGCACTCGACGCTCAAAGCGCTCTTCATCCTTTCGATCTCACAACCGCGTTGCACAGCGGCTCCAACACGATCACCATCATCGGCAAGAATAGCGCGTGGGAGGCATGCGCGACGGCGCTGTCTGGCCCCGCACCCTCGCCACCCCCGCAGCCACCCGCAGCCCCTGGTGGCGAGACCATCTCCGTCGGAGGTCTGGGACGCGTCGCATACGCCAGGCGACACTTTGACGACAGGGCCGTGTTGGGCATCGACCTTGGGGGCTTCGAGCCGCCTCCCGCCTCCACTTGCTGGCATCCAGCCGGCGTTGTTTTTGGCGTCACGCTCTCTGACTAGCGCAGGCTAACACTTGGGCGCTGCCCGACCAAGAGCGGGTCAGAAGGCTAGGAGCGGTCCCCTCAGCTCGACTCGCGCTCGGCGCGCAGCGACTTCAGCGTTGGAATGATCGAGCCGACGAACACGATCAACGAGAAGATGAGCGTGACGAGCGCGATCACGATCGCCGCGATCGTATCGGCGATGCTAGCAACGATGCCCGGTACCAAGCCGAGCACGAGGCTCACCACGACGCTCAGAACTAGCGAGGTCAAGATCATCGCGACGACCATCTTGACCTTCAAGAACGCTTGATGTGAGAGCAATAGCCCGATGGGCACGGCGATTTTGATGAGCGTGACGAGGGTTAACAGTCCCGTCGTCGCTTCGGTCGCGAAGAAACCCCAAAGTGCCAAGTACGCGAGCGTACCGAATAGCGGCGCCAGAAACAGCCCAAGCATGAAATAGGCCATCGCGATCGCGTGCAACAAGGCCTCGAGACTTCCCACCAGGACCAGCAAAGCAGCAACCAATCGGATCGGGGCTTGGATTCGCCCCATGACCCGAGGCGAAACCAGCAGCGATGCCCCCAAGAGCAGAATGGTACACAACAAAAGAACGTCGAACAGGGCCAGTGCAGGCACGGCGAGCCCATGTTGTTCACTCTCCGCGGCCTTGACGGCGAAGGCCGACGCGCGTTCAGAGCCTAGCGAGGGCCCAAGGGCGCGCGCCGCAGCCTCGAGCTGTGCGGCGCTGCGCGCCGCCTTGGGTAACCACGCCGCGCCAAGTTCAATCGCGACCACCAGGACCGTCGCGATTGAAGCGAGCACAAAGGGGGGTTTGCGCAGTTCGTCCATGCCTCAGTCCACACCCTGCGAAAGCTGCAGCGTGCACAGGATTTCGGGGCTGCAGTCAATCGCGAGCCGTGCCCCTTCGCGAGGCACGGCGAGCCTTGCCTGATCCCCCGCCTCCAACTGGACGTCGAACTGTTTACCTGGAGCCCCTGCGGGTTCTACGTGAACATGAGTGTGGCGCAAGACGCCAAACTTCAGCTCGCGAGACTTGAAGTAACCGCCGAAGCCGCTCGCTTCAGGGATGCTGATCGAGCAGGGATTGTTGCAAGCACAGCTCGGCTGCTTCTCCGAGCAACCAGGCAAGACGCTTGGTGGAAGGGATTCAGGCGAGAGCCAACGCTGACGCGCGCCCTCCAAGTCCTCCCGACTCGGCAAGATGGGTGCTGAAGCGCCGTGAGCGCTCAACAGCCCCGTCATCGACAGAGCGAACATCAGAGCCAGAAATACGATGGCCCAAACGAACGTCTTCGATTCGGGGGCCATTGGGAGCTCTGGACCTCAGGGCGCTTCCCAGAACACGGTTCGATTGCGATCGAAGCCGCTGGAGGCCAAACGCGCCTGGTAGTAGGTGACAATCTCATAGGTGAACAGCAACGCGAAGGCACCCAAGAAGTGCCAACCCGCGTGTGCTTGGAAGATCCAATCGGGATGACACATGGGCTTCGGATGAACGAAGGGGGCGCCCTCGTACTGGCACGACTTGGGATCAGCGCCTGACTTGATCTCGTCGGCGTTCGGACGTCTGCAACTGCCGGGCGACTCAGGCGGGGGCGCCTGCTTGTCAGGGTCGAGCGCGCACTGCCCGCTGACCTCTGCGCAGTCTCCGACGGAGCAATGTGAGCCGTCGGTCAAGCGCAGAGCGAAAGCACCGCTGGCGATGACGATCAGGCCGACGAAGAGCCAGGCGAGCCTGCTCCGATCTTGGGAGCGCAGATCCTTGTGATAGACGCCAAGATCTATGAGTTGCCCAAGCAGCACCACCGCCAGCACGACGAAGATCATCGTGGAATCGAGCTGCAGCGGTTCCTTCAACAAGTAGCCAACGAACGCACAAAGGAGTGGAGTGACGATCCAGACAATCGCGCGTGGGAACAGAGGGGGCTGAATGAAGTCGTCAGCGCCGCCGAGAAGCTTGCGGAAAACCTCCAACCCTCGGCAACAGCCAGAATACCAGCACCACGCTCAGGATGCTGATGCTGGCGAACCACTTCTCGTTGAAGAGCGCGATCAACCCCACCACGACGCCCAGTGCAATCAGCCAATCGAACGACGGCGCCAAGGGGTACGTCGACGTGGTCACCTCCGACACTCCACCTGCCGTCGTTCGCTGAAACGTCCTCGAGCGCACGCTGCCCGGTTGAGCCTCCATCGCCATCAAGGTGAGCGCACCGAACACGCCGTAGATCGCCCCGACGTCAACGATTTGTGCCGTGTGCGTGAGGCGTGCGTGATACCAAGCACTGAAGAGCCCTACGACGATGATACTGATGCCGGCTGAATAGCCACTCGCGTTACGCGCTCTGAACACGATCAACCAGCCCGCGAACAAGTAACCCAGGTTGGACAGCGTGTTCCAGGTTTCGACCATGACGCCGGATTCGGAGACGGCTTCGCACTGATCTCCGCGATTGTTGGCCAAGTCACACGCCGTCGGAGGATGTTTGTCCTCGCCCACCGCGGTCAACCAATCCGCCTTCGTGTCGTTGCTTTGCATTGCGGCCAAGACTCCGAGCAAGGCCAACAGTGAAAGGATGCTAGCGATGGCGGCGATCACCCAAGCCCATCCCACACTGAGCCACGACGCCTGTGCCTCCATGCTAACCTCCAACTCCTCGGCGCGAAGCCGCCTGGCGCAGCTTCGGGCGGAACGGGCGCCAGATCAACGTGAAAGTGGGCGCGTAGTCAATCCACCGCGAGCGAGCAGCACCCCCTGCAACGCGCTGGTAACAAATGCGGCACCCAGACGTAGAAAGCTCCCCTGACGCATGGCCCGAACCCAGGCGACGCACAATCAGAAGCGCGAGAACGGGAATCCAAACTTTACCGCACGCACCGCGCGCTGTTCACCTAATACCATAATAGTCCTGCTGCGGCTCCCGGAGTTGGAGCCCCGAGGGTTGCACGAAGCCTTGCGCGCAGGTGTTTTCGGCGAACGCGTCCCGAGTGTCACTCGGGCAGGGCACTCAGGGCGTCGCGGCTGCGCTGGCTTGCGGCTCGAAGCGAACGCGGCGCCCGGCCTGGATTTCGATCGTCGCCGTGTCTTCGTCACCATCGAGGCGCAGTACGAGTTCGTGCTTGCCCGGCTTGAGCGGCACGCGCCGCACAGGACCGCGCCCCACGAATACGTTGTCGACGTAGATCTTGTGGCCACCACCGGTGTTTACCTCGAGCAGCCCCTTGTCGGCCGCTAGCGAAATGCCATCCGGCAAAGCCAGGTCGACGCTCTGCATCTGCAGTTTGGCTTTGGCGGGCTTGGCGTTGGGCGGGGCAACCGCCAAGTCGGAGTCGTCAGCGCCCTCGTCCGCGTCGCTGTCCGTGTCGGCTTCCAGGGGTGGCACGAGCAACTGATTCGCCGCCGGATCGGGCGCTGTAGGCGTCTGCAAGCGCGCTACGACCACGCCGAATCCGAAGTACGCAACCACGCCGGCCCCGACCAGGCTCGCGACGGGCACGACCCCGCGCCCGGCGGCGCGCAGCCCCCGCGCCAGTGGACCCTTCGCGCGAGTGCGCGGCTTCTTCAACGGGCTGGTCTGTTCGTCAGAGGCGTCGAGCTCGGGCAGCGTGGCGCTCTCGGGTTTACGCGCCGTGATGGGCTCTTCTGCCTCGGGCACGACGCTTTGCGGCTTGGGCTCTGCCTCGGCCTTCAGTTCCAAGGTGCCGCCCACTAGCGGCGCCGGAGCAACGCTTGCCGTCGCGGCTGACAAGGGACGACGCAGCGTGCGGCGGCGCGCTTGGATCCACTGCCCGGCCTCCACCGACCAACGGTGAGCTCGCTGTACCCAGAGCTCGAGTGAGTCTCGTTGCGCCAGTGCTTCGGGCGCCGAGGTCAGGCTTGGCGAGATTGGCGCCGTGGCGCGCTCGGGGCGGTTCGTCGGCACGGCAGCTACCGGGTTTGGCTTGGGTTGCTCGACACGATTGACGACACCGCTCATCGCGGGCGCGAGCGGAACAGTGGAACGCTGTGCGGAACTCTGAAGAGCGCGCTGTGGCTCGACGACACGTCGCACGGGCGTCGGGGCGTTATCCGCCCGCGCGAGTTGGTCCGCGAGCGAAACCCCATCGTCGGTTGCCGGGTGAGGTGAACGAATGCTGTCCGCGACCAGCAGCTCGTTCTTGGCGGCCACGCGCGCGGGCGCAGGCGGTGGTGTCATCGAGCGCTTGGGCAGAGCGGCGCGCGGCATCGGAGTTCCCGTGAGCTCACCGAAGATCGCCGAACCAAGCTCCACGACGCTGTTCGCTTCGGCCGCGAGCGGCTCGTCTTGCTTGGGGCGCAGAACTCGAGCGGTCCCGGGCGCGGGGGTCGGGTGAAAACGGAAGGGCTCGACGACGACAGGGGGCGCTACGGAGCGCTGAGCAGCTGGCGCGAGTTCCGGCGCGCGCGCGGGGACGGGCTCAGGCTCCGCAGATTGCAGCGCCAAAGCGGTCATGTCGGGGCGCGCTTTGGTGGGGGGATCGGCGTCCAGTTCGAATCCGACGTCGTCGGTTTGCGGCGCGAGTTCGCACTCGGGCTCCGGCGCTGACAGCTCGAGCGGTTCGGATTCGGCCTCTGCCTCCGGCACGACGAGCGCGGGAAAGCCGGGGCTCGTGATAGCGGTGTCGGATGAACGACGCTCAGCTTGTTTCTCGTGAGCGAACTGCGCCGCCACCAGCACGTCGAGGGTCGTCGACGCTTTGTCGATGCGGGGGGCGCCGCGCGCGGCCACGACTTCATAGCCGGCAGTAGGCGTGCGCACTTCGAGATCGAACGGCAAAGACATGACGTCGACTGCCGAGAGCAGGTCATTGCCGTCACGGTCGATGAGCTTGCGCACGCTGCCGCGGCGTCCGAGATCCCCGAGCACCGATTCGAGCAAGCCGGCGCTGACGCTTTGATGAAGCGCGGAAGGCACCACGCCGTCGATCAGCTTTTGTGCGAGCTTCTGCACGATCGCGGGGGACGTCGCCAGGTACGGCGTGACGACCGCAAGGTCCAATTCGACGCGCGCGACCTTGCCCAACGTTTGACTCTGCAAGATACGCATCGCGCGCCGGATCCGGGTAACTTCGGGCGTCAACACGTGACTCAGGCTGCCGGTGAACAATGGCTGTGTGCATTCACCTGCGCGCTCCACCACGAAACGCCCGGCGCGCATGCCGAGCAGTGCTCCGAGCACGTGTTGCCCGGGATCCGAGGTGCCGTCCAGCAGCGTTCGTTCTGCCGACAACAAGCGACCGTCACCGGTGCGCACCACCGTGCGGTAACCCGCATCTTCGAAAGTGACGCGCGCGTTGTCGACGATCTCCGTCACCAAGCGCAGCAGCAAGTACGGCGCGATGCCGTCGATGCGGCCGTGCACGATCGGCTCTTTGCGCAGGCGCTTCTCGATGTTGACGCGCATCTCCAACGCCTCGGCGCAACGCCGCGCGATCGTCGTCGGATCGGCTTCCTTGACGAAGTAGCCGTCCGCGCCCGCGCCGAGTTCACGCACGCGCTGCAGCGCTTCTTCTTTCCACGACACGAGCAACACGGGCACGGTGCACAGCGCGACGTCGCGTTTGAGATTGCGGCACAAACCGAAGCCGTCGAGCTCCGGGAGCGACACGTCGCTGATCACCAGATCCGGCGCTTGCTCTTCGGCCAAGTGCCAAGCTTCGAGCCCATCGCGCGCTTCGACCACGTTGGCGTGCGCCGCCTTGAGCACCCCGGTGAGAAACCAGGCCATCGCCGGATCGGGGTCCGCGATCAAAACGCGGCGATTGGCGAGGTTGGCCAAGTCTGCACGCGGGCTGCGCGGCGCCGGCGCACTGACCGCGCTGCGCGTCCGTGGCTCGGCAACTGGATTTACGGCAGGGAACGCGCTGTCCATCCCTGGAGCGCTCGACGACGGCGCAGCGCCGTGCGACGGCGCGGGCGGCGGGTTATCGAAGGCCACGTGCGCCCGCGCGCCGCTGTTCAGCTCCGGCGGCACCAGACTCGGCATCAGTCGCAGCGTGTCCCTGACCTCGCCGAGGGCCACTGGCGCGGCTGCTCCGCGCGCCCGCGATAGGGCACTGTCGGCGCTCGTGAACGCGGTTTGCATCAGCTCCAAACCGAGAGCTCCCGCAGCGTCGGACATCGCTTCGAGCCGGCTCTGCAGCCGCGACCTGAGCCCCAGCGACTCTGGCTCTGCCTCGAGTTCGGTCACCACGAGTTCGAGCGCTTCCAAGCGCGCGGGTAGCGAATCCAAGAAGCGACGTCGGGGTCCGAGCAGGCCGGAGGCGGACGCACCAGACGGCGAAACCGTCGAGACAGGCGTGGGCATGGCCTGGGCCGTATCACGCCGGAAAAAACGAGTGCAGTTTTCGGCAGAGTTGGTGCCCGCCTGCGCTAGCGACGACGCGTTGCGGCGCGGGCTGCAGTTCCGTGTTGGCTGCGTTGTCTCGCCCGAGCGAACGCCAGCAGGCACCTATGGAGTACGGCTGGCCCTCTTCAATAAAACGCTAGCGGCGTCGGCATGAACAACAGGATGAACAGCACGAGCGTGCCGCGCGCGATCCAGATGCGTCCCGTAGACAACGCGCCGGGTTCACACGGCGGGTGGTTTGGACCGCCGACGCGGCTCATCACGCCGAGCAGGATGTACCAAACGAGCCAGAAGGGCGAATTGCTGAGCGCTTGCTCGTAAGTCATCTCGGTCGTCCCGCGCCACACGGGCCACAGGAACGTGACGAGGTTGTAGATGAACAGCACCAGCACGAAGCGGCGCACCCAGCGCGCAGCGCTGTTCCAACGATCGCCCCACAGCGCGTAAGCGATGTGACCGCCGTCGAGCTGCCCCCAGGGCAACAGGTTCAGCATCGTGATCAGAAAGCCGCCCCAGCCGGCAATTGCGGTGGGATGCAGGAAGACGTCCTGATCGGCAGGGATTGCCCCGTTCACCCAGCGCTTCAACAACCAATACAGGATGCTCTGCCCCTCCTGGATGTAGTTGCTCGCCGACTTGGGTTCGACATGCGACAAGTGCAGTCCGACGATCATCGTCGGGATCGCGACCAACATGCCGGCAAGCGGTCCCGCTGCGCCAATGTCGAGCAGCGCGTTGCGCGAGCGAATGCGTTCGGGCATCGTGATCACGGCGCCCAACGTGCCGAACATGGCGAACGGCATCGGCAAGAAGTACGGCAACGAAGCGGGGACACGGTGCGCGCGCGCGGCCAGCCAATGACCGAACTCGTGGAACAACAAGATCAAGAGCAGCGGCACCGCGAACGGCCAACCCGAAAACGGGTGTGCATGCTCCGGGGACACTAGATCCGCTTCCACGCACATCTCGCGCCCAACGCTGAACACGCTGAGCACGGTGATCACGAACAGCACTGCGTTCAGACGCCAATCGAAACGCGTGACGGCGCGCTCTTCGCTCATGACGAAGCCCCATCGAGCAATGCCCGACACAATAGGTCGAGCCGAGAGCGTAAACTTGCGTCGAAACGGCCCGCCGGGGTTTGCAACACGAAGTCACCGCGCTGCAGCGCGCCGTCGGCAATGACGCGCACCGCGGCTTCGTTCATACCCGCCGCGCTGAAGGCCTGCGCAATGACGTCGACGTCCGCCGGGTGACAGCGAAACTGCACGGCGTGAAAGCTTCGCACTTCGGCGAGCGCAGCCAGCGCGAGTCGTCCTAGGGTTTGTGAATCGACGTCGAACTCACCCGCGACGAGACGCTCGGTCAGCGCGCGCGCGACAGCGATGCTGCGCTGCAGAGCCTCGGCATCCGACGCCGCCTGTGCCTTCGCCCATTCGAGCGCGGACTTCGACGCCAGCGCGATGCCCTCGTCGCGGCCCGCCTGACGCGCTTGCTCGAAAGCAGCAGCGCCCGCGGCGTGTCCCGCTGCCAACACGCGTTCGGCTTCGGTGCGGGCTGCTGCGACGATGCGCTCGGCCTCTTCGCGAGCGAGCAATACGTCGCGTTTGACGACGCGCACGGCGCGTTGGACGCCCGCGGACGCTGCGGCAGACGCCGAAACCGGTACGGCGTCCTTCAGCGCCTTGATCACGCGCGCTCTCTGAATCACGACAGCTCCATATTGCCGAGCTCCAAGAGCGCAAGCTCCGAAAGCAGTTCGCTGAGAACGACGGACAGCGCGCGCGCTCGTCGCCCGCGCTCCGCGTCGCACAATTCGTTGAATAGTTCTACGGCCGCGCGCGTTTGCGGCATGGCGAGAGCGCGCAAGGCTGCGCCACGATGACCAAGCAGGTACAACGTAGCCAGCTCGGCGCGCTCGCCGCGCTCACTCATCAGGTGAGGCCGAGGTTGCGTCGCAGGCGCGCTTGAGGTTCCTCGAGGTTCGGCAAGAACGCCGCGCCCGTGATCGTCTCGACGGCCTCGACGTAACGGCGGACGGCTTCGATCTTCACTTCGTCCGGGATCGCGGGGATCGGGCCGTCACCGCTGAAGCCACGCTCTTTGAGCCAGCGTCGCACGTATTCCTTGTCGAAGCTCTCTGGCGCTTGCCCGGCCTTGAAGCGCTCGGGATAGCTCTCCGTAAACCAGAAACGCGACGAATCGGGCGTGTGAATCTCGTCGATCACCACGATCTGACCGTCTTTCGTCTTACCGAACTCGTACTTGGTATCAACCAAGATCAAACCGCGGTCGGCGCACACCTTTTGCCCGAACTCGAACAGCTCGAGCGCCATGCGCGCGGCCTCGTCGAAGTCACGCGCGGGCATGCCCGTGATCTTCAGAATCTCTTCGCGCGAGGCCGACACGTCGTGATCACCGTGCGCGGCTTTGGTGCTCGGGGTGAGCAATACCTTGGGCAAGCGCTCGTTGAACTTGAGCCCTTCGGGTAACGCGTGACCGCAAAAGCTGCGCGCCCCTTGTTGGTAGTGGACCCAAATCGACGTCGAAGTGGACCCGGTCATGTACGCGCGCACGATCATCTCGACCGGCAGTGGTGTGCACTCGTGCGCGACCATCACGTTGGGATCGGGCACGCGCTTGACGTGATTGGGCGCAATCTTTGCGGTTTGATCGAACCACCAGGCCGCCACGTGGTTGAGCACTTGACCCTTGAGAGGCAAAGCGCCGAGCACGCGATCGAACGCGCTGATGCGATCGGAAACGATGATGATGCGCTCGCCGCCCTGGGTATAGTTGTCCCGGACCTTGCCTTCGTACTTGTGGCCCAAGCTGGGGAAGTCCGTCCCGAGTAAGGGATAGGGAAGGACGCGTCGAAAATCCGCTTCCGAAATGCTCATGGCGCCTGCTTTAGGAGTTCAGGTGGGGCAGCACAAGCGCGCGGCGCCGGGTTTGGCCGTCTGTTCAATCCTTTTTGGCAGACCAGGGGGTGAAAGCGCGTAAGGTGCCCCCCGATGTTGCCTCAACAGCTCGCGTTCGGGACGCCGCGCCGCCTGCCCAAGGCGTCTCAGCTGGATGGGGATGTGGCGGTGCTGGACATTGCTTTCGCCGCGGGAGGCAAGGGTGGAGGCTTCGAGGACGTGACTTTGCCCTTGATTACGGGGCTGGGTCCGCGCTTGCGCGCCTGGGTCGACCATCACGACCACGACCTGCACCCGCGCTATGCGACCGATCCGCGCTTCATCCTGTGCACCAAAGCGGAGCACGGTGCCTGCCCCGAGATGATCCACCCAGAGTTGGTGGAGCGGATCGGCAAAGTGGACACGATCGTCTGTCACACGGACTTCGACGGCCTGGCGAGCGCCGCCAAGTGGATGCGCAAAGGCCAGGAACCGTACCTGGGCTGCGATCGAGATGCGTGGTGCATCGACACCCGGCTAGCCAAACCTACGCAAGTGGGTGAACGCATCGATCGAGCGCTGAGAGCTCGACCGCGCGACTACGGCTTGTTCGGTTTGGTCGTGCGGCATTTGTACGAGGGCTTGACGGATCCCGGGCTCTGGGCGCCGATCGACAGCGCCGCAGCCGAACTGCTCGTGATCGAACAACAGACGCGCAAAGCGGCTCACGCTTACGCGATCGTGCCGCCGAGCGTCGCGATCGTCGATGTGCGCTCCGGCTACGGGAACTTGGACAAGACGCTCCTGTTGTTGCTCGGTCAAGAGCGCGCCAAAGTCAGCGTCGTGATCGACGTGCACAACGTCTCGGTCGCGGCGCGCTTCGACAGCGGCTTCAACTTCCTCGAGTTGTTCGGACTCACTGGCGGCATGCCGACCCGTGTCTCGCTCCCGCACAAGCACTTGCCGCAGATCTTGACGGCGCTCGGCGTCTCGCACGCCGACCAGAGCATGTACCTCTGAAACGCGTCGGGCCGAGTCTATCGACCCGGCCCGATAAGTCGCCGTCGTTACCCGTGGGGATTAGCTCCCGGCGAGCATTTCGGCCTGGGTACCGTCGCTCGGGAGACCGTTGGCCGTCTTGAGCGTGTTCAAGAGGTGGTCGTTCGTGACACCACCGCCACCGCCGCCGAAGCCACCGCCACCGCCACCGCCGCCGCCAACGTCGATGTACTCACCTTGCTTCAAGAGGCCGCCGCCACTGCCCGCGATCACCACGGGCAAGTTGGAGAAACTGTGCGAAGGGCCGTCGGAAATGTGGTTGGTCCAGAGCACGAATGCGTTGTCGAGCAACGTCCCCGTCGCGCTGCTGTAGGACGCGAACACGTCGAGACCCTTCTTGAGCGTGCCCATACGCAAAGCGTCGATCTCGGCGTGGGCCGCCGCTGCCGTCTGATCGTTGCCAGTCGAGCCGTCGGATTGCGTGCGATGACTGACGAAGTGGAAACCCCATTTACGCGAGTTACTCGGCACGTCATAGACGGTGGCATCGGTGCCATCGCCGATTTGCATCGACGCCGTGCGGTTCAAGTTGCAGGCAAAGGCGAACGCTACGAGCTTCATGTGCAGGAGCGAGATGTCTTCCTGCATGCCGTTCTGGCGCTCTTTCCTGTCGACCGCCTTGAATTCGTCCTCGGTGAGGGTGCTCGCATCGCAGCCGATCAGCATGCCCTGCGACGCCATCGAGGTTTCGATGTCGCGAATACCCTCGAGGTGGCGCGCCAGCCGGTCCTTGTCGGCTTGGCTCATCACTGACTGCGCGCTGAGGTTCTTGATCTCCTCGCGCACGAGATCGTTGACGCTCTTGCGACGCACCGCGAGCTCGTCGACGACGGCCTGCATCTCAGCCGGATCGGTGTTGGGTGAAGCAACCGGCGACGAACCCGTCATGCCCATCAAGTCTTTGTAGACCTGATACGGATTGCCTTCGGCGGAACGCACCTTGCCCGCTGAAGAGAAGGACAATCGCTCGTTGATGTACCCCAACTTGAGTCCAGCGTACAACGCCAAGGGTTCTAGTCCCATTGGGTTTACGGCCTGCGCAATCAACGTGTCGGCCGAGGCAGCCGTCGATGTGGCCGAGTTGCCACCGCCCCCGTTCGACCCCGCGCCCGTCAGCACCTGGCAAAGGCCTTGCGCGTGACCGCAACCGCTGTTGTTACTTGGGAATTTGAAGCCCGCGACGATCAGCAAGCGCGCAGCGTGATCAGCGAGTTGGCTCACCGCACGGTTGTCTGCGGCCATGCCTTCCGGCGTCAGCGCGCCGGTCGCGCTTGGCCAGAAACTGTTGCCCACTACGCCGCACGAGTGGCACATGAACAAACCGAAGGTGGGCTCAGCCGACTGCGCCCACGCAGAACGCCAAGGCATGCTCTCGAGGAAGGGCAACGCTACCGCCACGCCTCCCGCCCCGCGCAAGAACGCGCGGCGATTGATTTGCGAGCGTTGGTTACGAGCGAAAGCTGTCTTCACTGAACGTCTCCTGAAGTGCGAGTAGTGAACGCCGAGTTGGTAACGACCGACAACAACATCTGCTTGACCGACGCCGCCTGACCGCTGCTCGCCTGGGCCAAGCCATCGAGGAACGTCTTGTCGGCCGTTGCCAAGTCACGCTGCAGGGCAAAGCCGGCAAGGTGCTTCGCGTAGCACAGATGCACCTGCGATCCGTCCGCGATCTTTTGCATCAAATCGGGCGCGCCGTCGAAGGCGACGTTGCCCTCGACGAATGGGTAGCTAGACTGTGTGTCCACCGGGTTACCGTTGTCCATGTCGCGCTCTTGACCCATGCCGTCGAAGTTCTCGAAGGCGAAGCCGAGCGGATTGATGTAGGTGCCGTGGCAGCTCTCACCGCAAGTGCCTTTGCCCGTGCCGGCCTCGACGCGTTCACGATTGCTTTGACCATCGACGAACTTCGGCAACATGACCCCCGCGACCGTGGGCGGCGGGACCGGCGCGCACAACACGTCGTGGTTGAGCGAGACGCCGCGGTGAATCGAGTCCGGCACCATGTTGACGGAGTTCAGAATCAAGAACGGCAGTTGCGTGAAATAACCGGGTCGCTCTGCGGGCAGCTCCACCTGCTGGAAGCCAGTGCCCGTCATCGTGATTCCGTAGAGCTTGGCCATCGCTGGCGACACGTAGGCTTTGTTACCGAGCAGAATGTCGCGCACGCCGAGCGAAGAGCTGTAGATGTCATCGAAGAAGCGGTACGAGGATTCCTCGAGGTCCGGATTCAGGTCCGTCGTGTAGTTGGTCGCAACGCTGGTGTCCTTCTCGATCGATGCGAAGCGATTGAAGCGATACATCTCGCCGTGGAACTGGCGCATGATGTCGATCGCCGCAGGGTCGTCCATCATCGTCGAGGCGGTCGTCATCACGCCGTCGTCGGTGTCCAAGTCCCCCTTGGCCGCTGCGTCGAGCAGCGCGTCGTCGGGGGTCACTCCCTTGAGCAACAGTGAGAGCTTGGCCGCAATCTCGTAACCGTTCAGTCGCGAACCCGAGCCTTGCATCTCCGTGCGGTACAGGAAATTCGGGGACTGGAGCATGGCTTCGATCACGAGCCCGGCGCCCCGCGCGAACTCGGTGCTGCCACCCTTCGTCAACGCAGCCCCGGCGTCGTAAATGGCTTGATAGCTCGTGAGCTCGGCATCGGTGAGCGGGCGTCGAAACGCGCGCCGCCCGAAGCTCGAGATGAAGCCCGCCGCGTCGGTGCCCGAGTAGATCTTGGCCAGCGCGGCATCGCTGGTCGCGACTTGGTTCGCCAGAGCCTCGGCTGCTACTTCGTAGTCCGCCCAAAGTTTGGGTCCGACTTCCAGATTGATCTCGTTGTTGGAAAAATCGTGCACTCCGAGCGCATCTGCCGTCAGACCCTCCACTTGCCCCGTCGGACCGTCCAGCTGGAGCAGGTAGCGGACCGAGAGCTCCCACTGTGAGTGCGTCAAGCGGACGGCGCGAGCGAAGATCGGTTCGCCGTCCAAAGTCATCGTCAGAGGCTTGGCATCAGCAACGGCTTGAGCGACATCAGCGGGTACCGTTGTGTCACTGGGCATCGCCTCGCCATCGGGCCCCTGGCCATTCGACGGCAGTGCCGGACCTTGTTGAGTCGGGTCGGAAGGATCCGTTGAGGTCGGAGTGTTGTTGCCCGGGACAGGGTTGACGATGTTCCCTTCGGCGTCGGTCGGGGTCGCGGTGGAGCTCGAGCCCATCGGATCGACTCCAGGGGGCGCCGCTCCGATCTCGCCTGAGCAAGCTACGACCAGCAGCGGGAGCAATCCAATCAGACTCGTTTGCAGCTTCTGATTCACGCCCGTACAGATGCCCTGATTCTCTGCGTTTGGGTCCAATCCTCGCTGACTTTTTTTGAAGCATTCTGCACAGCGAGAAATTCACGCTAAGAGTGGCGCAGACGTCACCGAAGCATCCACAAGAGCAGACGCTTGTTCAGCGCGACTAGATGAACCAGAGCAACACAACGAAGCGAGTGGGACACCTCACTACCAACCCGCATTTCAAGTTCGCAATGCCACGCAGCCCGCTCTCGTCTGCACCCTCGTACTAGCGCCCGGTTTACACCCGGCCTTCAGGATTCGATGCCAGCTCGTGCCCGCGCGCAGTGCGTCCGACAGCGCTGCCCCACGACCATCGCGCTCGGCGCCCAGCGGATTTGATTTCGCAATCCGCCTTCGAAGCGCGATTTTCGCGCGGAGGTCGGCCTGTGGGCTCTATTCGTGCAGGGCAGTCGGGGTTCTTGTAGGGTGCGACCGCCATGGTCAATCACCGTCTTGCCATCACCGCCACGAGAGCGGTGGCGTCGCTCGTCGCGCTATTCACCACGCTGTCCGCGCACGCCCAAGAGTCAGTCGCAGAGCCAACCATTCTGAAGAAAGTTCCAGCGGTGGGGGGACAACCCGCTTTCGCAATAGCTGTCCAAGGTGAGCACTTGGTCGCGACCCTGTGCGCCGGAGGGCATTGCGATTGGCCAAACGCAGTAGACCTCGGCGCTCCGGCGGAAGTCGTGCACGCGGCCAGCGCTGAACAGATCGCCGTCCTGGAGCTCGCGCAAGCGCGTCACGCCGTACACCTTCGAGCACAATCACCGACTGGCTCATGGGAGTCACTGTTGGTGGCAGCGCCGCGCGCCAAACAAGTCGAGGTGCTGTTTGCGGGCTTCACCGGCTACACGGCTGGGGATCCGGGTGACCGGAGCGGCCAGGCGATCGAGATCTCGGACCTGCCACGCGGTCGCAAAGAGATCGTCGTTGGGGAGCTGAGCGAGAGCGTGCGCCTGTGCGGCCGAGACGCGCTCCTATCACCCAAGGTACTCTATCCTCCCGAGCTGAAGCTGCGCGGCATACGGCTGCAGCGTTTGCCGCTGGCCGAGCGCGACAAGGCGCCGGTTGTTAACGCCGTGCCGCGTGATGAAGCGACACCCGTCGGCTTGCTCAGTGCTGTCGGGGCTTCCACGAACGCGAAAGCCGTGAGCGCTTTGACCGACGGCGATCCGAACACGGCGTGGAGCGAGAAGCGCGGCGAGGACGGGCGCGGTGAGTTCGTGGTTTTTCACGCGCCGAAGAACGTGCCGCTGGCGGCGATCGATCTGTCGATCAAGCCCACTTCCCAGGCCGAGCCGACGGGTGCGGCGCCCAAGACGCTGTGGCTGGTCACCGACCATGATTTGTTTCAAGTGAACATTCCGGCGGATGCCTGGAACGGCGGTCACAACCAATGGCGAATCCCGTTGACCGATCCGCTGCGCAGCGACTGCTTGGCGCTCGTCCTGGACACGGCCTATGCACCGACCCAATCAAAGGGCGCTCCCCTCGAGAAGGAGGATGCGCACGCGACGTCAATCGACGTCACCCTCGCCGAGGTGGGCGCTGAGAGCGCTATGACGGCAGCCGAGATACAAGGTCTCGTGACCGACTTGTCGAGCCCCGCGGCGCAAGCGGTGACCGCTTCCGAGGCGCTCGCCGCTCTCGGTTCGACGGCTTACTCCGCGCTGCTGACGGGCTTGCCCTCGCTTTCGGCTGCGGGCCGGCAGCGCGCGTGGAACTTGCTCGAGACTGCGCCTTGCGACGCGGTCGCGCCAGTGGCGTTGCGCGCGTTCGTGCGCGCTCACCTGGAGCAGCAATCGACGCCAGAGCGAGAGGCGGCAGAGAAACAACTGCGGCGTTGCCCAGGCCCGGTGGGTGGCGAGTTCGAAAAGGCGCTGAACTTGGCCAAGGCGCCACTGGCAGAGGAGCTGTCACGAATCTTAGCGGATGTCGATCCAACGCGTTATGTGAACGCTGCGATCCCGCTGCTCGAGCAGAGCACGGCGCCCAAACGGCGAGCGTTGCGCGCTCAGCTCGAGCGCGCGCTGGGCGATAGGAACGCGTTGCTCACGGCACAGCGTTGGCTCGCCGATTCGAAGCTCGGCACCAACGCGGCGGTAGACGTGTTGCGCTTGTCGCCCAAGCTGCTCGATCGACTGGCGCCCTACTCCGTAGAAAAGACGCTCGAGCTGCTTGGCCCTAGCGCGGATTTCCGCACCCGTTATTTGCTGCTCGATTCGCTGGCGTGGGCGGCAGCCAAGGACTCGCGTGCGGTCTTGCGCTTTGCCTACGCCGTACAGAAGGATCCCGAAGCGCCGGTGCGCGCGCGGGCCGCGCGCATTGCGCCGCCCGTGTCCGGCATGGTGCCCCAGTTGGTGTCCGCGATGAACGATCCCGAAGTGCGCGTGCGTGAGGCCGCGATCTTGAACGCCGCCGAGCACAAGCTCAACGCGGCGCGCAGTCGCTTGCTCGAGCGGCTGCGCGAGGACCAGTGGCCCATCGTGCGCGCCGCGACGTTGCGCGCGTTGCGAGAGTTGCCGCCCGGCGAAGACATCACACTGGCGATCGCGAACGCCGCCGATGAGGACGAATCGGCCGAGGTGCGACGGCCCGCGGTCGTGGCCTTGAGCGCGCTGGACGCCACCAGTCAATTGCCGGTGATTCGCGATCGCTTCGAGTCCGATGTCGATCCGTTCGTCCAAGCAGCGGCAGCCTCGGCGCTGGGCGCGCTCTGCGATCGCGCGTCGATCGAGGGCCTGACCGACGAGGCGCTCAAACTCACGCATTTTGGCGGCAGCGATCGCGACGGGATTGTTGGAACCGCAAGCCTAGCTGCGCTAGGTCGGCTGCACCCGAAAGACCTCAAGAACCGCCTGGCTCCGTTCTTCCAGCCCGAGGTGCCCGTGTTCATTCGGGGTGCCGCACAGACCGCGCTCTCGAACTCAGACCCTTGCAAGCCATGAACAAAGTCGCCCAACCGCCAGCGCCGTCGAGTTCCCCCGTGCCGCCCCGCGCCGACGCGACGCGCGCGCTGATCGCTGGCAGCGTGTGGGCGCTGACGGCTCTGCTCGTTCCGGGCCTCGGCTGGCTCGATCTGACACAGCTCGCGATGGCGGCCGCATTGACGCAGTGGCTCGTCCTGCTGAGCGTAGGCGCGCTGAGCGCTGAGCGTGAGTTTCGACGTTGGGTGCTGCTTGCGGCTTCACTGCTGGGTGTGCTGAGCGCGTTCATGGGGCGAGTGTTGCTCGCGTATACCCACCACAGACCGCTCGGCGCGGTGACCTGGGCCTTGCTTTGTTTGGGCGCGCTGCTTCCGATCGCTGCGTTGGCCACGCGCTTCAAGTCTGCCTGGCCTCGGTTCTTACCACCGTTTGTTCTGTTGTTTCTGCTCTGGGCGGCACGAGCCGAGCTGAGCGGGGCGATCGGCGTACAGCTCGGAGTGGGACTGATGTGCGCCGCGGCGGCGCTGATTCACCGCGCGCGACAACCGCTCGGCGGCGCTCGCTTCGGTTGGATCGCGCTTGGCGCAATCGCGCTTGGCGTGGCGTTCGTCTTCGTGAGCGGGCAGCTCCCGCGCTTGTCTGAAGAGGCACCATTGTTGCTTGGCGCCGTCGGCTTGCTCGTGTGAGGCGCAAACAGCGAAGCCCCCGTTGACGAGTTGGCTGAGCGGACTCAGCCTAAACCTGTCCTTCGGTCATGGCTTCCGCATTCGCTTCGTTCCGGGGGGCCTGGTCCCACCTGCTCCGGTGTACCGTTCCTGCACTGCGAGCGAGTTTGGGCCGCGTCAGCGTGCTGGTCACGTTGATCTCGATGCTCGGCGTGCTTTACGCCGTCGACGCTAGGGCCGACGCAGCACCGAGCGAGCAACGCGCCACCAGCGCGCGGGTAGTGCCGGCAGATTCACCCGGTGATACAGACGACGGCCTGCAATTGCCGCGACCGCCCGAGCACTTCGAGCAACGTCATCACGGTTGGCTCGAATTGGCGTATGCGCCGAGCCTCGCGCACTGGATCGAACCGTTGATCAAAGAGGCCGAGGCATTCAAATCCGAGGTCAACGCGCGACTTGGACACACCGGCCTCGACCACGTCTACGTGCGGTTGGCCGAAGACGCCGATCAGATGCTCCAGCTAGCGCCCGCAGGTGCACCCTATCCTGCCTACGCCGAGGGCGTCGCCTATTCGCGGCTGGGTTTGATCTTGCTCAGCGGTGAACCGCAACATCCCGCGGAAGATTACGATCTGCTCACGACGTTTCGTCACGAGTTGGCCCACGTCGCACTCTACGACTCGATCGAGAAGCACTCGGTCCCGCTGTGGTTCAACGAGGGCCTGGCGATTCACCTTTCGCGCGAGAACGCGTTCGCCCGCTCGCGGGCCCTGTGGGGCGCCACCGTCTCGGACGATCTGTTGCCGCTACGTCAACTCGATCAGCGATTTCCCTCGGACGTCGTGGGCGTACCGCTGGCGTACGCTCAGTCTGCAGACGTCGTGCGCTATTTGTTGCGCACCCAAGACCAAGAGCGCTTTCGGCTGATGATCAAGCGCTTGGCGCGCGGTCAAGCCTTCGAAGCGGCGCTCAACGATTCGTACGGAATGGATCTGTACAACCTCGAGTCCGCTTGGCGCGAGGACGTCAAGGGCCGCTTCACGCTTTGGCCGGTGTTGTTCAGCGGCACGGTGCTCTGGACGCTGGCCGTCGTCTTGGTGACGTTGGCTTGGCGCCGCAAGCGCGCACGCCAGAAGCAAGTGCTGGAGCGCTGGGAACGCGAGGAGCGCATCGAGACCGAGCGCATGCGCGCGTTGGCGTTGGCGCGCGCGGCAGCGCTGCGCGCCTTGGAAGCGCAGCACCTCGAAGCCCAGCGTCTGGAAGCCCAGCGTGCAGAGATGCAGCAATTGGAAGCGCGCGCCAGCATGCCGACGGAGCCGCCGACGCTGGACACCCTCGGACAGATGGACACACTACCGCCCGCGTCGCTCTTGCCGTCGGTCAAGAATCCCCGCGATTCGCAGCCCCTGCCGTGCGTCAAACACGACGGCAACTGGCACACGCTGCACTGAGGTCGCTTCGCCCGCCGACAAGTGGGGGGCAGAAAGCGAGCGTCACTGCGCGTGCTTGACGCTTTCCAGGCGCCGCGACTCTTCGATGATCACCTCGAATACGCGCTGAACCATGTCCGCCGTGAGCGGACTCTCTGCACCCTTGCGCAAGCGCTCGATCACTTGCCGCTCACGCTCGGCGTCGTACACCGGCGCGTTGTGCTCGCGCTTGATGTCGGCCACCTGCATCACGAGCTCGATGCGATTGCGGAGCAGGTCGAGCAGCTGACGATCGACGGCATCGATTGCCATTCGGACTTCTTGTAAGCCTGGCAGAGTCACGCCGCGAACGTATCATCAGCGAACGCGAAAGTCGCAACCTTCGACGACCTGCACGCGGTCCCACTCACCGCTCTGCCAGCGGCGACAAGCCGTGCCGCGCAACTCGACGCTGGTCTCGCTGCTGAAGACCCAACCGTTCTTCGCGCCCGGCGCCAGCAGATCGCCATCGGTCAGAACCGAAATTCGCTCGCGATCTCCCGGCGCTTTTTCGAGCTCGATGGTGCAGGCCAACGTCAGCTCCTTGCCGATCTGCGTCAAAGTCTCAGCGAGATCGGTGACGTCGCTGACGCGGTAGTACTCTTGATCCGCGCCCTCGCGCGCGGTACCCGCAGCGCGCGCCATCCCGTCGAGCACGTCGGCATAGGCGTCGCTGCCTGGAAACCCGACGACGTAGGTTGGGATGCCACTCTTAGCCAACGCAGCTAGGCTCCTTTGAGTCGCAGCGCCGTCGAGGCAGAGCTCCGGGAGCACACCCGCTGCACAACATTGGAGGTCTCGTCCACAGACCTTGCCGTTGTTCAACTCGAGCCCATCGATGTCCGCCGAGCACTGATCACTCGAACAACTGTCGACCCCTGCGCAATTCGGTACGCCGTCCGTCAGCAAGAAGGCGAAGGTCTTGGGCCCAAGACGCTCGAGCTGTGGTTTCAATGCCGTGAGCGTCGCGCTGGTCGGCGTCGAACCCGATGGCGTCAGTTTGTCCAAGTTGAACATCAAGGCCTGCAGCATCGGACCATCAGCGCCCGAGTCGGGATCCGGACTCGGATCGCCGCGGTGAACCTTGAACACCTCCTTGCCGGGCGCACACTCGTCTTTGCCATCGGCCGGGAACGTCGCGACCCCGAAGCCAACGCGATCACCTGCAGCACGCAGCATCTCGGCGATCGCCGTGCGCGCAGCCCAGTAGCGGTTGTGTCCCGCCGAGCGCGGCATCGTACTCTGCATGCTGCCGGAGGTGTCCACGATGTAATAGAAGGTGGGCCGCACGATCGGCAAAGAGACAGAGGTTTCACCGCAGTACTCGACCGCGTCGTGTTCGGACGAGACGTAGTCGTCTTCGGTTTTCGCTCCCGCTTCGCGCGCCTGATAGCCGTCGGACGCCAAGGGTGGACGCTTGCTCTGTGGGTGACACCCGAGACCCGTAGCTGCACAGCCGAACACGACGATGCGACGGCAGAATCGCAGCGCCCAAGTGCGAGCACCAAAGGCCAAACCACGAGTCTAGCAGTCTCGCACCAATCCGCAGTCGCAAAGGCCCTAGACGCCGCCAGCGCGTTTTTCCGAGCATCGAGGTTGTGAAATGCGCTCTAGTTCAGGCGTGAGTCCCGATCCTACGAGCCTGCCCAAGCTGCAGGACGCAACGCGTCGCAGCGGACGCAGCGTTGCATCGAGGGTTGGCTTTTGGGTTTGGGTGGCGCTCTGCACGACACTGTTCGTCGCGAGCATCGTCGTAGCGCGTCGAGCGGCCCTGGTAACTCGTGTAGTCAACAGTGCGCCAGCGCTGACCGGGGATTGCCGCTTACGGCTGCTCGTGCAGGGAGCGGTACCGACGCCGCCCAGCGTGGCGCTGTCTGCCTTGGCCGAGGCCGAGGTACGCGTGTTCGAGCAACGCCCCGACGCGAGCTTCGCACTCGTCGCGCGCGGCAAAACGGACGCGCAGGGCGAGCTCGCGCTCGATCAACTGCACAGCGGCACGTTCTGGGTGTTGGCAGAGGCCAACGGTTGGAATCGCAGCTCGCAGACCCTGCACCTGCTCGGTGAGCGTCGTCTCGAGTTCACGCTCGAGCACGCGCAGGCCTTGAACGTGCAGGTTTTGGGTGATGACGAAAAGCCACTCAAAGCCGCGACGGTCTTGGTGCAAGATCAGGACGCGCTGCCTTTCGGCGCTCTGACCGACGACGCTGGACGCGCGCGCCTGAGCCAATTGGGCCAAGGCTCGTACAAGTTGTCGGTGTTTGCCCGCGGCTACGAGTCGTTCGAACGCATGGGCATCGCCGGGGACCAAACCGTCGTGCTGCGACGTCTTGGCGGCTTGACGGTACACGTCGTCGATCAGCAAGGGATACGCGTTGGGCGCGCTGAAGTCACGCTCGTCGGGTCGAGTTTGTGGCCAGGACGGCGCATCGAAACCAACGACAACGGTGACGTGGAGATCGCGGGCTTGCTGTCGGGAGTTTACGATCTGCGCGGACGAAAAGGCGATCGCGTATCGGCGTTGGCCGCATCCATCAGCCTGGAGCGCGGAGAACACCGAGAAGTGACGCTCGAGCTCGCGCAGGGCCGATTCATTCGCGTCATTTGCCGCAGCGAAGCGCCAGATTCGTTGCCGATCACGGGGGCTGAAATCGTCGCGACCGAGCAAGGACTCAGCCCATTTCCGATCAGCGCGCGCAGCGACGAAAACGGCAAAGCCACGTTGGGCCCGCTGTCGCAAGCTCCGGTGTTCATCGCCGCGCACGCGGAGGGCTACGTGGGCCGCAGCGCGCTGCCAGTTCCACAAGAGCAAACGCCAACGATGCAGGTCGTTTTGCTGCACGGTGCGACCTTGCAAGGGCGCGTCGTGGATGGCCAAGGCCACGCGATTTCCAGCGCCACGATCGAGATCATCGGCTTCGACCTCGACGGTTTGCCGATCGAAGAAAGCCCAGAACTCACTGGCTATCGCAAAGCGCAGTTCGAAGCCACGCTGGCACCCTTACCGCTCATCCCCACGGGTGAACTCGGGGTCACGATTGGGCACTTGCCTTACGTGAACGAGATAAACAGTCAAAACGCCGGTGGCCCTCAGACCAGTTGGAGCAACCCGGCAGCCGAACCGCGGACGCCTTGGGTCAGCGACATCGAAGGCCGCTTCACGATTTACCCGGTACCCCCTGGGCGTGTGCGCGCATTGGTGCGTCATCCGGCTTACGTCGAAGGGCTCAGCGAAACTCTATCGCTCGAACCGGGACAACAACAGAGCGTCACCGTCGTGCTCGAAGACGGCGGGCATTTGCTGGGCCGCATCGTCGACGAGCGCGGCTTTGCAGTGCCGGACGTGCGCATCCAAGTGACCGCGCCGAACGCGACTTACGAACGCAACCTGACGAGCAACGCGGACGGCGCGTTCGAACTCGCAGCGACACCAAGCGCGATCACGATCGCTCTGGCACGCCCTTCCGACCCGATGCGCTTCGTTTTGCAGAAGACAGTGAACGTCGCGTCCGGCTCGGATACGGAACTAGAGCTCACGTTACCAGAGGCGCGCGATAAGTTACTGTGGCTCGTGCTCGACGAAGACCACGTCCCAATCGAGCTCGCGCAGGTGACCGTCACGAGTCTCGACCCAACGCTCCCTTTGCGCGTGACGCGTTTCAGCGGCGCAGACGGCCTGGTCGGCGTAGAGGACGCAAGCGGTCTCGCCGTGCGCGTCGAAGTGCAGGCACCCGGTTACTCGCCCTCGAGCGAGCAGATGGAGTCCGCCCCCAAGGAGCACACGTTCGTGCTGCACCACGGCACGCGCGTCCAAGGCGAGATCACTGGCGTGCGCGGCCACGTCCGCGTGGCGGGCGCAGAGGTCAGTCTAGAGACGGCAGAGCGCAGGCTCGCAACGCTGACCGATCGCGATGGCCGCTACGATTTTCGCGACGTGCCACAGGGCCAAGCGACGCTGACTGTTCACCACGCGGACTACGCGCCCCAGCGCCGCGAAGTTCAGATCGAGGACACGGGGCGAGCGGATCGCCCGCTGGAGCTCGAGACGATCGATTTGGAAGAGGGCTCGAGGGCTTCGGGTACGGTCATCGATAGCGCCGGGGACCCGGTGGCGCATGCACGCGTCGCGCTTGGCAGGATCTCCGCCCACGTGGGGCGCGGCAGCGGTACTTCGGTACAAACCACGACCGACGATCAGGGCCGCTTCGTGTTGCGCGGCTTGCCCGCGGGCACGGTGACACTTGGTGCGCTCGCTCCGAACCAAGAACGCGGCAGTGTCGTCGTCAGTCTGGAAGCGGGTGAACAGACCGACGACGTGGTCCTGCAACTTGGCGCGGCCGCCGATGTCGACGAAATCGAGAGCCAGAATAGTGGCGTCGCTGTGAGCTTCTCCGAAGACAAGTACGAGGACGTCACTTTGGTTCGGATCGCCGACGTGGCCGCTGGCAGCGAAGCGGAACGCGCGGGGTTGCGCGCAGGTGACGTCGTTTCGCGCATCGACGGCGCGGCGATCGACTCGGCGCGCGCGGCGCGCGCTCACACGCGGGGCCGCACGGGACAAGACGTCGTGATCGAAGTCGAGCGCAATGGCATGCAGCAAAGCTACCGCGTGCGGCTCGAACCGTTGACCCAGTGAAGCTGCTGCCACAATGAGTCGACGTTGCGGTGCGAGGCCACCGACTCGATAGTGCGCTGCCCCACAAAAACACCGCGGGAGCTCCGGTTTTCACCGTAGCTCCCGCGTCTTTCCCTTTTACTCCGTCGCGTTCGGGGCGCTCCTCAGCGTACCCGAACGTCGTCCCTCTGCTCTTCTATTCAGCGCACGTTCTGCACGGTTAGCGGCGGCGGCGTAACAAGGCCAAGCCGACCAGACCAAGCAACCACGTGGTGCTCGACGAGCCCGAGCGGGGCGCTGCCGCGACTGCACAACCGCCGTCGTCACCATTGCTGGGTTGGTCGTCCTCGAGGCCGTTGCCGGGCGTCGTCGTTTCGCCGGCGCCCGCGTCGGCATCCTCGGGGTTACCCTTTGAGCCGCCGTTGTGTGTGTCGTCACCGGGCTTGGGTGGAGTCACGGGGGGCTTACCGGTGGGCGTCGGTTCCGTGCCGGTGGCGTCGGGAGGGGGGTTCTGAGTTACCGGTGGCTTGGTCCCTGGTTGAGTGGGGTCCACTGGCTCGGGAGCTCCGGCATCGAACACCGGCGGCTCGACGGGCGAAACTGGCGTTCCGACCGTGCCGCCAGTTTCCGTCGGTCCGGGCGTGCCGGGCGTCGATCCCGGAATCGCGACCATGCCGCCACCCGGAGGCATACAGTAACCCGTGGGGCTTACGTCCGCGGAGCCGGCGTCTGCAGCGGGAGGGACGTCGTCGGGCCGCGGAGGCAGTATTGGGACAGGAGCTCCGGCCCCTCCGTCATACGCGGGCGGTGCTTCGCTTGGCGCGTCGGGTGCCGGGGCGGTCGTTGCAGGAGCCGCGAACGAGGTGGTGGATGTAGCAGGCGTGGGCTCTCCCATCGCCACTCCTCCGGACGCTGTTCCTTGCGCGTAAATCTGACACGTCCAATCAGCGGGGCACTGCGAGTCGTCGGTGCACTCGATGGTCTTGGCCTGACAGTAACCGACGTCACTGGGTTCACAGGCGCAGTCCTGCGGTGGAGCCAGGTCGCCGTCTGGCGGCGCGGCGGTCGTGGTCGGAGGCGGAGCGACCGAGCCGGGCGGCGCTGCGAGCGCCGGCTTGGCCTCCCCAGACGAGACAGGCGCACTCGTCGCAGGAGCAGAGGGCGCCACCGCCATGCCGCCGCAGGCACACGCCGCAACTGCGCACTCGTATCCCTCGCCGCAATCCGCCGCTTCATGACACGGCAAGCTCGAAGGGTAGACGCACGAAGTGGACGTTGTCGCTTCACAAGGAATCGGATCGCACGGCTCGCCTGGCGGACAGGCGGCCATCGCACAGTTGGTCTGTTCCGCATGGCAAAGCATGCCGTCTGCACAGTCCGAATCGTCGTCGCAACCGGTGGCAGGCTCACACGACTTGACGACGTACGGATCGCAGGCGATGGGATCGCACGCTTCCCCGGCTCTGCAAGGAGCCGCCATGCCGCAACCACCGGATCCGGTAACCTGGCACGTGTATCCGTGCTCGCAGTCATCGTCGGTTGCGCAGTCACTGGTTTGGGCACTGGCAACGCCGTGAACGAACAAACCGCAAACGGTGAACGCCAGCGTACTGAAACGGAGGTGCAAACTCTTCATCGGATCTCCAAGGGATTACAGGGGGCGGGCCGCCCTCTTCGGCGTCCGTGGTCCCTGCTAGTGCACGCCGCATGCCACGAGATTGCCCGTGTGCCAGGCAGGAACGCCCAACGGTGATCGGGCTCAAACGGCCGCGATCCCGCTCACATCGCACTCACAGCCACACGACAGTGCTGTCAGTGTGCCAGTGTGCCACTGCGTTTGGCACGCGGCACAGCTGTTTGAAGCGCGCCATTTGCCGCGGAATCGCTTGGCAAAAACCAAAGCGCGCCATTGGCCCAAAACACGGTCGGCGGCCGGTTGTTGAAGGTTCGATGGACAGAGCTTTCTTTCGCAGCCCGCCTGGGGTACTGGCTCTCCGCGGTTTAGAGCAGCTCGGTAGCTCGTCGGGCTCATAACCCGGAGGTCGCTGGTTCAAATCCAGCAGCCGCAACTCGGTTGCCCTCTGACTTCGGTCAGGGGGCTTTCGCCATTTGGGGGCTCGGCGCTTTCATCGCGAGCCCGTGCGCGGGATTGCGAGACGGTCGAGAGCCATCGCCAGAACGCCTGTTGCAGGCGTTAACCTGCTTCAGGGCTGGATCGGTGCGTGGAACACTTGACCCTGACAGCCGTCATTGACCGGCGTGAGCGTTGGCACTAGGTTTACGCTTCGTCCGGCTTGTCAAAAGCCGGCGCAACCAGGGGGAGATACGAATGCGTGGGCTTCTAAGTGTTTGTGGTTCCGGGTTTGTGGTGTTTGCCTGCGGTGCTGTGCCCGCCTCAGGGTCGGGATCAGAACCGGAGGCGGTTGATGTCCTAGGTGAAGCTTGGGCCAGATACGGGACTGATTGGATATCAGAAGAGGCTGGGCGCAACTCGGTGATCTGCAGCGGAGCAAACGCATCCGTTTCTGAGTTGGACTGCCGCGGGAGCTATTGCGACGACATGTTGATTGCGTGCGTCGACCTGACTAGAAGTTACCACCAGCACGCCAACGGCACCATTCTGTCGCAATCGTTCATCGGGTACACGACGGATCAGAACAACAGCTATTGGACGAACTACGCCTCCGACGAAGCGCCCAACAACCTCGCAATCTGCGTCACAACGGTTGGCGGTGTGCTTCGCACCGGGCTGATGGACGGAATACGTGCAAGCGGACGCTATTCGGACAACATCTCCATACATTGTTCGCCACTGATAGCTCCGCCCAATCCGCCACCCTTGTACTGCGGATGGACTGCCTACTTCTCGGAAGAGCAACCGAATGGTGGGGTGCTCTGGGACGAACAAAAGATCATCGGGCTCAGATGCCGAGGATCCTATTGCGACGAGATGTCACTGCTCGTCTGTTCGAACAACCCACAGTACACTTATCCCAACCCGTGACAGGCGCGAGTCGTTAATACACGACCCAACCAAAGTAGACAGCTCGGCGGCGCAAAGCTCGGGCGGCGCAGAACCGTCATGCCGCAGACAATCGCCGAGCTGTACGTCGGATCACGGGGTTAGTTAGCTTCCGCCCAATCGGTTGCGACGAGCGGTCAGCTCCGACGTGGAGGAGGCACCGAGTGTTCGCGCGCGTAGCAAGAGAAAGCGCACGAGGTGGCCAGACAACTCGCTGTCGGGTTCGAGGTCGTGTCGCCGATAGCCAAACACGACGCGGCGCGTGGGTAGCTCGCGCGTGCCGAGCGTCGCGCCCGGCGTCAGGAAGACCTGACTCGTCGGGACCACGATGCGCGCCGCCCGGCCGTCGTGACGGCTGACTTCCCAGACCGCCACCGTGTGGTTCCACATCGGCCAATGCAGCGCGACGACTCCGGACACGCCGAGATCGCGCGCGAGAAAGGCGAACAGCGCGGAGAGCTCGTCGCACTCGGCAATGGCGCTGGGTCCGTGCTCTCCGGCAATCTGCTGCGCGGATTGTTCGAGGTCCGAAGCAGAGCTCTGCCATTGAGTCCAGATTCGGTCCGAACGTGGTAGCTGGTCCGTGATCGCCCAGCGCACGTCCCACAGGCCCCCATCGCGCGCCGCTTCGAATACCAAGCGCACGCGACTGAAGCTCTCGAGTGAAAGCTCGCTCTCGTCGAGCGCGAACTCGCTGAGCAACGCCCGATACGCCTCTTGCACGTTCGGGTTGGCTTCGAGGTCCTTGGCTACGCCGCGCAACGCGTCGATGAACTCGGCGTAGCGAACGGTCTCACGATCGGCGAACGGGGCTGGCTCGGGTTGCCGGGTTCCCGCGGAGTCGGGAGTCTTCCAATGGAAGCGTTGCTCCGAGTCGGGGACGTTCCACAAGAACCGCTCGGGTGGTTCGGGGGCCAGCGGGTGAACGGGGGCGGCCAGACTCGGCGCGTCTGTGGCAGCGGGGGCGGGCAGCAAGACCAAGCGGTGCGTCGCAGGAGCACAACCAACGGCGCTCAAACCAAGCGCGAGAACAGAGCAGGCGAAGAAAAATCTCACGCGCTTTGGACTCCCGATTTCACGGGAAGTTTGACGAGACGGAGGCGCGATCGAAGCAAACGCTGGGCGAGAATGGCAAAGACCGGGTCAGCTTTGACCCGCGCACTTTCGGTCACCTGGGATTCGTTCTCCCCACCGGGTACGCCTCGTGCCCAGATGACCCCTGCCCCCGCGAGACGTGCCCCCGCGCGAACGATTCACCTTCGTCCGAGCGGTGAGGATCCCAGCAAACCGCTGCTCGGGATCTGAAACCGCAGACGCCACAGATCCGTCTAGTGCTTGCCTTGAGTTTACGGAGCCGAGCCTTCGTACTCTTTGAGCAGCAACTTGGCGATGGTCTGTAGCTGCATGTTGCTCGTGCCTTCGTAGATCTTGCCGATCTTCGCGTCGCGATAGAACTTCTCCACCGGGTACTCTTTGGTGAAGCCCACGCCGCCGAAGAACTCGACCGCGAGCGACGCGGTGCGCTCCGCGACTTCGGAGGCGAACAGCTTGGCCATTGCGGCTTCTTTGATGAACGGCTTGCCCGCGTCCTTCAGGCGCGCAGCGTTGTAGACCATCAGCCGTGCAGCTTCGATCTCGGTCGCGACGCGGGCGAATTGGAATTGCACGCCTTGGAACTCTGCGATGGCTTTGCCGAACTGCTTGCGCTGCATCAGGTACGTCAGCGCGTGGTCGAAGGCGCCTTGAGCTAGCCCCAACATCTGAGCCCCAATACCGATGCGCCCTTCGTTCAGCGTCTCGATCGCGATCTTGTAGCCCACGCCAACTTCGCCGAGCACGTTGCTCTTCGGCACTTTGCAGCCTTCGAGCACGATCTCACACGTGCTCGAGGCGCGAATGCCGAGCTTGTTCTCTTTCTTGCCGACGCTGAAGCCTGGAAACTCGCGCTCGACGAGGAACGCCGTGATGCCCTTGTACCCCTTTTCCGGCGCGACGTTCGCTAGCACGATGAACAAACGGCTCTCGTAGGCACTGGTGATCCACAGTTTCTGTCCATCGAGTTGCCAGTGATCGCCCTTGTCCGTTGCGCGCGCTTGCAGCGCAAACGCGTCGGAGCCCGAGCCTGCCTCGCTCAGCGCGTAAGAGCCAACCCACTCGTTGACCATCTTCGGCAAGTAGCGCGCTTTTTGCTCATCGTTACCCCAGCGCAACAAGGCGTTGTTGACCAGCGTGTTTTGCACGTCGACCAGGACCGAAAAACTGGGATCGACGCGCGCAAAAGCTTCGACCGCGAGAATGGCGTTGAAGAACGAACTGCCCGCGCCGCCGAACTGCTCGGGGATTTCGATACCCATGACCCCGAGTTCGAACAGTGCTTGGATTAGCTCAGGCCGCATCTGCGCCCGCTCGTCCATCTCGGCCGTGTGGGGCGCTATGCGTTCACGCGCGAAGCCCAGCACGCTTGACGCAAAGAGTCGTTCTTCCTCCGAAAGCACCGTGATGGCGTTCATGAGAGACTTATAGCCGAGCAGCGGCGGATCTCAAAACCATGAGCGGCGCTTTCGGGCTCGGGTGGGCGCTCTTTTTACGCTTTCTTGATCCCAGAGGTCGGGCTTTTTACGACATCTTGAGGGCGCCAGAGCTAGCCTGAACCCGACTCACCAAGACGCGCTCGCCGTCAGAGGCGCGTGCGAGGAAACGACAATGACAGACCTCACTCTGATCGTTTTGGCGATTGGCTTCTTTGCAGGCTCGATCGCTTACGTCAATGCCTGCGAGAGGCTCCGACGGGGTTCCCATGACTGACACGATTTGGCTGGGCGGCTTGACACTGCTGTTAACCGGATACCTGCTGTTCGCGCTGCTCGTACCGGAGAGGTTCTGAACATGACTACCAGCGGCGCGCTTCAAATCATCCTGTATTTCACGCTCCTGTTGCTGCTCACCAAGCCGCTCGGCGCGTTCATGAGCAAGGTGTTCGCTGGCGAGCGTACCCTGCTGACGAAACCGCTCGGCTGGCTCGAGCGCGTCACATACAGAGCGCTGGGCGTGGACCCCGGCGTCGAAATGAAGTGGACGACGTACGCCAGCGCCATGCTCGTGTTCTCGCTCGTGTCACTGCTGTTCACCTATGCAGCGCTGCGGCTGCAAGGCATGTTGCCTCTGAACCCACAAGGCTTCGGAGCTCGGCAAATGACGCCCGACTTGGCTTTCAACACCGCAGTCTCGTTCACTACGAACACCAACTGGCAAGCGTACTCCCCCGAGCTGACCGTCTCGTACTTCTCGAACATGGTCGCTCTGGCCATCCACAACTGGGCTTCGGCTGCAGTGGGCATCGCGGTCGCATTCGCCGTGATTCGCGGTTTCGCGCGCCGTAGCGCGCAAGGGGTTGGTAACTTCTGGGCCGACGTGGTGCGCTGCACGGTCTACGTGTTACTGCCGCTGTGCTTGCTGGGCGCGCTGATCTACGTGGCCCTGGGCGTTCCCCAGAGCTTCGAGCCATACACCACCATCAACACGTTGGAAGGTGCAAAGCAGACGATCGCGTTTGGCGGCGTCGCGTCGCAAGAAGTGATCAAGCAACTCGGCACCAACGGCGGCGGTGTCTTCAACGCCAACTCTGCACACCCCTTCGAGAACCCTTCGGCGATCTCGAACTTCTTCACGCTCTTGTTAATTTGGAGCATTCCGGCGGCAATCACTCACAGCTTCGGGAAGATGGTGGGTAACCCGCGCCAGGGCTGGGCCATCTTCGGCGCGATGGCTGCGCTTGGCCTGGCTGGGATCCTGATTTGCACGAGCGCCGAGCAGGCGGGCACTGCCCACCTCGATGCAGCCCACATCCAAACCGTCGTCAACGACTTGCAGCCCGGTGGCAACATGGAAGGCAAGGAGCTGCGCTTCGGCATCGCCTCGTCGGCCCTGTTCGCCTCGGTCACGACCGGCGCGTCGTGTGGCGCCGTCAACGCCATGCACGATAGCCTGACGCCCATCGGCGGCTTGGTGCCTCTGTTCAACATGTTGACCGGTGAGGTCATCTTCGGCGGCGTCGGCGCAGGCCTGTACGGCATGCTCATGTTTGCGGTACTCGCGGTCTTCATCGCGGGATTGATGGTGGGTCGTACGCCGGAGTACCTCGGCAAGAAGATCGAGAAGTTCGAAGTGCAAATGGCCATGCTCGCGACGCTCGTGCTGGCGGCCAGCGTGTTGTTCGGCACGGCGTTCTCGAGTGTGCTCGACTTGCCCAAAGACGGAACCTGGTCTTGGATTAACACGTGGCCAGGGGCGGCTTACGGAGGCTCACATAGCGTGTACGGCGGCAGCATGAACAACGTGAACAACGCGGGCGCTCACGGCTTTGCCGAGATCTTCTACGCGTTCGCTTCAGCCACCGGCAACAACGGTTCGGCCTTCGCTGGCATCACCGTCAATACTCCCTACTACAACGTCGTCTTGGGACTCGCGATGTTGGCAGGCCGTTTCCTGATGATCGTGCCTCTGCTCGCGATGGCCGGCGCGCTAGCCAGCAAACCTGCGGTGCCCGTCACCTCAGGCACCTTTCCGACCGACAACGCGACGTTCACGGGGTTGCTGATCGGTGTCGTCGTGATCGTTGGCGCTCTCACCTACTTTCCGGGTCTCGCGCTCGGCCCGATCGTCGAGCACTTGCAACAGCGCGCACTGCAGACCTTCTGAGGAATCAAACGTCATGAACATGCAGAAAGCTCGAGCGCTCCCCATCGATCAGACCGAAAAGGACTCGGCCTCGGTGCGCCCAAAGAACGCGCCGCGCGCCCTGTTCGAAGGCCCCGTCGTCAAGCGCGCCATCAAGGAAGCCTTCATCAAACTCGACCCACGGCTCGTCGCAAAGAACCCCGTGATGTTCGTCGTGGAGGTGGGTAGCGCCGTAACGACGTACTTTTGGTTCAAAGGGCTGTTCAGCGGTGCCACGGACACGCTGTTCGTCGGCCAGGTTACTGTGTGGCTCTGGTTTACGGTCTTGTTCGCGAACTTCGCCGAGGCGATGGCCGAGGGTCGCGGTAAGGCACAAGCGGATTCACTGCGCAAGACGCGCACTGACACGACGGCACGACGCTTGGTCGACGGTCGCCAAACTGGGCCGGAAGAGCGCGTCAACGCGCCCGAACTGCGAAGAGGCGATCTGTTCGTTTGCGAGGCCGGTGACGTCATTCCTGCCGACGGCGAGATCATCGAAGGCGTAGCGAGCGTCAACGAGTCCGCGATCACCGGCGAATCTGCGCCAGTGATCCGCGAAGCGGGCGGCGATCGCAGCGCAGTGACGGGCGGCACCAAGGTGCTTTCGGATCGCATCGTCGTGCGCGTAACCCAAGATCCAGGGCACAGTTTCTTGGATCGCATGATCGCACTAGTAGAGGGCGCAAAGCGCCAGAAGACGCCGAACGAGATCGCATTGTCGATCTTGCTCGCAGGGCTCACGATCGTGTTCCTATTCGCGACCGTGACGCTGTTACCCTTTGCCAAATATGCCGCCGCTGGTAGTGACGCGGTGCCGACGGTAACGGTGCTCGTCGCTCTGCTCGTGTGTCTGATCCCAACGACGATTGGCGGCTTGCTGAGTGCTATTGGCATCGCGGGTATGGATCGCGTGATGCAGCACAACGTGCTCGCCATGAGCGGCAGGGCCGTAGAGGCCGCGGGTGACGTGAACACGCTCTTGCTCGACAAGACCGGCACGATCACGCTCGGCAATCGCGAAGCGACTCAGTTCTACACAGCTCCGGGCGTCATGATGTCGGAACTAGTGAAGGCGGCCCAGCTAGCCTCGCTCGCCGATGAGACGCCCGAGGGACGCAGCATCGTGGCGCTGTCCCGCAACACGTACCACGCGTCGGCAGTGGCGCAGAGTGAAACTGGTAAAGCCCAGTTCATCGAGTTCACGGCTCAAACTCGTATGAGCGGTGTCGACGTCGAGGGTCGAGAGATCCGCAAAGGCGCCGCCGATCGGGTTCGAACCTACGTAGAAGCGCAAGCGGGTAGCTTCCCCAGTGACGTGACGGCAACGGTCGAACGCATCGCGCGCGCCGGCGCGACGCCGCTCGTCGTCGCCGATCGCGGCCGCGTCCTCGGCGTGATCGAGCTCAAGGACATCGTCAAAGGCGGCATGAAAGAGCGCTTCGCACAGCTGCGCAAGATGGGCATCAAGACGGTGATGGTCACAGGTGATAACCCGTTGACAGCGGCCGCGATCGCCGCGGAGGCCGGCGTCGACGACTTCATCGCCGAGGCCACCCCGGAAATGAAGCTATCGTACATTCGCGCCGAGCAAGAAGGTGGACGCTTGGTGGCAATGACGGGTGACGGCACGAACGACGCGCCTGCGCTCGCGCAAGCCGATGTCGGCGTGGCCATGAACACGGGCACTCAAGCCGCCAAAGAAGCGGGCAACATGGTCGATCTCGACTCGAACCCAACCAAGCTGATCGAGGTCGTCGAAATCGGCAAGCAGATGCTGATGACGCGGGGCGCGCTCACGACGTTCAGCATCGCCAACGACGTGGCCAAGTACTTCGCAATCATTCCTGCAATGTTCCTGGTGACTTATCCTGCGCTCGGTGCTCTCAACTTCATGCACTTGACCAACCCGCAATCCGCGGTGCTGGCAGCCGTGATCTTCAATGCGCTGATCATCATCGCGCTGATTCCCCTCTCATTGCGCGGCGTAGCTTACCGCCCTGCGGCGGCAATCTCGGTACTCAAGCGCAATCTGCTCATCTACGGGGTAGGCGGAGTGATTGCTCCCTTCCCGTTCATCTGGCTCATCGATCGCATTCTCGTTCTATTGAGGCTCGCATAAGCATGTCCCACCTACGTCCCGCGTTGGTCCTCACGCTCTTCTTCGTCGTCGTCACAGGTCTGGCGTTCCCAGGCGCAGTCTGGGCGATCGGCAATGTCGTGTTCCCGCACCAAGCCCAGGGCAGCCTGATAAGAGACGCCCAGGGTAACGTGATTGGTTCCGAGTTAATCGGTCAACCATTCAGCAAACCCGAATACTTTCACCCGCGACCGAGCGCGGCGGGCGCAGGCTATGACGCTGCCAACTCCGGCGGCACCAACTTGGGCCCCACGAGCAGCAAACTCGTGAACGGCATCAAGGACGATCCGACGACCAAAGACGTCGACGAGAGCTATGCGGGATACGGGGATCTGGCCAAGTCGTACCGGGAGGAGAACGGACTCGCCGCCGACGCTTTGATTCCGGCTGACGCGGCCACCCGCTCCGCGAGCGGTCTGGATCCCGACATCAGCCCAGCGAACGCCGAGCTTCAGAGCGGGCGCGTGGCGCAGGCGCGCGGTCTTGGCCGCGACCGAGTTCTGACGCTGGTACACGAACACACCTCCGGCCGCTTCTTGGGCATCATCGGCGAACCGCGCGTGAACGTGCTGAAGCTCAACCTCGCGCTCGACGCACTGAAGTAAGCTCTGCAACGTGGTCCTCGCGCGCCCTGACCCCGACGAGCTGCTTCGGCGCGTGCAAGCCGAAGAGCAGCGTGCTCAGCGCGGCAAACTGACCGTGTTCTTCGGCGCGGCCCCGGGCGTGGGCAAGACTTACGCGATGCTCGAGGCCGCGCGCGCCGAACTCGAACAAGAGCAGCGCGACGTGGTCATCGGCATCGTCGAAACGCACGGACGGCAAGACACGCTGGCGCGCGTCGCGGGTCTTGCAATCCTGCCGCGACGCAAAGTGCTCTATCGCGGCATCGAAGTCGAGGAGTTCGATCTCGATGCCGCGCTCGCTCGTCGCCCCCAGCTCCTGCTGGTCGACGAATTGGCTCACACCAACGCCGAGGGTTCGCGTCACCCCAAACGCTGGCAAGACGTCGAGGAGCTGCTCGCGAGCGGCATCGACGTCTTTTCGACGATGAACGTTCAGCACGTCGAGAGCCTGAACGATGTCGTCGCCAAGATAACTTCCGTGCGCGTGCGCGAAACAGTGCCGGACTCGGTGCTCGAGCACGCGCACGAACTCAAGCTCGTCGATCTGCCACCCGACGATCTGCTCGAACGCTTGCGTGACGGCAAAGTCTATCTGGGGGCGCAGGCCGAACGCGCGATGGACAACTTCTTCAAGAAGGGCAATCTGATTGCGCTGCGTGAGCTCGCGCTGCGCCAGACGGCGGAGCGCGTCGATGCCCAGATGCGCGAGTACCGCCAGGAGCAAGGCATCGAGCAAACCTGGGCCATCAACGATCAACTCTTGGTCGCGGTCAGCCCAAGCCCGTATTCGGCGCGACTCGTGCGCGCAGCGAGGCGCATGGCTTCGTCCCTGCACGCGCGCTGGTATGCAGTCTACGTTGAGTCACCAAACGCACGACCCTTGCCCAAAGCTCTGGCAGAACGCTTGGCGCATAACCTGGATCTCGCCGATCAGCTCGGCGCGGAAGTGGTGACCCTGAATGGTGAACAACCGACCGACGAGATCCTGCGTTTTGCACGCGCCCGCAACATCACCAAGCTGATTGTCGGCAAACCGGTCCTTGGGCGCTGGCGCGAACGCTTCCGCGCATCACTGGTCGATAGGCTCGTGCGGGCAAGCGGAGACATCGACGTCTACGTCACCGCCGGCGATCCCGATCCCAGTCAGCCCGAACCGTCAAAAGCCGCGGCTTTCGACGTTCCGAGCTTACCGAGTCTTGCAGCTGCAGCGCTCGGGCCAGCGCTTGCTACCGGGTTGTGCTTGGTCGTGTTTGGCCGCGATCAATTGCCCGACGTAGTGATGATCTACCTGCTCGCCATCATGTTGGTGTCGAGTCGTGCGGGCTTCGGCGCATCGCTTTTCGCTGCGCTGCTCAGTGTGGGCGCCTTCGACTTCTTCTTCGTACCTCCCTACCTGACGTTCGCCGTCGACGACTTCCGGCATGCGACCACGTTCTTGGTCATGGCCGCGGTTGCCATCGTGATCAGCGGCCTCACGCAGCGAATCCGTCAACAGGCGCAAGCCGCGCGTGAACGCGAGATACGAACTGCAGGGCTCTACGCATTGAGCCGCGAGCTGGCCGCGGCCCAAGGTCTGGATCAAGTCGCCAAGGCCGCGGCGCACGAAATCGAGAAGGCGTTTCGTTGCGCGGTTAGCGTGTTCGTTCCAAGTACGGGCAACACGCTCGCTCGCTGCTATGCTTCCCCTAGGATCGGTACTCCGTCAGAACGGGATCTCAGCGTGAGCCAATGGGTCTGGGCCAATCGACGTGAGGCGGGCATGGGCACGACGACTTTGCCCGGCGGAACGACGCTGTATCTTCCACTGATGGGTTCGGCAGGCAGCGTCGGCGTACTGGCTGTGACCCCGGAAGAGGCGGGGCGTCTCAGCGACCTCGGCCAACGCCGCCAATTGGACGCGTTCGTGGCGCACACTGCGCTCGCGATGGAGCGGGCGCAGCTCGCGCAGGACGCCGAGCGGGCGCGGCGTGAAATGGAAGCAGAGCAACTGCGCAGTTCCCTGCTCAGCTCCGTGTCGCACGATCTGCGAACACCGCTCGCAGTGATCACTGGCGCGACGGGCACGTTGCTGCAAACGAGTGCGCCCCTGGATTCCGCGACGAGCCAGGATCTGTTGCGCACGGTGCTCGAGGAAGCGGAGCGCTTGAATCGCCTGATTCGCAATTTGTTGGACATGACGCGCTTGGAGTCAGGCGCGGTGAAGGTGACCAAAGAGTGGCTGTCGCTCGAAGAGCTGGTCGGTAGTGCTTTGAATCACCTCGATGCACGCCTGCTGGGCCGAGACGTGAAGGTCGATCTACCGGGCAACTTACCTCTAGTCCCGGGCGATGCGGTGCTGCTCGAACAGGTCTTGATCAACTTGGTCGAGAATGCTGCCAAGTACAGCGCTGGAGCGATCGAGATCAAGGCGGTCTCGGCACCCGATCAAGTGGCGGTCGAAGTGAACGATCGCGGGCCTGGCATTCCAGCAGGCGAAGAAGTCCAGATCTTCGACAAGTTTCATCGCAGCTCACATGCAGGCGCCCGCGAGGGTGTCGGTTTGGGGCTAACAATCTGTCGCGCCATCGTGGCGGTGCATGGGGGCGAAATCTGGGCCTTGAATCGTCAAGGAGGCGGTGCGTCGTTCCGCTTCACGTTGCCGCTCGACAAGGGACAACCGCCCGCCCTACCGGACGAGCCAGTCGGACCCGATAACGTCAAAGGGCAAGTCGAGTGACCGAACCGAACGCGAGCGTCCTCGTGATCGAAGACGAGCCTCAAATGCGCAAGTTCCTGCGCGCCTCCCTGACGAGCAATTCGTACCAAGTTTACGAATCCGAAACGGCCAGTGACGGCTTGGCGCAAGCTGCTTCGCGCAATCCCGATCTGGTGCTGCTCGACCTCGGGTTACCCGATCTCGACGGCTTGACCGTGACGGAGCGCCTGCGCGAGTGGGCCCAAATGCCGATTATCGTGATCTCTGCGCGCGGCAAAGAGGAAGACAAGATTCGCGCTCTGGATCTCGGCGCCGATGACTACCTGACCAAGCCCTTCGGCATCGGTGAGCTCTTGGCACGCATCCGCGTCGCGCTTCGGCATTCGGCGCGCAACGAGACGGGCGAAACCCAATTCCGCATGGGGGCGATCAAAGTCGATCTGGGGCGTCGCCAGGTGACCAAGGATGACCAAGAGATCCACCTGACGCCCATCGAATACAAATTGCTCACAACGCTGATCAAATACGAGGGCCGCGTGATCACCCATCGCCAACTGCTCAAGGAGGTTTGGGGGCCCAACGCTGGCGAGCAAACGCAGTACCTACGGGTTTACATGGGGCAGCTCCGCCACAAACTCGAAGCCGACCCAAGCCGTCCGCGGTTCCTCACCACCGAACCCGGCGTCGGCTATCGATTACGCTCCGACGGCTGAGCCTGGGTCGTCAGTTGGCGAATCCGACGCTGTAAACCGGCGGCAAGTTGTGCGTGAGTGTCTCGAAGGCATCTCCACGGTCCTCACTGACGTAGACGTTGCCCGTCGTGCTGCCGAAGGCAACGCAATCAGCGTCCACGGCGAGCGCGTGTCGATACACGACATCGTAGGCGTTTTGCTGCGGCAACCCCTTGCGCAGTTGGGTCCATGATGCGCCTCCGTCTTCGGTGCGAGCGACGAACAAGCCGCCATCGATCGCCATGCGTTTGGCGTCCGAGACACCGGGCACCACCCACGCGGTGCGTCCGTTCGCAGCATCGGCCGCGATCGGAAAGCCAAAGTGCACGCCCTGCTCGGGCTGACTCACCTTCGTCCAAGATTGCGCGTTATCCGAACTGTAAAACACGCCGCAGTGATTCTGCTGCCACACGTGATCTGGCTGGTCGCGACAGATCTTGATGTGATGCGCGTCGTGTCCCCACTCGGCGTGGGGATCGGGCAAGAAGTCGTTGCTCAGCCCACGGTTGCGTCCGATCCAAGTCTTTCCACCGTCGTTCGTCTCCAGCACGCCCGCCGTAGAAATCGCGACGAGCACGCGCTTCGGATCGCGCGGATCGACTTCGATCGAATGAATTCCGGGCGCGAACTCTCCCTCGGACGCTGGTGTGCCGAACCAATGCGTCTTGCCGTTGCCCTCTGTAGTGAACAGATCCCCACCGCGGCTATCGTGATTCCAGAGCGGCAAGTTCAATTCGAAAGACTCCCCGCCGTCTTGGCTTACGAAAAGACCTCCCGGGATCGTTCCGACGTAGACTTGTCCCGGCGCGCCGAACGCAATCGCCCAAAGCTTGAGCAGCGTCGCGGGCCTGAAAGTGAAGCGTTGCGGCGTGTCGCCCGAATCCTCTGGCGACGGATCGGGGGGAGCAAGATAACGTGCGCCCGCCGGGTACTTGATCTGGGCGGCGTCTCGCCACGTCACTCCGCCATCGTCAGAGCGCGATAACTTGGCACCCCAATGCCCATGGCCGAGCGCCGCCCACAACGTGCCCGTGTGCGGATCGGCCGCGACGTAGTTCACACCGACGCCGGCGTGTCCCGCGAGCCGAAGCTTCCAGCCGCTTGCGCCGCGTTCGGCGATGAAAGCGCCCTTGCGAGTTCCCAGTAGAATGCTGCGTGACACGCGATCTCCTTTTCTGCGTTTTTTCGGCGGCTTCGCCACTGAGCTTTAGCCACCACTGAGTGCTTGCGCGATGAAGACGTCCGAGGCTGACGACAGCGCGTCGCTGAGCAATGTGCGATCGCAGATCATCTCCTGATCGACGAAGACGTTCACGTGACGGCGTAAGCGCCCACGCTCATCGCAAATGTAGAACGCCACGCCGGGTGCCAGCGCTTCGAGCGCCGCGACCGCTTGGGCCACACTCGTCACATCGAGCTCGAACGGCGCGGCCTCGAGCGCCGGAAACAGCGCTTTGAGGTGCTTGGTCAGCTCGATCCGCGCCATGCGCACGGCAGCATGCGGGCTGCCGCGGCCAATGTCGAGCAAGACCTGCACGCCCAGGCAGGGTCGACCGAGAGCTCGCTCAGCCCGGGAGCGTAAGCCCAAGCCGCATGATTCTTTGATCGCGATAGCCCCGGAACTTACGACATCTTGATCCGCCCGAGCGCATCCTGAACGGCACAATGGCCCACCGCGAAACCGCGAAGCGTCGTTCACGCTCGGTGCGAGGCTTGATCCTCGTGATCTTCAGTCTGGGAGTCCTCGGGCTGCTGTGGCTACGCGCCAACAGCGCTCGAGAACGGGCGCTTCAAGACCTGACACGAAGCGAGCGCGCGGCGCTCTATGCACGCACCCTCGAGAACCTACGCGAGGTCTGTCAACTGCCCCTCCGAAAGACCGGGCTGAATGACTATTGCGAAGGCCAAGCGCGCTTCGCCGTGGAGTTCCCGGAATGCGATGAGCAGTGCAAGAACTTGGCAGCTCCGTATCTCGCGCAGCCCAGTCGCTGACAATTCGCGGGCCTTGAGCCCCGACGAGGTCTAGCGCTCGCAGTTCTGGGCTACGGGATCACAGGCTTTGGGCGCAAGTTCGTCGGAATCAGGATTGGTGCCTTGCTTGACACAGTAACCTCCTTGCAGTTGTTCATCTCCGACGCCGAGTGCGGGTACCAACTCGGCGCATTCGAAACCCTCGGGACACTCGCAATACGGGGCGTTGGTGTCCGGACCCGCGCAGCGGCACGAGCAATACACCGCGTCACTCGGCGGCCGCGCTGCGAGCTGCGCAGCGACGGGCACGGAGACGGTCACGGATTGATCCGGAGTCTCACAATGCCCGGCAGTGCCGCCGTAAGGGCAGCTCACGCGCCCTTGGAACTTGTTCACTAGACACAGCCTCGTCTCGCATTGAAACGAGCGACTCTCGACGTTGACTTCGTCCTTCGAGAAGCCAGAAAACTCAGGTCTGTACTCATCCTCTGCGATGCACGGGTCCCCGACACCCGAGCGGTTGCAGGCGGCGATTGTCCAAAGAAGCCAAACTAGTCTCAATCGAGTCGCGATCGACACGCCGCACTACTCCCTTTCGGATGGGTCCAAGAGCTAGGGTGTGCAAAGGTTGAACGAGCAAGCCGAAGATCGGCCGCCAACCGCACACTTCAGGCAATGGAAAAGCGCGCGACCTCGGATCAACAAATCGCCGATCCGTAAGGGCTGCTGCTATCGGGTTATCAGAGCCGCCCGATCTGGGCGCCCCGCTCCCGGGCACTCAGTTGAGCTCGTCGCAGACGACCGCGTCGCAGTCCGGATCGACGTATTGGCAGGGTTTCTGGATGCTGCTCGGCCCGGTACCTTGAACTTGGTACCATTCAGTTCCGACCTTGCGGCAGATCACGAGCTTGTCGCTGGGCCCGAGCCCGGAGCGATACGAGTAGTCGTTCGTGGGATCGAGTTGTTGGTTCACACCGTCGAGCTTGTTGTTGAGCTTGATCGTGAACCTGTACTCGCTGCCGATGTCGCCCGAGTTCTTTCCCTGCCAGACATAGATCCAATCCGGACCGCCCACACCCACGCAACGGTGACTGGCAACGCTATCGCTCATGTAGTGTTGGCCCATGTCCGAGTGCGCGGCCTCAGTGTCGGTTGGCGGATCCGCGAACTCGAAGAAGTACAGAACCGCGACATCCGCCCATGCGACGCTGACGCTACCCTTGGCCAATGTGAATTCGACCGCAATCTCCTCGACCCCGTTGTAAGTCCCGTTACTCTGCACCACCAAATCAAGCGGCTGACATTGTTCATCGCTGCAGATACCACTCGCGCACTGCGAGGGAGACGTGCACTTGCGACCTGCTTCACCGACCCCACACGCGCCTTCCACGCAACGTCCGGCGTAGCAATCGTCGTCGAGTTGGCAGCTGCCTGTGGTGTACACCTGAGCGCACGTCGAGTCCTCTGCGCATGACTGCGTGCTGCAGTCGCCGTCCACGAGACAAGCTTCGCCTGCCGAACCCGGCGCACAAGTCTCGTCGGGACAGGAGCCGCTCAAGCAGTCGTCCTCGCTACGGCACACGCTGCCCGCACTGCCGGGCTCGCAGATGCCGTCCTCGCTGCAGCGCATGCTGAGGCAGTCCCCGTCGTTGTTGCAGGCTTGCAGCGCGGCACACCGTGCACAATCGCTCGACCCGCCACAGTCCTCGTCGGTTTCGCTACCGTTGGTGCGCTGATCCGTACAAGTCGGATCCAGGCAAGTGCCGTCACAGCTGTGGCTCTGGCAATCGCCATCTGCGCGACAGACCTTGCCCACGTCGCAGCGCTCACAGTCACCAGGACCGCCACAATCGATCGCCGTCTCTTTTCCATTCTTCGTGCCATCGTCACAGGTCGGCTCGACGCACACCGGTTGCTCGGCGCCATCGGGGATGCCGCACGCACGTTGTTCACAGTCGTCGGGCTTGCTGCAGCGTTGCCCGAGCTCACACTTCTTGTCGCAGCTGCCGCCGCAGTCGATGTCGGCCTCGTCTGAGTTCTGAACCCGATCTTCGCAACTCGGCTCCTGGCACACCAGGTGACCCTCGCCGTCGTTTTGACACAACAAACTTTCGCAGTCGGTGTGACGCATGCAGGTCTGACCGTCCTGACACGCGCTGCATTTGCCGCCGCAATCCTCGGCGGTTTCGCTACCGTTCTGCTGACCATCGCTACACGTCGCAGGTGCACACTTGCCTTTGATGCAAGCGCCTCCGGCGCAATCCGCGGCACTGTCACAAGTCTGGCCGTCATCGCAGGGCCCACAATTGGAGAGATCACCGCAATCGATTCCCACTTCGAGTCCGTTGCGCGCAGCATCGTCGCAGGTCGGCTTTTGGCACAGGTGCGCGGTGCAAACCTGACTCTCGCAGTCGGCATCGCCCCGACACGGCAAACGATCCTCACACAGCGCGATGCAGCCCGCTCCGCAATCCAATGCCACGCCGTGCGAGTCGTGATTGCCGCAAGTTTCGGGAAGCGACGCCTCGACCTCGTGCATCATCGCGTCAGGGGCAGCATCCACTCCGCCTTCGGGAGCGCGCGCATCGACCGTCGCGTCACGCGCGCCGACGGATGCGTCATGCAGCCCTGCGTCATGGGCGGGAGCAACGGCATCGACGTGCACGACCGGGGTCGGCATGAAGTCGTTGTTCTCGAGTCGCGGCGTGCACGCGACGCAGAGCGTCGCCGCGGCTACCCAAGGGGTCACACTGAATCGAACCGAAAAACTCATAGCAGAGAGCGCCAAGTGTATGGGGTTCACCCCACACGGGCACGAAAGGTAAGGTGCCCCCAGTGTGGAGATCCGCTCGCGCGCTGTCTAGAGCAGCTGGTTCGAACCGAAGGTATCGAACTCTTGCCTAACCTGACGCCCGCCATACGTCCCCTTTTGGCATGTTCGGTTGCAGCCAGCGCGCTCGAAGTTCGAGCCTTGGGATCGCGGGGCGTCCGTACAGCGATCGAGCGCGAATCTGAACGACTTGGAGCGTGCTGCGTCCGGTGGCGGATGCGGAAATTGCGGGACGGATTCCGTCGCAGGGCCGCTCCGGGCGCTCGCTGCTTTTCGCCACGGGCCGTTGGAAAACCCCAGCTTTTTACCTCTTTTCAGGAGGCTGTTCTGCGCTGCGCCGTGTTACATCGGCAACGAGATGGCAGGTAATAGTTTCGGTCAAGCTTTCCGCATCACGACGGCTGGTGAGTCGCATGGGCCCGGTAACGTCGTGATCATCGACGGCTGCCCGCCGGGACTCGTGATTGACGAGGCGCAGATCGCGGCCGAACTCGGCCGACGTCGCCCGGGTCAAAATCGCCTCGTTACGCAGCGCAACGAAGCAGATCGGCCAGAGATCTTGGCGGGCGTGTTCGAGGGCCGTTCCACTGGCACGAGCATTGCCATCCTAATTCGCAACGAAGACCAAAAAAGCCGCGACTATGCGGACATCAAGGACAAGTACCGTCCGGGCCACGCCGATCACAGCTACGACGCCAAGTACGGCTTCCGAGACTACCGTGGCGGGGGGCGATCGAGCGCGAGAGAGACGACGGCACGTGTAGCCGCCGGAGCGATTGCCAAAGCCCTGTTGAGACAGGCCTTCGGCGGCGAAGTGCTCGCCTACACGACGCAAATCGGGGAAATCAAAGCCAATATTCCTAACCCCGAAAAGTTAACACTCAGAGAGATCGAACAATTCAGCGACGGCTCCGCCAACTTGGTGCGCTGTCCGGACGAGGCTGCCGCCGCGAAGATGATCGAGCTCGTCGAGAGCGTGCGCAAGAATCAAGACTCGATTGGCGGTATCGCCGAAGTGATTGCGCATCCCGTGCCAGCGGGCCTCGGCGAACCCGTGTTCGACAAGATCAAGGCGGACATCGCCAAAGCGCTGTTCAGTTTGCCGGCGGTGATGGGTGTCGAATACGGCATCGGCTTTGGCTGCGCTACCGCGCGCGGTAGCGAGAACAACGATCCGTTCGTTTCCGAGCACGGCACGATCCGAACCCAGGGCAACCGCCATGGTGGCATGCTCGGCGGGATCACCAGCGGCATGCCGATCGTGGTCCGCGCGGCCGTCAAACCCACGAGCAGCCTGCCGCAAGCCCAACCCACGGTCACTCGCGACGGCGAACCGACGACGATTCGCACGACGGGGCGACACGATCCGTGTTTGCTCCCGCGCTTTGCGCCCATGGCCGAAGCCATGGTGGCGTTGGTGCTTGCGGATCACTGGCTGCGCTGGCAGGGCCAAGTGCAGGCTACAGGAAGTAAATGATGCGGCTCGACTTCAAGGAACAATGGGTGCTCGTCACCGGCGCCTCGGCGGGCATGGGCCGTGAGTTCGCGGTTCAGTTGGCAGCGCGCGGCGCCAACTTGGTGATCTGCGCTCGCCAAGAGCAGCGCTTGGCCGCACTTGCAGGTGAACTGCGCACGCAAGTACGAGTCGTCGCTGCAGATTTGGCGAGCCCAGGTGGTGTCGATCGCTTGCTCGAGAGCGTCGAGGGACTGAACGTCCCGATCGAGCACGTGGTGAACAATGCGGGCGTGGGCGGCGCTGGGCCGTTCGCCGGTCAGAACCCGGCTCGCTTGGCGGCAATGAGTGCCCTCAACTGTGATGCGCTGGTCCGCATCACGCATCACTTTTTGCCGCGTTTTCTAGAGCGCAAGAGCGGTGGGTTCTTGCAAGTCGCGTCGACGGCCGCGTTCCAACCCGTGCCGTTCATGGCGGCCTATGGCGCCACCAAGGCGTTCGTCTTTTCGCTCTCACTCGCTTTGGCCGAGGAGATCGAGGGCTCGGGCGTGCGAATGACGACCTTGTGCCCGGGGCCAGTGCCGACGGAGTTTCAGGCGAGTGCGGGCTACGAGTTATCAGGCATGCAAGCGCGCAGCAACATGAGCGCCGAAGTCGTGGTGCGTGCCGCGCTCAAGGCTTACGAACGCGGAGACTGGGTGTGTACACCCGGCTTCAACAACTCGTTTCAGACCTTCGCGCAGCGCTTCGTCTCGTACAAGTTCCGCACCAAAGCCGCCGGCTACGTGATGCGGAAATCGGGGCGCGATCGAGTGCAGGATACGTAAGGCTGCGATCGGCGCGCAATTCGAGCTGCGCGCCCAGTGCACGGGAGGACGAAGGATCCGTTCACCAGGCGCGCAGTCCTCGAGTCGTGTCTGGGCGCTCAGCCGCCGGCACCGCCTGCGCCATCGTCCGCTGGCGTATCGCCAACGCCGGGCGCACCGGTGCTGCCATCGGTTGCCGGGGCTCCCGATCCTGCGGGGCCGCCATTCGATGCAGCGGGACCGCCATTGCCCCCACCCATGAAGCCACCCATGGTGCCAGAGCCACCCGGCGGGGTGTTGCCGCCAGCGCCCGAATCGCCGGGAGCGGTGCCGCCTCCGCCATTCGATGCAGCGGGACCGCCATTGCCCCCACCGAAGAAGCCACCCATGCCAGAGCCACCGGGCGGGGTGTTGCCACCAGCGCCGGAATCGCCAGGAGCAGTGCCGCCTCCGCCATTCGACGCAGCGGGACCGCCATTGCCCCCACCGAAGAAGCCGCCCATTCCGGTATTGCTTCCCGCAGGCGTGTCTCCACCACCGAAGAAGCCACCCATTCCGGTATTGCTTCCCGCAGGCGTATCTCCGCCGCCGAAGAAGCCACCCATCCCGGTATTGCTTCCCGCGGGCATGTCTCCACCACCGGCGAAACCTCCGCCGGTGTTCGAGCCCGCGGGAGCGCCGCCGCCAAAGAAGCCGCCGGGAGCGCCAGCGTCTGCATCCTCGGCTCCGCCGCCGGGGGTCCCGCCGGTGTCGCTCGACTCAGCGGGCTGAGCAGCAGGCGCACTGGGCGTGTTCGTCGTCGGGCCAGGCGAGCCAGTGCCGGTCGTCGGGTGAGAAGTCGTGGGATTCGTAGCGGTCGTGCTTGCTCCAGTGGCCGTGCTGGTCGCCAGCGGCGCGGGGGGAGTGACGGTAGAATCGTCTTCAGACCCGCCGCAAGCAACGCTGATACTGCTCAAGATGATCGAAGCGAGACCCAGGTGAACTGCAGCCCGTAGTGACATTGCAAAACAACTCCTCGCGGTTCTCGCGCAGCGAGACCACGTAAAGGCACTCACAGTGATGTGCCGTGTCGAGTAAGAGGTAACCGCATCCCGAACGACGAGGCAGCAGACGCCTGCTATTTTCACGAGCGTCACGCAGACCCGACGACACGCCACAAAATGCGCAGTTTGCGGCTACGCGCTGCGGCCAATGACCAGTGGCGTTCGCCTTTGGGGCGCTGTTCTCTCGGCATCGCAAGTTTACTCGCAACGCGCACCCCTGCGAACACGATGAAAATTGTTTGTCGTGGCAGGGTCGTTCCTTTGCACCATCGGTGATCTCGAAAAGCAGCTGCAACACGTGACTCATGAGTCGGCGGCTCGGCGAGCCCGTGGAGCCGCAAGACTCGGGGGTTGACCCCCGGGCAGAGCGAGCGCGGGCTCGCGGCACGACGGGCCTCGCGTCGCGCTGAGGGGCGCGGGCACGGCCACGGAACTTCGATCAGCCTGAATTCGGACACCTTCGCGGCTTCGGGGCGCCGCAAAAAAAGGCACTGGAACTACACCGAGACCCGCGTCCACGGTCGACTCCGTGGCTCCCAGAAACGCGCTGCATGCTAACGTGCTTGGCTTGTCGTTGCTGAGTTTTGCAAGGGGGTGGGCGAAACCGCCGCGGTTTTCGGACGCAGAGACCGATCGCAGGGCACGAATGCTGTTTCGGCTGCTGCTCGCAGTAACGCCGCTGGGGCTGTTTGCCGGCATCGCGTCGTTGTTGGATCCGCGCAACGACGTCTCCGTCACGATCGTTTTCTACGCCGCGATCTTCACTTGGCTGCTGGTCGTCTACTGCGTCGCGCGGACGGGACTGATCAATCTGGCGGCGTGGGTCTTCTCGCTGTTCTTTTGGATCGTCATCGCCTTCGTGACCTTGGTCTTCGGCGGCTTGCAGGGCCAATTTGCATCGACGTTCGCCGTCTGCACGCTGCTCATCGGAAGCATCGTGGGCGGTCGCGCAGCACTCGGGATGGCAGTCGCCAGCGCGCTCTGGTGCGCGTTCGTCGCATACCTCGAATATCACGGACTCTTGCCCAAGCAGCTCGGCCCTTACTCGGCCGTCAACGCGTGGGCGGCAGCCACCGTGACCGTCATTTTGACGGCGGTGCTCTTGCAGACCTCGCTCCTATCGCTGAAACGTGCTCACGCCGAGGCCCAGAAAGCCGCCAATGAACGCGACGAAGCGCTTCGACGCTCGATCCAGGGACAGAAAATGGAGCTGGTCGGTAACCTGACGAGCGGCATCGCTCACGACCTGAACAACTTGCTCACCGTGATCCTGGCGGTCTCGGATTCGCTCAAGCGACAGGGACCGCACGAGGAAGATCCCAAGGTGTTGCTGGACGAACTGGAGGGGGCGACGACGCGAGCAGGCTTGTTGACGCGTCAAGTCCTGACCTTCGCGCGCTTGGGCACGAACGAAGTCGAAACGGTAGATGCCTCCGCGATCGTCGAAGAAATGGGTCGCATGCTGCCGCGCTTGCTGGGACGCACTCATACGTTCGAAGTCAACACTCAACCCGATTGCCTGATCAGTGCGTCGCGGGTAGGCATCGAACAGATTCTGCTCAACTTGGCGGTGAACGCTCGTGACGCCATGCCCAAGGGCGGAAAGTTCACCCTGTCCGTGAAGGGCAGAAACAGCCAGGTGGTGTTGACGGCCGAAGACACGGGCGCTGGGATGAGTGACGAGGTGAAGGCGCGGATTTTCGAGCCGTTCTTCACGACCAAATCGACGGGCACGGGGCTTGGTCTGGCCACCGTCAAGCAGCTCATCGATCGCTACGGCGGAAGCGTCGAGGTCGAGAGCGAAGTCGGAAACGGAACACGGCTGCTGCTCTCGTTCCCGAGAGTGCGGCGCCCGCAAGAGGCCGCCCAAGAGCGAGGCACGGGAGCCTCACAGGAGACGGAAGCTGCTCCCAACTCGCGTCCTCGGATCTTGTTGGTAGAAGACGATCCGATCGTGCAACGCACGTTGCAGCGCTTGCTCGAAAAGGCGGGCTACTCGGTAACGATGGTCGAAGATGGTGCGGCGGCACTTGCAGCCTTGGAGCGCTTGCGATCGATCCATTGCGTCGTGAGCGATGTTGCGATGCCGGGGATGGATGGCGAGCAGCTTGCTCAACGTCTCGAGCAGACGCAGCCGAATCTGCCGCTCGTGCTGATGAGTGGTAACCGGCAACCCACCGCCGCGCTCAAGCCGCATTTGCCGCGGACGTTCCTGATGAAACCAGTGGGCTCGAACGAACTGCGCTCCGCGATTGACAAAGTCGTGGAACACGCTCGGAGCTTGGAGACGGTTCCGAGCGCTTAGAGCGTAAGCGTTCGGCCGATCGCGTTGCAGACTGCTGAGGGGTAAGCCGCCACGATCGGTGGCTGTGAGGCGTACGAGAAGCGAATGGGCAGAGCTCATTGGACGGTGGGCGCGTTCTGGTGCCAATGCGGCTGAGTTCTCCGC
>DATAHU010000154.1:0-21668 GCA_036263015.1 Polyangiaceae bacterium | reverse complement strand
GCCGCGATCGACGCGTGCTCCATCTGCCCTATCCGCGCCCAGTGTTCGGACAAGTAAAGACATTGCTCGGTATCTAGGCGCGTGAGATCTACGACGATCGGACTCGTCCAATCAGTGCGTTCGACCACTGCGGCAGTGCGTGCCACGCCTGACACGAGAAACGGTCGCCCTTCGATGCATTCGCTGGAATCGCACTGCGCCCCTCCGTTCGAATGGGGAACGCAGCCCGCGATCCTGGGATTGTCTTCGAAGCCGCAATCCTGCGCTGTATGACAGCCGTCGGCGTCGGTCGTGCAGGCGTACTGTTTGGCGGATCCGCATTCGTTGAAGACATAGCGAGCACATGCGTGGCCGGGCGCACACTCCGCGTCGGTTCGGCAGTGCGCGTAGACGCAATCCCGAATATCACCATGACATTCACAGACCTCCTGTGGGCTGCAGTCCGAATCAGTGACGCACGGATACTCGCAGCGGGTGCGTATGTCGTTCCCCTCGTTGTATACCCGACACCGTCCATTGTTTTTGGAAACGCAGTCTGCGTTCTTCTCACACGCGGAAACATCGAGCGTCCGCGCTCCGGCATCGCCCAAGATGACCCCGCCATCGCCTATGCTGCTTGCCGAGATCGGCGACGAAGGGAAGATCAAGAGGGGCTCTTCGTCAGGAACGGGACCGCAATCAATCGCAACTTCGCGGTGCACCATGCCGTTGCGACACTCGAACAGTCCTGGACCGAACTGACTCTCGCGCTCCGGCGGTGGGCAGACACTGTCGAGCAGACCCGCTACGGGCGGCGTCGTCAACGTGGGTACCGGGGTCGGAGCGGGCGTCGGGTGGATCGGAGCGGGAAGGTCCGGCGCGATCGCGGGCTTCACTGGCGGGGGCTGCATGCCCAGCGGAGCCGTAGGTTCGTCTTGGGGATCCCCCTTCCCGTCACCGATTTGGGTCGCGCTGGCGCCGCCAGTGCTGCGTGCTCCGCACGCGTGAAGCAGCCCCAGAGACCCGAGCAGTGCAAAGCGAAACGATAGTACCGAGCGCATCACGCCTCCCAAGCTCCGCTCGTGTGCAGGACTTGTGCCACCTTCCCAAGGCTCTAGAGCAACAAGAAAGCGCCTGTGTTTCTAGGGGTTTTATGGTTGTTGTGCCGCGACATGCTGCGCCGTTGGGCCTGCATGCCAGGGCTTGTGCCACGTTGCGCCGCTCGGTCCGGGGCGGGGGCTGCTTTGACGGACCCCAGCGAACGCCGGCTGGCACCTATCGCTTAGGCCGGCTTTCTCTCATTTGCAGCCAGGGCTCGAACGCCGATCGCAGACCTGTCAGGCGGCCGAAGCCTGCTCCCAGGTGGGTCGGATGTTGTCCTAGAGAACCTGCCCAGACGCAACAATCCCGGAACGAAAGTGCAAGAGCCAGTACTAGACTCCTGCGCCCATGACCCGGGGTGATGAAAACTCTGTCGCGCAGGCCAACCCGCCCGCGGCCGAGCTGCGTCCACCGCCCCGCGACTACGATTCGCTGCTCAGTGAGTCGTCGTTCACCGAGGATGCGGCTTCGAGCACGCGACACCCGAACCGAATTCGCGTCGGCTCGTTAATCGCGCAGCGCTACGAAGTGTTGGGCGTGCTCGGCGAGGGCGGCATGGGCATCGTCTATCGCTGCCGTGACCGGCACGCCGGTGAACAAGTCGCCGTCAAACGCGTGATCTTGCCCGAAGGGCGGCTCGCGGACGATTACGTCTCGTGGTTCTACAAGGAAGCCCGCGCGCTGGCGTCGCTGAGCCACAAGAACATCGTCGGCGCGCGCGATTTCGGCGTGCTGCCGGACCGTTCACCTTACTTGGCAATGCAGCTCGTGGGCGGCCTGTCGCTGCATGACTATAGCAACGCGCGCCTCAGCTTTCCGATCATTTGGAGCATCGTCGACCAAGTGCTCGGCGCGCTCGCGCACGCCCATTCGCGGCGCGTGATTCACGGCGACTTGAAGCCGTCGAACGTGATCGTCGAGGAAGGCGGCGGCGGCGCGCCGGACGTTCACATCCTGGACTTCGGTCTAGCGTGGCTGAAGGAAGATCCGCACGACGAACGGCTCGACGGCGAGAAGGCCATGGAGTTCCAACCGCACGCCGGTGCGGGCACTCCGGGTTACATGGCACCCGAGCAGATCATGCACGAGATGCACCACGTGTGTGGCGCGACGGACATGTATTCGCTCGCGTGCATCTTGTACAAACTGTTGAGCGGTCGCGCTCCGTTCACGGGCGATCCGAAGGAGCTGCTCAAGCTTCACGCCTATGAACCGCCGCCGGCTTTGAAACCCGCGGTCGCAGTGCCCGAAGGCGTGATCGAGTTCGTTCAGCGCTGCTTGCGCAAGCGCCCTTGGGAGCGCTTCGAATTTGCCGCCGAAGCGCGGCGCGCTTGGGAAGTGTTCAAGCCCGAGGGCGAGATCGATCCGCGCTTGTGGCGTTTTCCGCGCATCGCTGGAGCGGTCGCGCCGCCGAGTCTGTCTCCCGCCGATGCCACGACACCGCGCTTGAGCGGCAGTATCCCGGCGCCACCCCTGGATCGTAACCGAGGCTTGCTCGGCATTCGTCCGAGTCCGTTGGTTGGACGCGGGGAGCTGCGACAACGCTTGCAAGCGATCTGCGCCGAGGTAACGCGCGGGGCTGGAGCGCCGCACCGCTTGGCGATCTTGGTTGGCCCCGCCGGCATCGGTAAGAGCCGCTTGGCTGAGTGGCTCGCCGAGACCGTGCACGAAGAAGGCCGCATGGTGCCGCTCGTCGCGCGTTATCGCCGCGTGCGCGGCTCGACCGACGGCATGTTGGGCGCGGTAACCCAGTACTTCAACTTCGAACGCGCCGATCGCAACACCATCGAACGTTCGCTGCTCGCGCGTTGGGGAGTGCGCAGCGACGATCAGAAGATGCGCACTTGGGTCGCCGGTGCGGCGGAGTATTTCCGACCGAGCGCGCCGGGCGGCGAAGCCTTGGGGCCGAGCGGCGTGCGCTTCACGCTCGACACGCTGGAAGTGCGTCGCCAAGTGGTGCGCTTCACGTTGCGGCGCATCGCCGCCACGCGGCCGCTCTTGTTCGTCTTGGACGACTTGCACAACGCGGCCCAAACGACGATCGACGGTTTGCTCAAAATCCACGAGACCGAGCGCGATCAGCGCATCTTCATGGTCGCCACGGTGCGCGCAGAAGATGTACAGCTCGGCACCGCCACCGCCGAACGTCTGCGGCGTTTGCGCGAGAAGATGGACGGCGAGGTCATCGAAGTCAATCCGATGGACAAGGACGAGACGGCGGAGCTCCTGCGCGCCTCGTTACCCTTGGACGACGAGGCCGTGGTCGAAGCCGTGCGCCGTAGCCGCGGCTTCCCACTGTTCGCGCTGCAGCAGCTTCACGCTTGGGCGCTAGCGGGTGATCTGGCGTACGAGTCCGGGCATTTCCGCGTGCCTGCCTCGGTCTTGGCGGTGCGCCCTCAAACCACGGCCGATCTGTGGGAGAGCCGCGTGGCCTCGTTGCCCGAAGAGTTCGCGACGGCCGCCTACGCGGCGTCCACGCTCGGGCTCGACATCCGCCGCAACGTGCTCAAAGCGTTGCTCGAACAGCTTGGGCAGAAGGGCTCCGAAGCGATCGTGTCGCTGCAGAACGCGGAAATCATCTTGCCGCGCGGTCCCGGTCGCTACAACTGGCCGCACGCGCTGTTGCAAGAGCACTTGTTCCGCAGACTCAGTGAGCGGCCCGACTCGCGCCAACTCTTCCGTGCAGCTGCCGAAGCGTTGTTGGCCCATCCGCTGGCTGGCACGCGCCGCATCGTACGCCAACGCGTCGTTAACCTACTGTACGCACGCGAGCCCGAGCAAGCCGCGCAAACGTTCTTCAAGTTCTTGGAACAGTCGTGGAACGGCGCGCGTCAGCCCTTGGCCACGCTGGCCGATCTCGATCTGTTCCGCGGCCAACTCACCGGAGCGACTCAGGCCGTCGCACAACGTTGGCGCGCCGAGGCGCTGCGCCACGTGGGGCAAACCGAAGAAGCGACGCATCACGCCGAACAAGCCGAACGCGTGCTGTCCAGCACGGAGCTGCGCGACGAGCTCGCGCATTGCCAACGACTGCTCGGCCAACTGCGCAGCGAGCAGGGTGACTCGGACGCGGGTTTGCAGCTGGCGCATCGCGCGCTCACTGCGTTCAAGCGCAGCGGCAACACGTTGGGCATGGCTCAATGCGATCAAGTGATCGGCGAGATCGAGCTGCAGCTCGGACGCTACGCGACCGCGCGCGAGTTCGGGCGCAGCGCCGAAGCCCACTTCCGCTCACTCGACTTGGCACTAGGCCGCGGCCAGTGCCTGTTGTTGATTGCAGCCGTCGATCATTCGGAGGGCGCGACCGATCGCGCGCGCCGGCTCACGCTCGAGGCGCGGCAAGAGTTCGAACGCGCGGGTTATCAGCTCGGCCAAGCAGAGACGTCCGCGTCACTCGCTCACCTCGAACACCGCTTGAGCAATTTCTTCAACGCCGAACAGGGCGCGCATTCCGCGCTGGCCGCGTTCGAAGCGTTGAAGACGTTGCCCGGACAAGCCTCGTGCGAACGCTTGCTAGCGATGGTAGCGCTCGATACCGACAATCTCGACGCGGGCGAACTGCACGCGGACCGCGCAGAGCGACTCTATGCACAGATCCGCGATCCGTTAGGCGTGGTCGAGGCACGACTGCTTCGCGCACAATTGGCGCTCGCCCGCCGCGATCTACCCAACGCGCGCCGCGTCTTGATGCAGGCGCGTGAGATCAGCGTGAAGGAGCCCGAACCCCGTCAGCACTATCTGCTCACGCGCGCTTGGTTCCAATTCGAGAGCGGCGACACGGTCAGCGCCGAGGAAGCGCTCAACGCAGCGCCCACGGTGTTTGCGCATCCGTGGCATGTCGGAGATCACACGCCGCATTTGCTCGCGCGGCTTGCGCGCTTGGCCTGGCCACGCCCCGAAACGTTGGACCAGGTCGAAGAGTGGCGCGGCGTGATCCACGATCACGCGCGTCGCGATCAAACCTGACACATTCGCACTAGTGGCGTCAGGCCAGAGTCATGAAACCCGCGGCGCGCCGAGATCGGTAGAGGTCGCGAGCCGTTTCGGCTAGGCTGCTGCGATGAGCAGGAGCACCAGCGAAGCCATCTATGCCCGCGCTGCGGGACTGTTACCTGGCGGGGTCAACAGCCCGGTACGGGCGTTCGCGGCCGTCGGGGGCCATCCGCCGTTCATCACCAAGGCCAAGGGTTCGCGCCTGTTCGATAGCGACGGCAATTCGTACATCGACTACGTCGGTAGCTGGGGTCCCGCGATTTTGGGTCATGCCGATGCAGATGTAGTGCGCGCCGTGCAACGCGTGGCGGAGAGCGGGCTCTCGTTCGGCGCGCCCACGGAGCTCGAAGTCGAGTTCGCGGAGCTCGTGACGTCGCTCTATCCCTCGATCGAGATGCTGCGCTGCGTTTCGAGCGGCACCGAAGCCACGATGAGCGCGCTGCGTGCTGCTCGCGGATTTACAGGTCGTGATCTGATCGTGAAGTTCTCGGGCTGTTACCACGGCCACAGCGATGGTTTGCTCGTCAAAGCCGGCAGCGGCGCTGCGACGTTCGGCGCGCCGGATTCGGCGGGCGTGCCGCACAAAGTGATCGAGGACACGCTGGTCGCGCGCTACAACGACGTCCCTGGTCTAGAGCGCTTGTTCACCGAACACGGCTCGAGGATTGCGGCCGTAATCGTCGAGCCAGTCGTGGGCAACATGGGCTGCGTGCCACCCGATGCGGGCTTCTTGGGCGCCCTGATCAAGCTCTGTGAAGCCAACGGCGCAATCTCGATCTTCGACGAAGTGATGACCGGCTGCCGCGTGGCACGCGGCGGCGCGCAAGAGCGCTATGGGCTCAAGCCGCACATGACGTGCTTGGGCAAGATCGTGGGCGGGGGCATGCCGCTGGCGGTCTACGGCGGTCAACGCCGCATCATGGAGCGCATCGCACCGCTCGGGGCTGTTTACCAAGCGGGCACACTGAGCGGCAATCCGCTGTCGGTGACGGCTGGCATGGTGACGCTCTCCAAGCTCGATCCAGCGCTCTACGCGCGGCTCGAACGTTTGGGGGAGCGCCTCGAAGTCGGTCTCGTCGCTGGCGTCACCAAAGCCGGGATCCCGGCTTGCGTGCAGCGCGTCGGTTCGATGTTGACCTTGTTCTTCCACAAGGGTCCGATCCGCTCGTGGGACGACGCGGCGTGTGCCAACACCGCGCAGTTCGCGGAGTGGCACCGCGCGATGTTGGATCAGCACGTGTATTGGCCCCCCGCGCAATTCGAAGCCGCGTTCATCTCCGGCGCACACAGTGATGATGACATCGAGCGCACCGTGGCGGCTTCGGCCATCGCGTTGCAAGCCGTGGCGAAGAACGCGCGCAGCTGAGGGTTCCCTGCGTGCCGTTCATTGCCGACGAGTGGCCCATCGCCAGTGGTGCGGTCGTCCTTGGCCAGTCGCTGACGATGTTCAGCGGCTGCGACTACCTCGGACTGTCGCACCATCCAGACGTTCTGGAGGCCGTCCGCGACGGACTTGGGCGCTACGGTTTGGCAGCGAATGGCTCGCCAGTGACGACGGGTCTCACGCGCGCGCACCGGGAGCTGGAAGCGGCGCTCGCAAACTTCACGGGGCACGCCGAGTGCTGCTTGTTACCCGATGGGCATCTGGCGAATTTGGCGGCGTGCCAAGCGCTGGCCGCGACGCACTCGGTAGCGCTGCTGGATGAACGCGCTCACGATAGCTTGGTCTCGTCCGCGCGCCTGGTTGGTTTGCAACCCCAGCGCTACCGGCACTGCGATGCGCTGGACGCGGCACGGCGTGCACGCGCAGAGTCCGGGCGCGTCTTGGTGATGACGGACAGCTTGTTCGGCGCCAGTGGCTCGCTCGCGCCACTCACGGAGTTGATCCGAGCGCTGCCCGCCAACGCCACCTTGTTGATCGACGACGGCCACGGAACGGGAGTGCTCGGCCCAGGCGGTCGCGGTGCGTTCGCCAGTTGCGTTCACGCTGACGCCGGGCTGCGCAAAGACTTGGCAGTCCCAGACTTCGAAGTCCTGGTGACGAGCAGTTTGAGCAAAGGCCTCGCCTGCTATGGCGGCGCAGTGCTCGGCTCCAGCGCGCGCATCGCGGCGATTCGCAGTGTCGGCGCGTACGCAGGCACGACGCCGATCCCGCCCGCGATCGCGGCGGGGGTCTCTCGAGCAGTGGGCGTGCTCGAACGCGACGCTACGAGGGTCGAGAGATTGCGCCAAAACGCGGCGCGCGTTCGCCAGTGTCTGGCAGAGCTCGGCTACGCGGTACCCGACCTGGACGTCCCCGTGTTCTGTTTCACGGCGGACGCCGCGCGCACAGAGACGTTGGAGCGCGCCCTCGAGCGGGAATCGTTGTACGTGCCCCGGGTAAACTACGCGAACGGCCCCGCCACTCAGTACTTCCGCTTGGCAGTGTCTGCGGCGCATGCCGACCGTGACGTAGAGCGGTTGCTCGCGTGTTTACGCGTCGCGCTCGGGTGAGAGCGATGACCAAGATTCAAAGGAGAAGCCAATGACTACACCTTTTCGCGCGATCGTCATCGGTGGCACTGGCCAAGTGGGGAGCGCCGTCGTCCAAGAGTTGTTGGCGGAGGCCGCGTGCCGCGAACTGGTGATGATCACGCGCAAGAGCGTGACGCTCGTCGATGCGACTCGCGTGCGCAATCTGGTCGTGGATACGAGCAGCGCCGATTTTCCAGAGCGCATTGCGGCAGTCGCCAAAGACGTCGTGGCGTCGGGAGATCACGTCGTTGGGGTGAGTTGCGTGGGCGTCGGCAAAGGCTCTGCTCAATGGAGCGAAGAGCAGCTGATACAGCTCGAGGTCGGTGTCGTTGGTGGTTTCGCCCGAGCTGTTCGGCAAGCGGGCGTCACGCAGTTCTGCTTGCTATCCGCGGTTAGCTCGAACGCGAAGAGCGCGATCAAGTACGTGCGCGTGATGGGCTTGAAGGAAGAAGCCGTGCAAGCCGTGGGCTTCCCGCGGCTTGCGATTTTCCGGCCGGGCATCATCGTGGGAAACGTTCACACGCCGCGCTGGGTGGGTTGGCTCGGCAAGGCCGTCCCAGGACCCTGGGGGAATATCGAGCAGCGCGACATCGGCAAAGCCTTCGTGGCAGAGATGGCCAAGCACGGCAGCGAAACGGGCTTGGCGATCTACGACAATCAAGCGATGCGCCGCTTGTTTACGTCGTAATGAGCCGACAAGACTCACTCTGCTGGTGTAGGTTCCCGGCATGAAGGCTCGACGCTGGGGGCGATGGCTGGCGGTGGTGCTCGGAGCGGGCCTCGGCGCGGGCCTGTTATTCTACGCGTACCAGCGCCTGATACCGAGCCGTTTTCTCGTGGAGACTAGGATCGCCTTGCCAGCAACGTCCCCCGTGTTGGTAATCCTCGAGGTGATTGGCTCGTCACTGAGCACGGGACAATCCCTGCGCTTCGACTTCATCGACCCAAGCAACGGCGAGCGACTGGGGCGCGTCCCTGCACCGTTGAGTCTGAACGCAGACCGGCTGAAGTTTCTTGGTGGCGACGAGCGTCAGTGGTGGGGCGCAGCAGAAGAGGTCCTCTTGCTCGACGTGGCGTCGCGGAAGATCGTGTCGAGCAACGTCGACCTGATTGCGCGAAATCCCGTCTTGCGTAGCGAATTGCATCGTTTGCCTGGCCGGCAACGGTTCGACGTGGACACCGACGGGTCCCTGCTCGTCGTGGGTGGGGATGGGCTGACTTACGCCATCGGCAGCAGCGAGCTGATGGCGCACGCCGTCGACAAGCCTGCGCTGCGCGCTGCCCCGAGCGGCCCGCCCGAGTTGACCCGCGTCGTCAGCGATGCCTATCCGTTCGTCCGGGTGCAGGGGCCGTCCAGCACGGCTCCACCACCGTCCAACTTGATGTTTGCTTGTCGCACGGTCTCGTCTGGGCCTTGCACGCTGCGCGCTCAAGGTGATCATGGGCTGGCGTGGCAACTCGGGGAAGAGGATCTGGGCGGCAAGAGCGTCCTCAGCCTCGAAGCGCGTGACGCCGACGTTGCTTACGCCTACGTCGCAGACGACAGCAATCTGGCGATGTTCTACGGCGGCGTCTGGCTTTATGCCGTCCAGCTCACGAGTGGCCGTGTGATGTGGACAAAGAAGCTGTGAGCGTCATCCGGTGAAATCGTCATCAGGCCTCTGCAGATCCGACGACCGTTCACTTCTTACGGATATTTCTGCCCTTGCGGCGTCGCCACAGGGCGCGCGCCGCCAAACCGAGCACGAATAGCCAAATCACGAGTCGCCCTGCGCTCGCGACCACGTTTCGCGCGCCGTAGCCGGCGCTACTGCATGCGATCTCCCACTCGAGCTCCGAAGGCTCTAGGGTCAAGGGCAGCTTCGAGATCAATTCGCGTCCTTCGCGTCGAGACCCGCATCCAAAATGCCGGAACTCTCGGGTGGGCGGATGTCCTCGAGCGGAACGTATTGACGGGCAAACCGGCAGAACGATTCGAGCGTGCAGACAGTGCCAGCGTCACTCTCAGTCTCACAGCGCGCTACGCTACTCCCCTGCGGGTACGTGTAGCCGGTCGCTTGATGGAAGCGCAACTGCTGACAGCCAGTGCCATTCGGAGCGACGACCCGCACCGTGACCTCCGCGCTGTCGTAGCCGATTTCCCAGTTACGGACGAACGCGGGACGGCATTGTTCCAGCGCTCTGTCGAAGCAATCGTCGCTCTGCTCTTTGAAACCTTCCAAGGGAACGGGCACGGGCGGAATGGAGGGACCCCGGGAATACTCGCCGCAATCGAGAAATTCGAGATCGGCGCGGGAGGCGCGATAGGCTTCCCAAGTGCACGGCATTGCGTTCTTCTGAGGCACACACTGCCCTTCGATACAGTTGAGCGGCACGACCAGGGGCGGCGCACACGGACTGCTCCATTCGCACGCGAGCTGTTCTTGCTCCGAGCAAACACCCAGTCCAAGTGCGTCATACGGGTTACCACAACCGAGCGTCAAGCCCGATAACTCGCCCGAGAAGATCGACGGGGGCCAAACACAGCCAAGTTGCTCACAGTCCGAATTCCAAGCGAACCACGAACATTCTTCATCGGAAACGCAGCTCGGGTTCTGCGTTGGAAGCGCATCGCGCTCTGCCTCGGCGCGCGGAAAGACATCAGCGCATTGGGTTACCGGCTCAGGGCTGGTGTCGGTCGACGTGCCGGGCTGAGGCTCGGTCGAAGAATCGACGAGCGTCCCGATTTGCACCATCGAGGCGTCCGCAACGGCGCGAATACGACCCTGATCCACCCGTGACGAGTTCTTTCCCTCGTCTACCTTCCCGCCGCAACCGACGAGCAAAGGCAGCGCACCGACGGCAACCACGCCAAGCAGTGTGGAGAGAGACTTCGAATTCCGTCCCATGCGGAGACGCTTTACCACGGCGACGAGTGAAACCCCAGCGCACTCCCTATTGCCCGGCTTGCTCAGCCTCGCACGGCGGGATCAGTTTGCTTTCCCCGAGCTCCTCGACGATCTCGACGGCGATCTTCTCGGCGTCTTGGGGTTCTATCCCGGGGTCCAGAGTGAAGGTCCGGCGCGAAACCATGTTTGCTTTCCAGACTTCGACTAGATTGTGCTCCTGGGTGTACTGGTACAAGCTGAGCTTGAACCGGTTCTCGCTGCTTGGATCAGCGAGAGCCGTTCCCCACAAAGACGCCTTCTGCCAATCGACGACCAACACCGCTTGCGGCTGATACGTCCCGATCGGCCCCGAGATACTCGGTTCTCGAAGATCGGTGACCGATCCGGCTTCGATCACTTGGGCCGCTACTCCGCGCTCCTCGAGCCGCGCGCGCAACGGCTCGAGAATGTGTCGATTGCCCATGTTCTCGACCACCTCCACCACGACCAGCGCCTTCTGGACACAGAGCGAGCCCGTCTCTGCTTTACGCACTTTGCTGATGGACGCCCGCGCACACCCCGCCGCGAGCGCGACGTTCAGTGCAACGAGCACGTAGCTCGACCCCCATTTCAGAAACGACATCGAGCGGATGTTTTCACAGCGTGCACGCTATCGCAAGAGCGCGCGGACGCAGATGCTCGTCTCTGTTCCACCTCGAGTTCGGGCTGCTCGCTCTGGCAGCCTGTGGCGAAAGTCGGACCGAGTCCAGCGGGAGCGCGGCGTGCGTAGATGCTAGGAGCGAACCCTAAGAATACTGCTGCTATTTGAGGGGTGAGCCGACAACGCAGATGCGCGCGCCCCGCCCTGCTGGCGACGGGAGACTTTTGCCACAGGCTGCTAGGGCTGGGATTAGTGCTGAAGTTACGCCACCCGTTCGACCCAGTCACCCACAACATCAAGCAACCTCGCGAGTAGGAGCGCGAGTAAGAGCAAGTGCAGCTGCGATCGTGTCCCGAACGAGAAGGTCGAGAGAAATCCTGCATCCTAGTAGATAGAAACTAGGGACACCCCTAAGCTGCGGGGCAATGAGCGCCGCAACTTCCATCGACTCCGTTGCGGCCCTGCGCACGCTCGCCGAACTCTGGCAGCGTGAACGGCTTGCGACGCGCCGCCAAGAGCAAGACCTGCGCGACGCGATCCCCTTCGCGACGCGCGTGCAGCGCGGCCTTGCGTTGCGCAACTTGCGTTTCGAAAACTCGGAAGACTCGGGTGCAGGTCGCTGTCAATTGTGGTTTCACTTGGAGAACACAGGCGAGCTACAGAACGCGCGCATCAACGTGGGCGATCCGATCGTGCTTTGGTCTCACTCGGAGAAGCAGCGCCAAAGCGGCGTGGTGGGGCGTCGCGGGCAATCGCGTTTGAGCATCGTGGCGAACCACGACTATCTCGGATTTGTCGAGAGCGGTGCGATCAACTTGGATCTCGAAACACCCGAAGTCACCTTCGACCGCGGTGACGTGGCGATCCAGAACTTCATTGCAGACGAGAAGCTGGCTGCGCTGCGTGAGCTGCTGTTCGGCCAAGCCGAGCCGAGTTTCGGAGCGCTCCCGGAAGTGACCTTTCGAGATCAGAGGCTCAACGAGAGTCAGCAAGCGGCGGTGAGACTCGCGCTCGCCGCAGAGCAAGTCGCGCTGATTCATGGCCCGCCCGGTACTGGCAAGACGCGTACGCTCGTCGAGGTCGTGCGCCAACAGCTCTTGCTCGGGCGCAGCGTGCTGGTCACTGCGGCCAGCAACTCGGCCGTCGATCACTTGACACGACAGTTGGTCGCCGAGCGCGTCAAGCCGCTACGCCTCGGTCACCCGACGCGCGTAGCCGAAGATCTGACGGAGTTGACGGCCGAAACGCAAATGCAAGCGACCGACGAGTATCGCCTCGCGCGCAAGTGGCAGGCCGAAGCCCGCGCCCTGCGCGAAAAGCACGCCAATCAGAAACAAGGAAAGAAGCGCGGCGTCCGCAAACACGACTGGCTGCAAGAAGCCAATCGACTCAACGCCGACGCGCGGCGTGCATTGAAAACAGCCCACGCCAAGGTGCTGCGACGCTCGCGCGTCGTGTGTACGACCGCCGCGGGTGCCGATTCGAGCCTGCTCGGCGATCTGCGGTTCGACGTGGTCGTGCTCGACGAGGCCACACAAGCGCCAGATCCCGTTGCGTTGGCAGCACTACAGCGGGGCACGATTGCGCTGCTAGCGGGCGATCCGCAACAGCTCTCACCGACCGTGATCGATCCCGAAGCGGCCAAAGCTGGACTCGGCTCCACGCTCTTCGAACGCGCTCAATTGCGTTGGCAGTCGCAGGCAACGCACTTGTTGCGAGTGCAATACCGCATGCACGCAGCCTTGATGCAGTTTCCCTCTGAGAGCATGTACCAGGGCCGCTTGGTGGCCGATGCCAGCGTGGCCACGCGCCGTTTGGAAGAACTACCCGGGGTTCGAGCGGATAGCGCACGCTCTGGGCCGTGGGTATTCGTGGACACGGCAGGTTGCGGCTGGGAAGAGCAAGTCGAATCGGAGACCCTGAGCACCTTCAACCCGCAACAAGCAGAACGCACCGCATTCGAAGTCCGCCGCCTGCTCGAGCGAGGCGTCTCTGCAAGCGACATTGCAGCGATCACTCCCTACGGCGCGCAAGTGCGGGGGCTGCGCAAGTTGCTGGCAGACGCCGTAGCGGAGGGTCTCGAAATCGGCACCGTCGATGGCTTTCAAGGGCGTGAGAAGGAAGCCGTGATCGTCGACTTGGTGCGCAGCAACGAGACTGGGACGCTCGGCTTCTTGAACGACGTGCGCCGCACCAACGTTGCTCTGACACGCGCCAAGAGATTCTTGCTCGTGCTAGGGGATGGCGTCACTCTCGGTGGGCACGACTACTATCGCAAACTATTGCACGCGGCGGAACGGGACGGCGCTTGGGAGAGCGCATATGCGCTCTCCCCGCAGTAAGCCTCCACGTCACTTGGCATCGCCGTCCACGACGTCGTCCGTCGTGCTAGCGACGCCGTCGGGACCGAGCGATCTGACCGTCACTTGGTCATCGGAACACGTGACGGCGTAGGTACGGCCCCACGGATCATTCGCGTCTGTCGCGGATAGCTCATGCCCTTTGACGAGCTGCGCGGGCGTCGGGCATGCAGCAAAGTTCTGGGTCTCGACCATCCAAATCTGAGCCGCTTCCTTGACCGTGCGCGCGCCTTGCAACGCCAGCAAGTTCTGCTTGGCTCGCTCTGCCTCCTTTCGATGCGCCTGCACCGACTGATCGTCAGCTTGCGTCGAAGCGCTTCGCGCACACGCGGTGCAGGGCGCAAAGAGCGTCAGGATTACGAGCGCGATGGGCGGATTGACTGGCATCGGGTCTTCTCTACCACAGCCCGATGCTGCATCGACAGAGCCGAGCGTTGGGAGAAGCCACGCAATTTTCGCCGCTGAGCGTGTCAACCAGACGCACTGAATGGCTGAAGCAGCTCCCACGGATTCCTCATATTGAACTCACGCCTCAATCGGTTCAGTAGTGGCTCATGTTCAAACGATATTCGGGGTGGATGGTCGTGGGAATGTTCGGGCTGCTCGGCTGCGAGACGCCGCCGGTCGTGGCAGGGGGAAGGCAAAGCTGCGCCATGCGAGATGGACGCGTGCGCTGTTGGGGTGGAGGTGAATACGGAGTGCTGGGCTATGGCAACACCAACAACATCGGCGACAACGAACACCCGCGCAGCGCGGGTGACGTCAGTGTCGGAGGCAATGTCCAGCAACTGGCGCTCGGCTACTATCACACTTGCGCACTGCTCGACACCGGTCGAGTGCGCTGCTGGGGCCGCAATGACTACGGCCAGCTCGGGCTCAATCGCACCGATTCGATTGGCGACGACGAACTCGCGAGCGCGGGTGGCGAAGTAGCGTTGGCGGAGTCAGCGATCCAAATTACCGCTGGCATCTACCACACGTGTGCGTTGCTCGCGTCTCACAACGTCAGGTGCTGGGGCTACGGACGCTTTGGTGCGCTCGGACTCGGCAACACGAACAACATCGGTGACAACGAGCTGCCGTCCTCGGTGCCGACAGTGTCGCTGGGCGGCCTGGTCGACCAGGTCGTGGCGGGCGGCGCTCACACTTGCGCGCGCCTATCCGACGGGAACGTGCGTTGTTGGGGCTCCAACAGCACCGGTGCTCTGGGCTTGGCCGGGACCGCCACGATTGGCGACAACGAACTTCCGACGAGCGTGCCGGCGCTCGCGCTCGGCAGCCCCGCTTTGGAGATCGCCGTAGGTGAACTGCATAGTTGTGCCCGCCTGCGCACCGGCATCAAGTGTTGGGGGCACGGGGTGAGTGGGCAACTCGGTTACGCTTCGACCAGCGACGTTTTCTTGCCGAGCAGCGTCGGTTTCGTCAACTTTGGAGGCAGTGCGCTGAAATTAACTGCAGGAGGTTCTCACACCTGTGTGTTGACCGACGTTCCGGAGGTCCGCTGTTGGGGTGAAGGTCTGTGGGGCGCGCTCGGTTACGCGAACCGGCTCAACATTGGCGACAACGAGCTGCCCGTGAGCGCAGGTGCCGTCTCACTGGGAGGGACGCCGGTTTCCGTCTCTGCCGGGTTCGATCACACGTGCGCCACGGTATCCGCAAGTGACACTTACCACGTGCGCTGCTGGGGCTATGGCGGCGACGGTCGCCTCGGGTACGATGCCACCGCGACCATCGGGGACGACGAAGTGCCGAGCAGCGTGCCATTCGCGCTGGTCGAGTGAGCTGGCAGCCAAACCGGGCGCATCGTGGAGGGCATTCGCGCTCCATCAAACTGAAGGAGTCGATCTTTCAGTTTGATGACGCGCGACGGGAAAGCAGAAATCGAGCGCGTGTACAGCAAGCAAAAAAGGCTGCATCCTGGCTTTCTGAGGGTCGCTCACGGCAGGCATGTTACCTGCTTCGAGATGAACCGGAGTGCTCTAGTGGCCTCCGGATTGCACGCAAATGGATAACGGTTAGCAATGATCAGCTTGAGGCGAGCGCAAGAGCGCTACCACTCGGGAAACGCAGAACCCTACGTGTGGCTCACGTTCTACCCTCCTACCCGTCCGGATCCGCTAGCCGAGTGCTTCGGAAACGTGATCAACCTGGGTGAGCTCTGGTTGGCACCGGGGGCAACCTGCGCTCGCGATGCGGATCACGCAGGCGAAGTCCTCACTTACGTGCGTGAAGGCCAGTTGACTCATCGCTGCTGGAGCGGTGGCTCGAGCGTGATCCAAGCTGGAGAGTTTCACCTGAACACGGTCAGCGAAGGGGCAATGCGCCGCGAACGCAACCGTTCGAAAACCTTCCGCGCGCACGTCTATCAGCTGTGCTTGCGCAATCCGATGGTGGGCATACGACCTGCGCAACAGGAGCGTTTCAGCGCGGCTCAGCGGCGCGGGCTATTCCGTTTGGTCGCGTCTTCGGATGCACGAGAGGGCTCGTTGAGGCTCGAACACGAGGCACTCGTCTATTCGGCACTGTTGGAGCCGGGACAACACGCAGTCTATGAAATTGCGGCGGGCCGTTGCGTCTGGCTGCATGTGGTCAGTGGCGTGGTGTCCACTTCCAACCTCTTGCTGAACGCGGGCGATGGCATTGGTGTCAGTGGTCAGCCCGGCGTCTCCGTCACCCCCCAAGAACAGAGCGAGCTGTTGCTGGTCGATATCCGCGACCGGACCCCAGAGGGCAGCTGTTGACGTTGCACGAGCCAGAGTCCCCAGAGAAAGCAGAGTTATGGCAAACGATCAAAAGACCCGATGGGCAAGATTCAAAGCGGCGGTCAAGAAGGCACTCGCCGTACTGACCAATCCGCTCGGGGAGGCCGCGCCCTCCAAGCAGGGCGTCGCTCAGCTCGAGCCCGCGTGGGTACCGGTGGGCATCCAGCGGGGCAGCTCGAACGCCGTCGTCCCGATGACAGAGCACGTGGATTCGATTCCCATGACGTCGCCGCAGGTTGACTCAGCGCAGACCAATTCCGTGCAGATCAATCTGCCGCGCTCGGAGTGGTCGGTGCGAAGCGCCTCGCCCCGAGCTTTGTTCCGGTTTGCTTGGTTCACTCGACTGCTCAGAGGCGCACGCGCAATCTAACACCGCCGAGAACCTAGCCCCGCCAAGCGCGGCACAGATGTTGCGTGAATCGATTCATCCGTATGCCATCCACTCCCAGCTCAACTAGCCGCGCCTCGCTGCTTCGCTTCGTCCGCCACATCAATCAGGTGCACGCCGCGATCAGCCGCGCCTGCGGCAACGCGTCGGAGGTTCGACCCCTGGATCAACCGCCGAGCTCCTCGCCGCATGCCGGAACGAGCATCGTGGGCACTCCGGTCGCTAGCTTCGCGACGATGGAGCTGACCTCGCACAACCTAGAAACCTGCAACCAACAGCGCAGCGAGTAGCCGAAGGAAGCCTTCGAGAGCAGACTTCCTCGCTACCCGGCCCACTCGTTCTAACCATTCGATGGACTAGAGCTGGGATCGTCGGCCGCTAAAAGGCCCGGCGCGCGATCGGCAAGCCGCGCGACATCCCGGATCAGCCTGCTCGGATCCACTGGCTTTTCCAGATATTTTTGGAATCCCGCCTTGACGGCGCTGCGACGGTGCGAGTCCGTCGCGTAGGCACTCACGGCCATCGTGGGAACGAGTCCGCCTTTGGTGGGCGGTAATAGCCGTACCCGACGAATCAAGTCGTAGCCATCTTCACCCGGCATGCCCAAATCGCTGATCATCACGTCCGGCACTTCCGTTTCGAGGGCCTGCAGCGCAGATCCCACCGATGAAACCGAGCGCACGTGCGCACCGTAGCGTTCCAGGAGGCTACAAATCGCGCCCTGCGCGTCCGCATCGTCGTCGACAACCAGGATGCGAATGGCCGCGAGTAGATCCGACGAAACGCCCGTCAGGAGCGACTCGGGCGGCTCGCTCGACGTGCTCTTGACCCCCTCGTCTTCGGCGTTCAGCTCCTCGGCGCTCTGAAGCAGCGCCGGGATCGGCAAGGTGACGACGAACGTCGATCCGTAACCTATGCCGAGACTGTGAGCCTGCACGGTGCCCCCGTGAAGCTCGACCAACTCGTTGACGAGCTTGAGCCCGAGCCCGAGCCCCGGCTGGGCCCGACTACTAGATCCCTCGGCTTGACGGAAGCGTTCGAAGACGTGAGGCAGAAACTCGGGAGAGATCCCCACGCCCGTGTCCGTTACCGTGATCTGCACCTGATTGGTTACGCGACCAATAGAGATCGCAACGCTACCCTTGGGGGGTGTGAACTTGATCGCGTTGAGAACCAGGTTCCAAAGCAATTGCTGCATCCGCTCTGAATCACCCAGTACGATGCAGGTTGCACGCTCGTGGGAAAAGGAAAGCGCGATGTCCTTGGCTTGCGCTGCCGCTCGCACGCCAACCAGAACGGTCTCGGCGATGGGCACCAAGTCGATGGCGTGGCGCTGCAAGACGAGTTTCCCCATGACGATCTGCGAGTGATCGAGCAGCTCCGAGATCAATCGTCTCTGGGCTGCCACTCCACGGCGGATCGCCGCCAATCCTCGACTCAGGGCGGGCTCGTCTTTGTTCTTGATGTCCAAACTGAGCACATCGGCCCAGCCCGAAATCACGGACAACGGTCCGCGCAGCTCGTGCGAAACGGTCGCCACGAACTGGTCCTTCAGGTGATCGGCGGCCTCGGCGCTCACGCGCGCTCCCCGTTCGAGCTCGAGCAACGCCTCGCGCCCTCGCCGCGCACGCGTGATTTCCGTTCGGTCGTCGATCGCGAGCAGCGCGCGTTCACGGTCACTGCGTTCGAAATGAACGCGCCGCGCGTTGAGCGTCATCGTGCGTACGCCGATATCCGGAAACTCGGTCTCGATCGCCAAATCTTCGACGGCCGTGCCCATGGTAAACAGTTCACTCAAAGCCACCAAGAGCTCTGGGTGATCCCATTGCCGATTCCCCAATTCCGCCAACAAGCGACCCTTGGTGCGCGCAGCGCTCACTCGGAACGCAGAATAGAAGGCCGCATTCGCCGCCTCGACGCGCAGCTCGGGGTCGAGAATCACGAGCGGCAGCGGCACTGTGTCGACGAGCGCGTTGGCGCTGTTGAGACCGCGCTGAATTTCGCCATTGGAGCGCGCGAGCTGGGAATTGCGGTCCTGCAGTTCTTGATTGAGGGTCGCAAGTTCCTCGTTCGTCGACTGGATCTCCTCCTTGGCCGTCTGCAACTCCTCGTTCAGGCTCTGCAACTCCTCGTTGCTGGACAGGGCCTCTTCGGTCGTCGATTGCAGCTCCGCAAGCGCCGTCTCGTGTTCGCGCATGAGCGTGTGCGTGTAGTCGGTGGCTCGTGCCAGACCCTCACTCAATCGCTCGATTTCGCGCTCCTTGTCACCGCTCACTGGGGCGGGACCGCTCTTCGATTCGCTCGGCGCTGCAGGCCGTTCAATCTCGAACAGGATCAGCAAGCAGCGATCGGCCGCGGCTCTGCCTTCGATTGGGATGACCTCGACGCTCACCGTCTGCAATTGATGGCGATTGCGAACCCTGAGCCCAGCGCGCCGGACCGCCACGGAGCTTGCCCTCACCTCTGCAATGGCCTCCCTGAGTTCAATCAGCAGGCCCTTGCGCAAGAGTCGCTCTAGACTGAGTGTTGCCTTGCCGTGGCCATGGTCCAAGAACGGGTCCGTGTCGCCCCGGAACTCGAGCACGTTCAGGCTCTCATCGACGACGACGGCAGCCGGACCGAACCGTGCAAGGATGATGCGGTCCGCCTCACGCGGCACTTCCGAACTGCGCGCCAGCTTGCGGCTGGGTTGATCGAATGCCGTCCAACTTGGGCTCGTCTCGTGGCGCGCGGAAAGTAAACGCGGCGGACCGGTGCCAGGTTTCCGGCAGAACAGACGGTGCGGCTCATCGATCGCAGCGAAGAGGCCTGACATACCCGTGGCCGTCTCCGCTGGCCCGACCAACAACAAGCCCTCGGGGCGCAACGCGTAATGAAACGTGGCGAGCACCATCTCTTGCAGGGGCGGGCCCAAGTAGATGAGCACATTGCGACAACTGATCAGGTCGAGACGTGAATACGGAGGATCGCGCGTCAGGTCGTGGCGAGCGAAGACGCACATCTCGCGAACCGTCTTGCTGATTTGGTAGTGGTCACCCGTTTTGACGAAGAAGCGCCTCAAGCGTTCCGCGGTTACCTGGGCTGCGATGGTCATCGGGTAAGCGCCCTCGCGCGCCCTGGCCAAGGCTCGATCGCTGAGATCGGTTGCGAAGATCTGCAGTGAGCGCGTACGTAACAGCTCGCCGTTGCTTTCGAGCAAGCACATTGCGATCGAGTAGGCCTCTTCGCCCGTTGCGCAGCCGGCGACCCAAATTCGAAATGGAGCTTCCGGTGCGCGCGCGCTGAGCAACGGTACGATTCGCGCTGCGAGCGCCTCGAAGACCTCGGGATCGCGGAAGAACGAAGTCACCGAGATCAAACAGTCTTCGTACAGGGCGGTCCGTTCAGCAGGATTTTCGTCGAGGTGGCGTGCGTACTGTGCGAGCCCATCGATGTGCGCGCTGACCATGCGCCGCTCGATGCGTCGACGCAATGTCGTCTTCTTGTAGGCATTGAAATCGGTGCCGCTTGCCTTGCGCAGTCCGTCCAAGATCGCGGCGAGTCCGGCTGCGTCATCTGGATTGACGTCAATCTCGGAGCCAAGCGATGCCTCGTCCTCATCCACTGGAACGGGGCTAGAATCGCGACGAAAGCGTTCACCCATCAACACCAATTCATGGGCGATTTCTTCCGGACTCAGCACGAAATCGACGTGACTCGCGGCGATCGCGCTGCGCGGCATCTCGTCGTGCTTGGCTGAACGTGGATCTTGCACGAACGTCGTGCCGCCTGCGGCTTCGATCGCTCTGAGCCCGAGTGTTCCGTCAGAACCCATGCCGGACAGGACAACGCCGATGGCGCGACTGCCCTGCACCTTTGCCAAAGTGCACAGGAAGCCATCGATGGGTAAATGCGTGGAGCCAGTGAACGCTCGATCGATCAACCTCAGCGTCCCATCCACGAGCACGAGGTCCCGCGATGGCGAGATGACGTAGACGTGGTTTGGTTCGACCAACACGTCTCCGTTGACCTCGGCCACGGGCATCTCCGTAATCTGCGCCAATAGCGCCGTGAGAATACTCTCGTGCTTCGGATCTAGGTGCTGGATGAACACATACGCCATGCCCGTCGCTTGGGGCAATGCACTGAGCAGGCGTCGAAACGACTCCAAACCGCCCGCAGATGCACCGACGCCCACGATGGCGAAAGCACCGGGCGCTGGATTCGAAGGCGTGATTGCGCTAGTTGTCAATGGTTCGTCAGTCACTTTGAGCCCCTCGCTCAATGCGTCTCGAAACAAAACGCTATGCGAGGCGCCGCTTCGAGGAAGCTATGACGTCGGTTCGCGGATAGCCAGCTTTGATTGCCCTGTCGATACGATGCATCGATTTGCTCGGAACGCGTCGCAGCTTATGAAAGCCGGGCCGTCCATGACCGTGTCTGACCAGTGGTTGCCCGCTCAGCGGTGACTTGCGGGAGAAGACTTGGGGCGTTGCTCGGAAACCCCAGCAGTATTTTCAAAGACGCACTTGACGCCGGTCACGCTGGTGATGTCCCAATACTCGCCTTCGCGGGGCGTAAAGCGTAGCAGCACGAAGTACGGGTCCGGGCCGGGCTCGCGTTTGCTCGCGCACCATTTGCGATAGTCCTCTTTCCAAAGCGTGCCGAGCCGCTGCCGGTCTAGCACCAACTCGATGTCACCATTGAGGAAGACGCACTGATTGGGACGCTGAAACGTCACCATCGCGCGGGTGTCTTCCGACACTTCATCGGCTTTGGCAGTGTTCAGACTCGTAACGAACCAGAGCGTTCCGTCATCGTCTGCTGCCGCAATGGACATGGGGCGGCAGTGCAACCCCGCCGCGCGTTTACGTGTGGTCAGCATCGCGGTATCGAAATCCTGAAGTAAAGAGACCAAATGCGCAACTTCGACGCTAAGCTCTGCAGACGGCACTTGTTGAGTCATACCTCGTACCAACGGAGGCAATTATCCGTTTCGGGGTAAATCTCGAATCGATTGGAGCTGAAGTGGTCAGCGTCATCGAGTACTCTCGCGTCACTCGG
>DATAHU010000153.1:0-21548 GCA_036263015.1 Polyangiaceae bacterium | reverse complement strand
CTCGACCAGATTCAGGGGAACACAGGGTATCTCGGCCTCGTGGGCGATGAACTTTACTACAGCACCTGGCAGGCACACGGCGTAAAGCTCTTCTCCGCAACGTTGCCCGATGGTGCCTCCAGCCAGCGTGCGGCACTCGAGGGATCGTTTTCCTATGATTTTCTCGTGAATGAGAAGTATGGGCTTTGGCGAACCACGGAGGTGATCCGAGCTCCTGCCACGGAGGTCGATCGATTCGTGTTGGTCGACTTGGCCTCTGGTTGTGTCACAGAGTTACCGGGGGTGGACAGCAGTGTCAATGACCCGCGGCTCGACGCACACCACGTCTACTGGAGTAGCTACAATCGGCTGCACGAAGGGCAGGGGCCATACGCTGCGCGAGCCATGGATCTCTTGCGCGTCAACCTCGACACAGGGGTTCTAGAACGACTGGTTGCGCCTGACTATGCCCTGACGGACTCGGATGTTTTCGTTGCCGAGAGCAACACGACAATCTACCTCAATCGTCGAGACGAAGGCGTAATTCTGGCGATCACCAAGCCCTGAATGAACCATTGTGGTGGAGTCGATTGTAGCGGAGTCGAACGATTAGTCTTCGACATCATCCCGAACGACCAGGCCGATAGCAGCAGCCGCTGCCGGCGCTGACGGACTGCATTTCTTTGGATTCGATGGCTCTGTGCGCGTCGCGCACCCTGCCGAGACGGAACTCACCGAGCTGAGCGCTCAGCAAGAGGACGAGGACACGTCGCTCGTAACCGTGGCCGCCATCCAGGGAGACACGCTCTACTGGAGCACCGCCCATCGAGTCGTGGGAGGCATCGATCCTGGCGAGTCGGAGCCAATCGGTGAATCGCTCAGTCCTTGGACTTCGATTTGGCCAACGTAGCGCTGGCGCTACCGATCAAGCTCAGCCCCAGATGTAAATCTTCGGCAGCAACACGCACGCTCGGAGTCTCGTGCGTGTCCGTGGCCAGGCTGAACCCTTCCTCGCGCAGCTCGGCTTTTGCACGGTCGAGCCGCGCGTGAACGTCGTCGAGAGCGTGTCCAAGCCCCAGATAGCTCTTGGGCAACGGCAGCTCGAGCGCGCCGAGTTCTGCGGGTAAATCGTCGGCCCCCTCGGGAGCCGCGAAGCGCAAGGTCGTCCCGACGATGCGCGGCTCGACGGGCACCCATTCGACGCAGCCGGGCTTTGGCACGCCGAGCCAAAGGCGATTCGGTTGATCTCGATCCGCGGCGTCTTGCTTGCTCGCACGGCTCGTCGCGCTGAGCGCAAAATCGTGGCCAGTGGCGCGCATCGCGGCACTGACGTCCGCGAAGGACCACTCGATTTCCGCGGTGACGTTTACCTGAGGGGATAAGTCCGTGCGAGCTACGTAGGGCGGTCGCGTTTCTTTCGTGGAGTGATCCGCGCCGGGATACTCCGCGCCTGGTGTGCCGTCCTGTTCATCGCCCTCGTGCTTCTCGCTCTCTGGGCGACCTGGGCAGTGCGTGTCCAATTGGCCAACCAGCTCTGCGGCGGCGCTCAAGACTTTGTCGTTTATCTTGGGCGCTGCATACTCCAAGCGCTCGCTGTGCCAACTGACGCAGACGCCAGGTGCTATGTGCGAAGGTTCCGCCAGCTGCGCCCAAGCATCGTCGAGTTTGCCTTGCACGCGGCCCAACTCACCGTTGATTCGATCTTTGATCTGTCGCGCTTGGTCGTGCGTGATTCGCTCGAGTTCGCTCGTGGCGTCGTAGCCCACGGGCTGCAGCACGCAGCGATTGGCGAGCTCGACGCTGGGCCGTGCGCGCAGTCGCGGATCCTCCGAGTAGTTGGTCGGCACATTTATCTTCACGTCCCACTTGGGCTTGCAATGCCCGTAGTCCGGACAGAACGGCCCGAGCGGTTTGCAAACGTCGATCTTCCCGTCGAGTGGCATCGAGATCTGCAGCGCTTCTGGCGTGGTGTGCAGCGCGATGTCTCCGCGCGTGACCGTGTAGTCGACGCGGCCAGCCATCCCGATCGATCGGTTCTTTTCGTGCGCGAGGGTTTCGGGCACCTTTTGCGAAATCAAGGACGTCAGTTCGGCGACGCCGAGCTCCGCCCCCATGCCGACACGAGAAGTCATTGCAGACAACGGTAGCGCCGTCGCTCCTGGCGGTTTTGCGGCGCAAACCGGGCTCGGCGTGGCAGCTCCGTGAGGAGAGCCGCAGCCGCACAGAGCGCCGAACAGGGGCAGGATAGTCCACCACGCAGCAGTCGAATCGCGTTCCACGAGACGACCTTAAGCCAGTTCCAAAGACCTGCATATCCAGCTCGAGCACGGCTGTCGAAATCGTCGCTCATGGAGAAATCCTTCGCCCGTCGAGACGGTCGGTACTAGCTTTGCCCCGTGCGTTTGTTCGACTTCGATGCGATCGGTCCTGAGCTCGAGCTATTGCCATTAGCGGCGCGCAGGACGCTCGATCATGCGGGCATCAAGCTATCGCGGATCACCTGGCAGGCCTTACCCTTCGTGACACGCCAGGAGCTGACGAACTTGGGTTCGGCTGAGCGCATCGACGTGAACGAAGTGCGCCGTTTGCTGCAGCCAGTCGCGGCGGTGGCCACTTCGGTCGACGTGGTCGGCGACCCTTCGCCCGGGCAAGTACCAGAACTAGTCAGCACCGCGCTCGGCCCTGAGCGCCCGATCCCGCTTGCGAGTTGGGCTGCGCTCGAACCGCTGGCGCGTTACGCTTTGTTCAAAGTAGCGAGCAGTGGCAGACCCGAGCGGATCGAGGGTGCCTATCGCGAGCTAATTGGGCACTCGGCAGTCTCCAGCCACTTGGAACCGAGTGGCGGCGTGCGCATGGTCAACGTCGGAGGTAAACAGCCGAGCTTGCGCACTGCCCGGGCACAGAGCCAAGTCAAGTTGAATCAGCTAGCGTGTCAGCGACTGGCTGCGCGCGATGTCCCCAAAGGCGACGTGTTCGGAACCGCCCGCTTGGCGGGCATCATGGCCGCGAAGAAGACTTCGGATTGGATACCGCTGTGTCATCCGCTAGCGCTGACTCGCATTTCCGTCGATCTGGAACTCGACACCCAGGCCAGCGTCGTGCGCATCGAGGCGCTAGTGGAGGCCTTTGACAAAACGGGCGTCGAGATGGAGGCGCTGGTCGCAGCTAGTGCCGCCGCATTAACGGTCTACGACATGCTCAAGTCGTTCGATCGTGGAATGCAGATCGGCCCAACAGAGCTGCTGAGCAAGAGCGGCGGCCGCACGGGAGACTACGAACGATGAACTTGGTGCGCGTGCAGTCAGAGCCGCTGAGCCTCGATGAGTGTTACTCGGCGGTGCTCGCCGATGACAAAGGCGGCGTCTGCCTGTTCATCGGCCGCGTGCGCGATCACAACCAGGGGCAAGCCGTGAGCGCGCTCGAATACGAGGCGTACGCCACGATGGCCGAGCGCGAGATGCGTGCGATCAGTGAGGAGATCGGTCGGGAAGTTCCGAACGTGCTCTTGGCCTGTATGCACCGCGTTGGACACTTGAAGGTGGGTGATCTTGCGGTCGTGTGTGCCGCAAGTGCACCGCACCGCGATCAGGCGTTTCTGGCGTGTCGTGCCTTGATCGATCGGATCAAAGAGCGCGTTCCGATCTGGAAGCGCGAGCACGGAGAGCAAGGGCCTTACTGGGTCGATTGGCAAGACGCGCGAGTGCGTTGAGCGGGAGCTTCGCATCGCACGAGAGAGCGGCGCGGGTGTGCCCACCGATGGCGCTTTCGCTTCCGCGTGGAGCGGACTGATGTCAGACTGCCCCGATGTCTTTGCGCGCGCGTCGCAGTCCGTCGATTGGCCACTTCGTGAGTCGCGAACACCTCGGGTGCATCGCGTTGTTGTGCGGAATCGTGGCTTCAACGGGTTGTGATTCGAACTCGGCGGGTGACGCCAAGACGACGGCGGACACACAGGCCGAGGGCAGCTCGTCCGACACCGAACCTGGGCCTGCGACTCCGCTGACGCATTCACCCAGCGCGCCGACAACTGGGGCGGTTCCGACGCCGACGAGTGGCAATCCTGCGAGCGGGCAGAGCCCAAATGGACCGACATCGACTACTCCGACTGCGGGCGCAACGACTTCGAATGGCGGCGCACCCAATCAACCAGTCGAACCTGGTCCCAGCGAGACGACGCCCGAGGGCCCGCCGCCAGGACCGAACAACGCTGGCGGCGCACCGCCAACGCCACCGGTCGCCGGCTCCGGCGGTGCCGCACCTAGTGATCTTGCGGGGGGCGCCCAAGGCCTCGGCGGTGCAAATGGCGCACCCGACACGTCTGCCGATCCCTGTGCGACCGCACTCTTCTGCGACGACTTCGACGATGACAGTCTGGGGATGCCGCCCGGCGATCCCTGGACATCTGACGTCAATGGCGGCACGGTGGAGGTATCGAGTGAACATGCTTTCTCGGGCGCCAACGCGGTGCACGTCTCGAACTCGGAGGGGGCTTACAAGCGCGCCTATTTCTCGGTGCAGGGAGCACCGGTGTTTCCGGGGGCAGGCGCCGAGATGTTCGGCCGTATGCTGATGTGGCTCGACGCAACGCCCGAGGGCAGCGTGCATTGGACCTTCATTCAAGGCGAGGGCCCGTCCGACGACGGTAGCTACGACATCTACTACCGCTATGGTGGCCAGCACGAAGGACGTCTGATGGCGAACTTCGAAACTCAAGGCAAGTCGACGGATTGCTGGGACCATTCGGATACGGTCATGCCAACTCAGCGCTGGACCTGTATCGAGTGGCGTTACGCAACGGCGACTGACGAAATGCAGTTCTGGCTCGATGGAACCGAACTGACGGACATTCACGTGACTGGGATGGGCGAGGGCTGCGGAGGGCAGGACTTGGGCGGCCTATGGCCTGCGCCGAAGCAGTTCGAGATCCTGCGACTCGGCTGGGAGAAGTATCAACAGTCCGAGGCGCTGAACGCCTGGATCGACGATGTGGTCGTGGGTACCGAGCGCGTCGGCTGCCCCGCCATGCCGCAATGAGCGAACGGCATCAGCTCTTTCACAATCCCAGTTCGACGTCTTCAGGCGTGTCCCAATCGCAGAGCAGTCGTTGTTCTTCTGGACTGAGCACCAGTTCTTCGGCGGCCAAAGCATCCAGCACGCCAAACAGGGCGTACTTTTGTCGGGTCAACGCCGTGCGCGTCGCGAGCGCGGCCTGGGGCGTGGCGTAACGCGCGAACAGCGGTTGCCAACGACCCTCGAAGCGCGGCGCTAGCGCGCGGGCGTTCGGCTTTTCGCTCAACAGCCGGGAGAGCAACGCGGAAGCGAGATACGGCATGTCGCAAGCCAGAGCGATCACCGCATCGTGGCCGTGAGTGTCGGCGAAAGTGAGCAGCGAATTGAGCCCCGCGAGCGGCCCCACACCGACGGGCTCGTCCGGGATGCTGAACAACGGCACGTGTGCGTACTCTGGACGTTGTCCGACGAGCACGATCTGGGCGTCGGGTGCCGAGGTTCGGATCTCGCGCAGGGTCCGCTCAAGTATCGTCTCGCCACTTTGTGTGAGGGCCAGCAAACCTTTGGGCGCGCCCCCCATGCGACTGCCCTGACCGCCGACGAAAATCCCGAACAGCGCCTTCATATGTCTTGCAGACGCAGCACGCGAATGGATTCACCCGCCGCCATGCCTGCGCTTTCGGCGGGCACGAGTGCCAAGCCATCGGCCAGAGCAACGGAAGCGCTCGAGCCAGAGCTTTGGTTCGAGAGCGGCTCGGCGTATTCACCCGACAGACGCACGCGATAGAAGCCGGCACGCCCGGGCTTCTGTTCGATCGCGTGCGTTAGCTTCGCGTAGCTGGTTTCGGGAATCGGGCGCGCATCTCCTTGCATGGCGCGCAGCAGGGGAGCGCCAAACAGACTGAACGTCACTTGTGAGGAGACGGGATTGCCCGGCAACCCCAAGATGATGCAGGCGCCGCGCCGCGCCACCAGCAATGGTTTCCCAGGCTTGATTCGCACCTTCCAAAAATCGACCGTGGCTGACGCCAGTTCCAAACCCTCGCGCACTCGGTCGTGATCTCCGACGCTGACGCCGCCAATGGTGAACACGACGTCAGAGCGCTCGAACCACGGTTCGAGCGCCCTACGGACCGCTTCCGGGTCGTCCTTCACCGGTGGCAACAGATCGACCTGTGCACCTACGGAGCGACAAAGTGCCGCGATCGCGATGCCGTTGGACTCGGGTATGCGTGCGTCACTTTCACGACTCTCCAGGTGCTCGGGCTGCAGCCCTATCGCGTAAAGCTCGTCGCCGGTGCACAAGATCGCGACTCGCGGGCGCGCCGTCACCAGCACTTGTTGGCGTTCGAGGGAGGCTAGCAGCCCGATGCTGAAAGCACTGATTCGAGTGCCCTTGGCCAACGCGATCTGCCCTTCGCGTAAATCTTGCCCTTGGCGACGAACATGTTCGCCCAGCGTGGGGACTACGTTGAAGCGGATGTACTCTGCATCGCTCTCGACGTTTTCTTGCAGCACGACGGCGTCAGCGCCGCTGGGTAACAGTGCTCCCGTGAAGATGCGGCAAGCAGTGCCCTCGTGCAGGGCGGCGAGCGGCGACCCAGCGCGGCTTTCACCTCTGACGCGTAGGCGAAATGGGCCAACGCCCTCACATGAGCGTGTGGCCACTGCGTAGCCATCCATGGCGCTCGTGTCTCGGCACGGCTGATCGCGTGGAGCTGTGACGTCCTCGGCCAAACAGCGTCCAACGGCCTCGAGCAGTCCAACTCGAGCGACGCCGAGCGGCGTCGCCAATGCGACGATTCGCTGTCGGGCAGCTTCGAAGTCGAGCATTGGGCCTTAATCCCACAGTTCCCCCGGTCAGGGAAGAATCTACCGCTTCAGATCGCCCGGCAGTGGCCGTTCAAGGCTTTTGCTCGCTTGCTTTTCAAATACCAGGCCGAAGCAACTTCGCTCGGACCGGGCTGGCCAAGCGCCGTCTCATTCAGGAACGGCGTCCGTCAGTCTGGCGCACCGTCTGCGCAAGTCGGTATGCCCCAGCCAGGTGTCGGCAAAACAGCGACGTGGACGGTTTTAGGTAAACACACCGATCCTGTTCTTGGAAAAAGCGCAACGGATGGCTTTGGGTTATCAAGTTCCGCACGCAAACACCGTATCTGAAGAGCCTTTGTGCTCTGACTACCCCGCACGGGACAGACACACTGGAAGATGAAAAGTGTTTGTTTCTGAGCCTCTAGGTTCTGGCGCGAACCGAAATTGCTGCTTCAATTGTACAACTAAGGATCGTTGATGGGGCTGGTAACTGCAGATGGTTCAGGTCGAAAAGGCCAAAGCGCGTCCGGCGTGTCGAAGGTGAACTCTGTGTTCTCCACGCGCGGCGTGCGCGCCCTACTCTGTGGGTCCTTGGCGGCCGCTGGTGCTGTTGCGTGTGGATCTGAGCCGAGTGCACAAAAGACCGACAGCGTCGAGCTCGGCGTGATTCTGCCGTTCACTGGTCGCGAAGCAGCGCTCGGTCGCAACATCGAGCAGGCCTTGATTCTGGCGGTCGAGGATGTGAACGCGGCGGGGGGGGCGGGATCGAAACCGCTCTCGTTGGTCACCCGCGACAGTCACTCCGGTAGCGAGCGGGGCGTCGACGAGTTGCTCGACCTGCTCTATACCGACGAAGTCAAGTACCTGATCGGCCCTGAAGAGACAGAGCTCGCGAACGAGGTCGTGCGCGACGTAAAGGCGCTCAACATCTTCAACATGCTGCCGGGATACGCAGCGCCGAAGATCGAGCGTTCAGGTAGCAGCGGCGCCTGGATGCGATTGGCGCCTTCCACCTTCATGGTGGGCTGCGCGATGGCCAAGTTTGCCGTCAAGCAGGGCGCCGACACGCTCAACACACTTGCGTCTACCGAGGACTACAATCTGGCGTTGTCGAATGAGCTCGTCGCTCAGTTCCGTTCGGCTGGCGGAACCTGGATGCCCTCCGTGACCGTTGATCCGGAGACGGAATCATTCAAACGACCGTTGAGTGATGTGTTCGAGTCGCACCCCGACCGCACTGCACTGATAGCGTCTCCTGGCACCGCGGCGGAGATCGTGACCGAGTGGGTCGTGGGAGGACGTCATGGTCATTGGTACCTGAGCCCCCTGCTGCGCGCCGAGGCGTTCCTGTTCAACGTCCCGTTCGGAAGCATCGATGGGACTTATGGATTATCGCCGAGCTCGAGCCTACCGAGCGAGTGCGCTGGCATCGGTGGTGAACAGGGCTCCGTCAAGTGCACGCGCAAGAACAGCGACCGCTTCGCCGAACACTTTTCCGATCGTTGGGATGGGGACAGACCGCTACCCGCTTCACGTCTCTATTACGACTCGGTGGTCTTGGTGGCCATGGGCATGCGGTACGCGATGGCCGTAGATGGTAAACAGCCGACTGCCACGCGTTTACATCAGCTGATTCGTAATATGAACGCATCCGACAGCGAGCCTGCACAATGGTATGCGCTCGAAAAGGCCATGAAAGCCGTCGATGGCGGAGAGGCTCGCCGATATGTTGGGGCTGGCACCGAGTACTCCTTCGACGAGTACGGCGCAGCCAAACATGTCGTGTACGACGTGTGGAAAGTCAAAGGACAGGGCTTCGTCGAGACGGGCTCGTTCTACGTCGACTGCAAAGAGATTCTCTGAGGCGGGCTGCGCTGCAGTCGGGAAACCGGGGGAACGGTGTTAGGTAAACAACAAGACAACAGACAAAACAGTAAATCGCTAGAATCGCTGGGAGAAAATTGATGAAGAGTGGGTTTGGTTTGATTGGTGCTTTGAGTGTGGTTTTCACAATCGTTGGCTGTGGCGCATCTGATGCCGACACGTCGGATCAGGGATCGAACAGCGACGGTAAGGACTCGGTTGCGGAAGCCCGCAAGAGCGTTGCCCGTCAAGACCTCGGCGACAGCTCTTTCAAGCCTGCGGAGCTCGAGAGCACCGTGGACAAACTGGTCAAGGCCATCGAAGCCGAACCCGCAGAGTCGATGAAGTTGAAGGTCGTTCTCAAGACGTTGACGGGCTATTGGGAGCCGGTACAGCTGGGGGCCAAGCGCGCGCTCGGTGAGCTCGAGGTCAAGGGCGGCGTCGATGCACCCGTCGATGGCACGACCGGCGATGAGCAGACCGCCAGTCAAGTCGCGATGATGCAGGACGACATCAAGAGCGGCTATGACGGGTTCGGTCTCGCCCCGATGGAGGATGTGATCACCGATCAGATCAACGCAGCCGAGAAGGGCGGTGCCCCCGTGATTACGATCGACTCGGATTTGCCGGACTCGAAGCGCACGTTGTACATCGGAACGATGAACGCCGACGCGGGTAAGACCGGCGGCGAATCGCTGGTCGAGCAGCTCGGCGGCGAAGGCAAGGGCAGCGTCGTGATCTACGGTAACGACGATCCCGCGTGGGTTGACGGCTACGAGCGCACGATGGGTGCCAAGAAAGCGATCGAGGCTGCTGGCTACACCGGCATCGTGATCAAGGTCAACTGGGACGACGGCGGCGAGGAGAAGGACATGCAGGTGCTGACGGACGCCTTCAACTCGGCGGACCCGCCCGTGGTTGGCATGATCGGCGTGTTCTCGGTTGCCTTCCGCTGTGCGATGTTGGCGGAGCAGGTCGGCAAGAAAGCGGGCGATCTGAAGATTGCGGCTTTCGATTTCGATCCCAAGACCGTTGAGTATATGCAGTCTGGATATATCCAGGTCACGCACGCGCAACGTCAGTACTACATGGGTTACTTGGCGCCGTACGTTCTGTACGGTATCAACGTGCTCGGTGCCGACAAGACCAAGAGCCTCTTGAAGGCCAACATGGTCGACGACGTGCGGTTCAACGCAGGTCTCGACATCGTGCCCGCGGCGAAGCTGGACGACTATTACTCGTACCTCGATTCGCTCGGTATCGGCGGCATTCAGTGATTCGTGTCAGGGGCGCTGCGCTCGGCAAGGCGCCCAGCTAGTCAGTGTGCGAAATGAACGGGGCGACAAGATCTTGTCGCCCCGTCTTTGGGGGCTGCGGGTGATGCCTAAATGCCCTCGCTGAGTTGTTCGATTTTTCCGACCATGAGACGTTCTTATTTTCTAGCTGCGTGGCTAGTCAGTGCTGTAACGACGTGGCCATCGTTCGCCGTAGCGGAAGACAAGGATCAGGGAACAGATGACTTGGACCTGGTGCGTCTGCTCAATGTCGAGGTATCGACGGCGACCAAGACGTCCGAGAGCTTGAGTGAAGCCCCTGCGGTCATCACCGTGGTCACTCGCGACGACATCAACCGCTGGGGTTATCGTAACGTCGCGGAAGTCTTGAACCACTGTGTCGGCTTCTACATGGTGGACGACCACATCCTGCCCAACGTCGGTTCGCGCGGCATGATGGGTGGCTTGGGCGCACCGAGCGGTGTAATCAAAGTCATGATCGACGGTCGTTCGGTCGCCGACCGTGCAACCTCTGGAAACTGGCTCGGCGCGGAGTTGATTGCACTCGAGTCGATCAAGCAGATCGAGATCATCCGCGGTCCGGCCTCGGCGCTCTACGGTGCAGACGCCTTCCTAGGCGTCGTCAACATCATCACGGAAGCACCAGCGGATACCCGGCCGGTTCGAGTGCGCAGCTTCACGGGCGTGACGGGTACCAACCCGAGCGAACAGCTCGAGCTCGTGAGCGGCAAACAGTTCGGGCACTGGGACTACTTGGTAAGTGGCTCAGGTGAATACGGCAGTCGGTCCGGACTGCGCCTGCCTTCGCAGTCGCCCGACCCGACGCTGCCGTCCTACGTCGGTGAGCGGCGTACTGCCGACAACCTCGATCGGCGCTCGCTTGGCTTGCAAGCGCGTGTGGGTTATCGCGTGCCCGACAAGGGGCAGATCGTCTTCAGCGCCTACGGTTCGGGGTTTCGTCGGGGCGGTGATTTCGCCCAATGGGCGCAGCTCAGCAACGGCGTCGACGCGGACGGCAACCACGTAGGAACCGTCATCTCCCAGGGTCAATGGCGTGCCAACATGGACGCCTTGCTGCACGCGACGCCAACGCTGGACCTGTCGTTGCAAACGACCTATTTCCGCGGGATCTTTCTCTCGCCGGATCGAATCGAAGTCGGCAGCGATATCTGGTACGCAGAGCGCAATACGTCTTATCGCGGCGTCGACTCGGTCGCTGAAGCCCGCTTCGTGCCTTCGAAGGCATTCAACGTCATCGTCGGTACCGAGGGCGTCTACGATCACGAGTTCTTGCCGACCCCGGATCGCATTGCCCGTGCCAACGGCCAAGCCGCGCCCAAATCCACAGCGGAAGACAACAGTGTCGATCTGTTGAACTTGGGTGCTTATGTCAGCTCGAACCTGCGGCTGATTGATGAGGTGCTGAAAGTTACCGGTGGTCTGCGTTACGATCACCATAGTACGTACGGTAACCAGCTGACGGGTCGCTTGGGGTTGACCTCGCGCTTGTCGAAGTCGATCGTCAGCAAGACTCTGTACGGAAGTGCTTTCAAGGCACCGTCGCCGTATCTGTTGTACGCGTCCCCTCTGCGCCCGGGCGACGTGCAAGGCAACATCGACCTGAGACCGCAGAAGATACACACGGTCGAGCAACAGTTCTCGTACACGCCGTCGCCGTTTTTCGGCGTGACGAGTGGCGTCTCGTACAACTGGTTACTCGACAAGGCCGAGTTCAGTCCGCAAGGCATCAACCAGGTCGCGCGCAACACGGCGAGTCAGACATCGTTCACCTGGGAGACGCGCCTCGACGTCAAGCACTACGAGGACTACAACATTTACGCGTCGGCCGAGCTGGTGATGTCGCAACGCCACTTGGGGCAAGTCGGCTATCAAGCGCAGCTCGTCGGCAATGCGAACGTCGTGTATCCGCCCTATATCGGTCGGCTCGGTGCCATGGCCGCGTTGCCCTCCGTGCCAAGCGTTCCGCTGTCACTGGGTGCCGAAGGAATGCTGGTGGGGCCGCGGAACTCGGCCGATGCGAGCACGCTGGCCAACGGTGGACGTTTCACTTTACCCAGTTACATGTTGCTGAACGCAGTGCTCACTACTCGCGACCTGTTCTTGGCCACGGGACACGAGACACAGATCGCACTGCGCGCTTACAATCTTCTGGGTGCCACCGGACCCAACCCGGGCTTCTCCGGCTTCGAGTACCCCCTTGCTCCTCGAGAGTTGATGTTGGAGCTTCGCCACACTTACTGAGCATGGCCAAACTACTCGTTTACCTGCACGTGGCGATGAAGCAGCGCGCCTTTCAAGGCGAACTGGAGCGCCTCTTTCCCAACATCGAGATCACGGCTGTCGGACGTCTGCCTGATTTCGATCGCGCGATCAGCGGCGGACAGGACGCCGTGCTGTCGCTGCAAATGGTGCTCGACGCGAAAGGTCTCGCGACGAAGTTGCGCGGCTATCGCGCCGGAGCAGCAGACGAAGCCTACTCCCTGGCCAGCGTCGACGTGGAGCCCAACCCTGCTGTCGTGGGTACGGTGGGCGCGCTCGATATCCTTGGACGTGAAGGCACTACCGAATTCGTTCACAGACTCCTTCCTTCGCAACCGAAAGTCGAGCGCGTAACCAAAGTGGAAGACATGTTGCCGTTGCTCCAGATGCGTCGCGTGGATGGCATCGTGTTACCGGGTCGGCTCATCGCCGAGCTTCAAACGGCAAGTCGTATGAACCTGCTACGAAAGGATCTCGCAGTGCGTGTCGCATTGCCTGCGGTGGCCAGTTTGACGGGTGCGGGAGCTAGCGTCGTCTCCGCAATCAAGTCGGTTCCGCGCGCGACTCAAATGGTTTTGGGGGTGGACGAGTGGCGATGAATCGAAGAGACGTGTTGATCGGATTGGGTGCCTTGGCCACGAGCGCATGTGCGGGCAGTCGTCCCGGGCTCGAGCGCCAAGTTTACTCGGAGATCCAGAAACTCGGGCGCGGTGACAAGACCGTGCTCGTGTGTATGCCGGAGACGCCTCAGACCCGCGAAGTGTGGCAAGGGTTGAGCGATGAGCTCGGCCAAGACTGTAAAGTCGTTGCGGTGCGCGTCGAGGGCCGCGGTGGTGCGAACGTCATTGCGCAGGCTGTAAAGCTCCATAATCCCGCGGCCGTGGTGCTGATGAACAACCCGACCGTCGCCGCATATCGCGACTATTTGAGCAGCGCATCGGCGGCTCCGCGCTTGCCTGCGGTGGTGGTGATGACGTCGTTCCTCGACGATCAGCAGCTTGGACCGCTCGGTGCGGCAGGCATCGCGTACGAGGTGCCTCTGATCACAGTGGTAACGAATTTGCGCAAGCTCGTAGCGTCCCCAATCGAACGCGTAGGCGTCGTGCATCGTTCGTCGTTGGACGGCTTCGTAGCGCGTGAGCTCGAATTGGCACGGCTCGAACATGTTTCCGTCGTTCGCTACGACGTGGGGGTGGACCCGAACTTATCTGAGATAAAATATGCTTTGCGCCGCCTCAAACAGGAGGTGGACGCGGTGTGGATCTTGAACGACGACCGACTTCTGTCGCCGCAGCTGATCACTGGCGGATGGTTACCGGGTCTGAATGAACGACCTTGGCGCCCCGCCATCGTCGGTGCGGCTTCGTTGGTCTCGTCGTCACAGGCATTCGGGACTTTCGCCGTACTGCCTGATCACACTGCGCTGGGTGTACAAACAGCAGAGCTCGTCCTGGACATCGCCGATCAAGGCTGGAAGGTCCCGGAAGCACGAGCTCAGTTGCCACTGTCGACCACTACGACCGTTGATCTCCGGCAGGTCGTAGAACGCTTCGAACTTCGTCCGGATGCATTGACCCACGTCGACCGCATCGTCGAGTGAAGACCCTTCCGTTGGGAACCACCATTGAACTCAGCCCGTGACATGCAACGCCAAAAAGGCCCAAACGCAGCCCGCATTCTCGTCATCGACGACGATGACATCGCGCGTGAGCTGCTCTCGCAAACCTTGGTGGGTGCCGGATATACAGTGTTTAGTCTCCCTTCCGCAATCGGCGCCACCCGCGAGATATTCCAGAACGCCATCGACGTCGTGGTGGTCGACGTGATGCTGCCGGACATCGACGGCGACAAACTCGCGCGGGTGCTGCGCCAGAATTCCCGCGGCCGCTCGCTCGGGATCATTCTGGTTTCGAGTCGTCCGGTCGAAGAGTTGCGCGCATTGGCGTCGGCTGCTCAGGCCGACATGGTGTTGCCCAAGTCGCAAATTCGGGCCAGCCTGGCCGACATGGTTGCCAAGACACTCGAGACGCGCGGTAAGCCGACGCTGTCCGCGCGTCCTTGAGCGCGCCCCAGAAGGCCCGGAATTCTTGCTCATTTGGGCAGGGATGGCGCCAGTCCGATTCAGCGTGCGGCCCGTCGAGGGAGAACGCCCAGTTGTGGCGCGTAGCCAAAGATGCGATCCGTGGGAAACTGGCGTGTAGGCAGACCGACACCAGTCTTAGCGGTGGTCGCTTCTTGTCCGCGCGGGTGTTGTCATGACGGTGCGTTCGTTCCTTCTGGTTCTGAGTCAGTGCGTGCTCGGGTGCGCGCCGGTCTTCAATCAAGCGCTCAGCGCTGATTCGGAGGTCCCGGTGCAGGTTCATCCGACGAGCGATCCGCTGCCCAGCGAACGCGGCTATCGCGAAGTACAATCGCCTTCGGCCGCTCCTGGTTACCAAGACGTGGTGCCCTCCGAGACTGAGCCCGAGCCGAGCGTCTCGGGTGAACAGGGCAGCACCTCTTCGAGCGCTGAGCCGAGCAACGAGGGCCTCGCGCCGAGCGAGTCACCGCCCCCCGCCGCAGCCGATTCCTCGGAGCAGTCGGACGCCGATGCCGATCCGGACGCGCTCAACCGCTTTCGCCCAGAGCTGGACGACTATGGCGCCTGGATCGACGACTCGCGTTACGGCACGGTCTGGGTGCCCTATCCCAACGTGGTTGGCGCTAGATTTACACCCTACGTGAACTCGGGGCACTGGGCACTCGGCTCGTACAACCAATGGGTATGGGTTAGCGACTATCCGTTCGGTGGCGTGGTGTTCCATTATGGGCGCTGGGTTTGGATTCCTGGTGAAGGCTGGGCTTGGGTGCCCGGTACGCGCTACGCACCGGCCTGGGTGCGCTTCTGGGTCGTGGGGGACTCCTATCTCGGCTGGGCACCGCTCGGGCCTTCGTACATTTGGCGCGGCGGGGCCGTTGTCTGGATTGCGGCACCAGCGCCTCGCGCGTTGGTGTTCGTGCCTCGCCGGCACGTGTTCGCTCGGCACGTATCGCAGCACGCTGTTCATAACTCGCGGACATTCCAGGATCTGCGCAGCTCGGCCCGCGCCGTGCCCGTGCACGGCGCCAACTACGGTCGCAGCTCGAGCGCTCTCGGCAGCTCGCACTCCGCGCGCGCGCCGCTTGCCGGACGAGTGGCGAGCAACGGTGCGCCCCTCGATCAGCGTTCGAGCGCCGGACAAGCCCCAGGGCGCCCAACTCGAACCACGACGGTTGGACAACCCATGGTGCAGCACTTGCCGGACCGAACGCGGCCCGATGCTTGGCCGCGCAGCAACCCGAGAGTGCGTACGATTCCAAGCCCCAGACCCGCTCCGCGGGCCGCCCCAGGCACGAACCACGCTGTTACTCCGCCGCCACACTCTCCGGTACCCAGCCATCCGTCGATGCCTGAGCGCTTGCCACGCCCGCGCGTTTACCCGAGGGTAACGCGCCCGCCCACACTCCACCGCGCGTCGCCCCCCATGCACCAACCCACGTTCAGACCGTCGGCGCCGCATCGGTCGTCATTCCCCTCGAGTCACTCGCACGCCCACTTTGCGCCGATGTCCCATCGCAGACGCTGAAAGACGGACTACGTCGAGGGCAGCCCTCGACCGCCGGCCCGCGGCGTGCGATGACGCTCTGGTGCTAGTTCCGAGCGGACGGCGATCGACGGTCGCAGCTTGTGCCTTTGCGTGCCTGATTGCGGCGTGTGCTTCACGCGACAAGGGGGCCGATGGGCAGCGAAGCAGCTCGGACCCGTTCGACTCCGGGGGCTCCGCGTTGCGCGACGCCGGCAGGGCCAGCGCAGACGCGAGCGCTTCCCAGTCCAGGGATGCCGGCCACGCACAGCCCGACGCGATGGCTCCCGCATCGATCGTGATGGGCCTGAATCCCACGATCTCGGACGATGCTGTACTTGCGGATCTCGACGTGACGGCCTTCGACTCACGCGCCACGACCGTCACCCACAGTTGGGGTTCCGGAAGAAGTGAACAACAGGACGTGGAGCGCGCGGCCTGGTATCAACAGCGCGGCGTCGCTGTCTTGTTCGCCGTGGATGGGGTGCGCGGTGCGCTCGACATCGCCGACGTAGATTGGGCTGAGCGCGAGGATTGGGCGAAAGCGGCACTGGACGAACTGTTCGACTCCGATCTCGTGGTCCAAGGTGTGGTGATCGGTGATCTGCTCGACGTCTCGCTCGATCTTGCGTCCGCAGCCGTACGCACCAAGCTCACGAACTACGCGCGAGAGCTTCTCGACTATGCGAACGAACACCCGGCGCGCCGCCAAGAAACTCTGGTCGGGATCAGCACCGACGCTGCGGCTTGGAGTGAACCGAGCGTCGAGCTGCGAGACTTGGCGAGCCGCGTCTCATTGGTGACGCTTTCGGAGAACGGCCTCGACCGCTCCGGTACGGCACTTTCCAGCGACGACTTTGCGCATGGTTTGATCTCGCAATTGCAGTCGGCGCACAGCTATGCCGCGAACGTCTGGCTGCGCGAAGTCAGCTATCCGAGTTCACGTTCCGCGGCCAGTTCGCTGGAGCAACAGGCTGCGGCCCTCGACGCCCTGTGGGCCGCGCTCGAGTTGGAGCCCAAACTCGTGCCGTTTCTGACCTTGAGCTCGCTCTACGATCCCATCGAGTCCGAGTGCGACGCCTTTCGGCGTGCGTATCGGTTCGACGATCCGGCAGCAAGTGCGCGTTGCTCGATCGGCCTGCGTGCCGCCAACGGCGACACGCGGCCCGCGTTTGCTTCGGTCGTGACGGGATTTGCGACTTTGAGCCAGCGCTGAGGTGCTGAGATAGCGTGGGCTTTTGTCGGTGTTTGGGCGCTCGAACGTGACCGGGCGCAGGGTCGCGCAGAGATTGTGCCTTGCCCCGGAACGCACCCGGCACAAAGCTGGCACTCACTGGTGTTTGTTGTTACGTTCCGCCGCGTTATGGCGTGGCTCGGGTCGCTGTCCGTGATTGTGGCTTCGAGCTGGTGTTTTGCGCACTCGGGCGTAAGGTAGTCGACGGAGGTTCTGTGGCGTTGGATTCAGGTGAGCTCACATCGCAAGTTGCGCAGCTTCAAGACTACGAGTTGTATCGCGACCTATCGTGGGAGGGCAGCTTCGAGGAGTACCTGCAGCTAGTCAGAGAGCGCCCAAAGGTGACGCGCAACGCTTTCCAGCGCGTTTACGACATGGTGCTCTCCTACGGGACTGACGAGTACATCGACAACAAGAAGAAGCTCGTCCGCTACAACTTCTTCCAAGATCCGACGGACCACGGCAAAGACGCCGTCTTCGGGCTCGACATCCCTTTGATGCGTCTGATGAACGTGTTGAAGGCAGCGGCCGAGGGTTATGGTCCAGAGCGGCGTGTTCTGCTGTTGCACGGCCCCGTTGGCTCGAGCAAAAGCACGATCGCGCGCTTGCTCAAGAAGGGACTCGAGGCGTATTCGCGCGGTCCGGACGGCGCCATGTACACCTTCAAGTGGACGAACTTGAAGGGTACCGGGCTTGCCAGCGGCAACGATGACGAGTTCGATTCGCCGATGCACGACGAACCGCTGCGCCTGATTCCGCTCGAGTGGCGCGCGCAGGCGTTCGAGAAACTAGGCCTTTCGACGGACTTGTTCTCGGTGCGTGTGGAAGGTGATCTCGACCCTGCGAGTCGCTTCATTTTCCAAGGGCTGATGCTCAAGTACGGCGGTGACTGGGGCAAAGTCGTCTCCAAGCACACGCGCGTGCGGCGTTTGATTCTGAGCGAGAAGGACCGCATCGGTATCGGTACGTTCCAGCCCAAAGACGAGAAGAACCAGGACTCGACGGAGTTAACTGGCGATATCAACTATCGCAAGATCGCCGAATACGGCTCCGATTCGGACCCGCGCGCCTTCAACTTCGACGGCGAGTTCAACGTTGCCAATCGCGGCGTGATCGAGTTCGTCGAGATGCTCAAGCTCGACGTGGCGTTCCTCTATGACTTGTTGGGTGCCTCACAAGAGCACAAGATCAAGCCCAAGAAGTTCGCGCAAACGGACATCGACGAAGTCATCATCGGTCACACCAATGAGGCCGAGTACAAGCGGCTCGTGAACAACGAGTTCATGGAGGCCTTGCGTGACCGCACGATCAAGATCGACGTGCCGTACATCACGCGCTTGAGCGACGAAATCCGGATCTACGAGAAGGAGTTCAACCAGCGTCGCGTGCGCGGCAAGCACATCGCACCGCACACGACCGAGGTCGCCGCCATGTGGGCCGTGCTGACGCGCTTGGAAGAGCCGAAGAAGCACAACCTGCAGCTGATTCAGAAGATGAAGCTCTACGACGGCAAGGTGCTGCCGGGCTACACGCAAGACACCGTCAAAGAGCTGCGCAAAGAGAGCAAGAACGAGGGCATGAGCGGCATCAGTCCTCGCTATGTTCAGGACAAGATCTCGAACGCGTTGGTGAGCGATCTGGCCGAGGGCACGATCAACCCATTCATGGTCTTGAACGAACTCGAGAAGGGGCTCACGAACCACTCCCTGATTGCGAGCGAAGAACAGCGCAAGCGCTACAAAGAGCTGATCGGTGTCGTCAAATCGGAATACGACGAGATCGTCAAGAACGAGGTGCAGCGCGCGATCAGCGCCGACGAAGAGGCGATTTCGAAGTTGGCCGCCAACTACATCGACAATATCAAAGCGTACACGCTCAAAGAGAAGGTCAAGAACCGCTACACCGGCAAAGACGAAGAGCCGGATGAGCGCTTGATGCGCGCGATTGAGGAGAAGATCGAGATCCCCGAGAATCGCAAAGACGATTTCCGTCGCGAGATCATGAATTACATCGGCGCCAAGGCGATCGAAGGCAAGAAATTCGATTGGCAAACCAACGACCGTCTGCGTCGCGCGCTCGAGCTCAAGCTGTTCGAAGATCAGAAGGACAGCATCAAGCTCAAGACGCTGGTCTCTGCAGTGGTCGACAAAGAGACGCAAGAGAAGATCGACATCATCAAGAGTCGTTTGATGCGGTACTTCGGATACAACGAAGTCAGCGCCACCGACGTCTTGAACTACGTCGCTTCGATCTTCGCGCGCGGCGATGCAAAAGACACCTGATGTGCTCTGATTAACGGGTTCCGCGCCCGAATCAGTCGAATCTGCGAAAGGGCGGGGTCCAACCCTCGCCCTTTCGGCTTCCATGGCGAGCTGCTGCGAGCGGTACGCGACCGAAGCACTTGACCCGACAACGCCCCTTGACCCGCTGGCACAAAAGCTGGCACACTGACCGGCGCTTGGCACAAATTGATAAGCGGACGGTCAGGAGCGGAGCGCAATGATGCGATACCTCAGCGGTGTCTTGGGTTTGGTTCTTGGTTTGACTTGGGCGGCACAAGCCGTAGCACAGGACGCGGCGGACGACGCCGAAGCGCCCGCCAGCGAGGCTCCGGCTGCGGCCGAGCCGGCTGCTGATGCGCCCGAAAAACCGGCTGCAGCCGAGGGCGGCAAGGCAAAGGTCGACGAGGAAGCCGTGGCAGACGCCCTCGAGGGTGTCACCGAGCGCCCCGACAAGACGTACCTGTTCATCGGTGCCCGCTATCGCAACGTGATGATTCCGGAGTTCGTGCAGCACTTGTTCGCCGATGGCGGCAAGGGGCTGTACGCGCACACGCCGGGGCTCGAGTTCGGCATCCGCAAGGGCGGTTTCGAGTACCAGCTCTTCGCCCAACTCGGCCTCTACAACCTGACGGACGTTCCGTTCAAGGGTTCGACGGACGCCAACGATGCTTGGGAGATCATCAAGGCCAACTACAAGATCATGTTCCTGGGCGCCGACTTCATGTGGAGCACGGACGAGTTCAGTCCCGGCTTCTCGATGACGTACGGAGCCGGCGTGGGGTTGGGGCTCGTGTTCGGCGACCTGAATCGCGTGCAGGCTTACCCGACGGGCGATCCCAACGACCCGAGCTCTTACCGTCGTTGCACCGACAAGGGCGTGCCCAACGCGGCATTCTGCAACTTCAACAACGACCACTACGGTAACTACGTCGAGCCGTCGTGGGCGAACGGCGGCTCCAGCCCGTTGATCTTTCCCTGGATCGCTGGACAAGTGGGTCTGCGCTACAAGGCCCACAAGAACTTCGTCGCACACACCGAGCTCGGCTTGATGCCCACCGGCGCGTTCATCGGTTTGGGCCTGCAGTACGGTCTCTAAGCCGCAATGGGGTCTGTAAGGGGCAGTATCGTGAGCGAGCTTGGCCTGGCCTGTGCAGTGCGGCTCGCTCGCTGAGCTGTGGGTTGTTTGTGAATAGGCAACGGTTCGGACGGTGACTCTGACGTTTCCAGCGCGCTACGAAGCATTGCGCCCCTTGGGCACTGGCGGGGGAGGCGAGGTTTGGGAGGTCAAGGACCGCCACACCACCGAACACTATGCGTTGAAAGTGCTCGCCGAGGACGCGACCGAGCACGAAATGGCCGCGCTCGTGCGCGAAGCCGTGGCGCTTTCCGGCCTCGAGGGGCTGGGCGTGCCGCGCGTCATTCGCTTCGGTAGGTTACCGAACACCGGGCGCCCTTTCATGGTGCGCGAACTCGTCTCGGGCAAGAGCCTCGACGAGTTGATGAAGAGCAACACGCCGACGCGCAAGATCCTCGCGGCACTAGCCAATGCTGCCGACCAACTGACACGAGTGCATCGCGCGGGGTTTTTTCACGGCGATGTCAAACCAGCCAACATCATCGTCAACGAACGCGGTGACGCGACGCTCGTCGATTTGGGACTTGCGGCGCCTTGGCGCGACGCAGGTACTACTGCTCCAGGGTTAACTCCGAAGTATGCTGCACCCGAGCTCTTGGGTGGCAAATCGTTGACGGTGCGCGCAGAGGTCTACGCCTTGGGTGTCGCACTGCGCGAAACCGTCGAACGCGGTGAGGGCTCTGTGAGCGCAGCGCTGTTGCCGGCGCTGTTGAAGATCGCGCAGCGTGCCACGGCGGTCGAGCCGGAACTTCGGCATCCATCGGCGGATGAGTTCGCCGTGGCGCTGCGTCGCGTTGCGGGCATCGAGCACAAAGACGAAGAAGAGCAGCTCGAGCCGACCGCGATGTGGCCCATCGTCGGAATCGATGCCACCGCAGGCCGCTTGGTCCAAGCCGTGACCCAACTCGAGTCGGGGCACACGCTCAACCTGCGCGGCCGCGCGGGCTCGGGGCGCAGTGTTCTCCTACGACGGCTCGCTTGGTCTCTGGGTGTCGAAGGCGATCAGCTGGTCTGGGTCGACGAGTTCATGGCCGACAACGCTGCGGCCATCGAAGC
>DATAHU010000152.1:0-60538 GCA_036263015.1 Polyangiaceae bacterium | reverse complement strand
GCCGTCGCCGCAACGTGGGAAGCACGCTTTGCCGGGTTCAGCGCAGACGTAGCCGGTCTCCACCGTGCAGGTCGCGCTGCAACCGTCGTTGCTGGTCGTGTTGTGATCGTCGCATTGCTCGGAAGGCGTGCGCGCACCGTCGCCGCAGACTTCCTTGATGCAGGGCGTGTTGGCCGCCGCGCAGATGTACCCGGTCTCGAGCGCGCACAAGTCACTGCAGCCGTCGAGTGACGAGGTATCACCATCGTCGCATTGTTCACCGCGAGTGATGCTGCCGTCACCGCATTGCGGTTGGATCACGCACGGATTGCCCGGACGCAGGCAGATGTAGCCGGCGGTGACAGACGCACAGTCGGCAGCGCAACCGTCGCTGTCTGTTACGTTACCATCGTCACAAGCTTCGGCCCCTTCCAGGATCCCGTTGCCGCATTCGACCAAGAGCACGCAATCGGCGCCGACCGTGCTGCAGTCGTAGTTTGGATCCCAGACGGTACAGTCTGCCGAGCAACCGTCGCCGCCGGTCTTGTTGCTATCGTCGCAAGCTTCGAAACCTTCGATCGAACCATTGCCGCAAGTGTCGATCGCCGTACACTCACCGCCGCTCGGCGGGCAATCGAAGAAAGCCTCGGTCACACAAGCTGCGTTGCAGCCGTCGCCACTCTCACGATTGCCATCGTCGCACTGTTCACTACCGAGCACCATGCCATCGCCGCAGCGCGGCAAGCAGGCGCTGTCCGGCGGGCACACCCAGCCGGAATCGAACGCGCACTCGGTGCAACCATCGCCCGAGACCTCGTTGCCGTCGTCGCAAGCCTCCGTCGGCGTGCGATCCGCATCGCCACACACCTCTTCGATGCAGGAATCCTTGCCTTGCCCGGTACAGAAGAAACCGTTTTCGAGTTCACACTTGCTCGAACAACCGTCGCTGCTCTTCTCGTTGGCGTCGTCGCATTGCTCACCGGGGTTGATCAACCCATCGCCGCAGCGCGGTGCCACGATGCAGGCTTCGCCCGGACGCAGGCACAGCCACCCCTCTTCGATCGATTTGCAGTCATCGCTGCAGCCGCCGGTCTCGTTGCCGTCGTCGCAGGTCTCCGAACCACTCACTACGCCGTCCCCGCACTCGACCAGATTCTTACAAGGCTCGCCGGGCGTGCTGCAGTCGTAGTCGAGGTTCTTCGATTGGCAGTCGCTCGAACAACCGTCGTTGTTCTTGGTGTTGCCATCGTCGCAGACTTCGGAACCTTCTAGTTTGCCGTTGCCACACTTGATGGTGGAGGTACATTCCCCACCTTCGGGAGGACACTTGGAGTTGGGTTCGACCTGACACGAGCCCGTACACCCATCGCCGGGTACGGAGTTGCCGTCGTCACACTCCTCGCCTTGGTCGACCTTGCCGTCACCGCAGGCCGGGCCCGCGTCGCCCTGCAGCGCGTCACAACCCGAGTCCGCGTTGGCGCAAGGGTTGTGTGTCGTGGGCACTTCGTTTTGGTCGGTCAAGATCGAGCTTTGGTCGATCCCACCGCCATCGCCAGGATTCGGAGCTACGCCCACACCGCTATCGGTGCCACGGTCGGAGGTGCCTTCAGCCTCGTCGGTCACTATGGACGGCTTGCTGCCGCATGCAGCGAGCGATACCAGTCCGGCTATCGACAAGGCGTAACTCAGGTTCTTCTTCATGCTTGGGGTCCATCCTCGAGGCGGTGATGCGCTGCGTCACCGGCGGCAGCGGCTGCACTGCGCCTATCCAACAAGATATGCGAGCGCCCCTTATAACTTTAAGGAATAGTCCGTGTGCGCGCCTGTTGGAGGCAGGCGCGCGGTCTATTCTGTCCAGACTTTAACCGTGGTGCGGCACTTCGCCCAACTGGGTCGAATGTGATCTCACTCGATACGGTGTCGGGGTGGGCGCATGTCGCATAGGGGTGCCATTGCTGGCCGAGAACGGTCCCGCGCCAGCAATCCGCGCTCAGCCGCACGGGCGGCAGCGTCCGCTAACGACTGGTGCCTGCCGTACGGTGCCGACAAGTCGAAGAACAGGTCGAGTTGCCCTCGGGGCCCTCGTCGCACTGTTCACCCGCTTCCTCTTGCACGATGCGGTCACCGCAATGCGGACCGAGCTTGCACCCTGGCGCGCACTCGCCATAGGCGCCCGTGTTCTTACCATCGTCACACTTTTCGCCCGAGTCGCTCTGCACGACGCCGTCGCCACAGCGCGCACCAAGTTTACATTCGGGCGCGCACTCACCGTAGCCACCATCGTTGGCGCCATCGTCGCACTCTTCGCCCTCGGACTTCTGCACTTCCTTGTCGCCGCAACGCGGCGAGAGTGTGCACTTGGAGCTGCAAGTGCCGTACTCGCCAGTGTTCTGCTTCTTGCCCAGATCGCACTGCTCGGGCCCATTGCGCACGCCATCGCCGCAGAAGGGCGCGGGTAAACAGTCGAAGCCACACAGTTTGCCGTAGCCGCCGTTCTGCAACCCTTCGTCGCACTTTTCGCCTGCTGCGTCGTCCTTGTGACCATCGCCGCAGTACGGACCCAATTGGCAGCTCGACGTGCAACCGTCGTACGCGCCGGTGTTGCCCGAATCGCCCTTGTCGCACCACTCGAGCCCCGGCTGCAGCACGCCGTCACCGCAGCGTGGCGGCTGCACGCAGCCCGGCGCGCAGGCACCCGGGCCGTCGTAGAAGTCGATGTTGAGGCCGTTGTCGCACTGCTCTTTTGCAGACGAGACGAGGCCGTCGCCGCAGAACGGACCGGGTTGACAAGTGGGCGAGCAGCCGCCGTACGAATTGTCGTTCTTGGCCGCGCCCTCATCGCACCACTCGTAGCCTTCGTCGACTTGGCCGTCGCCGCAGCGTGGACCCCAGACGCAGCCCATCGCGCAGCGCCCATAGCCGCCGACGTTCAGGCCGTCGTCGCACTGTTCGCCGTCCTGGACCTTGCGATCGCCGCAGCGTGGCGCCCACGTGCAGTCCGGCTTGCAACCGCCGTATTCACCGGTGTTGCCCTCGATACCGAGATCGCACTGCTCCGGGCCGTTGCGCACGCCGTCCCCACAGAAGGGCGCAGGCTTACAGTCGTAACCACACGGCTTGCCATAGCCGCCGTTCTGCGTGCCTTTGTCGCACAGCTCTTCAGGATCGTCCAACGTGCCGTCGCCGCAGAACGGGCCCCAGCTGCAATCAGCGTTGCAGCCGCCATAGCCGCCCAAATTGGCTGCGTTGCCAAGGTCGCAATCCTCGAAAGCGGCCTGCAGCGTGCTGTCTCCGCAGTTCGGGGGCGCGACGCAGCCCGGCGCGCAACCGTTGTTGTTCATCGAGCCGTAGGTCGAGATGTTGATGCCGTTGTCGCAGATCTCGGGGCCGTTCTTCGTGCCGTCGCCGCAGAACATACGCTCGGTGCAGGTCGTGTTGCAGACGCCGTAGGTGTCGTCTTCGTTCTTGTCGCCGTCGTCACAGACCTCGCCGCGCCTGAGTAACCCATCGCCGCAAATCGGTGTGCAGTTGGAGTGCGGCGCCAAGAAGCCTTGCAAAGTCAGGTGGAAGTTCGACGCCGTCGTGTGACGTTCGGCGTGGAACAGCACGATTTCGTAGACGCCGCCTTTGGTGAGACCAAAGCGACCGTCGCTGGTGTCGGCTTCCTCGTCCGTCGTACGCGCGCAGTCGGGGAGTGTGCCGACGTTGGCGCAACCGCCGCCGTCATTGGGATTGTCGAAGTGATCCAGCGTGCAGGTCGAGTCTTCGTCGCCCAACACGACGCGACCCGCCAGTGCGCAGTGTACACCACCGACGTCCACTGCGAGGTGGCCATTGATGAACACCCAGACATCGTCGTCACCACGGAACGTCAGCGTCTCGCCACCTTGATACTGGAAGAAGTAGCGCAGCTCCGTCGTAAAACTGAAGTTCTTGTTGCGACAGCTGCCGTTGTTGCCGCAGCAGTTGTTGTCGACGTCCTCGTCGACGCAGGTATTGCCGAAGCCGAGACCGTTGAGCGGGAAGAAGGCGGAGCTGTCGAATTCGTAGACATCCGAGGTCGCGTCGCCAGCGCGCGTCAGGTCGAGTACCCCGTCGACGCGGTCGATGTCGATGTTGCCGTCGGGATCTTCGTCGCGATACCACAGCGCGTAGCTGTCAGCGCTCGAGATCGTGGGTTGATTGCCTGGCCCGAGAACGGGTTTGCGCTCGCTGTCGAGCTTGCCGCAAGTGTCCTCGTTTGCGACCGTACACACCGCGCCCGGGATTTGGGTGTCGTTCTGATTGACGTTCTCGAAGTCGGGATGGCCGCCCTCGGTTTCATCGGTCTTGAAGTCGCGATAAGTGACCGCGATGCTGACCGTGTCCGGATGCGTGACGGAGTTCTTGCACTCGTATCCGCTCTCCACGACGCAGGCCGACGAGCAGCCATCGCCGCTGTTGGCATTGCCGTCGTCGCATTCTTCATCACCCGTGACCAAACCATCGCCGCAGGCTAACGATGCCACGCCATCGCTATCGAAGCTGGGCTCCTTCTGGCACGTCGGGCCGCAGCCGTCGCCGGCGATCAGGTTGTCGTCGTCGCAGCCCTCGTCGCCTTCTAGATCACCGTTACCACACACCGAAAGCGTGCAGGCTTGACCCGCCGTAGGGCAGAAGTAACCCGCTTCGCGCAAGCAACTCGCTCCGCAACCATCGCCCGCGGTCTTGTTACCGTCATCGCAGTCCTCGTAGCCCTTCTTCTTGCCATCGCCGCAGCGCGGCAGGCAGGCCTCGTTGGGCGTGGGACACGTGAAGCCATCGTCGACCACACAATCGGTGCAGCCGTCGTTGCCGTTGGCGTTGCCGTCGTCGCACTGTTCGTCCGGCGTGCGCACCCCGTCTCCGCACACCTCTTTGGCACACGGCGCGTTGGGCGTGATGCACAAGTATTTCGCTTCGACTTGGCACTTGTCGTCACAGCCGTCGCCGCTGTCGATGTTGCCGTCGTCGCATTGTTCGCCGCGCGTCAGCGAACCGTCGCCGCACTCGGGCTTCAGTTGGCAGGCCTCACCGGGGCGCAAGCAGATCCAGCCCTGCTCGACCGCGTCACACTCTTCGGCGCAGCCGTCATCCGAAAGCGTGTTGCCGTCGTCGCACTCCTCGCTGCCTTCGATGATGCCGTTGCCGCACTCGACGAGGGCGACGCAGGCAACGCCGACGGTGCTGCAGTCGTAGTTCGGATCCCAGACCGTGCAATCACCCGAACAGCCATCAGCGTCCGTCGTGTTGCCATCGTCGCAAGCCTCGAAGCCGTCGATCTGCGCGTTACCGCACGTCACCTGCGCCGTACACTCGCCGCCATCCTTGGGGCAGTCGAAGAACGCCTCGACCAGACACGCGACGTTGCAACCGTCGCCTCCTTGCAGATTGCCGTCGTCGCATTGCTCGTGTCCCAAGACGACGCCATCACCGCAGCGAGGCGTGCAATTGCCGCCGGGCGGACATACCCAGCCGGTGTCGAACTGACATAGGCTGCAGCCATCACCCGACACCTCGTTACCGTCGTCGCACGCTTCCGACGGCGTGCGTTCAGCATCGCCGCATACCTCTTCGAAACACGAATCTTTGCCTTCGCCGACGCAGAAGAAGCCGTTTTCCAGTTCACATTCGTGAGAGCAGCCGTCTTGGTCGTCCTCGTTGCCATCGTCACAGGCTTCGCCCGGATTGATCGTGGCATCGCCGCAACGCGGTTGCAGCACGCAAGACTCGCCCGGGTGCAGACACAGCCAGCCCTCGGCTACGCCACTGCAATCGTCATTGCAGCCGCCTTCCTCTTTGGCGTCGTCGCAAACTTCAGAGCCTTCGACCATGCCGTTGCCGCAGACCACCACGTCCTTGCAAGGTTCACCAGGCACGGCACAGTCGTACTCGGGGTTCTTGGAGAGGCAGTCTTTCGAGCAACCGTCACCACCCTTGGTGTTGCCGTCGTCGCAGACTTCGGAGCCCTCGAGTTTACCGTTGCCGCATTCGATGGTCGAGTGACAGGCGCCGCCGCCCTTCGGGCACTTGGAGTTGGGCTCGACGCTGCACGCGCCAGAGCAGCCATCACCCGGCGTCGAGTTGCCGTCGTCGCACTCTTCGCCTTCGTCGACGACGCCGTCACCGCAAGCGGGACCCGCGTCACCCTCTAGGCCCAGGCAGCCGCCGTCGGCGGCGCAACCGTTGGCCGGCGAGCCCTGGTCGTCATCGTCGTCGTCATCGCCGATGATGACGTTGCCGGTCGTCTCCGAAGCGCCAGCATCGTGGCCCGCGACTGCGGCGCCCGAGTCTGGTTTGTTGTTGGCCTCGGCACTTCCTTCGTCGGTGACGACACGTGGAGCGCTGCCGCAGGCAACGCTTATCAGCAGACAGAACGGGAGCAAGCCGTAGCGACGAAACATCGGTCCTCGTGAGGGATGAAACACTGCCGCCACCGGGCGTGAACGCTTGGCGGCTGGTAACAGTCTGAAACAGTGTGACACCAAAGTTATCGGCCGCGTGTGAGCCGTCCGGAGCAATTTCGTAAGTTCTAACTAGTTGTTTCAATGCTGTACGGGTTGGGTGTAAGTTAACGGACTGCTCGGGCCCCGTCTGCGGACTCTTTGCGTCGATGTGGGCAGGCCTCCGAAGCAGGCGAGTTTCGGGTGCTCCCGCATCAGGCCTCGGAACTGCACCGCATTTCGGGGTTCCGCTGGCGAGTGGCCACCCGGCTCGATCGGTTGCTGGTGAAAAGCGCACGGGCGCGATTGAGGATTTGCCCGGAGGGCAACCCGCGGCGCCAAACAAAGCCGTCCAATGTGGCTCAAACGGCTTCGCAAGCTTCGGGGTTTCGTGCGACCCTCGCCGGCACTTGGAACTGGAAGAGAAACGATGAGCTTGAAACGAGTAGTGCTACTGGCTTGTGGGTTGTTGGTGGTCGGCTGTGGGTATTCCGAGGACGAGTGGCAGGCGCAGCTTGCCCGTTACGGAAAACTCGAGTCCGAGAACGCCAATGAAAAGAAGGCGCATGCGGCGGACGTCGATGAGCTGGAGAAGGCGCGACAACGCGTCCGCGATCTCGTCGCAGAGCTCGAGAAAAGCGGCGTCGACGTCGATCAGCTGAACCAGAAGCTGCAGCAAGAAGGCACCGAGAAAGAGCGCCTAGCAGCCGATCTCGATCAGATGAAGCGCGCCCTCGAAGAGTACAAGCAGCGTGCGGCGCAACTGGAGCGCATCAAGCAACGCTTCGAAGTGTTGCGCGGCAAGCTGCAAAAACTGACGAATCTCGGCCTCAAAGTTCAGATTCGCCACAACCGCATGGTGATCTCACTGCCGGGCGATGTGTTGTTCGCAAGCGGCAAAGATGAACTGCGTGATGAGGGTAAACAGGTCATTTTGGCGGTTGCCGAAGTCATTCGCACCGATGCCCAGCTCAACGCGCGTTACTTTCAGGTCGCCGGGCACACCGACAACAAGCCGCTGAAGTACAACATCAAGTTCGTGGACAACTGGGGCTTGTCAGCGATGCGCGCACGTGAAGTCTTGGTCTACATGGTGACCCCCGTGGACGCCAAGGGCGGCGGCGGCGGGCTCGACCCGCGCCATCTGCACGCGGCAGGTTACGGGGAGACCGACCCGGTCGCGGCCAACGACAACGACGCGGGGTTGCAGGCCAACCGTCGCGTCGAACTCGTGCTGATGCCGGACGTCGAGGAAATGCTGGACCTCAAGTCGCTGCTCTGAGACCCGTGCAGCGGGTAGAGCGAGCCCAGGCTCGCTCTACTCCTCACCGACACAAGAGCGCTGCGTAATCGGAGCGTTGTCCGCCTCGGGTAATGGGGCGAGCCAACGCACTTCGGAACGCAGCGCGGCCCGCGGCTGTGCGGGGACGACTGGGGGACTCGCTCGACGCACTGCGTGCAGCGGAGCCGTCACGGCGTCGGGGTCGACGGCTTTTCGGATGCCACTGGCCTCGTGGGCGTCGTGCGTGAAGAAGACGAGTTCGGTGAAGTCTCCGAGCACGGGGGCGAGCTCGTACGCCACGCGCACGCGCGACAAGTCCTGATTGGCCTTGGGCTGCAGCCAGAGCACCCTGCTGGGTGGCGTGAACGATGACGCGATGCGGCTTTGCACCCTGCCGAGCAGAGCGCCAGTCGTTTCGCCGGGGCGCTGGAGTAAGACCGTCACCGATTGTTGTCCAGTGCGCCCGCGCGAATCGTTCAGGCGTCGCCAGAGGCTCTCCAGCGCCAATTGACCATGGCGACCTTGGATTACCACTAGGGTGGAGCGCTCATCGCACAAAGCGAGTGCTGCACCGAGGGCATCTCCTGCGGTCGCTGACTGGGTCGCCTTTTCTGGACTGGCTGTTGTCTTACGCAGCATGAACGAGCCTCCTCTGAGCCGTTGGTGTTGACTCGAACACCTCGTGGCGGGGGGTTATTCCAGGCGTCGTGACGCGACACATACCTTCACAATCGCGAAGGTAAGCCCCATTCGCGCAAGATTGTTGAACCCGATAGCGCCCAATGCAAACGAAATTTGAGCGCGTCGGGTTCGTTCGCAGGGCACGTTGTTTGCCCGCGGTGCGGACTCGGCATCGGAACACGGTTTCTGGCCAAAACAGCACCCTCAGCTAGAACGAATGGCAAGGTCGCTACTGCAATGCTGAAGGAGGTCGTTTGCCGAAGCTCGTGATTTTGGGCAGCGGGAAGATTGGTCGCATGATCGCCAAGTTCCTGACCAACGCAGGCGACTACCAGGTCACAGTCGCAGATCATGACATGGCGTCGCTGGAACGCATTGCACGTCAAAGTCCTGTAGCGATTCGCCACGTCGATGCGACTAATTTGCAACAGCTGAGCTCGGTGCTCGAAGACGCCGAAGCGGTGATATCGGCGTTGAGTTTTCGCTTCAACCCGTTGGTGGCCGAGGCCGCTCTGACCACTGGTGCGCACTACTTCGATCTCACCGAAGACGTCGAAACCACGTCCCGCGTGCGACTGCTCGCCGACCGGGCGCGACCCGGCCAAGTCTTTGCCCCCCAATGCGGTTTAGCCCCGGGCTTCGTCTCGATCGCGACGAGTCAACTCGCGCGCGCCTTCGAGCGCTTGGACTGCGTGCAGATGCGGGTCGGGGCGTTGCCCCTGTTCCCCACCAACGCCCTGAAGTACAACCTCACCTGGTCCACCGATGGCTTGATCAACGAGTACTGCAATCCCTGCGAAGCGATCGTGGATGGCACGCGCACGCTGGTGTTGGCGCTCGAGGGCCTCGAACAGTTCTCCGTCGATGGCGTGCGCTACGAGGCCTTCAACACTTCCGGCGGTCTCGGATCGCTATGCGAGACACTGCAAGGTCGGGTTCGCGAACTCAACTACAAGACGATCCGCTATCTAGGACATCGCGAGCTCATGGCTTTCATGGTCAGCGAGCTCGGCTTTGCTCAGCACCGTGACGAGCTCAAGACGATCTTGGAGCGCGCGGTGCCCATCACTTTCCAAGACGTGGTCGTGATCTTCTGCTCGGTCAGTGGCTGGAAAGACGGGCGCTACGTGCAAGTCACCGATGCGCGCAAGATCTACCATCAAGACATCCTGGGCGAGAACTGGAGCGCCATCCAATTGACCACTGGAGCCGGCATCTGCGCCGTCGTCGACATGGTGTTCGAGCGCTCGATCAACGTCAGCGGCTTTCTCAAGCAAGAAGACATCGAACTCGAACATTTTCTCAACAATCGATTCGGGCGCTACTACCGGTCGCAAACCGCGTCGCGTTTTGCCTTTGGCAATGGGGGTGACTCATGATCGACATCGACTTGGCTCGGCGACTTGGTCTGGGACCCGAACTGCTTGCCGTTCACCTCGGCAAAGCAGCTGTGCCCGGCACGGGGGCACGCTTGATTTCGCACAGCCCGATCGATGGCCACCCGCTTGCCCAGCTGGCTCAAGCTGCACCCGAGCAAGTCGCGAGCGTGCTCGAGGCTTCGCGTTCGGCCTTCGGGCGCTGGCGCCAGGTGCCGGCGCCCGTGCGCGGCGAATTCGTTCGCCGCTTTGGTAACCTGCTGCGAGCAGAGAAGGAAGCGCTGGCCGAGCTCGTGACGCTCGAAGTCGGGAAGATTCGCCAAGAGGGCCAAGGCGAAGTGCAGGAGATGATCGACATCTGCGATTTCGCAGTCGGTCTCAGTCGGCAGCTCGACGGCAAAGTGATTGCCAGCGAACGGCGCCTGCATCGCTTGACCGAGCAGTGGCATCCGCTGGGCCCGGTTGGCGTGATCACTGCTTTCAACTTTCCCGTCGCGGTCTGGGCTTGGAACGCGGCGCTGGCTTGGGTGTGTGGTGACAGCGTCGTCTGGAAGCCTTCGGAGAAGGCGCCGCTGTGTGCTTTGGCGTGCCAGATGTTGGTGCAACGCGTGATCCTCGAGCTGCCGGAAGTGCCGTCCGAGATCAGCAGCTTGATCATCGGTGGCGCGGACATCGGGGCAGCGATCTCCCGCTCCCACGACGTGCCCTTGGTTTCCGCGACCGGCTCGGTGCGCATGGGGCGAATCGTGGCCGAGACGGTCGCCCACAGACTCGGCCGTTCTTTGCTCGAACTCGGCGGCAACAACGCCTTGGTGTTAACTCCAAGCGCAGATAAGGATTTGGCGTTACGCGCGGCCGCGTTTTCGGCGGTAGGCACCGCGGGACAACGCTGTACGAGCTTGCGACGGCTGATCGCGCATCACAGTGTGGCCGACGACTTCAGCGCGCGTCTGCTCAAAGTTTTTGGCACGCTCGCAATTGGCGACCCACGTAGTCCCGACGTCTTGCTCGGACCGTTGATCGACGAACACGCCTACGAGGCGATGCGCGCCGCACTCGAAGCGGCACGGGCGCAAGGGGGCCGCGTTCACGGCGGAGAGCGCGTCGAAGCGGGCGTGCCGAGTGGCGGTATTTATGTGAGGCCCGCGCTGGTCGAAATCGCGGCCAGCGCGCCCATCGTCCAAGAAGAGACGTTTGCGCCGATCTTGTACTTGCATCGTTACGATCGACTCGAGGAAGCGATCGCCATCAACAACCAAGTGCGCCAAGGGCTGAGCTCATCGATCTTCACGCGTGACTTGCTCGAGGCCGAGTTGTTCTGCTGCGCCGTCGGCTCCGACTGCGGCATCGCAAACGTCAATGTCGGAACGAGCGGGGCGGAGATTGGCGCAGCGTTCGGCGGTGAGAAAGAGACGGGCGGCGGTCGTGAATCGGGTTCTGACGCGTGGAAGGTTTACATGCGACGAGCGACGAACACGGTGAACTTCGGGACAGCATTGCCACTCGCGCAAGGCATCCGCTTCGACCTCGAATGACCGGATCGGTTCAGGCAGGGTTACCGTCGCAACGAGCAGCAGGACCGATCTGCGACGGCATAACGCCGGTCTTCGGGCCTAAGGGCAGCGATCGATGGGGATCCTTTGCCCCCAGCGCGCGTACGCGCCGATACTCGGGATGTCCCGCAGCCCTGGAGGTCCAGTGTCGGTCGCAGATTCCAATCGTCGCAAGAGCTTGGCCCTATTGCTGGGGATCGCCGTAGGCGGCGCCGCAGACCTGCTCGCTGCGACTGCAAACGCTGCACCCCCGGCACGCAAGGTTCCTGGCGCTGGACCGCCGCATCCGCAAGGACCGCCACACACGCCTGGGTCGCAGGCGCCTGGGCCCCACGCTGAACCTCATCCGCCCACCCAAGCTTCGGGCCCCAAACGAGCCCCGGGGCAAGACGAGTCCGAGCAGACCCAGGATGAGTCGGAGGCCACGTCGGACGAACAGGACAAGAGTCTTCACTCCAAGCTGCAACAAGATCTCGACGCGGACGACGCGGACGCCAGCGAAGCCGATCGCGATCTCGAGGAATCGGAAGCGGACGACCACGAGTTAGACCTCGATCTCGCCGAAGAAGCGAAGGATGCCGATCCCGAGAACCCAAACCTGAGCCCCGAGCAAGTTGCCGCGCTCAAGAAACGCATGCGCGTGCGCATGGAGCGGGCGAAAGCACGACGTCAACGTGAAGCGTTGCGGCGTAAGCGTTTGGCGGAGCGGGTGCGTCGCCAGCGCGAACGCCTGCGCCGCCGTCGCGAATTGTTGCAGCGCTTGAAAGACGCGTTCGCCGCGCGTGCCGCAGCTCGCGCCAAGCGCGCCGAATGGCGTGCCCATCACGGCCCGTGTCATTGAGCGCCTCTCAGCTGACGTGTTGGGTTAACGCTTGATCAAGCTGACGAAGTCGGGCCAGAGCTGAGCCAACCGCTCTGTGTCGAGCTCGAGCGCCTGAAACTCGCGCAGCGTTGCCAGTCTCTCCAAGAGCTCGGGCGAAGGCGCCACGTTCTTGACCAGCAAGTAGCTCAAACGGTCCGACGCGCGCAGCACGTGGACGGCTTCCTGTAATGCAGGCGACAAGCTGGCGGCGGTCTTGGGATCGTGGTGGGCGCGGATGATGTCCCGCAGCACGTCTGGCAGTCTCCAGTCCACCATCACGTGTTCTGCGAGCACCGCGTGGTCGTATCCGTAATGCGCGTGCTCGACCTCGTGCATGACATCGGGCTCGAGCGGCGTCGACAAGAACAACTGTTCGTACTCTCCTTGATCGACCTGCAGCATCAACAACTTGCCGAGATCGTGCAGTATGCCAGGGGTGAACACGTCGATGCTGCGCAGCAAGCGCCGGCGGCTTGCGAGTTTGCGGCATAGCTGACCCACGAGCTGGCAGTGATCCGCGATCAGCCGACTCGTGGGTCCCGCGTCGTCGAACTGTGAGAGTGCGATTTGGGCAACGGCGACCTCGGCAACGCTGCGCGACCCCAAGAGCACGACGGCGCGCGAGATCGATTCGCAGACCTTCTTCAACCCGAAGGCGGCACTGTTCACTAGCCGCAACACTTTGGCCGTGAGCGTTGGGTCGCGTTCGATGATCTTGACGACCTCGTTGGAGTCGTGTTCGGGATCCCAAACGACGAGCAAGAGGCGTTGCGCAGACTCGGGAAAGGGTTTGAGTCCCTGCAACTTGCCGACGATCGCGGCAAGACCTGCGGCCGCGTGTTGTTCGGGGTGCAGAGGTTGCTCCGCCGAGGTCTCGAGTTGCGAGGTTTGCATTGTTTGAGATTGCGCGCTGCGCGCGCTGCTGCTGTTGGTCGCGGGATGGCTCACGAGCATTCGTCGCTTTCCAGAAGACAAGACGGCTCGAACGGGGCGCTGATGAAGGGTGTGGCTTCCGTACATCGCGGCGGACGTCCGTGCGGCTTCGAGGCGTGTCGGTCTCGGGGTGTGAGTGTAAGACGCCCGGAAAACAGATGGACAGAAACTCGGCAGAGCCCCTAGCGTGCGCTCATGTTCAAGCCCCTGCACCTGGACGCCCGCGAATCCGACTTCGAAGGTAACGACGGAAAGGGGCGGTTTTTCTTGCTGCCAGGTTCGCGTGACCGCGCACGGCGCATTGCAGAGCGCTTCAGTGAACGCACGACGCGCGAACACCCGCGCGGCCACGACGTACATCTCGGCCAGCTCACGATCGAAGGACAGCGCTGCGATGTCGGCGTCGTGTCGACGGGTATGGGTTGCCCAAGCATCGACCTGATCGTAACCGAGCTGATAGCGCTCGGTGCGCGCGTGCTGTTGCGCATTGGTACGAGCGGCGCCCTGCAACGGCACGTACACACCGGGGACGTCGTGGTGGCGACGGCTGCAGTGCGCGACGAGGCAACCAGTGATAACTATTTGCCGCGCGAGTTTCCCGCGCTCGCCTCCTGGCCATTGCTGCTGGCGGCCCAGGCAGCGAGTCCGGCAAAAGCGCGGGGACGCGTTCATTTCGGACCTGTTCACACGAAGGATTCACTGTATGCGCGCGAGTTCGGTTGGGGGCCCAAGGCGGCCGAGCATCAACACTACCTCGAGCTTCTGCAAAAGGGCGGAGTGTTGGCCTCCGAAATGGAATGCGCGCACTTGTTCGTGCTGGCGCAGCTAGGTCCGAAGGCTGCTGGCGAAGGCGGCGTGCTTGCTGGGGCCATGCTCGCGGTGATCGGCGAGCACGACCAACCGTTCGTCGATAGTCCACGCGCGGCGGAGGCCGTCGAGGACGCGATCGAGCTCGGGTTCGCTTGCTTTGGGCGCTTGCGTGCTTCGTAAGCGCTTGGTGCAAAGCGCTGGTCCGGGCTACACTCGGGCCATGCTCTCGACACGAGTGGCTCGGCTCGCAGTTACTTTGGTCCTCGGCGCGTGCGTGGCCTGCGAAAGCGCAGACGTGAAACTGTGCCGCAGCCAGTACTTGCAAGCTTATTCCGAGGTGGCTGCCGTGGACACGGCGGAGCTCGAGAGCGTAGAGAAAGCGCTGCAACTAGTGAACGCGACGTTCCAAGTCTGTGACCGCGCCGGTCTCGCCGAAGAGAAGAAGCAGCTCACGATCGCGCAGCGCAAACTCGAGAGTCATCAGGCCTACCTGCAGCGTCAAGCGACCCAGAAGAAACTGACGCCGGACGAGCTGGCCAAGCTCGTCAAGCAAGGTGATCCCGATTGCCCGAAGGGACAGTCCTACACGTATCAAAAGGCCGGCGGCAAAGTGCGCTGCACGGGAGCGCAAATCGCCGACATGAACTGGAAGCAGGCCAACGAATACTTTGGGCAGCGCGGTTTCAAACTCACGCGCGAAGGGGGCAAGTTCAAAGCCGAAGCGGGCTCGGAGTCGTACAGCTACACGTTCGCGCAAGCCGACGATGCGGGGCCCGCCAAGTGCCTGGTGGTGTTTGCCCCGCCTGGGATTGCTTGGGAAGAGACGGCGGCCAGGATCACTGGCGAGCGTCCTTCGCGCTTGAAGCGCAACGAGCCGGTGAAGACCGCGCGTGGACCGACCCCCTTGGCCGTCGAGGAAGACGCCGTGCAAGCCATCTTGAAATTGGGTGATTGTGGTTGAGTCGAGGTCGCGTTCGCGAGCCGCGCCGCTGGCGGCAGTGCTCGTGCTCTACGGCGTCATCGGTACTTGCTCCGCCACAGCTTGCTCGTCTGGGGTAACGACGCCAGCGCACTCGCCGCGAGCGTCGAATTCTTGGCCTTTGGCCGTCAAGCACTTGGAAGTCGAAGTCAAGGCGCCGTCGTCGGGTAACCTGGCGGAGCCGCTCCTGGACGTGCTGGCCCAGCAGCTGCAACGCGCGTATGGCGTGCTATCGACCCAACCCGATCCGCTGTACTTCTTGGGTTATCAAGTGACCGACGCCGAGAGCTTCGAGCTTTCAGCGTCGAACGCGGCGTTACTCTACGACCGCCATGACCATCAGCGTACGCTCGACGTCGACTTGCGAATCGGCACGCCGAATCGGGATCAAACGCATCGCCTGCCCGGCGAGGCGGTGGACTCGACGTTCGGCGGCATTCGACCCTTGCCGCTCGAGGGCGAGGATCGCGCCCTCGAGGAAGCACTCTGGCTTGCGACCGACGACGAATACGAACTGGCGCGTCAACAGTGGATGCGCGTGACGGCAAGTGAACAGCGACGTGAAGACGAGAAACCGTCACACGCCGATTTCACGCAGTCCAAACCCGCCATCTCGATCGGTCCTCGTGCCAGCGTCAGCCTCGATCGCAGCCAGTGGGAGACGCGCATCAAGGCCCTTTCCGCTCTCGCGCGAAAGTACCCCGAGATCATGACCTCGACGGTAACGTTGGAGGTGAACGCTGAGACGCGCACTCTCGCAAACAGCGAGGGCAGCCGCATCCAGCACGGCCGGGTGCACGCGCGCTTGGCAATGATCGCCAGCACGTTGTCGACGGACGGCATGCCGCTCGAACGCTTCGACAACATCGATCTGCATCAGTTGGACTCGATGCCGTCGGACGCCGAGTTGTTGCAGCGCTTCAAACGCGTGCTCGACGACGTGGTGGCGTTGCGCAACGCCCCGCTGATCGATCCTTATGCCGGACCAGCGATCCTCGACGGCCGCGCCGCAGGCGTCTTTTTCCACGAGATCTTCGGGCACCGTATCGAAGGCCACCGTCAGGACGACGAGACCGAGGGACAGACTTTCGCGGCCTTGATCGGCAAGCAAGTCATGGCGTCCAACCTGAGCATCTACGATGACCCTCGGGCATGGCGCCTCAACGGGGTAGATCTCAACGGTTACTACACGTACGACGACGAAGGGGTCCCGGCAACGCGCGCATCGCTGGTCGAATCAGGGGTGCTGCGCGGCTTTCTCATGTCGCGCGCTCCAGCTCGAGACTTCAGCGCCTCGAATGGACACGGACGTCGGCAACAGGGTTACGGGGTGGTCGCGCGCCAGGCCAACTTGGTCGTGGAACCGGCAACGGTGGTGTCGCCAGAGACGCTCAAGCAAGCGTTGATCAGCGAGGTCGAGCGGCAAGGTTTGCCCTTCGGACTGCGCTTCAGCGAGATCACCGGCGGCTTCACTCAAACCACGCGCGGCGACACCCAGGCCTTCAAGGTCATGCCGGTGTTAGTCTATCGCGTCTATCCAGACGGTCGCGAAGAGCTGGTGCGTGGAGTCGACATGGAGGGTACGCCACTCACGTCGCTGTCGAAGATCTTGCTGGCAGCCAACGATTTTCAGACGTTCAACGGCGTTTGCGGCGCAGAGTCCGGCTGGGTGCCAGTGAGCGCCACGAGTCCCAGTCTTCTGGTGTCGCAGATCGAAGTGGCGCGCCAAGAGCAGAGTGAATTGCGCCCGCCGCTGTTGGATCCGCCAACGGAACCGCCCGCGTCGCCAGTGCGGAGTGTGCAGCCATGAAGTTGTCCTTCGCAAAACTCGGGGTTTCGATCCTGGTCCTGGGCGTGGGCTCATCGCTCTGGGCCGCACCGACGCCCAAGGCGTCTTCCAGCGTGCCCACGCCGCTCTCCGACTGGCGCAGCAGTCCGCTGATCGTAGGGCTCGAGGAAGAACTGTCGCGCAGCATGCAAAAGCTCACGCTGCCCGACGCTGCACCGCCGTACTATGGAGCGTATTGGCTGATCGAATTTCACGACCTCGACTTGAAGGCGAGTTTGGGTCGGATCGTGCAGAATCAAGAAGATCACGGTCGGCGTGCCAGCGTGCAGCTGCGCGTCGGTGATCCCTCGCTCGACAACTCCAACTTCGCGGGTGAGGGCGGCAGCGGGTTCTTGGCCAGCAGCGATGGCCTATTGATGGCGCCGTCCGACGACGATCTGTTGGCATTGCGACGGGTGTACTGGTTGGCGTCGGATGCAACTTATCGCGACGCAGTGGAGCTATTGGATCAGAAGCGCGCGCAGCGCTCTGCACAAGTCGAGTTGGAATCACGCCCTGCAGATTTCAGCAAGCAGGAGCCAGAGAGCCTAGACGGTCCCCCTGCCAGTGTCTTGCCGTCGAGCGCGGAGCTCGAGGCGCTGATCGTCGCGGTTTCGAAGGTATTCGCCGACTATCCGGGAGTCGAGGACAGCTCGGTTTCGGCCAGCGCACGCACACTCACTCGCAGCGTCGTGAGCAGCGAGGGGGTTGTGTCGCGTGAACCCAGCACATTGATCGAGTTCCAACTGCAGTGCTCGGCGCAGGCCAAGGACGGCATGCCACTGGTTCACACCGTCAGCAGCTTCGGCGTCCCGAGCGAGGCTCAGCTCAGCGAGCGAGCTCGGGCGCTCGCCAGCGGCCTGATCGAAACCGCCAATGCCGAGTTGGCTTCCGACAGCTTTGGTCCGGTGCTGTTCACCGACGTCGCTGCGGCCCAGATCGCTCACGAGTTGTTGGCCATGAACCTAGCGGGCACACCCGACGGCGAAGAGTTGCAAGGTCCCTTCGCCCGTCGCCTCGGCAAGCGCGTTCTGCCCGATGATTTCGATGCTTTCGACGACCCAGGGCTGGAGCACTATCGGGGCCTGGCGTTGGCCGGGCACTACCTGATGGACGACGAGGGCGTCAGGGCCCAGCGCGTTTCCTTGGTCGAAAAGGGAAGACTGGCGAGCTTCTTGATGTCGCGCACCCCCAACCGCGTGATTGGCGCGAGCAATGGCCACGGCCGCTCTGGGCTTTCGGGTTGGGCGCGGGGCATGGTGGGTAACCTGATCGTCGAGACTCGCAAGGGCGCAACGCGCGCGACGCTCGAGAAGCGGTTACTTGCCGCGGCTCGTGATCAGCGCGCTGAATTCGGCATCGTGATCGAACGACTCGCTGAGCGCGCTTTCGCGACCGGAGGCGCTTCACCGCCGGTCCCGGAGCGTGCTTACAAGCTGTACGCCGATGGGCGCCGCGTGCCGATTCGCGGGGCCGAGTTGGGCGAGATCAACGTGCGCGAACTGCGCTCATTGCTTGGCTCGGGTGATCACCCCAACGTCTACAACTACGTGGTCACCTGGCCCAGTGGGCTCGCCTCGCCGAGTTCGGTGGTGGCGCCGGATCTGTTGTTCGAAGAAGTCGAATTGACCAAGACGAAGCGCAGCTATCGTCGACCGAAGCTCTTGCCCCGGCCCAACTGAGGCACCAACAACGACTGCGTTCTAAAGCAGGATCCCCCTGCGAACCGTGATAGCTGCCCCGCTGCGGAAGCTGGAAATTTTCATCGGACCTGGCGGCCGAGCCCAAATTGTTTCCAATCCGCCATCCGATGCACATCAATCCGCCTCGGGGCGCGGGTCCGGGTGACTAGATCGGGCAGGTTCCGGCGGATAGGTTTCATGAATCGATCAATCAAGCTGTTCGGCAGTTTATGCGCACTCGCTTCGTTCGGCTGTTCCAACGCCGAACCAGACGGCGCTAGTACCAGTGCAACGACGACGGTTGGCGCCTCAGGCACACCCACAGGGTCGAGCACGGCGTCCCCCGAACAGACCAATCCAGAGGTTTCAACGCCCGTTGCGGACGGCACGAAGCCCGCGCTCCCGTCGTCGCCGGGCAGCGCTAGCCCAACGACGGTTACGCCGACTAACCCGATGCCAACCCCTGTGACGCCAACGGATCCGCAGTCGAGTTCGCAGTCGTCCCCCACGGATCCGATGCCGACGGAGCCCGGCACGTCCGTCGCTCCGGGCCCTGCCACCGCGCCTTCGACCACAGATGCGCCCGCTCCTGACATGCCCGCTACGGACGGCGTTTGTCCCCCTGCGTGCGGTCCCACGACGGATCAGTTCTACGACAACGCCAAGGTCGCCACGATCAAAGTGACGATCGGCGAGGAAGCGCTCGACGGTTACAAGCCAGACGAGTGGATCGATCGCTTGTTCGAGGTCCGCAATCAATGCACGAAGGACTACATTCGGTCTTCGTTCAGCTACGAAAGTCCGGACGGCATTGGCAACGTGTCACTCGAAGACGTCGGTATCCGAGCACGCGGCTCGATGGATATCTCCGTCAACAAGATGAAGGGCTTCAAGCTCAATTTTCACAAGCCCTTCTACGAAGAAGCGAACCCCGACGCGGATCGACGTCGCTTTGCCGACATCAATCGGCTCAACACGCTTTCGCTCGAGCCCGCACATTCGACTGGCATTGCGTACGACAAGACCCACGCCTTCCAGTGTTTGACCTACAAGCTGATGCGCGACTTCGACGTGCTGGCGCCGCAATGCAACCATCTGCGGGTCTACGTGAACGACGCCTACTACGGCCTGATGCAGAACATCGAAGAGACGGACCACGGTCGCTTTCTCGCCCATCGCTTTGGCTCGACTGACGGCATGATCGTCGAAGTATCGCCTTCGATGTCCGATTGTGGTTTCAGGGACGGCGACGGCAATCTGACGTACAAGGGCGATGCCATGAGCGACTACGCGATGCCCAAGGCTTACGTCATCGATCGCGGTACCGACGCGGACGCTGAAGCGAACATGATCCCGATGTTCAAGTGCGCCGACGCGACGGCCACACCCAGCGACGACGACTACAAGGCCTGCATTTCCGACTGGCTCGACGTAGGCGAGTGGCTGCGCTTGATCGCCGCCGAATCGATCCTCCCCGAACTCGAGACGTTGGCTTACGACCGGAACGTCAATCTGTACTTCAAGCCCGACGCTACCGCGCCGCATGGGGGGCGATGGTTGGTCTCGATCTGGGACGTGGACGCGACGCTCAACGGTCAAGCCTGCACTTCGGGCGGCGGTGGCGGCTTTGGTGGCGGTGGTCTCGGGGGCGGTGGCGGCACGCGGATGAGCGCGTGTGATCCTCTGACGTCGACCTCGTCTCTGTTCGGGGGTTCTCGCTTGGCCTTCGTAACGCGGCTCACGACCGTCTTCCGCACCGAGTACTGCCAGGCGCTCAACGACTTCCTCGACAACGTCTACAAGTCCAGCGCCGCTGACGACATGGCCAAGGTCATGGAGGGCGCGATGATGGACGACCCGGTCGACTCGCAGCAGGATTGGCAAGCGGCGATCACCGAGACCCACAACTTCATCGACAGCAATGGCACGGCAATGCGCGACCTGGTTGCGACCGCCTGTCAGTAAACGCGCAAGCTCCGCGCCAGCCTCGCGCCGGTTGTCGGGCGACCTGCAGTCGGGCGAGCTTCTTACAGGTGAGGCATAGTCTTTCCGGTTAAGAATTGTTGCCGTGCTCGGTACTTCGATCGTTGGTCGCTAGAGTGACGGTTTGTCGTCGTTAGAGTTACTTTTCGGTGGCTCGAGGACCACTGTCTGTTTGCGAGATTCCAGATGACCATTCGAAGTTCCCTATTGATTGCGTTCTTGTCGCTGTCGGCCATGACCACTGGTTGCAACGACGACGATTCGAGTTCGAAAGCCGATCACGGCAAGCCACAAAAGGCATCGCACAGCGACGCGAGCAGCGATGCCGACGCCGCCCCCTCAGCTGATCTGCTGCCCGACGGAGGTGTGCGTCTAGTCGAAGGTGAATGCCAAGTCGCCGACGCGGCTGCCGCTCCCGATTCGCTGCAGCAGCTCGACTGCAAGAGCGACTACCTGGCGCTCGCGTCTCAACCGGCCGACTCTGAGCTGCCTGGCGTGTATTCGGTGAAAGTGGTGCTCGACACCTATGACGCCGATCACCTGTACTTTCAGAACAGCGAACGCTTTCAGATCCATTACGAATTCGTGTCGACGCACTTGTCCGGCGGTGATTTCGCGATCGTGCCCGGGCTCGATAGCTTCAACGCTTCGGAGTACTACGCTCCCGAGGCCGACCGGCGTTTCTTCCTGGGCGCGGTGAGCTATTACGAAGCCGTCGACGCCTGGACGTTGGAGATTGCGCCCTACGACACCGCAACCGGCAGCATGGTGGAGCGCTTGTTCAACGCCGTGAAAAGTCACGCGTACTTCGGCCCGCGTCTGACGTTTCATCCGACCTCGGAGAACGTCGCCGATCGCGTCACACCCGACCTGCCCGATAGCATCCAGACGGTCAACTCGGATGACCTCTATGGCCCTGCCGCTTATCAACCGCTCACCTTGGGTAGCGCCATCGGTCGCTTGCACTTCACGCTCGCGGCAAATCTGGAGGGCGACAATCCAGAGTATCTCAACCGCGAAGACATCGTGGTGCTCGATGAGGCGCCGAACGACATCTCGGTCGTGGCAGGGCTGATCACTCAGGAATTCCAGACTCCCCTGTCGCACGTGAACGTGCTTGCCCAGAACCGTCACACGCCGAACATGGGGTTGCGCAATGCCATGAAAGACCCTGACCTTTTGCCATTGGATGGTAAGTGGGTTAAGTTAACTGTTGGCGGCAACGACTGGAGTGTCGAAGAGGTCACCGAGAAAGAAGCTCAGGACTACATTGCGGCGCACAAACCCGAGCCGGTGGAGCTGCCCAAGCTCGACTTCAGCGTTACCGGGTTGCCCAACATCGAAGACGTCACCGTACCGAAGAAGGACGAGACCTTGCGTGACGCGATCAAACGCTCCGTGTTGGCCTTTGGCGGCAAGGCAGCACAGTACTCGGTGCTCGCCCAAACCGAGGGCGTTCCGATCCGCAAAGCGTTCGCGGTGCCCGTCTACTACTACAACCAGTTCATGGAAGAGAACGGGTTGTTCGACAAACTCGACACCCTGCTCGCCGACAAAGACTTCCAGAGTGACCCCGACGTTCGCGACGCGGCACTGAAAGACTTCCGGGACGAGATGAAGGCGGCGCCCGTCAACCAAGAGTTCCAAGACCTGCTGAAGGCGAAGATGGACGAGGTGCTTCCCGGGCTGAGCGTCCGCTTCCGCACCAGCACCAACAGCGAGGATCTCGAGGGCTTCCCATGTGCTGGCTGCTACGAGTCTCAGACCGGCGATCCCAACATCGACTGGGACGACGTGCTCAAGGCAGTGCGCAAGACCTGGGCGAGCATTTGGCTCTTCCGCACGTTCGAGGAGCGTTCTTACTACGGCATTGATCACAAGGCCGTCGGGATGGCGTTACTTTGTCACCATAACTTCCCGGAAGAGGAAGCGAACGGTGTGGCGGTGACCGCCAACCCCTTCGACGAAGCCGGGCTCGAGCCCGCCTTCTACGTCAACGTGCAGAAGGGCGGTGACGCTGAAGTCGTGCACCCGCCCGCAGGTGTCACGAGTGATCAGTTCCTGTATTACTTCTACAACGCCAACCAGCCGGTCACCTTCATCGCCCACTCCAGCCTGATCGATGACGGCGAGAAGGTCCTGACGCCCAAGCAGACCTTGGAGCTCGGTAACGCGATGGATGCCATCCACAAGAAGTTCTCCGAGGCATATGGGCCGAAGGCGGGCAACAAAGGTTGGTACGCGATGGATATCGAGTTCAAGTTCGACGACGAGGACTCGAAGGACGGCTTGCCGCACCTGCTCGTGAAGCAGGCACGGCCTTACCCCGGCCGTGGCCAGGCGCAAATTGTCGATCAGAGCAGTGACTGAGAGCCACGCGCGCATCGAGACCCGTGCGGCGGCCGCACTCGGATACTAGAAGCCCAGCGCGAGGCGCTTCAAGCTGTCCTCGTGTTGCGGCTCGGAGCGTCTCCAGAACGATGGCCAAATGAGCACTTCGGGCGGCAGTCTGCTGCCCGAAGTCGTTTCGACCTGGCATGGGCTTGCCTGCTCTTGGTCTCCAGTGCCGTGAGCTGCGCGCAGAGTGACGAACGGCTGTCGGACGGGGCCGTCTGTCATCAAAATCGCGAATGCTCGTCCGATCAATGCGAACTTGCGGGTGAACACGTCGGCCGAATCTGTTGCAGCATCGATTGTGTGACGGGGACCGTCTGCGCCGCGGATGGCAGCCACTGCGTCACTTGTGATCCCAGCCAGGGGAGTTGTGATCCACTCCTGTTGAGCGGTGAACACTGTACCGGTCACAGTCAATGTGAATCCAGCGCCTGCATGCCCGATGAAAACGGCGTCAAGCGTTGTTGCGACGACTTTTGCAGTCGCGGTTGCGACTCGACGGGACGTTGTCTCGACACCGGTCAAGATTCGGCTTCCGAACCCTTTCCGTCGCCGAACGCCGCGACCTCTCAGAGCGTGAGCCCCGCGGCCAAGCCGTCTGAAGACGAGCCCGAGCCGTCTCAGGTCGACGTTGGCTCGGAACTCACCGTGCCACCGACCCTGGGTCAGCTCGAGCCCTCCAATCCGGTTTCCACTCCGACGGAGCCCACGACCGTTTCAGGGCCCATTACGCCGAGCGAACCCGCACAGGTCCCAAGCGTAGGCACGCCCGACCTGGGTGGCTCGTCGCCTGCACCCGCCCCCCAATGCACAGCCCCAAGTGAACGCAGCTGTGCGCTCGCGGGAGCCATGGGCAACTGCGCGTCGGGACAGCAAGCTTGCGAGAATGGTGTTTGGGGCCTGTGCGACATCGCGCCTCTAGACTCGGACTCGTGCGACAAGCCGGGTGACGACGCCAATTGCAACGGTGTGCCCAACGACGGCTGCCAGTGCTTGGATGGCGAGGAAGTGCTGTGCGGTCCCGACACGGACGTGGGTCTCTGCGAATACGGTATCAGTCGCTGCGTCGAGGGCGTCATGTCTGCATGTGGCGGCGGGGTTGCTCGCTCCGCGCGCGATTGTTCATCTGCCGACGATCACGATTGCGACGGAAACCCGGACAACGCGGCCGACGGTTTTTGTAGCTGCGCCCCCGGGGCTCAGCAGCCGTGCTCCCAACATCCCGGTAAGGACGGCGTCGGCTCGTGTCGCGCCGGATCGCAGACCTGTAGCAAGCAAGCCGACGGCTCGGCGCGCTGGGGTCAGTGTCAGGGCGCTGTTGGGCCGCAAGCGAGCGACTCGTGCGCACGCGCGAACGATGATTCGAATTGCAATGGCGTAGTCGCCGAGGGCTGTGGCAGTTCGGGTGCGGAAGTGCTTTGGAGTTTCGACTACGACACGCAGGCTTGGGCCGTCAGGCTCACCGATCCCGAGCGGCTGGAGGCAGATGCGTTCCTGGACTTCGAATCATCCAACGGAGACCCCGAGCCTGGTGCGCTGTTGGTGAACATGCCCTTCGATGGTAGCAACCAGAAGATCGAGTTCAACGTTCACCCAGAAGAGTCGGTGGACGTGAGCGGTCGAATGTTCCACGCGCGCGTGCGCTTGGTCAGTGGACTGAGCAACGATCAAAGCGCTCCCGGTGGCATCAAGATGTTCGCCAAGTCTGGCGACGACTACATCTACATTTCGGGGCGTTGGGTCTACCTCACCCAGATCGGAGCTTGGCTCGACATCGAACTCGATCCCCAAAACCCCGAGGTTTCGACAGGTGATTTCGATCCGTCGGATGTGCGTGAGGTGGGCTTCGAGCTCAGGACCTTCTCCGACACGACGCAAGTCAGCGCCGCAGTGCTGCTCGTCGACGACGTTGGTCTGAGCGACTGAGGGTAGGAACGTCAGGGCCCTCAACGGGACACGCTCCGTCGGCTTGGAACTTGCTCGAAGCAGAAGGCCGTGTGTCCACGAGCAAGTCGCTCAACTCGGTCAAGTCGCGCAAGTCGCGCAAGTCGCTCGCCCTCGCTTCGAGTCATTGGTGCGAACAGCGCTTTGCGCCTCCGGCACTAGCCAAGTCGAGCGAACGGCATACGAGCTCGAGGTTCGGCATGCGCCTTGCACATCGATGTGCTCGATGTCGATGGCCGTACACGACGCCGCTGCGATCCGCTTCGACGATGGGCTCCGCGAGTGCACGCTTGCCGAGCGATACCCGAGTGAGGGGTCATGCGTTGGGGAGCGTTGGTTTCTGAGGTTGCCTACCCAGAGACCGGCACTCACAAGGCATTCTGCTCTGACCGACGCCGAACGGCGTGTCGTGAGTTTGGTACGCCAAGGGTTCAGCAACCGGACCATCGCCGCGCAGTTGGGATGTTCGACGCGTACGGTCGGCAATCATCTGTCAAACGCATACCGCAAACTCGGCTTGAGCGGACGACGCGAGCTGAACGCAAGTCTCGAGTCCTCGAGCTCGAGTAGCCCGCTGTATGCTCAACTGCTCTCCGCTCTGATCTGTGGCAGGTTATCAGTGCTCGAGCGCAGCGAAACAGCGGGTTGTGAGTGTTATCTTTTGACGATCCAGGACGGGAGCGAGCCGGGTCGCACCGGATTGACGGATCGTCAGCGTGAAATCTTGCGACTTGCACTCGCTGGTCAGTCGAACAAGGGGATCGCCATGCGCTTGGGTCTATCGCTGTCGAGCGTTGCTACCCACCTGACGCGCGCCACCCAGAAGCTGGGAGGCCCGAGAGGCCTATGGTTGATGCGACGGCTGGGTCTCGTAGTGCGTGGTGGCGAGTATCTGGAGCACCGCGTCGGAGGGCGGGCGATCGGGGCCGATTCCCACTGAACCCGGGGTGCGCTTGCGACGACAAGCAGAGCGTGATAACTCGGAGCCCCCGCGCCCTGCAGTGTTCCCAATGCCCGTCCCTGCTTCCGACGCGCCTGAGATCAACTCGAATGCAGACGAGGGCCTCTACGTCGGGCGCGTGGTTGGAGGAAAGTACCGTCTCGTAGCCCACTTGGGAAGCGGCGGCATGGGCGTCGTCTACAGCGCCGAACACGAGTCGCTCGGCAAACGCTTTGCGCTCAAGTTCATGCGCTCCGAGGTGGCCTCCAAGGAATCGACGATTCGTCGCTTCGAGCGCGAGGCCGAGCTGCTGGCACGGGTCGATCACGAGAACATCGTTGGACTCATCGACTTGGGGAGCGATGGGCCGCTGCGCTACCTCGTGTTGGAGTTCGTACGGGGCAACACTCTGCGTCGCGAAATGTCGAGTGGACGACTCCCGGTTTCCAGGATCTTGGCGATTCTCACCCAGATTGCGCGCGGCTTGGGTGCGGCTCACGAAGCGGGGGTGGTGCATCGCGATTTGAAGCCCGAGAACGTGATGCTGACCGAGCATGCTGACGGCAGCGTGCTGGTCAAGTTGCTCGATTTCGGCGTTGCGCGTCTCTACGAAGACGGCGAATCGGTGACCGTGACGGGGCACGTGCCCGGTACTGCGGGCTACATGTCTCCAGAGCAGGCTCGGGGTGAGCTCGAGCTCGATGCGCGCAGTGACGTCCACGCCCTGGGCGTGATGACCTACGAATGCCTGGCAGGCTCGAGACCATTCGACGGTAGCTCTTACAACGAAACATTGTTCCGTGTTCTCAATCTACCGCACAGCCCGCTCAGCACGCGGCGTCCCGATCTGCCGTCCGAGATCGACAGTGTGATCGATCGCGCGTTGGCCAAGCATGCGAGAGATCGCTACCGTTCACCGTGGGAGTTCGTGGTCGCGTTGCGCGACGTGTTGAAGGCCGAAGCCACTTCGGAACCGGATGACTCGCAAGAGACGCTAGGTGAACACGTTGCGGCATCGGTGACGAGCACCGGAACTTTGCTCCAGCAGAGCTCGATCCCACGACCCTGGCACGAAGGACGAGCGGTCGTCGTAGGCGCGCTGTTGACTGGTTTGGTTTGCGGGGGAGGCGCGGCGCTGGCGTGGCGTATCGCGCAGCCGTCGGGCGCGCCCGCAACCCAAGCGCTTTCCGTGGTGCCAGCCCCGAGCCTACTCAGCAACCGAGAGTCATCGACCCCGGGTACACAGACGGGCCTCGCCTTGCCGGCGCTTCCCACGGGCGTCGCGTCGAACCCGCCCTCGGCAGAGCGCACCTCTGGCCCCGAGCCCACGGCTATCCCCGCGCCGACGCTTGCCGTCAACCCGGCGCCAACGCGCAATCATCGTGTCCCAGCCTTTGCAACGAGCAGACTGCCGATTCGCCCGCCTGATAACCCGACGAGCGCCGCAGCAACAGTGCCGAAGCCCGCGGCCACGGCCCCCACCGCCGCTCCTGCCTCGGGCAGACCGACGTCGCTACCGCGCTTGCATGGCGATTATGAACTGAGTCCCTACGTGGCGCCGGTGAATGGCGCCAAGGATGGACGCTAGCGTGGCCGCGTCGTTGGCGCGAGTTCGTGTTCGTGGCGCACTGCGATTGGGCTGCGTCTCGCTGCTTCTGTTGTGTCGCCAAGTAAACGCGCAAGAGACGGCACCGGATGAACACTACAGAAGAGGTGTCGAAGAAGCGCGTGCGGGACACTTGGAGAACGCGCGTCGCGAGTTCGAGGCAGCGTTGGAGCTGAGTCCGCACCCACGGGTAGCCTACAATCTCGCTAAGATCTCGCTCGAGTTGGGCGATCGCGCGGCGGCGATCGCCTACCTTACGCGCTTCCTTGCGATGGATTTGGCAGGGGTTCCGCCTGAGCAAGTGAACGAGGTCAAAGCCGCGCTATTGGACTTGCAGGCCGCAGAAACGACTGCCTCGGGCGACGCAGAGCAGTTGCGCGAACCAAGCCCGGATGCGAGCCCGCCGCCGCCGGATGCCGCGCAAGACGAGCGGTCGCCAAACGTCAGCTCGAACCCGGGAACCGATCAAGGCCGCGCGACCGCTACCAACGAGCCCTTGAAACCAGTCCGCCCGCTCGGCGAGCAGCAAACCAGGACACAGTCGTTACCTGTTCACCCAGTCCGCGTCGCCGAACCATCGAACGGCGTCGCGATCTCGCTGACTGCAACGGGGGCCGCCCTGGTGCTCTCGGGCTTGGGTGTGTGGTATTGGAACGACAACAACTACGACTCGCTCGTGAGCGAGCATACCGATCTGCTCGCGCACCCGCCGGGCCCGGTTTCGGCGCCCAACGACGTCGCACCCGCCATGCAATACGCGCAGCAAATGGGACGCAATCAAGCGGGCTTCGATTCGGTGAAGCGCTTCGATGTCGTCACTTGGTCGCTGCTCGGGGTCGGCACCGCGTGCCTGAGCACTGGGCTGTGGTTGTTGTTGCGCGATCCTGAAGCACCCACGGACGCGGTCGGTTTCGATCCGCGTAGGTTTACGCTGCGCTGGTGAGGGGTGAACCGCGTTCAGCGCTTTTGCGGACCGTCCGAGGCTTCGAGCGGGGCGCCTTCACGCAGCCGCGCCGCTGCCTGTATCAAGCGCTGGGCTTGATGTCGGGAGATACCAACCTTACGGGCCGCTTCGCTCAGGTTCTGATCGGATTCATCCAAAGCCTTCTCCAAGCGTCCTAGTTTGGCCTGGTTGCGCTGCAACCAAGCTGCGGAACGCTTGCCAAGCGCCGCTTCCGCGTCGAAAGCTTCGGGTTCGTCACTATCGGGCGTTGCAGGGTTGAGGCTCACGCCCGTGCTTCGGTCGAGCACCGATGCGAGATGCTCGCGAGTGAGTACTGGTGCAGCGCCGTGAAGCGCGTTGCAACGTTTGGCCGCGACCATCAGCTCTCTCACGTTGAGATGGAAGGGATGGGTGCATAGTTGCTCGACGAAACCCGCGGCCAGATTTGGTGCACTAGCACCCTCCTGTTTCATGGCTTGCACGAACAACGGCAGGATCTCTTCGCGGCGCGAACGCAGTGGCTGCAAACGCAACGTCAGACCATTCAAACGCGCGTACAGATCGGCACGAAACCGACCTTCGTCTACGACCAAGCTCAGGCCGCGCTGCGCGGCGGAGACGAGCCGCACATCCACGGCACGGGCGTGTGTCGACCCAACGGGAGTCACCTTTCGCTCTTCCACGGCGCGTAGGGCCTTGGCTTGCTGGGCCGGGTTGAGCTCGATCAACTCGTCCAGGAAGAGGGTTCCACCGTGGGCCGCGACGAACAGCCCATCCGCGGCGCGCGCAGCACCCGTGAATGCTCCGGCGGTGTGTCCGAAGAAAGTGGACTCGAACAGCCCCTCGGGCTGGGCCGCGCAGTTGACCGGCACGAAACGACCGCTACGACCGCTGTGCTCGTGGATGGCGCGAGCGATCACCTCTTTGCCGGTTCCAGTTTCACCCTCAATCACGATAGGCAGTGGCTGCGTCGCGACTCGCGCCAGAGTTTCCCACAGGCCGCGACTTCGCGGCCCGACGACGATGCCTTCTCGAGTGGTGGCAAAGGGGTCCCCGGTGAAAGCGCCGTCATCGAGCCCTTCGATCACGATTCCCACCCAGTCCCCGATGCGCAGGACATCGTTGTCGGAGAGCTGGCACTCGGGCAGCGCGACTTGGTTGCAGCGCGCCTTGTTCAGACTGCCCTCGTCGCGCAGGACGATGCTCGTCTTGGTGACTCGCAACGTCGCGTGGCGGCGCGACACTTGATCGCCGCTCAGCCGGATCCTCGCGTCAGACCCGCGCCCGATCAGGATCGTGCCCTCTGGCAACGGATCCAATCGCAGCTCCGGATGAACCCAGAGCAGCCCGCGCAGGCCGCGATCACCGTGATTGTGTGTCGAATACTGGGGCGAGGTGCGTGTGTTACCCATCGACGAGATTCCTATATCACGCCGCCACTGGGTCTGCTGGGTGTCCTGGAGGGCGCCCCTCCGTCAATGTCCAGATCGCGCCTATCCAGTCTTGGAGCCAAGCTCTTCAAGTCGAGCAGCTCCGTTATTCGCGTAACGATCCACGCTGGCTCCACGGGGCTCTCGGCGGGCAGCCCGCTTTCGTACGCGTCGTGCCACACGCCCGCAATACCGACGGCCGCCGCGCCCTCCAGATCTGCGTGAAGGTTGTCACCGACCATCAGCGCCTCATGCCCAGCGCAACCAAAATGTTCCAGCGCCCGGTGAAACACGCGTGCGTCCGGCTTGCCGAAACCAAGTTCGCCTTCGACGGCAATCAGCTCGAAGCGCGATTCCAAAGCGAAGCGCTGAAGCTTCCTTCGTTGGAACGCAGAGCTGCCGTTGGTCAACAAGCCCAAACGATGGCCGCGCGCTCTGAGTGCATCGAGGGTTTCGACTGCACCCTCGAAGGGACGCACGTGAGCCTCTTTCAGTTCGGTCATCTCGTCGGCGATTGCGAGGCATGAACGCTCGTCGATGCCGTGGCTGAGCAGCGCTTCGAGCGCCACCTTGCGGCGCGCGAGCTGCATGTTCTGACGCCCCCAGAAAGCACGCTCGGGGGCGCCCCAAAAGATTTGGCTGACGCGCTCGATGGAAGCCGAGAGCCGAGCGCTGTCCACGCCTTGCGGCAAATGGCGCTCGAAGGCCAGCCGCCAGAAATCCGGCTGTCCGCAGCTGAAGCGAACAATCGTGTCGTCCAGATCGAAGAGCAGGACCGTTGGCAAGCCGAGCGCGGGCATCTTTCGGCTGTACCTACTCGGGCATTGGTACGGAAGTTCCCTTCCGTTGCAGCGCCCTAACTCTGCGAGAAGACAAGCGCTAGGGCCGTCGGGCGGCCCGCCAGCAGGGGCACGGGATGCGTCGTCCGGCTTCGAGGGGACGTGCTCGGCTCGCGCGTCGCGTCCTAGGCCTGCTCCGAGCGTCGACGGGTCACGCTGCATCGGTTACGCTGCGACGCGCACTGCTCATCAGTTCGCACAATCGTGCCAATGGGTTATCCAGGTGTTCTGTTGCGTTCGTGCTTTCGCGTGCTGCTCGTGATCGGCGCTGTGTGCTGGTCTGTAGGTGCACTAGGTTACTGTCGGCAGCGATCGTGTAACGATGATGTTCCAGGATCGCCCACCTGTGAACGGGACGCGACCGGTTGCGTCACCGAGGGACATGAGTTGTCGTACGCCGACAATTGTATCAACTTCGCCGTTGCCCACGCTTCTGGCGCCGTGATCGATTTGGACGACGCCGAGTTCGAGGCTCTGGTGCGTGGGGCGTTCGATGCTTGGGCTAACGTCGACTGTGGGGGAGGTGAACATCCCGGGTTCATCGCTCAGAGTGCCGGAGTGGTGCCTGCAGAGGGCCCTGAATATTGCCCAGTGCTAGGAACGGTGAACACCAACGTCTTCTTCTTCGTTCAGAATTGGATGCTCGACTTCGCAACTCTCGGCTATACCCACAGCACGTTCCAGCCCAATACTGGGATAATCCTGGATGCCGATGTCGAGCTCAACGCCGACTATGTCGTCAGTGCGCCGAGCGTCGACCGCCGCGTGTTGATGTCGGCGGTGATCAAGCACGAAACGGGTCACTTGTTGGGCCTCGCTCATTCGAACAATCCCAATGCCGTGATGGCCGCCACCTACGATCCAGCGACTGCACTGTTGCCCGACTTCACGCAAGACGATGTCGACGCGATTTGTGCCGCCTTCGCGCCCTCGCGCAGGCCCACTGCCTGTCGATCGCCGCGTGTAGACAGTGCTGGCATCTCGCCGGCTGCATGCGCCGCAAAGAACCAACCTGAGCAGAGCGAGGCGGGCTGTGCGCTTCGTCCCAAGCGGAGCGCAGAAGATTGGGGCCATGGCTGGGTCGTCCCGCTGATAGCGCTGATGGCTCGGCGGCGGCGTCCCCGCTATTGAAGCAAGCGCACCCGGGTCTTGTCGGCGACTAGCCGTGGATGATGAACCGGGCGCGATGGGTTGGTCTCGTCGTTGGAGGTTCTGGGTTCACTGGGCGTCCCGTGTTCGGGACTTGGGCTCGGCCGAGGGTTGCTCGCCCGTCGTCGCCAGGTTACCGCGGGCCTCGACGCCGTCGGTTTGCTGTCCTTGGCCAAGGCGTCCGGATTCAATGGCTGCCCGCCGCTAGGGGGGGCGACGGAGACCGCTTCTTGTACCGAGACCGACTTCTCGGCTTCGGGCATGGACCCCGTGACGGTTTGGGAATCGACCCGCTGCGTCGACTCGCTCACTAGCGCGCTGGGACGCGGGGATCGGCTGACCCGAATGATGAACAGGCCAGAGCCGAGCAGCAGTATGCAGGCTGCTGCTAGTCCCCAGAAGCGTGTGCGAAACGCTGTTTGCCCCGACCCGTTGGGAATGATCACCGCTGACGGCTCCGATGGTGTGCGCGAATGGACTGGGACAGGTTGCGGCGCCTCCGTCATCGGGAGCAAACCTGCGGGTTGAAACACCAACGTCTGTGCAGGATCGCTGTCGGGTACCACGGACGGTTTGGGTGGCGGTGTTCCAACTCTCGGTAAGTACTCGAGCACGAGCGAGGCATCGCTGCCGTCTACTCCGAGGATCGACGCGGCGCGCAGGGCATGAACTTGAGCGCGCGCTGGCGCGAACGGAGCCAGCGCTCTGGCCAGCTCGGCCACGTTCTGGAAACGGGCGTTGATGTCCTTTGTCAAACAACGCATGACGACTTCGCCGAGCTCCAGCGGGACCTCAGGCGCATCGACCTCGAGCGGAGCAGGGCTCGCATCCAACACCAGCGCGCAGATTTGCAAGGCTCCCTTGGCGACGAACGTCTTCTTTCCGGTCAAAAGTTCACGCAGAACTACGCCCAACGACCAAATGTCTGCGCGCTGATCGACGTCACTCGTGCAGCGGATCTGCTCGGGCGACATGTACAAGGGCGTGCCCATCATGTGCGCCGTCTCCGTCGCCGCAAGATCGTCTCCGAACACTCGTCCTGTCAGCGCGACCTTGGAGATGCCGAAGTCGAGAATCTTGACGACGTCGAATTCCCCCCGACGTGTGACGAACAAATTGCTCGGCTTGATGTCGCGATGCACGATCTCGAGCGAGTGCGCCAACGCCAAGCCCTCGCAGATCTGCATCACGTACTCGCAAGTCCGCTCGACACCGAGACGTTTCTTCGAAGCCAAGATCTGCCCCAGATCTTTACCCTCGAGGTACTCCATCACGATGTACGGCCCCAGAGTTTCGCTGATCCCAACATCGATGGTGTTGGCGATGTGCTCACTCTTGATCAACGCGCACGCCTTGGCCTCGCGGGCAAAGCGCGCCACGACGTCGGGCGCATCGCGCATCTCCGGTTTGATGAACTTGAGTGCGACGTCGATGTCCAAGCCCATGTGGCGTGCAGCGAACACCACGCCCATGGCTCCTTTGCCGAGCTGACGTTTTACGGCGTACTTCTCGCCGATGATCGCACCTTCATCGAGATCCAATGCCATCGCCCGAACCCTAGGCTGCAACCTATCCGGCTGGGGAGCATTAACCTAGTATGTTAGTGCGTCGCGCGCCGGCGCCTCGAGCCGGATTGCGCTGAAGCCGCAAGGCGTGAACTCGTATCCTGTTCGAGCATGTCGCGTGCTGGACGACTCTTGGTATCGGTGTTCACTTCGTGCACGCGGTATCGTCCGATGCCGTGGTCGACGCGCTGGGCGGCGTTGCATTTTGTGCAGAGACGCATGTTCAGCGAATGAAATTGCCGCCCCGCACCGTATCGGGTACGAGGTTCGACGATGCGCTGCGTCCAAACCGCGCCCTGGGTGTCGAGGTCATTGCGAGCAGCTCTCGCGCTGAGTCTCGTGCTCGTCACGAGCTGCCGCGAGCCCCGTCCGGACACCGCGCCTCCAGCGCTGGCCGTGGGGTCCGCGCCAGTACCAGCGCCCAGCGAAGGCAGATCTCCGCCGAGCGCTTCGTCCGTAGCGGCTGCCCCCGAGCTACTTTCGGCTCCTAGAGAAGTCACGCTGCCCCAAGTGCCCGCGACTCAGCTCAGCTCGAACTCGCCGCCGCCTTCTAGCACTTCGAGTGAGCCCCAGATTGACCCTGCGGATGAAGCCCAGCTCGAGCAACGCTCGATTGCAGGGCTGTCGTCAGCCGAGCTGACGAGACTGATCGTTGCTGCCGAACGCGCGACGCTGCACGGTCCCGAGATCCAGTACACGTTGCATCGTTCGGATGGCGATGGCTCGAAAGGTTTTCACTCGGCTCGCTACTGGCACGACATCCTCGCGAGTTGCCAGCGACAAACCGCAGCTCGGGTTGATTGCGATTACAGAGGCTGCGTGCCCTGCTTCGAAGAGCATTTCGAGATCGAACTGCGACGCACGGCGCGTCGTTGGAAGGTCGTGAAGTTCAGCGTCGATTGGAACGACCGTCACCACGGTTGCGGAATCTGCTACTGAGTCAGCGAGGTTGCAAAGTGAAGACTCGAAGAATGCTCGCATGGACGTCAGTGCTGGCCGTCGGCCTCTGGTATTGCACGCCAGCCCATGCGTGGGGCAGCGACGGTCATCGCGTCGTGGGTGATATCGCGTGGCACTTCCTCCAACCCAGAGCGCGCGACGCCGTTCACGAGTACTTGACTGACGAGCGTTACTCCACCTTGGCGGAGGCCGCGACCTGGGCGGATACCTATGCGCGTCGCTTTCGAAAGTACGACAAGCTGAAGCCGCTGCACTACGTAGACGTCTCTGCGCAGGCGGCAGGTTACCTAGAGTCGCGAGACTGTCTCAAGGGTTGTGTGGTGAGCGCGATCGACAAGTACGTCGGAGTCCTGAGCTCTCTGCAGGACGACACCGCGACCTGGCGAGAGCGGCAGCAAGCTTTGTACTGGGTTGCGCACTTCGTGGGCGACATCCATCAACCTCTGCACATCTCGCACCCCGATAACCGCGGTGGCAACGCAACCGATATCGACTTCTTTGGTCACAAGCACAACGCTCACTGGGTATGGGATCAGGGGCTGATCGAAAAGCTGGAAGCTACGCCGCTGGGCGCCACCGAGCGGGACTCGTCGGGCGCGGATGAGTACGTGTGGCAGGACTTTTCCTACTCGCTGTGGATTGAAATCACGCCTGACCAAGTGAAGAGTTGGCAGAGCAGCGTGTCCCCCAAAGATTGGGCGAACGAGTCGTTGGCGCTGGCAAAGCAGCAGGCCTTCTTGCATCCTGGCGAGGTGATCGATCAAGCCTACGTCGCGGCGCACACGAGCGCCGTGCGTGAACAGTTGAAGAAGGCCGGGGTGCGTCTCGCTGCCGTCTTGAACAAGGCGCTCGGGACGTGAAGGGACCCTCGGGCGACACTTGACCGAGCTGAACCGCGCTCTGGACATCGGCGTCGTTGGCGCCGGCACTGCGGGTGCGGCAGCAGCGATCCTGTTAGCGCGAGCCGGTCACCGCGTTTCGCTGTTCGAGGCTGTACCTGATCCAAAACCGGTGGGAGCCGGGATCATGATGCAGCCGTCCGGCATGTCCGTGCTCGACGAAATCGGCTTACTGCCAGCGATCATCGCGCGCGGAGCGCGAATCTCGGGTTTGCAATGCGCGACCGAGCAGGGGCGACCCGTGATGCGAGTCGACTACGCACGCTTGAGCCCTACTGCCTTCGGCGTTGGCCTGCATCGCGGAGTCTTGTTCGATCAACTGTTCGATCAAGCCGGGGTCGAGCCCAACGTCGCGCTCCACCTGGGCACACCCGTTACGCGCTACGCGCTCGAAAAGCGCGTGGATCAAGCCCGACCAACTCTCTATACCGCAACGGGTGAACGACACGAGCTCGATTTGTTGGTGGTCGCCAACGGCGCGCGTTCGGAGTTGCGCTCGCAGTCGGGGCTCACGTTGCGCGACACGCCTTACCCGTGGGGCGCATTGTGGCTGGTCGTCAAAGACGAGGGGCGCATCTTTGGCGATCGCTTGAGTCAATTCGTTGCCGGCACCAAAGAAATGTTGGGCTTTCTGCCAACTGGTTTGGGTCCGACGGGGGAGACGCCACTGGTGAGCATCTTCTGGAGCATCGAGGCGCATCGCGTCGACGAGTTCCGACGTGCCAACATCGAAGTCTGGAAGCGCCGTGTACGTCAACTAGCGCCCCAGTGCGCAGCTTTGTTGGAACAGGTTCGCGATCCAGCAGAGTTGCTGTTCGCAGGTTATCGGGACGTCGTGATGCGGCCTTGGCATCGGAGCGAAGGGGTCGTTTTTCTGGGCGACGCAGCGCACGCAACCAGTCCGCAACTCGGGCAGGGAGCGAACCTCGCGCTGGTCGATGCGCGGGCTCTGCGCGACGCGCTCGGCAATGCGGCCACTTTGAGCGAAGCACTGGCCCAGTACAGTCGCTCTCGACGTCATGAGCTCGCCTATTATCAGTGGGCGACGCGCATGCTCACGCCGTTCTTCCAGTCGAACGCGTCGTTGTTGGGCTGGCTGCGCGATAGGTTCATGCATTCGACGTGCCGCGTGCCGTTCGCGGCCCGCAAGATGACTCGGACCTTGTGCGGGCTGGAGCGCGGCGTCGTGTTCAGTCGAGCTTTGCCATTGCCAGCATTGCCGTCGGCAGAGCTGGGAGCCGGGCCTGCCCTGAAGTCGTTGCCCGCTGCCGGGGGCGCCGCGGCGCTTTCGAATTCCCAGTGAATCCGGGGGCCTTGGATTCGGCAGGCCCGCCGTGCCCAGGTAAATTGTGCGCCTTGTCCCATTTCACTGAATAACAGTCGAAATCCGCGCAGCTGGATCGTCGTGTCCAAAGGGCACGGCTGCCATGCCGTCCCCACTTCCCGGAGAAGGAGACGAACCATGCGCTTCATGCTGTTGATGATCCCCAAAGGTTACGAGATTGCCCCGGCCGGTACCCTACCGACCAGCGAGCGCGTCGAGCAGATGATGAGATACAGCCAAGCCCTGAAGCGCGCAGGCGTGTTGATCGCGCTCGAAGGGTTACACCCCCCATCGATGGGCGTCAGGGTCACGTTCGAAGCGGGGGCCAAAGTCATCGACGGGCCATTCGCCGGAGTGAAAGAGACCCTCGGAGGCTACTGGATGATCCAGGTGCGTTCGCGCGAAGAAGCGATCGAATGGGCGAAGCGTTGTCCTGCTGCGGAAAACGAGTCGATTGAGGTACGCCAAGTGCAGGAACTTGCCGACTTCCAAGCGACGCTCAGCCCGGTTCGAGACTGAGCTCGGCGTGCGTGGGTGAGCTTCGATCCAATTCACCGGATTGTGCTGCTCTGGTCGTCGAGTTCTCTTGAGTGTTGGGTGGAGTCGAAGGCGACTCGCTGCTCTTGGCAGCTCTGAGCCAGGGTCGCGAGGTTCGGGCTTGCACCGAGCGCATTTGCTGCGATCCAGCGTTCAAGGCGCTGCGCAGTCTTCGTTGCCAATCCTCGACGCTCAAGGGGCGTCCCAACAGATAACCTTGCACATGATCACAACCCGTATTGCGCAGGAATTCGAGCTGGCCTTCGGTTTCCACTCCCTCCGCGACCACGGTCAATCCGAGGCCGCGTCCCATGGTGACGATGGCGCTGACGATCGCCCCGTCTTTGGCGTTTTGCGGCAGATTTTCGACGAAGCGCCGATCGATCTTCACGACGCTGACAGGCAAGTCGCGCAGGTAACTCAGCGAGGAGTAACCCGTGCCGAAATCGTCCACTGCGACGCGTACCCCCATCTCCATCAGCGTCGACAAGGTCTTGATCGTCGCGGCCGCACTGCGCACCAAGCTGCTCTCGACGATTTCGATGCCCAGGGCCTTGGGACTCAGCTTGCTTGCCTCGAGTTGTTCGACCAGGAAAGGTACGAAATCGGGCTGCTCGAGGTGTTCAGCCGGCACATTGACGTTCACGTAACGCGGTGAGCGCCCCGGCTGCTGCCAGCGAGCCGCTTCCCGACAGGCAGTCGCCAATACCCACTCGCTGATCGGAATCGCGAGACCAACGTCCTCAGCGACGGCCAAGAACCGACCTGGCCCAACCAGCCCCTGGTCGGGATGGTTCCAACGCAGCAAGGCTTCGGCACCGAGATCGATTCGGCCGGTGGCGGACACGATGGGTTGGTACCTGAGCAAGAACTCTCCGCGTTCGAGCGCCTGTCGTAGGCGACTGTCCAAGCGCAAACGTTCCACGGCTTGCGCGTGCATGCCATTCTCGAACAGCTCGTACTTGCCTCGCCCTTGCACTTTGGCGCGATACATCGCGGTGTCCGCGTCGCGTAACAGTTCTGCTGGCTTCAAGTTATCGTTCGAGGCGAGCGATACGCCAATGCTCAGCGACAAGAACACCGTTTCTCCGTTGAGAGAGAAGGGCCGTCTGAGCGCTTCCTGAATGCGGCGCACATAGTCCAACGCGACTTCGTCGGTATCGGCCTCCGGCACCACGATCACGAACTCGTCACCGCCCAAGCGTGCGACGATCGCGCGCGGGTCGAGTGCGGCGCGTAAGCGCTGGGCGACTTCTACCAAGGCCTGATCACCCGCAGCATGCCCCATGCTGTCGTTGATCTGTTTGAAGTCATCCAGATCCAAGAACAGCACGGCGGGTCGTGCCGAAACTGGGCGAGCCATCAGTCCCTGGAGCGTTTCCAGCAACAGCGCTCGATTGGGTAACCCGGTCAAGGGATCGTGCAAGGCGTTCTGTCGCAGCCGTTGCTCGATTTCGGCGCGATCTAGTGCTGCTCCAAGTTGGGCGGCCCAATCTCCGACGTTGCTCAAATGATCGAGCAGTTCGATCTCCACGGCGGCCACGACCATCAGTAGTCCACGGTTCGAGCCCGGGCCCGGAACTGGGGCGACCGTCACCACGCTGCCGAGATCCGCTTCGGGATAAGAAAGCTCCAAGACCTGTAGCGGAAACCCCGCAGGGGCGATGGTGGAGAGGATTGGCTCTGAAACGGGGCGATCCGTAAAGTATTCGCTGACTAGGCGTAGGCGTCGCGGGCGATTCTCTGCGGCGTCTTCCCAAAGCGCCAAGCAGGCGTATTCGGCCGGCGTCCAGGCAAGCCAACCGAGATCCGGTGCGTTGTCGAGGTTGATGCGATTCAGGGCGGCATTGATCTTGCCGCGGCTTTCAGCGAGATACTCGTAGCTTCGCGTGCGCCGTTGCTCACTACGTTGCCACGCCGCCAAGAGCGAGATCCTGAGCCTGCGCAGCAGCGAAGTACCAAGCGGGCGCTGCTCAGCGCTGGGCCACCAGGCCTCGACGGTGCTCTCGAGTAGCGCGAGCAACCTGTCGATGCCCTCGGGCCCGCGGTTGGCTGCGAGAAACGCGTTCCACAGCGGAGCAGATTTGGCGTCATCGAACGCTAGCTGGTGTTCCATTGCCGCGAACACCGCATCGGCGATCCGCATGGCTTCGACTTCGACGACCTCAGACTCGCCGAGCGTTTTGAGCGCGCCGACGAGTGCCGTGTGGCGCTCCGAAGTCGGCGCTTGCAAGATGCTCTCTGGCAACGCGTGTGTCGCAGTACAACCACAAGAGCGTCGCAAGACCAGCCGAGTAGGCACGCGAATCGTCGGCGGTAACGGTTTGCCCTCGCGCAGGTGGGCGATCAACGATTTGGCGGCGACGGCTGCCAACTCTCCGAAATTTTGCCGGATCGTAGTCAATGGTGGCTCGGCGTAACGTGCCGCGTCGATGTCATCGAATCCGATCAACGCCACGTCGCCCGGCACGCGAATACCGCTCGAACAAAGTTCACTCATCAAGCCGAGCGCAAGCTTGTCGGTGCCTGCCACGATCGCAGTGCAAGGCAACCCATTGCGCACCAGTCGGCGTCCAAGTTCATGACCGTCGAGCTCTAGGTTCGCTGCTGTCTCGAAATGCAGCGCGTCATCGAGCGCTACTCCAGCCGCGCGATGAGCTTCGACATAACCCTGGTGACGCTCCCTGAGATCGAGTTGATGCCGTGAACCCGCAAACGCAATCCGACGGTGACCATGTTCGAGCAGATGTTCAACTGCTCGTCTGGTGCTTTCCACATTGTCGGGCGTGACAGAGCAATTCGACACCCCTTCGAGACGCGCGTTGATGCTCACGATCGGGATCCCGCGTCGCACGATCTCGTTGGTGTAGTCAGCCGCGCTGAACTCGTTGACGGCGATCCACGCGTCGACCGCGCCAAGCGCGAGGAATTGACGATCCTCGTCGCTGGGCCAAGACAACTCGGCGCGATTAGTGTGCACCGCGATGACGCGAGCGTTCATCTGCCGGGCAACGCGCTGGATGCCAGCCAAGATGTTGCCGTAGTAGAAGCCGCCCGTATACGGCATCAAAACGCCGAGCGTTAAGTCCATCTCCGCATCCATGAGCGTGCACATTGTTCCACGGAGATCAGCGTCTGGCCGCTTTCGGTACCAATGAATCGTGCAGCTGACCGCGGCTGGCTAGGGGCGTTGTAACCAGCTGTCGGACATTCGGGTACTGTCGTACAGCCCACGAGGAACTGCGCTATCGGTTTCGTATGCAGTCTCAATGCGGCTTCGAACGCTGCGACTCAGCGCGCTCGCGCATCAACTCATTGAGCAGTTCGAGTTGAGTCACTTGAATCTCGACCATGCGATCCCACTGTACGTGCAGCAAGTGATCGATCTTCTCGTGCAGCCCGGCGATCTCGAGTTCGGCTTTCAAATTGATCTTGTAATCTTCGTCAGCCTCCATGCGATCACGTGCCGCGGCTCGGTTCTGGCTCATCATGATGATTGGAGCTTGCAGGGCTGCGATGCACGACAACACCAGGTTGAGCAGGATGAAGGGATAGGGGTCGAAGGCGCGATTGCCGAGCGCGAGCGCATTGGTGGCTACCCAGACGGCAAGCGCCAAACAGAAGCCGATCACGAACGGCCACGAACCTCCGACGCGCGCCACCGCGTCGGCAACGCGTTGACCCAGTGTCAAGTTGCGGTCGAACTGCTGATCCAGTTGTGCAGCGATCGATTTGTGATTCGCTGCACGACGCGCCACCTCGTGCTCGAGTTCGGAGAGTTCGCCGCGCTCTTGTTCGAGCTGCGACATCAGCAACGATTCCTTGTGTTTCATCATGCAGGTGGTGCAGATGCGCGCGTCCGCTGGCCACTCGGTGCGCTCGTGCAGCGCTATGTGTTCCGCCAAGGCTCGGCGCAGGCCGCCGACCGCGATGCTTTCGTCGGGGCGACGCAAAGCGGAACACAGCGCACAGGGAATCAAACCTTCGCTATCCGAGCCGGAATCGTGCGGTACGCTTTTCATCGCTGGGCACTGTAGCAAGAACCGGCGCTCGACCCACCCGTGTACCCATCAGTGCAGGATGGCCTCGATCGCCGAAATACAGAGGGCCCCCTTGCGCCCTTACACCAGCGAACCAATACTGCGTCGATGGATCGCGCGGACCTCCTTGGCATTTCGTTCTTGCTCGCGGCGTTGAGCTTTCAGCTGTGGGTTACGCGCAAGGTGTGGCGCTCCGAAGGCTACGAACCCGCACAGAAGCGGGCCCAGGCCAAGCTGATCTGGTTCGTGCCGGTGATCGGCGCCCTCGTGGCGTTCTCGATGCTCGATCCCGAGCCCGAGAAGGCCCGCGATCAAGACTCCAACTTGCCACGCGTTTGATCGCGCTTTCGAGCCTAGGCGCGCTTAGCGCGCCCCGTGCTCAGTCGTTGAGCGCTTGGCGCAAATCGAGCAGCAGATCGTGCGTGTCTTCGACGCCGACGCTGAGACGGACCAGGGCAGGGTGGATGCCGACGTCCTTGAGCTGCTCGTCGTTCAGTTCGAAGAAGCTCATGTAACGGGGCTGCTCGATCAACGTTTCTACGCCGCCGAGTGAGGCTGCGATCTTGGGGATGCGGCAACGATCGATGACTCGCGACGCCGCGTCGACGCCACCTTTGACGATGAAGCTCACCACGCCACCCGCGCCGCGCATCTGGCTAGAGAACACGGCGTGGGAAGGGTGACTCTCGAGCGCGGGATAGAACACGCGCTCCACGCGCGGGTGCTGCTCCAGGAAACGTGCGATTTCCAGCGCGCTCTGGTTCTGCTGTCGAACGCGCAGATCGAGCGTCTTCATACCGCGCGCGATCAGGAACGCGGCGTGCGGATCCAAGACCGCGCCCAGCACGCCGCGCGATTCGCGCAGCAGCGACGTGAGATGCGACGCTCCTGCGACTAAACCGCCCAGCACGTCGTTGTGTCCGCCGAGATATTTCGTGGCCGAATGAACGACGAGATCGACCCCGTAGCGTAACGGGTTGTAGTTGATCGGAGTCGCGAACGTGGAATCGACGAGGATCTTGGCCCGGCGTTGCGCGCGCGTCACCTCGACGACGCGCGCGAGATCGACGCAGTACAGATATGGATTCGTCGGTGATTCGCTGATCACCAGCCGCGTCTCGGGTTTGAGCGCGGCTCCAAGCGCAGCGATGTCGCCCGCGGGGACTTGCGTGTGCGTGACGCCAAAACGACCCAAGGTCGTGGCTACGAATTGCCGCGTGCGGCGATAGCAATCGGCGAACAACACCACGTGATCGCCGGCTTTGGTCAGCGACAGAATCGCGGTCGTGATCGCGGCCATACCGCTTGCGAACGCGACCGCGTCGTCCGCGCCCTCGAGTGCGGCTAAACGGCGCTCGAGCTCGCGCACGGTTGGATTGCCGTAGCGACCGTACTCCTCGCGCTCGGGATCGTCGTCCTCGCCGCGCATGTACTGGACGAGATCAGCGGTATTCTTGAACGTGAACGTGGCGGTCTGCGCGATGGCGGGCGCGAGGGTGTGGTTCGGGCGCTCGGCATCGATTCCGGCGTGCACGGACGCAGTCGAATTTACGCTTCGCTCGGAGTCGGTCACGCGCTTGTCTTACACCAAACGCGGCCACGCACCAAAGGCGCGAGCGCCGCTCTAGGCATTACTGCGCCGTATTGGACGTCGGGACGATTGGACCGAGCACGCGGCCGTGCTTGTCTGTGACCACGACCAGATCGCCGTTGCCGGTATCGAGGAAGACCCGAAACTGGATGTCCATCGATTCCGGCAGGTTGCGGATCATGATCAGCTTGTGCGCGGGATGTTTGTACTGAGCCGTGACGTTCTTCAGTGCCTCTTCGGCCATGTGTGGATCAGCGGAAGGCGGCCTGAAGAGGTTGTCTTTGAGTGAACCCCTGCCCATCAGTTTCACGCGCTCGGGACCTTCCACCTTGCCATCGCGAAAGGAGTATTGATGAACCTCGCTTGGGTTTTGCGCGTTCTGCACTTGCGCCACCACTAGCGTCGGCAATGCAGTGATCGTCAGGATGCGTAGGGGTTTCGGCAGCGGGGTGAGCAACGCGTCGAGTGCACGGCTGATCTGCCCGGGTTCCAAAGTTGCGCGAATCGGCGTGACTTCCGAAACGCTCGGCGCCGCCTCATCCATGGGTTTGTTGGTTGGCTCGGACTTCGAATTGCATCCCAGAAGCGCGAGAGCCAAAGTCGCAGAGGCCAGCAGGCAGGCCCAACCACCCGACGCGAAAGCTGTGCCCATCTGCTCGGCCTCGGGGGCACGAGCAGCGACGGGCTGATGAACGGTTCTCCGGCGCAGCCTGTTAGACGGACACGTTGAAGTCTCGAAGCGCGTCATTCAGACTCGTCTTGGTATCGGTGCTCGCCTTTCGCTTGCCGATGATCAGGGCACACGGGACCATGAACTCACCGGCAGGAAAGCGCTTGGGGCGAACGCCAGGGATCACCACGCTGCGTGCCGGCACGCGCCCCTTGTACTCGACGGGTTCGCTCCCGCTCACGTCGATGATCGCCGTTGATGCGGTCAGAGTAACACCGGCTCCGATCACGGCTTCGGCCTCGACCAACATACCCTCGACGATGATGCAACGCGAACCGATGAAAGCACCGTCTTCGATGATCACGGGCTGTGCACCCGGGGGCTCCAATACCCCGCCGAGTCCAACGCCGCCCGACAAGTGAACGTGTTTGCCGACCTGAGCGCAAGAGCCGACGGTGGCCCAAGTATCAACCATGGTTCCGGCGCCCACATAGGCACCGATGTTCACGTAGCCTGGCATCACGATGCAGCCCGGCTCGAGGTGAGCTCCGTAACGCACCGTACCCGGCGGAACCACCCGGACGCCCGCCGAGTCGAGCCCCTTTTTGAGCGGGATCTTGTCGTAGAACTCGAACGGCTCCAGGCTCATTCGCTCCATCGGACGAATGCCGAAGTACAAGAGAACGGCCTGCTTGATCCACGCATGCGTGGTCCATTTGCCCGGTGCTTCCTGCGTGGCCACGCGCAACTCACCCTTGTCGAGTTTCGCCAACGTGCGCTCGACGGCCTGCTGGTGCGCGGCATCCGAAAGCAACTGGCGATTGGAGTACGCCGCTTCAATCAGTGCCCGATCGGCTTCGCTCGACATAGGCGGGGTGTACCGAGCTCGGGGGTCTCTGGCAAGGGGCACGGGTCGCGCGCCTCCACCAGCCCCCGTTTGCTCACCATTCGAGATTGACGCTAGTGGGTTCGATTGAGAGTTTCAGCGCGAGTGCTCCCGTGACCGCGTGCAGGCACGCTCTGGTCACGTCGAGCAGCGGCGGTACCCAAAGCAGGATCTGACCTGAGACTTCGTTGGCGCTCTCGGCAGCGTTCTCGACCTTCATTCGTGATCGCTCCGCTGCCGCGTCGAAAGTGAACCGCAAAGTCTGATTGCGTTGCGCCAGGAGACTCGCGATGACGCTCGCGAGACTCAACGCCCCCCGCGGGGTAAGGGCAATCGGTTTGGGTGCAGAGGTCACGTTCAACAGCACTGGGACCTGCACCGACCCGGGCCCTGGCGTTTGGTCGCCACTGCGACTCTGCGACAGCGCTTCTACGCAATCGACCTGCCCGATGCCCTCGTGCGTACCGCGCGCCGTGTGTTCCGCCCGGGTTTGGTAGGCGGTCTGAGCCTCCGCCACCAGCTCCAGCAGCGCCAACAAACTTCCCAGTTGCCGGGTTGCCCGCGCCGCTACCTGTTCGGCTTTGAGCCTCGTAGCCGCGCTGAGTGAACGTTTCGACAGCGGGCGCAGCGAGTTCGAGAATTCACCCAGCTCCGTGACCAACACGTTGTTGAGCTGCCCGAGGATATCCGCGAAAGGCGAATGCGGAGCGGATTTGAAGTGCTGAGCCTGCGTCAGCAACGGCTCGGCGCCGCTGATCACGTCTGGCAGCACGTTACCGAGCGCCTTGGGTCCGACACTGCGCGAGCGCAGTAGCTGGTGGAGATTACCAATTGACCCCAACGCATCGCGCAGGGCGCCAACCGTCACACGAACGGAGCGATCCGACGGCTCTCCCTCGGTCTGCATCGCGCCCAGCATACCATGGCCACGATCCGAACGAGACGTTTCGTAGTCTTCTGAGCGGACGATGTGGCGCAACGCCCGCGTCACTTTGCGTCACGCGGGCGTTGCCTGGGTGACCACCGCCTGGCTCTGGGCGATGGCTTTGCGCTGGAAATGGGAGGGAACGCAGCGCGGCCGCAGACCCTCCCTGGCTAACCTAGAGCTGACAGCCGGGAAAGAAGAAGGCTGTTTCAATCAGCCCGTTCGCCGCCGAATCGGAACCATGGATCGCGTTGGCTTCGATGCTGGCACCGAAGTCACGCCGCACGGTTCCGGGCGCGGCTTTTGCCGGATCGGTTGCGCCGATCAGTTCACGGTAGCGCGAGATGGCGTTCTCGCCCTCGAGGGCAACCACGACCACCGGACCGCTCGTCATGAAGTCGACGAGCTCACCGAAGAAGGAGCGTTCGCGATGGACGGCGTAGAACTTCGATGCGAGTTCCTTGCTGAGACTCAGCTGGCTCATTGCCAGCACGGAGAACCCCGCGTCCAGGATGCGCTGCAAAATAGCGCCCTGTTTGCGAGCTTTGACCGCATCAGGTTTGATGATGCAAAGTGTGCGTTCGATTGCCATTGGCTGTTCCTTACAGGAGGCTCTTCAAAGTGGCGCCCATCTCGGCGGGCGAGGGCGCGACCTTGACCCCGGCCGCCTCCAGAGCGCGGATCTTGTCGGCTGCGGTGCCTTGACCACCGCTGATGATGGCGCCTGCGTGCCCCATGCGTTTACCTGGCGGCGCCGTTGTTCCAGCGATGAAAGCCGCAACGGGCTTCTTCATCTTGGTGCGAATGTAGTCGGCAGCGCGCTCTTCGGCGGTGCCACCGATCTCCCCCATCATCATCACGGCTTCGGTATTCGGATCTTCGTTGAACAGAGTCAACGCATCGACGAAGTCCAAGCCACCGACGGGATCGCCGCCGATGCCAATGCAGGTGGATTGCCCGAGGCCGAGAGCCGTCAGTTGTCCGACCGCCTCGTAGGTGAGGGTTCCCGAGCGCGACACGACACCGATCTTTCCGGGCTTGTGAATGTGCCCGGGCATGATGCCGATCTTGCACTCGCCGGGCGTGATGATGCCGGGGCAGTTGGGACCGATCAGGCGCGCGCTGCCACCTTCGAGCTTGCGCCGCACGCGGATCATGTCCATCACCGGGATGCCTTCGGTGATGCAGATCACGAGCTTACAACCCGCGTCCAGGGCTTCCAGGATCGCGTCTGCGGCGCCGAGAGCCGGCACGAAGATGCAGGAGGTATCAGCGCCGGTCTTCTCGACCGCTTCGGCAACGGTGTCGAACACGGGGATGCTGATGTCGGCGCCTTTGGCGTCCTTGGCGTCGAACTTCTGACCGCCGCGGTCAGGCGTGCAACCCGCAACCACTTGCGTGCCATAGGCGAGGCATTGCGTCGCGTGAAACGAACCTGCTCCGCCGGTGATGCCCTGAATGACGACTCGGGTATTCTTGTTGACTAGTACGCTCATGATTCGTCCTTCAGCCGGCGACTGCGGCCACAATCTTCTTGGCCCCGTCGGCCATGCTGTCTGCTGCGGAAATCGCGAGTCCGCTCTCGCGCAAGAGCTTCTTGCCTAACTCGACGTTGGTACCCTCGAGCCGCACTACGAGCGGTACGCGCAACCCGAGTTCCTTGGTGGCTGCGATGATGCCTTCGGCAATCAGATCGCATTTCGCGATGCCGCCGAAGATGTTCACGAAGATGCCCTTCACCTTGGCACTACTCAGGATCATGCCGAAGGCTTTCTTCACCTGATCTTTGGTAGCGCCGCCGCCGACGTCGAGGAAGTTGGCGGGCGTGCCGCCGTGGTGTTGGATGATGTCCATGGTGGCCATCGCCAAGCCGGCACCGTTGACTAGACACCCGATGTTGCCTCCGAGTGATACGTAGCTGAGGCCCGCCTGCTTGGCCTCGAGCTCGACCGGATCTTCCTCGCTCTTGTCCAACATCTCTGCCCACTCGGGGTGACGCCCGGAGGCGTTGTCGTCGAGGTTGACTTTGGAGTCCAGCGCGACGACGTCACCGCTCTTGGTGATGATCAGCGGGTTGACCTCGCACAAGCTGCAGTCTTCCTTCTCGAACAAGCTGACGAGCTGAGTCAGGATCGCTCCAAACTGCTTGTTCGTCTTCTTGGGATCCGGGCTGCCGACAGCGATCTTGAGTGCGTAAGCGATCTTGCGCGCTTGATAGGGCGCCAAGCCGAGCAACGGATCGACGTGCACCGTGATGATCTTCTCCGGCGTCGTGGCTGCGACGTGTTCGATCTCGACGCCACCTTCCGTCGAAGCCATCACTGCGATGCGGCGCGCCGTGCGGTCTACGACGAGACCCAAGTACAACTCGCGCGCGATGTCGAGTCCTTGCTCGACGTACAAGCGGCGCACGGTTTGTCCTTCCGGGCCAGTCTGGTGGGTTACCAGGGCTTTGCCGAAAATCTCGTTGGCCTTGGCTTGCGCGTCGTCTGCGCTCTTGACGACTTTGACGCCGCCCGCTTTGCCGCGCCCACCGGCGTGGATTTGCGCCTTGACGACGACGACGGGAACGCCCGTCTCTTGCATCAACTTCTCTGCCGCGGCCTTCGTGTCTTCGGGTTTGAAGACGGCGATGCCCTTCGGCACAGGGATCCCATACTTGGCAAATATCTGTTTGCCTTGGTACTCGTGAATATTCATTAGCGTTTCACCTTGTTCACGACACTTACGATTTTCTGAACGTTTCGAGCACTCTTCTCGAGCATTGCTCGCACTTCTGGCGGCCCTTCGAAAGTGCTCGAAGGGCCAGCCTCGCTCACATGCGCTCGATGATTGCCTTTCCGAATCCGGAGCAGCTGAGCAAGGTCGCGCCTTCCATCAAGCGCGCGAAGTCATAGGTAACCTGCTTGGCACCAATCGCGCCGTCGATACCCTTGATCACGAGATCCGCGGCTTCGCCCCAGCCCATGTGACGCAGCATCATCTCGCCACTCAAGATCACCGAGCCCGGGTTGACCTTGTCTTGACCTGCATATTTGGGCGCCGTGCCGTGCGTGGCTTCGAAGATCGCGTGGCCAGAGAGGTAGTTGATGTTGCCGCCGGGAGCGATACCGATGCCCCCGACTTGAGCCGCCAACGCGTCACTCAAGTAGTCGCCGTTGAGGTTCATGGTGGCGATCACGTCGAACTCTTTGGGCCGCGTGAGGACTTGCTGCAGCGTGATGTCCGCGATGCTGTCCCTGACCATCAACAACTTTTTCCACTTGCCGTTGCCGTGCGTGGGCACGAGCTTCGCCGCGGCTTCGACCTCGGCGCGGAAACCTGCTTGTTGCTCTGGCGGAGCCATGTCGTAGCCGGGCTCCACCAGCTTGGCGTTCTCTTCGGCGCTGATACCCGGGTTCGACTCCAGGTTTCCGAGGATCCAAGATTCGCGTTCGGTGATGATCTGATCCCGGTATTTGCGCGCTGCCAAAGCGTAACCCCAATCACGGAAGCCACCTTCGGTGAACTTCATGATGTTACCCTTGTGCACCAAGGTCAGGCTCTTGCGCTTCTCGCGCAGTGCGTACTCGATGGCCGCGGCGACCAAGCGCTCCGTGCCTTCTTGCGAAACCGGCTTGATGCCGATGCCACTGGTCTCGGGGAAACGGATCTTGTTGACGCCCATTTCCTTCTGCAAGAAGTTCATCACCTTCTTGGCTTCGGGCGTTCCAGCTTGCCACTCGACTCCCGCGTAGATGTCTTCGGTGTTCTCGCGGAAGATCACCATGTCGACGTCGCCAGGGCGCTTGACTGGGCTCGGCACGCCGTTGAACCAACGCACGGGACGCAAGCACACGTACAGATCGAGTTGCTGCCTCAGAGCAACGTTCAGCGAGCGGATGCCCTTGCCGATCGGCGTCGTCAGCGGGCCTTTGATGCCAACCAGATACTTGCGATACGCTTCGACCGTTTCGTCGGGCAGCCAGTTGTCGAACTTGCGCTTCGACTTCTCACCCGCGTAAACCTCGAACCACGCGATCTTGCGCTTGCCGCCGTAGGCCTTGGCCACCGCAGCGTCGAGCACGGCGCTCGAGGCTTTCCAGATATCCGGCCCGGTGCCGTCGCCTTCGATGAACGGGATGATGGGTTGATTGGGGACATCCAGCTTGCCGCTGGACGACATGGTGACTGGTTCGCCCGACGTGGGGCCCGCGAAATTGCTCATTGCTAGTCGCTCACCCAGCGGGGCTAGAGATAAAGGTCTACCGCTGGGGGCTGCGGAAGTAGCCCACTGTGAGACGGAGAGCAACGAGAGCCAGCGCTCGGCAGCTACAAAACCAAGGTTTCTGTGCTGTTTCCCCGGCATGGCCAATGCACGCCATCCGCCCCCCTCGAAGCTCGACTCCATGCGCCAAGAGACGGGAACCAGAAGCGCTTGACTTGCCGGGCTCCTTCCGCCATAAGCCTCGCCCCTCTCTCCGGCCCCTTCTGGGGCAGTCGCGGGGGGCGTTCCGAGTACCCAGGGCTCCGGATCATCCGCCGGGTCCAGTATCACAAGGCCCAGTATCGGCCAGGCTTCTAGACAGGCTTAGTCATGCCCAAGATGAAGACGAATCGTGCCGCCGCAAAGCGGTTCAAGAAGACCGGCAGCGGCCGGGTGCGCCGCCCGAAGCAGGGTGGCCAGCACATGATGATGGGCAAGTCGCGCAAGCGCCGCCGTCGCGCTCGTGACAACGACATGGTGAGCCCGGCGATGGCCGAGCGGGTCAAGATCCTGCTGCCTTACCTCTGAACCACAGGCGTCTCTGATTCCCTTCGGGGGTTCGAGCGTCCACAAGTTTTCCACACTGCAAGTTTTCCGTACCGGTTAGTAGGAGTTCAGCATGTCTCGCGTAAAACGCGGCCCGTATCCCCGTCGTCGCCACAAGCGTCTTTTCAAGCAGGCCGAAGGCTTCGTCGGCGGTCGCAAGAATCGCATCCGCGAAGCCGCCAAGGTCGTTCGCAAGGCGTGGCAGTACGCATTCATTGGACGAAAGAAGCGCAAGCGTGACTTCCGTCGCTTGTGGGTGCAGCGCATCAACGCCGCCTGCCGCTCGAATGGCGTGAGCTACTCCCGCTTCATCCATGCGCTGAAGGCCAACTCGATCGACCTCGATCGCAAGGTCTTGGCCGACATGGCGGTGCGCGAGCCGAGTTCCTTCAAGAAGTTGACTGAGCTCGTAGCCGCGAACTGACGCAGTCGTTGATTACGGGTTCGAGCGCCGTTAGTCGGCGTCGGCGATGGCCGACGCCAGATCCGCTCGAACCCCTCGGCACTGCTCCCCAAAAGCCCTGGTTGGGTGAGGGAGGGGCTTGTGCCGCATTGAGATGCACACCTACGACACGAAGATCCGGGTTGTGCCAAAGCGTGCGTAGTGGCTAGCGCGGTTGGCGCTCCGATTCGGGAGCCGAGCCTTCGCGCATGCGCCCTCTGGTACGCCCCATCGGCTCCGAAGTCGGCTCGGAGCGTGCGCGGATCGTGGCGCTCGCGGCAACGTTACTGTTGACGTGTGTGCTGCCAGCCTCTTGACGTTTCCAAACGGTTACCCAGGTTTCCGTAATCGGTCGAGTCGACGAGGCTCGACGCGCGCGGGTTGCTGGAGTGCGTCGCCGGACGCACTCGCGACGCTCGCAGCTAGCGAACCCAGGGAAATTGCGCTCGGCAAGTGGTTCGAGGGACCTCATTCGAGAACGTCCACGAATCGCGTCGGCTCAGTCGCTCGATGGACTGACGCAAAAGGGCGCATCGATGAAAATATTTCGATGTGGGAAAATCTGACTTGGCCGGTGGGCGTGTAGCTCAAGGCAGGTTGGCATCACCCTGTTGACTTCGGAAAATCACGCTGATCACCCGGCAAGGAAACGCATTTGCGTCCGTACACTAGGTTCGAGTCCCGCAATCCCCAACCACGCGAGACGGCACGGTAATCCGGCACGAATATTGCTCTATTCGTAACCAACGACGGCAGCACCAGGGCTCCTCGAAGCAGACGAATCACAAAAGCCTCTCAACGATAGCGCGAAATTCGCGAGACGCACGTCTCCTGCGCAACTCTGAACAAGACAAGGCTCCCAACTCGCTGTTCACACAAGGAACGCTCCTCCCCGCCACTTAGCCGTTCGAGTCAGTATTTCACCGCTCTCCCAACCCCCAAACCGAAGAGAGTTCTCATGAACGAAATGCCCAACACCGCAAATGACATCCCGTTCGGTCCGGACGATCCGGTCGATGAGACCGCGGTGCGCTATTCACCCTCGTTCGCGCGTCCTTCGCTGCCTCCGCCTTCCTTCGTTGGTGTGCGTCGCTACGACAGTGCACCACCTTCGTCTGCAGCGGGTCCGCGTGAGGAAGAGCGTTCACGGGACGAATCCGTTGGTGACTCGACCTTGTCTCGGTACTTCCGCGACATGGCGACACATCAAGTGATGGGGCCCGACGAGGAGCTCGAGGCGGCACGCGAGGTCGAAGTGGCCGAGGTCGAACACTGGGTCGCGCTGCTCGCGTTCGTGCCCGTCGCCGAGCACATCATCGAATCCTTGAAGCGCAACATCGAGAACATGCCCGGTGACGAAGAGCGTCCCGACACGAGCAGCGTCGTCGAACTGGAAGCGATGTTCCAGACCTACCGCACGCAACGCTCGAAGTTGCACGCCAATCAGTCGCGTCAGTATCGCGAGATCTGTGAGAAGCTGGCGCGTGCTGTTCGCCTGGCGGACTCCGATCGACTGTGGATGGCCGAGGCGTTCGAACTGGCTCGCACGATCGGCGGCGACGAAGAACCGTCGAGTGAGACGGCCGAGGCGAGCGTCGCCGCGACTCAGTCTTACCACCGCTACTTGGCGCGGGTTAAGGCAACGGACGTGAAGCAACGCGAGGCGAAGAACAAGTTCGTCAAGGCCAACTTGCGCCTCGTGGTCAGCATCGCTCGTCGCTACAACCGCGGTCGCTTGCCACTGATCGACTTGATCCAGGAAGGTAACATCGGTTTGATGAAGGCGGTCGAGCGCTTCGACCACAGCCGCGGTTACCGTTTCTCGACTTACGCATCTTGGTGGATCCGTCACGCGATCAGCCGCGCCCTGGCAGACAAGGGGCGCGCGGTTCGCATTCCCGTGCACATGCTCGACACGTACAACCGCGTTGCGCGTGCCACCCAGGCTTTGATCGCGCGCCTGGGTCGTGACCCCACGCCCGACGAACTCGAGAAAGAGACCGGCGTCCCCAAGGACAAGCTCGACAAGGTGCGTGAGCTCTACGCCGAGACACCGTTCTCGCTCGATCGCCCAGTGGGTGACGAGGATGGGCGCAAGTTCATCGACTTCTTGGTCGAGGAGAACGCGCTCTCGCCCTATGAGGGCTTGGCCGCGTCGCGCTGGACCGACGAGGTGCGTCGCTTGCTCGACACCCTCACGCCCATCGAGTCGCGCATCCTGCGCTGGCGCTTCGGCCTCGACAACGAGGACGAGCTGACGCTGAAGGAGATCGGCGACAAGTACAACCTGTCGCGTGAACGCATCCGTCAGCTCCAAGAGCAGGCCATCGGCAAGATCCGCAAGCAGATGCGCGAGTTCTGAGGGCATCTGACGAGCGGGCCGCGCCCGGCGCCACCGCCGAGCCCCGTTCGACACAATCAGCCGAAACAAAACGAGGCGCCGACTTCCAAGTCGGCGCCTTGTTTGCGTTTGTCGTCGTTGGCTCCGCCGCGTCTCCTCGGATGCGTTGCATCATTTTGTCGCGGCCGGCCCCCAGACCGTGGGTTTCGAGAGGCGGTGGCGGGTTCACTGCGCCACCGGGAAAGCCTCAAATCCTTGGCGAGCGCGTCGGCCCCAGGTACGGCGCGAGTGTTTCTGCAGGTCAACGAGGCGTGGACGCGCGACGAGACATTTACATTTGCGCCCCGTTTGAGCGATTAGGGGCCGCGAAAATTCCCTTCGCGTAAAGCCCCCGTGCCACGACCCCCACGCTCCCCCCGCGGTGTCCTTCAAAACCGCAGCGCTCTTCGAAAGTGTCGCTGCGACATTTGGTACCAGGGCGGGTTCGGGCGGGCACGGATAGAACTCGCCCGCACTGCGGCGCGTTTCATGGGCCAAGACAATCTCCCGTTTGGTCCGCCCAACCTCTTGTTCGCTGGCTCCTTCGCTGGCCCCTTGTTCGCTGGAGTGGCGCGTTAACGGCGCCTTAGGTGACAGATGGATCTCTTCGTCTTTCCTCGTTGGTCCAACAAGATCGTCCCCCTCGTGGGGGCGCTCGTCGGCGTAGCGCCGCTCTATCTCATCGGCTTGGTCTGGTACGGCGCCGCGCCGAAGACCGTCAGCGTCGGGTTCGCGCCCGAGCAGCCCGTGCCGTACAGCCACGCGCTGCATGCCGGGGAGCTCGGCATCGACTGCCGCTATTGCCACAACACGGTGGAGGTCGCTGGCGTCGCTGCCGTGCCGCCGACCGAGACGTGCATGAACTGTCATGCGCGCATCAAAACCAAGAGCCCCAAGCTCGAACCCATCCGCGGCAGCTGGGAGAGCGGTCAAGCCGTCGAGTGGACGAAGGTCCACGACCTTCCCGATTACGCGTACTTCAATCATTCGGCACACGTGACGCGCGGCATCGGCTGCGTCTCCTGTCACGGTCGCGTCGACCAGATGCCGGTGGTCTATCAACACGAAGAGCTGAGCATGGGCTGGTGTCTCGATTGCCACCGGGAGCCCGAACGCAATCTGCGTCCGCCGTCGGAGGTGACCAACATGTCCTGGGTACCGCCCGAGGACCAGTTGGCCTACGGCAAGAAGCTCCGTGAGCAGAACCACATCAACCCCCCAACCGATTGTTCAACATGTCATCGATGAAGAAAAGTTCGGGCGCTCGCATGTGGCGCAGTCTCGCTGAGTACGAGAACGATCCCGAGTTCACCAAGTACCTGCACAACGAGTTCGGCACTCCGCTCACGGATACGCCTCCGAACTCGGCTGAGCGCCGTCGCTTCATGCAGTTGATGGCGGCCTCGTTCTCCCTCGCCGGAGTCACGGGTTGCCGTTGGGAAGAGGATCATCTGCTGCCGATGACGCGGCAGCCCGAAGGTGTGATCCCTGGCGTGCCCCGTTATTTCAACACCGCCATGGAGTTGGGCGGGGTCGGCGTGCCCCTGCGCGTCAAGAGCTACGATGGTCGCCCGATCAAGGTCGACGGTAACCCGGATCACCCTGATACGCAGGGCGCCAGCGGTGTCTACGAGCAGGCCTCATTGCTCGAGATGTACGATCCCGATCGCAGCAAAGCGCCTGCGCAGTTTGCCGGCGGCAAAGCCACGGAAACGACTTGGGAGGAGTATCGCAAGTTCGGTCTGAAGCACTTCCGTGACTTGGGTCAGGCCAACGGCGCAGGCCTGTTCGTACTCAGCGAGTCGACTTCGTCGGCGACCGTTGGCGACATGAAGCGACGCTTCATGCAGTCGTTCCCGCAAGCACAGTGGTTCGAGTACGAACCCGACAATCGCGACAACGAGCGCCAGGGCGCGAAGCTCGCGTTCGGCGAAATCGTGCGCACGCACTACGACCTGTCGAAGGCAGAGGTCGTGCTGTGCCTCGAGGCAGATCCGCTGGGCAACGGTCCCGAGACCATCGCGCAGGGCAAGGGTTTCGCCGCTGCACGCAACCCCGAAGCGGGCCGTATGAACCGCGTCTGGGCGGTCGAAAGCAGCCTTTCTCCCACGGGTATCCAAGCTGATCATCGGCTCGCGATTCGCTCCGCGCAGGTGGTGGCTCTCGCCGCCGCGTTGGAAGCCGAGGTGGCTCCCAAGGTTGGCCAGACGGCAACTCAAGCCGCCGGCGCCGCGAAGTTCCTGGCGGACGAGAAGATCAAGAAGGCGTTCGACGCGCTGGTCAAAGACTTGGTCGCGGCCAAGGGCAAGAGCGCGATCCTGGTCGGGTCGACGCAGCCTCCCGAAGTGCACGCGCTCGGCCATCGCTTGAACGCGCTGCTCGGCAACGTGGGCAGCACGGTGAGCTACACCGCCGACGACAGCAATCCCGAGCTGCGTCAGGGCCTGGCGAACCTGGTCAAGAAGGCCAGCGAAATCAAGACGCTGATCATCCTGGGCGGTAACCCCGTCTACTCGGCGTCGGGTGACGTCGACTTCGCTTCAGTGCTCAAGGGCAACATCACGAGCATTCACCTGAGCCTGTATCGCGACGAGACATCGCACGCCTGCAGCTGGCACTTGCCGCTCGCGCACTACCTCGAGAGCTGGGGCGACAGCCGCTCGTTCAACGGTTCGTTGATCGTGAGCCAGCCCCTGATCGCGCCGTTGTTCCAGGCGCCGTCGATTGCCGAGTTCTTGGCGTGGACGACGCGCGATGAGGTCAAAGACGGGCAGCAGCTCGTGCGTCGGGCACTGGGTGAACGCGCCGCAGACGACAAAGCTTGGCGCCGCATCGTTCACGATGGTGGTGCAGTGGGCAGCATGGGCAGCGCAGTCTCGCCCAGCTTGCAAACGCTCAAAGCCGTCAGCTTGGGTGAGGCGGCGCTTGCGGATCTGAACCCGAGCGGTCCGCTCGAGGTCACTTTCCAAGCGGACCCCAAGGTCTACGACGGGCGCTTTGCCAACAACGGCTGGCTCCAAGAGTTGCCCGAGCCAGCGATGAAGCTGACCTGGGACAACGCGGCCTTCATCAACCCGAAGACCGCTGCGGCGCTGAAGATCGAAGACTGTTCACTCGTGACGGTATCGGTCGAAGGTCGCAGCATCACGCTTCCCGCGTTGATGTCGCCGGGCCAGGCTCCGGGCTCGGTGCGCTTGGTGCTCGGTTATGGCCGCACCCACGCTGGCGTCGTGGCTGGCGCCAAAGCGCCGGTCGCTGCGGATCCCGTCGATCCCGTTGGTGTCAGCGTTTACCCGTTGCGCACGGTTGCAACCTGGGATGCGGCACAGGGCGTGAAGCTTGCGTCCAGCGGCACGAAGGTGAAGCTCGCGACGACGCAAGACAAGCACCCGATGGACGACATTGGGCGTCAAGGCACCCAAGCTCGCTTGCCTCAGATCGTTCGGCAGGACACCTTCGCGAACTTCAAAGAGACGCCTGACCACGTCAAGCATGCGGTCCACCACCCGAAGCTCTTGTCGCTGTGGAACGATCCGGTCAGCTACGAGGGTTACAAGTGGGGCATGACGATCGATCTCAACCGCTGCAGCGGTTGTGCAGCGTGCGTCGTCGCTTGCAACGCGGAGAACAACATTCCCGTGGTGGGCAAGTCTCAAGTCTTGCGTGGTCGCGAGATGCACTGGTTGCGCATCGACCGCTACTTCCAGGGCGATAATCCGGACGAGCCGGATCAAGTTCACAATCAGCCGGTGCTCTGCCAGCACTGCGAGCACGCTCCGTGTGAGCAAGTTTGCCCCGTCGGCGCGACGATGCACAGCTCCGAGGGCCTCAACGACATGGCGTACAACCGCTGTATCGGTACGCGCTATTGCTCGAACAACTGCCCGTACAAGGTTCGCCGCTTCAACTATTTCAACTACGCGCTGCCGCTGACCGAGGACCGCAACGAGATCGAGCGCATGGCGCAGAATCCGGAAGTGACGGTGCGCTTCCGCGGTGTGATGGAGAAGTGCTCGTTCTGCGTGCAGCGCATCCAGAACGCGAAGATCCTCGCCAAGAACGCGCGTCGCAAACTCAAGGACGGCGAAGTTCACACCGCTTGCCAAGACGCTTGCTCGACCGACGCGATCCAGTTCGGCGACCTCAACGATCCGACGAGCAAGGTCGCGCAAAGCGCGAACAGCCCGCGTGGCTACGCGCTGCTCGAGGAGCTCAACATCCGTCCACGCGTGACCTACTTGGCGCGCATCACGAATCCCCACCCCGATCTGATCCCTGCTACCGCCGCTGAGGAAGCGGAGGAAGTGAAGCCCGAACACCATGGCTAATACGGTTGACCTGAGAGATTGGCAGGAGCCGCCGCGCGGCGAGAACACCTACCAGAAGATCACCGACGCCGTTACTCGCGTCGTCGAGCGCACGCGTCCGCCAAAGGCCTGGTACATCGCGTTCGGCATCTCCTTGGTGTGGCTCTCCATCCTGCTCTGCTGCATCGGCTACCTGTTTTGGATGGGTATCGGTATCTGGGGTAACAACAACCCGGTTGCCTGGGGTTGGCCGATCGTCAACTTCGTTTTCTGGGTCGGCATTGGTCACGCAGGCACGCTGATCAGCGCCGTGCTCTACCTGTTCCGTCAGAACTGGCGCACCGCGATCAACCGCGCTGCAGAAGCGATGACGATCTTCGCGGTCATCTGCGCCGTGATGTTCCCTGGCATCCACGTCGGCCGCCCCTGGTTGCCGTACTGGATGTTGCCGATCCCCAACCAGATGGACATGTGGCCGCAGTTCCGCAGTCCCCTCGCTTGGGACATCTTCGCGGTGAGTACCTACTTCACCGTTTCGTTGATGTTCTGGTTCATGGGTCTGATCCCCGACTTGGCCTCGGTGCGGGATCGCGCGACGAGCAAGACGCGCCGCTTCTTGTACGGCTTCTTCTCGCTCGGCTGGCGCGGCTCGGCACGTCACTGGCACCGCTACGAGAAGGCCTACCAAATCTTGGCTGCACTCTCGACGCCGCTGGTGCTCTCTGTGCACTCGGTCGTTAGCTTCGACTTCGCGACGTCGCAGTTGCCCGGCTGGCACACGACGATCTTTCCGCCCTACTTCGTCGCAGGCGCCATCTTCAGCGGCTTCGCGATGGTGGTCACCTTGTTGGTTCCAGCTCGCGAGTTCTTCGGTCTGAAGACGCTCGTGAAAGTCGAGCACATCGAGCTGATGAACAAGGTGATTTTGGCGACCGGAACGCTGGTTGGCTACGCCTACGGCATGGAGTTCTTCATCGCCTGGTACAGCGGTTCGCAGTACGAGGGCTTCGCCTTCATCAACCGCGCCTTTGGTCCCTACGCGTGGGCCTACTGGACGATGATCTCGTGCAACGTGATCTCGCCCCAGCTGTACTGGTTCAAGAAGATCCGCACCAACATGGTGTTGTCGGTGATCATCGGCGTGTTCGTGAACGTCGGTATGTGGTTCGAGCGCTTCGTCATCACCTGCAGCTCCTTGAACCGCGACTTCTTGCCCTCGAGCTGGGGCTACTTCACGCCGACCCCGTTCGACTTCCTGACCTTCATGGGCAGCTTCGGCCTGTTCTTCACCATGTTCCTGCTCTTCTGCCGCTACCTCCCGCAGGTGGCTGCTTCCGAAGTCAAGGGCGTGCACGCGGCTCAACACCACGCCGCGCACTGAGGCCTGAACCCCGCAACTTACGTCGTCTCCAACGCACATCACTAGCGAGAATTCGATGAGCCAGGAAAAGGAATCTCAGACGAGCGGCACTCCGGTCCCCGGGGTGTATGCGCTCTTGGCCGAGTACCACGATCCCGACAGCCTGATCGCCGCTGCCAAGAAGGTGCGCGATAAAGGTTACCAGCGCTGGGACTGCTACTCGCCGTTCCCCGTGCACGGCATCGACCCAGCGATGGGCATCAAGCGCACGCGCTTGCCGTGGATCACGCTCTGCCTCGGCCTCACCGGTACGACGACCGCGTTCACCGTGCAGTGGTGGACGAACGCCGTCGACTACAAATGGACGGTCAGCGGTAAGCCCCTGTGGAGCTTCGCGGCGAACGTTCCAATCGGTTTCGAGTTGTCGGTGCTGTTTGCGGCGATCACGACGTTCCTCAGCATGCTGCTCTTGAACGGCCTGCCGCGGCTGTCGTCGCCGCTCGACCACGTCAAGCGCTTCTTGCGCGCGAGCGACGACAAGTTCTTCATCGTGATCGAGTCGGCGGACCCGAAGTTCGACGAGAAGGCGACGCGCACTCTGCTCGATGAAACACACGCGGACGCCGTCGAGGCAGTGCCCACGGATGATCACCTGTCGAGCGATCGCATCCCCTCGGGTATCATCTACACCATCCTGATCGCGATCGCGGTTTCGCTGATCCCGTTCGGTCTGTTCGCCTCGGCTCGCAACAGCCTGACGACGAACCCGCCGTACAACATCGTCTCGAACATGGACTACCAGGCGAAGTACAAGGCGCAGCGCAAGAACGACTTCTTCAAGTCGAGCGATAGCCGTGCCATGCGTATGCCGGTGGAAGGCACCGTCGCCGTGGGCGACTTGCGCGACGATGCGCACTTCTACGAAGGCAAGGACGCGTCGGGCGCTTTCGCCCGCACCTTCCCGAGCGCGTTCACGGTCGACGACGCTGCCATCGCGCGCGGCCAAGAGCGCTTCGGCATCTACTGCACGCCGTGCCATGGGCAGACGGGTGACGGTGACGGCATGGTTCATCGCCACGCGTTCGCATTGCAAGAGGGCACCTGGGTCAAGCCGACGAACATTGCGGACCCGAAGATCGCCGACAAGTCCGTCGGTGAGTTGTTCAACACCATCAGCAACGGCATCCGCAACATGCCGGGCTACGCACGACAGGTTCCGCCGGCAGACCGCTGGGCGATCATCCTTTACGTCCGGGCCTTGCAGAAGAGCCAAGCCGAGTTCGTGGCTAGCGCCACCGAGCCCACCAAGTGATTCTCTGACGAGTAGGCAAACAGACCTATGGCAACCGAAAGAAAAGCAAACTCCGAAGAGAAGCTACAGCTCGATGCTGAAGCGATTCGGTTTTCGAACATCGCGCTCGCTGTCGGCGTGGTCGCGCTCGGCGCGGGTGTAGCGCTTGGCCTCGACAACAAGGTCAGCCTTCTGCGCTCGTACCTCACGGCCTTCCTCTACGTGCTGGCGATCGGCCTGGGTACGCTCTGGTTCGTCGCGATCAACCACTTGACCAACGCCAAGTGGTCGATCGTCATCCGACGCATCGCCGAGATCGTGGCGGCTCAGATGCCGGTCATAGCCCTCTTGTCACTCGGCATCATCCTGCCGATAGCGCTAGCGGATACGTCGCACGGTGACTCGCCGATTCAAGGCCTGTACGCCTGGCTAGACGAGGCACGCGTCCACTCCGACCACATCCTGCACCACAAGTCGGGCTACTTGAACAAGGGCTTCTTCCTGGTTCGGTATGTCGTGTACTTCGGCGTCTGGGTCGGATTGTCTTGGCTGTTCTTCAAGAAGTCCACGGATCAGGACAAAGCCAGCAGCAGCGAGAGCGAAGAGATTCGCGGTCTGCTGGCGCGCGTCAGCGCGCCGGCGATGATCGCTTTCGCTCTGACCTTGACCTTCTGTGCTTTCGATCTGCTGATGAGCTTGGACTACACCTGGTTCAGCACGATCTTCGGCGTGTACTACTTCGCCGGTTGCGTGATCAACGCCATGAGCTGGATGGTGCTCGCGCTTCGCTGGGTTCAGTCCCAGGGGCGGCTCTCGTCCTACGTGAACGAGAATCACTACCACGATCTCGGTAAGCTGATGTTCGCCTTCACCATCTTCTGGGCGTACATCGGGTTCTCGCAGTACATGCTGATC
>DATAHU010000151.1:0-35171 GCA_036263015.1 Polyangiaceae bacterium | reverse complement strand
CTTCGCGGTCGTCCACCGCAAGCGCGCGCTGCCGACCCCGGCGGAGCTGCTGCGTCACGGCGAGCGCTGGCGGCCCTATCGATCGATCGCGAGCTGGTACCTGTGGCGGGCGGCGGAGGGCGCGCCGCGCATCATTCAGGCGCCGGGCGCGGCGCGACCAGCCGTGCGAAGGAGCTCGGCGCGACGTTGATCGCCGCGCGGGTCTGCGCCGCGGACGCGCTTGCGTGACCGGCGCGCTCCGCCGAGAGTGACGGGATGCACTGGTGGCGGCGATGACCGAGACGGCGCACGGACAGCGCGTCCTGATCCTGTTCGCGCACCCGGCGCTGCACCGCTCGCGCGTCAATCGCGCGCTGGTGCGCGCCGTCCGCGAGCTCGCCGGCGTGACGTTCAACGATCTCTACGAGCTTTACCCGGACTTCGACGTCGACGCGCGGTACGAGCAGGAGCAGCTGCTGCAGCACGACCTGCTCGTCCTGCAGCACCCGTTCTACTGGTACAGCACGCCGGCGCTGGTGAAGCAGTGGATCGACGTCGTGCTCGAGCACGGCTGGGCGTACGGCAACGGCGGCACGGCGCTGCGCGGCAAGAAGATGCTGAGCGTGATCACCGCCGGTGGCGGTGAGACCGCGTACGGACCTGACGGCATCAACCGTCACACCATGAGCGAGCTGCTGACGCCTCTGGCCCAGACCGCACGGCTCTGCGGCATGGAGTACCTGCCGCCCTACGTGCTGCACGGGACGCACGCGCTCACCGAGGCCGAGATCGAGCGTCTCGCGGACGAGTATCGAAGCGTCGTCGAAGCGCTGCGCGACGGCCGCGCCGACCTCGAAGCCGCGCGCTCGCGCACCTACTTCAACCGCGACCTCGACGTCATCCTGCGGAGCTGACGTGTCACACGACTTCTTCTTCCAGGCCTTCGTCTACCTCGCGGCCGCAGTGGTCTCGGTGCCGATCGCGAAGCGACTCGGCATGGGTGCCGTGCTGGGCTATCTCGTCGCGGGCGTCGCGATCGGACCGTTCGGCCTCGCGCTGCTCGGCACCGACTCGCAGGACATCCTGCACTTCGCCGAGTTCGGCGTGGTGATGATGCTCTTCGTGGTCGGTCTCGAGCTCGAGCCGTCGCGCCTGTGGCGGCTGCGCGGTGCGCTGCTCGGGCTGGGCGGCTTGCAGGTGCTGGGCACGGCGGTCGCGGTCGGCAGCGCGGCGATCGTGCTCGGCATAACCTGGAAGCCGGCGCTGGCGACGGGCTTCATCCTCGCCATGTCGTCGACGGCGATCGTGCTGCAGTCCTTGACGGAGAAGGGGCTCCTCAAGACCGAGGCGGGCGAGCGCTCGTTCGCCGTCTTGCTGTTCCAGGACATCGCGGTGATCCCGCTGCTGGCCCTGCTGCCGCTGCTCGCGAGCACGGCCGCACCGACCGCGAGCGCCGAGCACGGCACCGCGTGGATCGAGACGCTGCCGGCGTGGAGCCGGGCGCTCGCCACGCTCGGCGCCGTCGCCTCGATCGTCGCGGGAGGGCGCTGGCTCGTCCGCCCGGTCTTCGGCGCGATCGCACGCACGCGGCTGCAGGAGCTGTTCACCGCGGCGGCGCTGCTGCTCGTGGTCGGCATCACGCTGCTCATGACACAGGTCGGGCTCAGCCCCGCGCTCGGGACGTTCCTCGCGGGCGTGGTGCTCGCGAACAGCGAGTACCGGCACGAGCTCGAGACCGACATCGAGCCGTTCAAGGGCCTGCTGATGGGTCTGTTCTTCATGGCCGTGGGCATGAGCATCGACTTCGGACTCTTGCGCACCGAGCCTCTGCTGACTCTGGCCTTGGTCTTGGGCTTCCAACTGCTCAAGGGCCTCAGCCTTGCGGCCATCGCGCGCCCAGTTCAGGTCGCGCCGAAGCAACGCTGGCTCTTTGCTGCACTGTTAGCCCAAGGCGGTGAGTTTGCGTTCGTCGTGTTCGGCGTCGCGCGAAGTGCGCGTTTGCTGCCGGGAAACTGGGACGCGCGTCTGACGCTGGCCGTGGCGTTGTCGATGGCATTGACACCGCTGTTACTCTTCGTCGAGCGCAAGCTGCTGCACGGCAAGGGGCCTGAGCGTGAACCCGACGCGATTCCCGATGAAGGGGCACACGTGATCATCGCGGGTTTCGGTCGCTTCGGTCAGATTGTGGGCAGGCTGTTGTTCGCCAACGGCATCAAGGCCACGGTGCTCGACCACGATCCGGAGCAGATCGATTTGCTGCGGCGCTTCGCGTTTCGAATCTACTACGGTGATGCCAGTCGCATCGACCTGTTGCACGCCGCGGGCGCGGCGCGCGCCGACGTCTTGGTCAACGCCATAGATGACCCAGAGACGAACCTTCGGCTCGTCGATGCCGTCAAAGAGCATTTTCCCAACTTGAAGATCGTGGCTCGTGCGCGCGACGTGGGCCACTACTACAAGCTGCGCTTGCGTGGCATCGAAGTCGTCGAACGGGAGACTTTCGAAGCCGCGCTCGTGGTCGGACGGCGTACGCTCGAAGTACTCGGCGTTGGGCCCTACGAGGCTCGCGAATACGCCGATCGCTTTCGACGTCAAAACGTCTCGGCGATGGAGCGCATTTTCCCCCACTGGCACGACGAAGCGAAGCGCATCGCCATGGCCCGCTCGGCGCGCGAAGAACTCGAGAAGCAGTTCGAGGCCGATCGCGCCGAGCTCGCCAAGCACGCAGGGCACAGCTGGCACCCAGAGCACGAGCCCGAAGAAGGCTAGGGCCAACCCCGGGCTGGTGTCCCGATCGACGGACGAATGAAACCGGCTGCTTCGAACGCAAAGAAGCGCCGCCTCAGCGGCAGCCGACGCGACCCGTACTCACTACGACGTCATCCATCCAGACATCGATGGTGTTGTTGCTGAAGCTCTGCCAGCCGAGAATGACCTCGGTGAACTTGCCCTTCATCCAATCGGCGGGCATGTTGCCGTTTTGCCACTGGTCGCCGGAAGTGATCGACAGGAGTTCCTTACCGTCGATCCAGGCGTGCAGTTCATGTTGCGGTTGGTCGCCAGCGAACACGATCTCCATGCAGGACCAAGTCATGGCTGCCACGGATTCGCCGGTGTGCCATTGCTCGAGCTTTGGCATGATGTTGTCGGTGGGGACTTCGTTCACCCCAATCGCGCCCTTGATCTCGCCGAAACGGATCTCGTCGTTGGCGTCACCGGGCTTTGCGCGAATTCCGATCAAAGTCTCGTGGTTTTGTGACTCTGCGGCCTGATTGCCCAGCTGACGACTCATCCAAACCCAGGCCGTCACCACGATCTTGTTCGTCCCTTGGGGCAAAGCGCGAGTGATCATCGCGGGCGACGAACCCCCGTTGAAGTGAATCGCCTGGCTGCCACCGTGCTTCTGCTCGGTGCCGATTGTGGCACCCGTGCCGTCACCCTGAGGGTTCATCGGATTGACTTGGTACGAGATGAACGTGTCCCAGTCAGCAGGACCCATGCCGACGCTGCCGGACTCGAAATCATCTTCGAAAATCACCTCTGCGCCCGGATCCACGACGCCGGTTGGAGCCGGGCCAGGTTCACCCGCACCACCCACCTCAGGGTTCGCGGCTCCGCCGACTTCGCCGCTCGGCCCATTGCCGGCACCGCCCGAGGCTGGAGCGCTGGGCAGCGTTGTAGCAGTTTCGCTGGCGCTGGGTGCTGGTGTGACAGACGTCATGGATGGTGCCGTGTTAACCGGCGTGACCGGGACCGGTGGCGTACTCGTTGGCGAGTTCGGAGGCGGGGGCGGCGGGGGAGTAACCGCCATCGGGCTGTCCGTCGTCGAAGCGGGCGGGGGAGGGGGCTGCACGGCGCCCGGCGAGCTGTTCGTGGGCGAGACGCCCACCGGAGGCGCACTCGGCGCCGTGGTCGTCGCGCTCACATCGGTCGTGCCCAAAGCGGCGTTGTCGTGGGCTGCCTCGTTGCTGCCGCAGGCAGTGAACATGGCAACCGAACAAAGTGCGCCAACGATGAATCGAGGGGAGAAAGAGCGGCCTTCGCTCGCGGACGTCATGCGCAGGAACTTAGCGTTCGGCAGCGAGTGAATGCAACCCGACGCAGCCCGTGATTGTCACCTGCGCGGTCGTTCGCGCGAACCGGTGCGGGAGCGGTGCGAAGCGCCACCGATCGAGCCGGCAAGCGCCGTCGCCAGCGGAAATTTGTGTGGGCCCGGGGCGTGGGATTAGCGCGCCTGGTCGCGGGGCGCACAGCCTGATCACGTGTTAGCCAGACGCGACCACCGGAGGTCTGGCGCGTGCGCGTAGGGGGAACGCGCCTGCCTCGCCCCCGGTCGACGCCCCGACGCACCCTGGATTTTCGCAAACGGCACTTGCGACAACTCGGATTTCGTCCACCCGCTTGGCCTCGTAGGCTCCGTGGTGTCAGCAACCCGAGACAGGAGCCGTGCCATGCAGACCGATTCAATTCAGACGAGCCAGACACCAGAGGCAGCAGTCGTAGTCAGCCACGAAGTCGCCGATTTCGACGCCTGGCGCAGCGCGTTCGAGGGCCACGCCCCCGCGCGTCGCAAGGCGGGCATCCTCGCGAGCCACTACAATCGCTCGCTCGACAACCCGAATCTCGTAATCGTTTACCTCGCGGCCGCCAGTCACGACGTGATCGAACGCTTCATGGCCAACCCCGAGTTGAAGGCGACCATGCAGCGCGCGGGCGTCACCAGTGTGCCTCGGGTGCTCGCGGTCACGCCCTTGGAGGACCTGACCCTCAAGACCAAGCCGCTCGTGGGCGCGGTGATCCGCCACCGAGTGGGCGACTATGGCCAGTGGAAGAAAGCCTTCGACGCGCACGGGGCCGCTCGTTCCCAGGCTGGGATCTTGGGTCACGCCGTCAATTGCCTGGCAGATGACAAGTCGATGTTGGTGGTCTACGTGCAGGCCGAAAGCGTCGATACGCTCCGCAAGTTCGTGTCCAATCCGGAACTGAAGTCCGTGATGCAACAAGCGGGCGTCGTGGGAGCGCCCGAGATCGCGTTCGTGCAAGGCGGGCGTTGGGAGGCCTGAGGTGCGGGCGACGTCTTACGCTTACGCCATCAGACCTTGGTCGCGACTCCGCTGAACCGTTGCGCGTTCTGTTCGAAGAACTCGACGAGCAGCTCGACGACCGCGCGCACCCGAGCAGAGTTGCGATTGGCGCGGTGGTATACGATCCACAAGGTTGCCATCGCCACGGGCTGCTCGAACAAGCGGACGAGTTGAGGGCGGTCGTGAAGAGCGGGCATCGGTAGCACGCCGATGCCTGCGCCAGCTGCGATCGCGTAGCCGGCGGAATCCGTGCTGTCGAGGCGCGTCACGCGTTGATTGGGACCGCGTCGCGCTTCGAGCCACTTTGGCCCCGCCACGTTCTGCATCGAGGCGTCGAAGAGCACGAGCGCGTGCTGGGCGAGCTCGGATTCGGCCTTGGGTCTGCCGTGCTTTTCCAGGTAACTTTGGGACGCCACCAAGACCCAACCGATCTCGACCGCCTTGCGCAAGACCAGATCGGCATCGTTCGGTTTGAACGCGCGCAGGGCGATGTCGGCTTCGCCCTTGGCGAGGTCTGCTGCGCCAAGTCGGCCCGATACCTCTAGCGTCAACCCCGGGTAACGCTGAGTCGCGGTTGCTGCAATGGGTGAACAGATCAAGACGAGCCCCGTGGGGCACGAGATCCGGACCAAGCCCTCCACGTCGTCGCGCGCGGCGCGAATCGTGCGCGTGACTTCGTCGACTCGTTCTGCGATCTGCGTTGCTACCGACACGGCGGCGGTGCCGGCCGCGGTCCAAGAGAATTCGCGTCCGCCGCGACACAGCAACTGAGCCCCCAACGCCTCTTCGAGGGCAGCCAAGCGTCGCGATACGGTCGAGGTGTCGACACCGAGCAAACGCGCCGCAGCGGCGACCGAGCCCCCGCGCTCGAGGGCGGTCAAGATCCTGAAATCGTTCCAATCGGGATCGCTCACTGGGTCGCCGGATTGCTCAGAACTTGAACCAAGGGCACGAACAACTTGGGGCAGCGCAGCAGCAGTTGGCCGCACGAAGCCGACGCGAGTAAAGCCGCGGCCGGCACGACGTTCAAATCGCTACTGCTACAGGTGACGTCAGCAAAGCTCGTGCGCGCGACGTTCAACAAGTCTGCGACGCAGCCGTCGACGTCGGTAGCGGTGGCGGCGCAACCCACGAGCCCACTCAAATCATCCGAGATGAAGGCAGGTGGTGCTCCGGCATCGGCGGCAGGGGGACCATCACCCGCGCTGCAGGCGTCTACGATGCCCTGACACACTAGCGGATCGCCTCCGGCTTGGGCTGCAGCGAGGACGCCCAACAAGCCGCAAAGCGCCTGGCGCGTCTTGGCATCACGCAAGGCGTCGAGGGTGCGGCTCTTGGCAAAGTCGAACACGTCCTGACGCGCGCCGGCTTCTGGCGCGCGCCGGGTGTCCCCGGGCAACGACTCGTCTTGGCCACAGCCAACCACACCGATCGCGAACACGAGCCAAATGAAGCGAGCCATCGAGGGCTCGAAAAATACTCCGAGCGCGGCGCAAGAGTTACCCCATTCGAGCGCAGCGGTGCTTTTCCACGTGCTGCGCGGCCTTCGGTTGCAGAAACACGAAGGTTGCCCCAGATGTCCGCCTAGCGCCAAAAACGGAACGGAGCACAAACCGCGCCGGGGGATTCACACACACAGGCGCGAAGTCTGCGGCCGCGTGTCCCAACGGCTTTCATGCGCGCACCCGCAAGCGTCGGAGGACCGCTTCCCCGCAGAGTCTTCGCGCGCGTGAAACCGTTGTTAAGCGTGCACCGCTACGCCGCGTCGAAATGAGTGCGACAGCGAATCGCGTCGTTCTGTCACCGAATCGAATGCGCGATGAATCGGTCAAAGAGTAACGGTGCAAAATTGCCCTCAAGTTAACGATGATGCGCGCTGTTCGTCTTCACTGGTGGAAAGTTCCGGCTGCTCCGGACGCCAGTGTAAGGAAGCAGATGAAAACGCAGAGAGATGCGGCCATAGTCGCCTCCAGGAAATACGAGCTGCCTCCCGCCGAACATTTCCAGTGCATAGAGCCCGAGCCGCTGATGCGGCCCCACGGATGGCAGGCAGAGCTATCTCAAACCCTTGAGCAGGCCAGGCCTCGACGAGGCAGAGGACTAACGAAAGCGACAAAAATATGAAGACGGCGGCAAGAGCAATGATTCTGGCAAGCCTGGCTAGCGTGGCTTGCTCCGGGGAAACCGGCGGCGACTCGACTATGAATCCAGGCGCGATAACGCCCGCGGCCTCTTCCGGTGTGATGCCGGGAACCGAAGCGCCTGGCGCGATAACTCCCAGTGGGGTGGGCGGCACCAACACTCCTGCTGACCCGGGTGCGCAACCCGTGGCTACGGATCCGATGACGGGGTTGCCCGTCTCGCCCACACCCGGTACCCAGCCCCAGGGCAATGGTCCGGACACCACCAATCCGACGCCGACGACGACGGACATGCCCCCGCCGGCAACGGGCACCTGTCAGCCTGGCGTGCCAATCACCAGCCAGATTCCGCGTCTCACCAATCTGCAATACGACACGGTGGTCAAGGACATCTTCAACGTGAGTCCGGCTTCCGGCAAGTGGTCTGATTCGTTCGAAGCCGACACCGTTGGTGAACTCCCGAGCACGCAGTGGGCAAACTACTTGGCAGCCGCAGACAAGATCGCAGCGGCGGTAGTGGCGACTCCAGTGGGTCAGTCGCTGACGTGCGCTGATGGCGCCTGTTTGGACGCGGGCATCAAGGCCCTCGGCCGCCAGATGTTCCGTCGTCCCCTGACGGACGCCGAAGTGGCGAAATTCACGGCGCTCAAGGACCTGCAGCCCGCGGGCACGCCGGAAGAGATCGCTGCAGCCATCGTCTATTCGATGCTCATCTCGCCGTCGTTCTTGACGCGTGCCGAGTTGGACGCGCCCGAGGTGATGGTGCCCGGAACCGATGCAGCGCCTCAGATGGCCCATCAGCTCTCGGACTACGAAGTCGCGGCTCGCTTGTCCTTCATGCTCTGGGGCTCCGTGCCCGACCAGGTTCTGGCCGACGCAGCGGACGCCAAGGAGTTGGAGACCAAAGAGCAAATCGCAGCTCAGGCTGCGCGCATGGTCGGTCCGGAATTCAAGGATCGCGTGATGCCCGTGATCAACGGCGCTCATCGCTTCTATGCGAACATCAGCGATACGTCCTCCACGTCTCGCTGGGGCAAGATGGATCACGACACGGCGAAGTTCCCCGAGTACTTGCCGGCGCAGAAGGCTGCGACGATGGCCGAGATGGACGCGCTGTTTGCGGACATCGGCTACAACGGGAAATTCGAGGACTTGTTCCTCAGCAACGTCGCTTACGTCAACGCCGACACGGCGGGTCTATACGGCTTGAACCCGGCAGACTACGGCGCCGACCTGACGAGAGTCGAGTTGGACGCCATGGCACGCCCCGGCTTCATCACTCGTGCCGCGTTCTTGAGCTCCTTCGCTCACCCGGACAGCACGGCGCCGATTCTTCGCGGTGCGTTCCTCATCCGCATCATGGGCGGTCAGACCGGCGTGCCGGATCCCAACGCACTCAAGACGCCGATTCCCGATGGTACCTACGCGACGAACGCCGAGGCGACCAAGGCGCTGACCAGCGTGCAGGACTCTTGCAAGAGCTGCCACTGGACGAACATCAACCCGCCCGGGTTCGTGCTCGAGAACTTCAGCGCGGTCGGCAGCATCCAAACCAAGGATCCTGTCTACGGCGGTGACATCACCACGGCAGTCGACGCGGTCAACTTCCCCGCTGGCAGCAAGCCCATCAACAATGCCTTCGAGCTCATGACCGAGATCGCGGCTGGTCGGGCGACGAAGGAGATCTACGCCGAGAAGTACGTGAGCTACGCGACGGGTCGCGAAGCGAACGACTACGACACCTGCACGGCCATTCAAATCGCCGACAAGATTGAAGCGGGTAACTACAGCCTCGCGAGCGTCCTGCCGGACATCACGCAGGCCGATTCTTTCCGCCTACGAGTCGCTGGCGAGTGAACTGATTTACAGGAGAATTTCCGATGAAGAAGAAGATTGACAGACGAATTTTCCTCCGCGGTTTGGGCGGAGCGGCCGTTGCAGCACCGTTCTTGGGCACTCTTGGCGTCCGGCCAGCGATTGGTCAGACGGCGGCGAGCGCCAAGCGGCTCATCATCTACTTCAGCCACTACGGCTGCATCACCGAGAAGTGGTTCCCCGCGAACTCGAACGGTGAACTCACCCAAGACGCGCTGAACGCGACGAGCCTCAAGAGCCTCGCCCCCTTCTACCAGAAGTTGCTGCTCCCCCGCGGTATTCGCGGCATGAACGAGTGGACCTTCGGGCGCGAGTTCGGGCAGGAAACGGATCCGCACAGCCAGGTGATGGCGTCGTTCTTGACTGCAGCCCCGGTGGACCGCACCTCCTCCGGTCAAACCATCGGCGGCGGCCTCGACTTCGACAAGCTGAACGCAATCTCGTACGGGCGATCGATGGATCATTACATCACCGATCAACTGAACGCGGACGGTGTTGGCCCGCTCGTTGCCCACTTCGCGGGCGCGAGGACGGACTCGACCTCGAACCTGTCGTACTCGGCACCGCTCGAGATCTATAGCGGCATGGGCACTGCGTCGCAGATGTACGCAGCGCTCACGAACTTGGGTCAGACGAGCACTGCTGCGCCGATGAACGAGGACACGTACAAGATGGTCGCGCAGGGCAAGAGCGCGATCGACATCGTTGCGGACGACCTGAAGACGCTGCGCGCGCAGAAGATGAGCAAGTCCGACTACGACAAGCTCGATCACTGGGCAGAGTTGCTGCACCAGTCGACCGGGACGGTCCGCGCCGGGATGCTGTGCACCACGGACGAAGCGACTGCGCTGGGAATTTCCCAGGGCGGTGGCGGTGGCGGTGGCGGCGGTGGTGGCGGCGGATCGTTCAACAACAACGTCCAGCCGATGATGGACTTGGCGGTGATGAACGCGATCTGCAACCAGACGTCGGTCATCATGTTGATGATGCCGGGTAACACCGCGATGGGCTTCATCGATGGCGTCGACAACTCGGAGAACCACGGCTTGTCGCACCGCATCGGTAACGCCAACATGGGCGGCAGCTGCATCAGTGGCGTGCTCGGGATGCTCGAGAAGATGGACATCTGGTACGCGGAGCAATTCGCCTACTTGGTGGGCAAGCTCGACAGCGTCGACGAGGGCAACGGTACGGTTCTGGACAACTCGGCGACCGTCTGGTTCCAAGAGCAGTCCGACGGCCAGGCTCACAACCTCAACAACATGCCGATCGTCCAGGCCGGCAGCTGCGGTGGTTACTTCAAGACCGGCATGTCCATCAACGTCGACGACGGCAGCTCGGATCTGTCGAGCGGCAATAGCTTGGCGCAATGCGGCGACGGCGATTCGGACATCGGCAGCAACGAGGTTCAGAGCACGGGTACCGACAACAAGTACGCGAACGCTCCGATGACCAAGTATCTGTACAACCTGATGAACGCGCTGGGCGTCAAGGCCAACGCGGACGGCTTCCCCGAGGTCGGCGGCACGGAGAAGGTCAGCAAGTTCGGTTGGAGCGATGACCAGCAGGAGTTCGCGAAGTTCGTTCCGAACAGCGGTCAGGGCATCAAGGACGAGCCGCAAGGTCCGTTCATCAACCCCGGCGAGTTCGAGGCACTGCTCGCCTGAGCGAGTGAGCCTGTCGACTCACTGAAGAAGGGCTCCACGTCGAGTGGGGCCCTTCCTTTTTGGTGCCTGGCAATCGGCTCACTTGCGCGTTCGAGACTGGCGCTGCATCACACGCTGGGTCCCAGGTGAGAGGGGGCCAGGCGCGACGCCGCATGCAGGGCGAACAATCGCCGATGACTGCGCCGAGGCTCGGGAAGTAGCCCCCCAAAAGCGAAGGCCCCGGTTCGCTGGGAACTGAAAGGCCTTCGAATGCGCCCACGGGCGCAAATGAACTCGAGGGTACGGGTCAGATCCTCTGCCCGTTCACCCGTGGGACGGCGTTACTTCGGCGCGCCCATCTCGATCCACAGGCGGAGGCGCTCGGTGACGTCGTCCGTGATGCAGGTGTTCTGTTCAGGATCATCGCTCGCGTAGCAACCTTGCGGCATGCGCGTGACGGTGCCGCAAGTGTCGCCGTGGAGCACGCGGTACAAGGCGCTGTTTTCGGGATCACCAGGTACGACCAACAGCTTGTTCTCGCAGCGGGTGATCATGTGCGTCATCAGGGTGTCATACAGCGTGTCGTCGTTCTTGAAGACCTGCGGCAGGCATCCGCCGGCCTCGTGACAGCTGAAGCAAGACGCGATGCCCTTGCCTGGCGTGTCGAGGAAGGTGCGCAGCTCGTCGAACGTCATCGGGGTGACGTTGCTCGGGCCGCCAGACATACCCCCAGCGCCCCCGGTGCCTGGGCCAGCGCCCCCCGTGTCGCTCGGACTGGGGCCGCCTCCTCCTCCACCGGAGCCCCCGCTCGCCGTGCCAGAGCTCGTCACTGGCGTGCTCGGCGCCGCTGGCGTGCTCGGCATCGACGGCGTGCTGCTCGTCGCGGGACTGCTCGGGATTGGCTGAGGCGTCACGGGCACACTCGGCGTTGGCTGGGTCACTGGCGTCGATGGAGTCGTGGCCGGGCCAACGGGTGTCGATGTCGTGGACTGGGTTACCGGCGGGGTTGGCGTCACCGGCGTCGTGCTCGAGCCTGTCGTCGTGGTGGACGAACTTTGGTCCACGCCATCGTCTCCAGGTTCGCTGCAAGCGGCAAGAAGAGCCGCACACGCGGTCAGGAACAATGGACGGCAGACTGTCGAAAGAGTTCTCATGGTCAACGTCGTAAAAAGTACTTGGAACGCTGGCCAATGCAATACCAGCGCCCTTCAACTCCGCACGCGACGCGGCATTTTTCGGGCTCGCTCGACTGCACTCACAATCTGCCGCTGCGAAATACGATCGATGATTTTCGGAGATCAAGGCAGCTCAACGCGCGCGCCCGCGCACAGATGGCGCGCACAATCACTCGCTCGATGCTGCGGTCGCCGTGACGAACGCGGCGCGGTCCACGCCACGTTCCGAAACAGTGCTGGTCTCGAACGACCATGTCCCTGCCGGTGGGATCTCCAACATCGCTGCGCTGGTCGCCATGCCGAGCGGACGCCCGACACCGTTCACCGGGAAGACTGCGACCTTCGGATCGCTGATTGGTGTGTCCGCTGAGTTGGTCACCGTGCCTCGATAGGCGGTGCCTTCCGCCTTGGCGACCTCCTCGACCTGACTCAGCGTGGCACCGGGCACCGGCTTGGCGTCGTCGATTTGAAACGCCGGGAACCGATGTCCGATGTACTTCAGTTGGTCGAGCGTCAAGCCTTCGGGGAGAGTCGTGGCAGCTGCCATCGCCGTTTGTCCGGGAGCGACGCAATAGATCGAGATGAGTGAGCTCCCGTCACTGAATTGATACAGGGCGCTCCGGATCCCGCCGCTCGCAGTTCCGAGGAGTTGGTCCGCGTGGTCGTAGAACTCGAGCGACATGGCCGCGCCGCACAACGGCGCCGCGCCGTCGTTGCGCACGGCGGCGTAGAGCTCCAAGCCATTGGGGCCTTGGCTCAACGTCGAAGCAAAAAGCGTTAACTCCCCGGCAACATCATCCAGCGGAACGTTGGGTAGCCAAGCGGGCTCGAATGCGGAATCCCGAGGCGCGCCAGCATCCGAGCCGCTTACGCCGACGCTCGTTTCTCCCGACGGACTCGTCTCGGCGTCGTTGGGGCTCTGGGGGGTCGTGTCCCCCACAGTTGGCTCCAAGGTCATGTTCGGTACCGCCGACGGCTCGCCTTTCGTCGAGTTCGTCGGCTCGGAACACGATGACAACAGCGCCAGCAAGGCGCTTGCCACGATCAGCGCCGCCGAGCTGGGTTTGGAGTTATCGCCCATGGCGCCGATCTCTTAGCGCCAGGGCATCGCCCAGGCTAGAGCTCAACAAGGGCGTCCCGGGGCGGGTAGCCCCGTTAAGTTCCCACTGCCAGTGGGGCCGGCCCCCGGCGACCAGCGGGTCGGTGTCGCCAGGGGGTCGAATTGGCCCCGCAAGCCGCTGGCCGAGGGGCGCAGAGCCGCTGTCGCCGGAGGTGAACAGTCAGCGGGGCAGGTTCGCGGTCGCGCAAGGCGGCAAATTCCCGCGCACGGTAAATCGGCCCGTGGCACAACCCTGCACCAGCGCGCGCGCCCCCCCCGATTGCCGCCCCGGTTTCGCGCAATGAATGCTTCGACGGAGCCTAAAACGCGCTTTTGCTTGGTCCGGGAGGGTGACTGTGCCACAAGCAGCCAATGACGCTCCGGGAGAGTTCTGATAGGCGCACGCTGCTTTGGGTGGGGTTTGCCGCGGCGGTGGTGGCTCTCGCGTTCGCCAAGCCCGGGTGGGCGCCATACCTGTGCCCCGTCTCGTGCTACTTCGCGTTGGCCTGCGGCGTGTTTGCACACAATCACAATCACTGCCCGACATTCACCAGCAAGGCCGCCAACGAGGCATTCGGCAGCGTGCTGTCGATCTTTTACGGCTATCCGACGTTCGCGTGGATCCCCACGCACAACATGGGTCATCACAAGTTCGTCAATCGCCCCGGCGACGAGACCATCACGTGGCGTTACACACGCAAGCACGTGGCATGGGCCGCGCTGATTTACTTCTTCGTCTCGAGTTACTGGCAATCGGGACCGATCCAGAACTTCATCACCAATGCCAAGCGCTCCAAGCCCGCGCTGTTTCGCACGATTGTGCGGCAGTACGTCGTGTGGATTGGTGCCCACGTATTGTTGCTCTCTGGTGCGATTGCGCTGCACGGCCTAGCTATCGGGTTTCGAGTCTGGGCGTTGGCTTGTCTCGTGCCGTCGTTCTTCGCGCTCTGGACGATCATGTTGTTCAACTACGAGCAGCACGTTCACGCCGATCCTTGGTCGGAGCACAATCACTCGCGCAGCTGGGAAGGGAAGTTGTTGAACTACTTGCTCTTCAACAACGGCTTGCATGCGGCACATCACGAGCATCCCGGCACGCATTGGAGTAAGCTTCCGGCCGTGCACGCCGCGTTGCGCCCCCAGATCGACCCGCGCCTGATCGAAGGCGGGCTGACCTGGTACTTCGTCAAGCAATACGCGCTAGCGCCGTTTCTGCCAGCGTTTGGCACCGTGCAGGTGGGGCGTGCGGCTTACGATGAAAAGCAGACGGCAGAGCTCGGTATCCCGAGCGGCGCCTAGCCGGGCCCCAGAACGATTCGCTTACAGGCAGCCGTAGCGCTTGAGGCGATCGCGCAACGTGGTCCGCGGGATGCGCAGCGCACGTGCCGCGCGGGTGAGGTTGTGGGCATTGGCCTCGTAGGTTTCGAGGATCAGCTTCTGTTGTAGTTCGTTCAGCCCGAGTTGATCGCTGAGCCCGATTGGGAAGGTCCCCGATGCGGCACCAACGACGGCGCGCGGGCTTGCCGCTCGGCCATTTTCGGCAACCGACACGTCATTGCTCGGCGGCTCGTCGTTCAGCCCGAGTTGAGCGTCCAACTTGGCGTAGTTGCCCGAGGTCGCGTTTGCGACCGTCAGCGCTCGGCTCGAACCTCGTCGCTCGTCGATGGCTTGGGACAACGCCTGCTCGTCGAGCACGCTGCCCCCGCTGAGCACCGCCGCTTGCTCGACGACCCGCTTGAGCTCACGCACGTTGCCGCGCCATGGGTGCGAGAGCATCAGCTCCGCAGCGGTGCGGCTGATGCGCGTCGGGATCCCGGGATAACGATTGGCGAAGTCGAGCAGGAAGTGATTGGCGAGCAAATCGATGTCGTCCAGTCGATGCCGGAGCGGCGGAAGCACGATCGTGAATCCCGCGAGCCGAAAATAGAGATCCGAGCGCATGCCATCCTGGCGCTCGGCGCTCAGTTTGCGGTTCGTAGCACTGACGATTCGCGCCTTGAGCTCGATGTCGCGCGCACCGCCAACGCGACGGAAGGTGCGGTTTTGCAGTACCCTGAGCAGCTTCGGTTGCATGCTCATCGCCATCTCGCCCACCTCGTCCAGCAACAGCGTGCCCTCGCCAACGGTTTCGAACAGGCCGGGCTTGGCGTTGCGAGCGCCGGTGAACGACCCCGCTTCGTGACCAAACAATTCGCTTTCGAACAAACTGTCGGGAATCGCCGCGCAGTTGACCGTGACGAACGGCTTGTCGGGCGAACTCAGGGCGTGAAGTGCCTCCGCCACGACCTCCTTGCCGGTCCCCGTCTCACCGATAATCAGTGTGGAGACCTCGCTGAAGCGAGCAATGCCTCGCACTTGCTCACGCACTCGAGCGATCGCCGCGGAGTTGCCTAGCAACCGAGACAAACCCTCGCGCGCGACGACGGCCGTGTTCGCGTGCGTCGCGCCACCGAGCGGACGTGGCGCACTTCCGCCTTTGCTCCGCTTGTGTAGCAAGCCCTCGAGTATCCGCGTTTGTAGTTCCGTCACCCGCACTGGCTTCTCGAGTACGTCGAAGGCGCCCCCGCGCATCGCGCTGACGGCACTGGCTACGTCGATTGAACTCGATTGTACGATGACGACGACATCGGGGTGGCGTGTACGCAAATGCTCGAGTAACTCCCAACCCGCCGTTGAACGAACCTGGAGATCCAGGATCACCGCCGCGATTCGCCCTTGCGAGAGTCCTTCGTTCAGAGCACTGCCATCGTTGAAGGCCAACGCTTTGAATCCCAATGGACTCAACGATCTAGCTTGTGCCTCCGCCAACTGAACGTCGCTGTCGACAATCGCGACGAGAGGTGGATCCTCTTTGAGGACGTTGTTCATCTTTTTTCGGAAACCCCCCGCTTGGCGCCTATTGGCGCACATGACGTTCGCCTGCGGCGCACGGGGGCCAGCAAACGACGCCCCGCTATTTCTAACGAACATTGCCTAGCTAACTTTAGTGCGTCGCTGTCGATGATCGTCGTGCGGCCGACCAATGCTCGGCGGTTGGCGTCGGAAATCGGCGGGCTTCGCACGAAATCCGTCGAGCGACGGTCGGTGGTGGCTTCGCGCAAAGCTCGCGTGCGCCTCGCAAGTGCACAACGCGCGGGAGCGTCCGTTGGCAGAGCTCTTGCAGATACTCCTAGCGTCGCCGGGAAGCTCGAGACGCCGCTCGGCGAACCAAGTTCTGTTAGTCCGGAACACTACCTACGTAAACAAGGAGAACGATAGATGGCTGATATCAAGACTTCCACCCAGAATTGCCTCAAGACCGATGGCAGCATCGGCGCCGCACTCGTCGACTTCGAAAGCGGCTTGTGCCTGGCTACGGCTGGCAATCCCGGCTTCGATCTCGAATTGGCCGCCGCCGGCAACGCCGAGGTTGTCAGGGCCAAGAAGAAGATCCGCGACAAGCTCGGGCTCAAAGACAAGATCGAGGACATCTTGATCACGCTCGATTCGCAGTATCATTTGATTCGCATGGTGGGGACCAACATGTTCTTCTACCTCGTGCTGCAACGGGATCGCGCCAACCTGGCGATGTCGCGCCGGGATCTCGCCGCGATCGAGAAGGAACTCGAGATCGATCGCCGGTAACCGTGAGCGCCCAAGGCGTCCAGATCCTGCTCTTCGACGAGGACGCTGCTCTGGCGCAGGCCCTCGCACGTAGGCTCGCGTCCGATTCCGTGTCGATCACCGTTGCGAGCAGTATCGAGCAGCTGCGTGGTCGACTCGCGAATGGGGCCACGCAGGGACTCATCCTGTGCGCAGAAGCGACGGATACCGTAAGCCTGGTCCTGGCTCAGCTCAATAGCTTCAATTTCGCTCCGGGCCTTGCCACCGAGGTGTTCAAGGCCGAGCAGCGTACTCCGCTCTGGGAGATTCAGACTTGGCTCGAGAACTTGGTCGACGTGCAGACCAAGCGCCAAGCATCGCGTGGCTTGGACGTGTTAATCGGAAACACGACGAGCATGTGTGACTTGCGGGCTCGCGTCGAGCGCATCGCCCCCTTCACCGAGATGTCCGTGTTGATCACGGGCGAGACCGGCACCGGCAAAGAGCTCGTGGCAATGGCTGTCCACCAGCTTTCGTGTCCGCGAGAGCCGTTCGTCAGCGTCAACTGCGCCGCGATTCCGCAGGCGCTGTTTGAGGCTGAGTTGTTTGGGCATGCCAAGGGCGCGTTCACGGACGCCGAAGCGCGTCGCACCGGCTTGCTCGAGCAAGCCGGCGCCGGCACCTTGTTCCTCGACGAAGTCGGCGAGTTGCCGGAAGAAGTGCAACCAAAACTGCTCAGAGTGCTCGAGACGAGGCGCTATCGCCGTGTCGGCGAACAGCGCGAACAGATCCTCGGCGCGCGCATCGTGAGTGCGACTCACCAACCGATGCTGGAATCGGGACAACGCTTCCGGCAAGATCTCTACTTTCGCCTCGCCGGCTACACGATTCACTGTCCCGCGTTGCGCGAACGACGAGAAGACATCGTTCACTTGGCGCAGTACTTCGTGCGGCGTTTCTGTAGCGTTCACGGTCTGGCTGAGCTGAGACTGACGCCAGCGGCTGTCGCGCTGCTCGAAGCGCACAGTTTTCCAGGCAACGTCCGAGAGTTGCGGGGCGTGATCGAAACCGCGGCGGTTGGCGCGTTGGGGGCGGAAATCGACCGAGCCGAGCTCGAGGCGTTGCTGCGACCGGGCGTACCGAGCGCCGTTCCCCAGGCCTTTACTGCGCGGCGCCCCTCGTTCCCCGAGCGCCCGCTGTTGGCGCACCAACTGGTGGGCCCTGGTAGGACTTTCGTTTCGCTCGAGGAATTGGAACGCGAAGTCATCTTGGGTGCGTGCGTCGAGTGTCGCGGCAGCGTGAGTCGGGCTGCAGAACAGCTTGGAATCGCGCGTTCGACGCTGCGCGACAAGCTGCGGCGGTACCGCAGGCAGACCGACGGCAGAGACGACGTCGATTCGCGCTGAGTGTTGGCGAAAACCGTGCGGGTGTCTGTCGAAACTCGACACCCATCAATCCAACCCGTTGAAACCAGGCGTTCGCTGGCGGTGGCCCTGCATGGCCTCGCAGTTGCATCCAAGAACTAGCAGCACGCATCGAGGTCTTGCCAATGAATGTAGTCCCGATCAGCATCGTTCCGACGACGAGAAGCACGCTCGAGAGCGGGGAAACGGGATTCTCCGGGTTCATCCATGGCGTGGCTTTGGTGGACTTGCTTCAGATCTTTCACTACTCGCGCCGCTCGCTCACCTTGCACATCGAGCCCAACGCAGCGATTTACCTAGCGGACGGGGAGATCGTGCATGCCCGAGCCGGTGAGCTCGAAGGTCAGGTCGCGTTCACGAGTCTCCTGCAGCGCAATGGGGGACGCATTCGCACGGCTGCCGCCGAGGTCGTGCCGACGAGCATGACCAGACCGTTCAACTTCCTGTTGCTCGACGCGCTGCGTGGGATGGACGAGGCGGATCGCGATGGCACAACCGAAGTCTGGCCGGAGGAGTCGGGTGAGTTCCTGAAGGAAACTCGTCAGGTGTCACGGGGCTCGATCTTTCCCAGTGTGCCCGCCGCGGGCAATCAGCTGTTGGCCACGGCGTGTATGCAGCTGGCTGAACGCGTCGAGAACACGTGCGCCGTCGCCCTCGTCGACCTCGATCAGCGGTTGCTGCTTGCGCAGTGCGGCAGCATCAGCCGAGGTCTGCTCGAGAAGCAATGTCTGATGTCGTTCGAGCGCCCGCAACTTCAAGGTCTGGAGCAGGCTTTGGCCAAATCCGGCGCACTGCCGGCGAATGCTGGGGCGGGCATTTTGGACGAGGTCAGATACGTGGGTGCGAGTGGTGCGTTCTTCGGCAAGCTCTTGACGGGGCGACGCTTGGCGCTCGTCTTGTGCGCGCGCTGTGACGACTCGCCTGGCCTGGCGTGGGCCGAATTGCGTCACTCCGTGAGAATGATGGAGCGCATCTTGCCTTGAATGGATGCCGCCAAAGCACGACATCGGCCCGTCCTGCGCGGTGAGCCGCAATCAAGGTTTGTAATAGATTAACGGATAGCGATCAAACATGGCGTTCATCGAGGGTAGTGCACAGTCGATCGTGGTCCGTGTCGTCTACGACGGCCCAGTGATGGCCGGCAAGACGACCAACATCCGGCAGTTGTACGAGGTGTTCCGCGCCCGTCGAGGTTCAGAAATCGTCATGCCGGGCCAGATGGGCGATCGGACGATCTTCATGGACTGGTTGCATGTCGAAACCGGTCTGGTTTCCGGTCGGCAACTGGCTTGCCACTTCATCAGTGTTCCAGGTCAACGGATCTTGGAGCGCCGACGCAAACTGCTTCTGAGCTTGGCGGACGCGGTCGTGTTCGTGTGTTCCGCGGAACGCAATGCGCTCGAAGAAACTTGCCAGTCCTTCGCGACGTTGCGCGAAAGATTGCTGGAGCGTGAGGATGAAATTCCGATCATCGTCCAACACAACAAGCAAGACCATCCCGACGCGTTGACGGAACAAGTGCTGCGCGATGCTTTGGAGTTGCCTCCGGAGGTGCGCGTGGTCGCGGCCAAGGCGCACAAAGGGGTTGGGGTGCGAGAGACCGCGGGGCTCGCGGTGCGTGCTGCAGCTGAACGAGTGAGAACGATCGTGGGGAGTCGCGGTTTCGGAGCTCTCAACGACAGCTCGGCCGACGCCCACGAGCTGGCCGAGCAAATGCGACGCGACGAACGCGTGGCTTCGTTCGATCGCGCGTCGCGGTCTGCCAACGGCCCGTTGTCTGGCGATTTGCCACCCGGTGATGAGGTCCGTCCGCCGCGCCAGTGTGCACCGGTGCCGGGTCTGCCGGCGCTCCCAGCGTCGGACTCACCCAGCGGGTTAATTTGGCCGACGGACGAAGGTCGCTCGATTCTGAGGCGTGCACTGGGCTCGATGCCGGAACTCGAGAACAACAAGGACGCGTCCCGTCTGCGCTACGACGCAGGTGCTTGGTCGATGTGGGTGGATCAGACGATGCGCTTTACGAGCGTCGACGCAGGACGCAGAGCGCTGCTCAGCGCCGTTCGCAAATCGATTCACTTGGGCGCCTTGCGTTTTCCGCAAGTGGCTTTGTGTTTGGCCCCCGAGCACGATCCGGAGACCGAGCCGTCGGGTAAGCCAGAAGAGGCAGATCTGCCCATTGTGGAGAAGGCGTGGTTTCTCTGGCGCATTTCGCCGGGAGCGGCGTCGATCAGGGATACCCTCGACTACGGTGCACGTTCGCGTTCACCCGAATACCTGACGGAACACCTGCTCGGCTATTTGGGGGGAGTGGCCGCCGCACATGAACTCGAGCGCTCGCTTGGCTTCGAACTCGGGCTCGAACTTTCGCCCGATGCGTTCTGCCTGGTTGGCACACGGCCGTACTACCTGTTGGAAGATCGTTTGCTGGAGCGTACGACGCCCCTGCTCGACGCGCTGATGGCACCGCTTGGCGAGATCGCCTTTCCCTTGGATGTTCTCGACCGTTATGCCGAGGCAATTCGTGAGACCTTCGAGGCTCCCGTCGCGTTGCCAATCCTAGAGCGTTTGGAAGCCGAAGTGCGCACGGGGGTTACGGCGTGAACGAGTATCAAAAAGCCTGTGTGTCTCTGGCTAACAACGTCGAGGGAGCTTTGCTGTGCGGCGTCATCGAAGCTGGCTCCGGCAAGCTGCTCGCGTTGCACGACGCAACCGGCAGCGGCCCGGGTGTGGAGCAGGCCTTCGTGCAGAGCTGTCTGGAGCTGTTCCGAGGCCCGAGTGCCGAGGTGTTCGGCGCGGAAGCACCCGAGCAGAGCGGCTACGCGGAGATTCAATTGGCGTCTGCTCACACCTGTCACATCGCCAAGGGCTTGGGCGATGGGATTCGTTTTCTGGTGTTGGTGGCACGCAGGGACATCAACGTCGGCATTGGGTGGGCGGAAACCAAGGCAACCGCCTCGGGGTTAGCACGCATCGACCGCAGGTAACCCACGTCGCGGCGCTGGTGTGAGTCAGCTTGGCGCGGCCGTGGAGATGAGCTCGCGAATGTAGTTCATCTCTTCCAGAGTGGAGCTCAACGCCATGCGCCCTTCACGCACTAGTAGCACGCTGCCCCAAAGCAGGGTGCAAGCGCCGCACATGGCCAACGCAATCGCGATCCAGCCCGCACTCACTTGCAGCGACGTTAGTAACCCGACGCCAATACTGGTTGCGACCAGGAAGCCAATTGCCGTGTAGAGGGCGGCCAGCGCGGAACGCAAAATCACGGCGCGCGGCGAGTGAATGCAACTGACTCTTGATCAAGACTCGCTTTCCCACAAAGACTCGGGCGTCGTCCTGCGCGGTCAGGTGTTCGGCATCTTTGGCCAAGACTCGAACACGGTCCACCACCCGGCTCAACCGATTGGAGGTCGACAACACCAGCGTGCCACTTGCCGAGATCAGAATTGCCGGGGTGATCATTGCGCCTAGAACTTCGGTCGCGGTAGCGATTTCGGGCATGCCTTTTCATATCATGGGCTCCAAAGTCCTCGACTTGGCAATTGAAGGAAGAGCCCGATGAAAGTCTAGCTCGCGATCGCGCTTACCGATCTGGAGCGATCCCTTGCCGAGTGACAGGCTCCATCAAGCGATGAGCAAGAGGCGTGGCCGATTGGGCGAGTCGTTGGGCGCGCGATGCAAGCAAGGTGGCACGCTAGAGCCGGGCCAACTGACCGCGACGCGCCAGAGCCAACCGAGCCCGAAGGACCAAGGCGTGGCGCCCTCGACTGGCGCAAAGTGCAGGTCGTAGTTGTACGAGCGCACGAACTGTTCGAAGCTCTCTCGAGGGGTTCGGTCCGTGCTCTGCAGCCGAGCGAAGGCATGCCGCAGTGCCCGCTGCGTGACCGGATCCGTGATCTTTTGGACGGCTTGATCGTTGCGCAGGCCCTGAGTGGGTTCGCCGTGGTAGGTGCACAACCAGGTGTCTACTTCGACGGGACAACGGTCTGCGTGGAACGAATAGACGTCGGTAGGCAGCAGCCCGGAATCATCACGTCGGTAGTGTGTGACGCAATTGAGCACAGGCTCTAGATCGCGCTCGGCGAGCCTGCTCAGATCGTCCTCGAGCACCCGTAGCGCGCGGCGTCCGCTGGGGCTCGAGGTCGTCTTGGATAGCTCCAATGGATCGAGCAGGGTCACGCCTTGTGAGTCGCTCGCGGCGCTGCGCGTTCGGCACAAGGCCGCGATCTCGGCAAAATCGCCGTCTAGTGAGCGCGGCCAGCACACCGCATTGACGCCGGCTTCGAAGCGCGCGCTCACCAACTCTTCGAAGCTCGCAACGGTTCGGATGCGCGAATAGCCCCGCAGCGCCGAATCGTTCACGCGATTGTGACCTCTTTGCAGAGGTAGACGTCCTGGATGGCGTGTAGCAGCTTCGCGCCTTCCGTCATGGGCCGCTGGAACGCCTTGCGCCCGCTGATCAGACCCATTCCGCCGGCGCGTTTGTTGATCACGGCGGTGGTCACAGCCTCGGCGAAATCGTTGTTACCAGAAGCGCCGCCGCTGTTGATCAGGCCCATGCGACCCATGTAGCAGTTGATCACCTGATAGCGGCACAGGTCGATGGGGTGTGCAGTAGTGAGCTGACTGTAGATACGCTCGTCCAGCTTGCCGTACGACGATTCTCCCGTATTCAATGCTTTGAAGCCGCCATTAACCTCAGGGAGCTTCTGCTTGATGATGTCTGCGCCCATCGTCACGCCCAGGTGGTTGGCCTGCCCGGTAAGATCGGCGGACACGTGATGATCGACGCCACCGACTTTGAAAGCCGAGTTGCGCAGGTAGCACCACAGCACGGTCGCCATGCCGAGCTCATGAGCCATGCTGAAGAGTTTGGAGACCTCGACGATCTCGCGCGAAGCGTCTGCCGATCCGAAGTACACAGTGGCTCCCACCGCGGTGCAACCCATGTCCCAGGCCTGCTTGATCGTACCCCACACGATCTGCTCTGCCTTGTTCGGATAGGTCAGCAGCTCGTTGTGGTTGATCTTGACCAAGAACGGGATCTTGTGCGCGTACTTGCGCGCCACCGCTGCCAAAACTCCGAAGGTGCTCGCGACCGCGTTGCAACCTCCTTCGAGCGCGAGTTTGACGATGTTCTCGGGATCGAAATACTCGGGATTCTTGGCGAACGAGGCCCCAGCCGAGTGCTCGATGCCTTGGTCGACCGGCAAGATCGATAGGTAACCCGTGCCACCCAGCCGACCATGGCTGAACAAGTGCTGCAAGCTTCGAAGCACTTGCGGGCTGCGATCCGATATACCAAACACGTCGTCGACGAACGACGCGGACGGCAGATGCAGTTTGTCCTTGGTCAGCGTCGCGGATTGATGTTCGAGCAGGTAACTCGCCTTGTCGCCTAGTAGTGACTGAATTGGGGCAATGTCGCTCATGAGCCAGGAGCCTAGGGCGTGTACGAGGTTTCTGTCTACAGCGACTCATCCCATCAGGGGATTGGGCCGCGCGCTCCGCGGGCCCCCGGCGAGCTGCGTTCGATTCGGACCAAGATCTGACCGTCGGCAATTGCCACGGGGTAACGTTGCAGCTGGCAACGCCGCGGGTTGATCCCGAGACCCGTGCGCACGTCGAACTCCCATTGATGTAGCTCGCACTGCAGCACTGCAGCTCTCAGCCGCCCCGCGTGGAGGGGGGCGCCGGCGTGCGGACAGCGGTTGTCGTAGGCGTAGATCTCGCCCCGGCCGAGATTGACGAGCAGGACGTCCACGTCGTGCACGCGCAGCGCGATCATCTCGCCTTCCCACAACTCGACCAGCGGGAGCGCGGCTGTCCAGGGCGCGCCATCAGGCTGTTCACTCTCGACCACCTAGGGCGCCTCACCGCTCGCGTACAGTCCGCTCTCAGTGAGCAGCGCCGCACGCGCTTTCTGCGCGCCCATTCGCACCTCTTCCAGAGGCCGAGGCTTTTCGGGCAATGACGACAACAAGCGAGCCAAAGAACTTACGGCCTCGTCGGCCCGCGGCGACCAAATGGCGATCCACTTGCGCAAGACATCGGCGTTTTCTGGCCGGGCGTCGATCGCGTAGCGAGCGAGCGCGCGACTCCAGCGTTGGCAGCGTTCTGCATCAGCGCGCAAGTTTCGCAGCAACAACCAAGTGAGATCATCGCCGTTGGCTCGCGCGACCTCCGCCAGTTGTCTCGTGAACACGTCGTCGAGTGTGGGACGCAAGACCAAATTGACCGCGGCGAAGCTCTCTGCCCAGTCATAAGTCGTCAGTGCCAGCTCGATTGCCTTGCGCGTGCCTTGCCAAGCGGTTCCCTTCTCCCAGCGTTGGCGTTCGGCCGAAGCAAAGCCGTGTTCGGCCGCGGTACGTTGCAGTTCACGCGTGCGGTAAGCGATCAAAGATACGCGACGCAGTAAATCCGCGGCGCTGAATGCCGCGCAGTTCGTGATGTACGAAGATGGCGCGATTTGGGCCAGGTACGCGGCACACATCTGCAGTCCATGAAGGGGAAACCGCTGCGGCGTGAAGAGCTGGGCCAGCGTGTTGAGCCAAGCCACGCTCGGCGGAGAATCCGGCGATCCGTCACCCGTCCCGTATTGTTCCAGGATGCCGCTGGCAACCGTCTCCTGGTGGCTTTGCAGGGTGACGTAGCTGCGATAAGTCAGCTCATCCGGATCCCGAAAGCCGAGCCAATCGTCGACCTGCAAGGCCGACCTGTCGCGATAGGTCAGAAGCCACAGATTCGCCACCGAGGAAGGGTTCTGTTCGAGCGCCGCGTCCCGGTTCTTGCGCAGCGTGTAATTCGTGTCGTGCGTCACGATCTCGTACTCGCTGGGTAACTTGCGGACGTCACCGAAGGCGCTCCAAGTGCGCCGTCGTGCGTTGGTCTTCGAAGCTTGTTCGTCCATGGGGTACCTGTTGGGAGCGCTGTTGCGCGTTGGCTATTGGTCGTGGCCGTTCTTTGGCGTCTTGGTGTTTGGGGTGAGCGTCCAACTCATCTCGTCGCTGGTGGTGGTGATCTTGCCTGCGAAAGCGGTCAAGATCGCGCTCAGTTGTCGCATTTGAAACGCTGCTCCGAGGTTTCGCTGGAGCGTTGCGCGCGTGATGCGAAGCGAGCCGCGGGCCTGAACGCGCACGTACGCGCCGCTGTCGATGATCTCGAGCTCTGCTTCGGGGTTGTCCTCCCGGATCGCCGCGACCACGAGCTCGACTTCTTCGCACATGCGCAAGATGGGACCGACCGCGTCTTCCATTGCTGCCTCGCGTTAGCCTTCGACGTAGTCCACGAACACGAATTGCATGGGCCCAATCTGCGCGCGCGCCACGCTCCAGTCGTCGGGCATGCGTCGGTCCTGAAAGTAGACGGCCATTGCTAGTTCACGCGGCGCTACGCGCTTGCCGACGACGTTGGCCGCTACCTTCTCGCACACCTGGGCCATGGTGTCGCTGCTCAGAACGACGACCAGAAGCGAAACGAAGTCAGTACCAAACAGCGCGTTGAGCGGGATCTGCTCGGGCTCGTTCATCGAACGCTCCCCGGCGGTCGAAGCGTGTCGGCACGTCGCGCGTACTCCTTGGCCCACGCGTAGCCGTACGCGTCGTCGCCTGCGATCTCGGGTGTTATTCCCATCCACGCCAAGAGCCCTGGCACGTCGGCGGGTTGAATTGCCCCGCACAACAAGCGCTCCACCACCGTCTTCGAGTGCATCGAGTCTCGGTCCTCCCAAAAGATCTGACGGCACACCTTCGAGCAAAAGTGATACGTGTAATCATCGTGCTCGAGTGGGTAATCCTTCACGGACCAACGGCCACTGGCCGACTTCGACATGGTGCTGATCGGTAGTTGGCAAAGGTTACACAGCCAAGGCAGCGTCGTCGGCAGCGTGTCCTGGAGTCTGCCCGCGTTGACGTTTGCGATGATCACGTCCCAGATCGGTCCGTAGGTCTCTTCCCAACTCGGGTATTTCGATTGCAACCACGCGCGTTCACCTCGCGACACACCGGCCTGTGGCTTCCACCAAACCGTCGGTCGCCAGAACCACACGCCGAGATGGAGCGCGTGATGCCACACTTCGAGGCCCTCGAGAAACTCGTCCCAGTACCAGGGTTTGTCGAGTCCATGTTCTTCGAGCGTGCGCATGAACTGACTCAACACCCACTCCTCCATGAACTCCTTGTAGGAATGTTTTCGATGGGCGAGGGGAGTGTAGTAGTCCATCGACGGACCCGAGAGCATCGCGAACAGTCTCGCCGTGAGCCAAAACGTCTTGTCGATCACCCACTGCGCTCGAATGGGATCGTGTTTGACGAGGATGTCCAGTGTCGGGCCGCCTTGTTGGGCGTGACGCGCTTCATCGGTTTGGACGGATGAAATCAAATTTGCGAAGTTGACGTCTCCCGCTGCGAGCGCATCGGCAGCCAAGCCCACGAACTGTAAGTTGGTGAAGCCGGCTTCGAAGGTCATCGGCAGTTGCAACGCCAAGTCGACCACGTTCGGGCTGAGCATCAATCCATCGAACAGACCGCGGGCCGCGATGATTGCCCAGTCGTTGCTGTGATAGGCCTTGTGCGCCCAATCGAATTGCGGATCCTTGCTGACGAACTCGTGCGCAAAATAGAGCGCGATTTGCGTGTGACGGATTTCGTCCAACGCGCCCAAGACCGCCATGTTTCGCCAACGTGGCGCGAGCCCAAAGCGCGCCATGCGAAGCTCGGCGATCGCGGCGATGTACTCTGCCAAGGCCGTAGCCCCGTAGTGGAACTTCGCGTTCGAACGCCAGCCTTCGTCGAGCGTTTGCGCGATGCTCGAGCGCTGCAGAGCCGCCTTCACGGAATAGGCTGCAGCTTCCTTCTCGCTTTGTGTCGCGACGTATTCGCCATACGTCATCTTGTAGGGTTCGTCCCACTCTGCCCATGCCGCGCGCGGCACCTTGCCCGTCCCCGATTGCCAATCGGGAAAAACGGCTTCGTCATCGACGTATGTGAAGGTCCAGTCGACGTCGCCGACCAGATCTTGCCACTCCTCACGTCTCATCAGCCCCATATGGTATTTCGTTGCTCCAAGTTCAAAGCCAAGCTCGACTCCCGCCGTCCGCTCTCAGTCGATCTCGACGCGACCTAGTTGACGTTGGAATTCCGCAGAGTCCCAGTAGGCGGTGATGCTCTCGATTAGACCTTCAGTGTTCACTCGAAACCGAAATAGGTGACGCACCGTGAAGCGCTTCCCCAAGTTGTCAATCGTACCCCAAACTCTGGCCTGTGTTCCCGAAAGCGTGGCCTCCACTGCAACGTTGCCAGACTCGTCCCCAACCAAGGTCTGCACCTCGTTCGTCAGATCGGGAAAAGATTGAATCAGGCCCGTCCACAGCACCTTGCCGATTGTCCGTACCTTGCCGTCGCCACGCAACACCCGTTGCTTGCCCCAAACTTCGAACGGTATGTAATGAAACTCGGCTAACTCGCTACAGCAACTCACCATCGCGTCGACGTCGTGCAGGCGGTAGGAATCGAAGAAGGCTTGGACGATCCACGTGGCGTCGGAGTTCATCGTTCACCCCAGAATCGAAATGCGATCCAAACGCTTCACCGCCAACCGACGGTAGAGCTGGTTTTGACACCAGTAGGCGCGCAAATCCGTGATCTTGTCATCGTTGACCCAGAGCATCCAAGCTTGGTCGAGATCCAAGTGCTTCTCTTGGTTGAGCACGCCCAGAAACTCAGCGGCTTGTGTCCCTTCCATCTTCAACTCTACGACGGCGAGGTTCGGGGTCGTCATCAGCGAGCGAATCTGCATCAAGAGATCCGGAAATGCCGTCAGCAATGCGCTCAAGAAGTAGCGGCCGGTGTTTTCCGCCGTTCCGCGCAAGGCGGCCGGCACGATTTCGAAGGCCGCGCTCGAGCTGAACAAACTCAATGCTGCATCCACGTCACCCCGGTTGAGGGATTCGAAGAACGTGGTTGCCAGCCGGTTTGCGTCTGCGCTGTGCGCTGACCTGTCTCGAGTCGTCATGCGGCTTCCCCTTGCCAGCGAGAGACTTTGCTGGCGGGCAAGAGTCCCAGCTGCTTCAGCACGGCGTCGGCCGCGGCGTCCGACGATGCCGGATTTTGACTCGTGATCAGATTGCGGTCGACCACGACGTGAGACGTCCACGCGAAAGGCGAATCGTCGAAGATGGCACCTTGGTTCTTGAGCGCAGTCTCCAAGTACCAAGGCATCCCCTTCAAACCCAGCCGGGTTTGAGATTCTTCTTCGTTGGTGAACGAGGTGAGCTTGTAGCCATCGAACCACCAACGGCCCTGAGCAGTCTCGCCCGCGCTGAGCAGCGCGGCTGGGCCATGACAGTGGCAAGCGATCGTCTTACGGTGGCTGTGCAACAAGCGCAGTACATGTCCCACGTCTGCGTTGTTGGCCATGTCGACCATGGGTCCGTGTCCACCGGGAACGAACAGGCAATCGAAGTCGAGGATCTGCTGGTCGCCCAGGACATCCAAGCGCACGGCGTTGCGAAACACCGGGTTGTTCGTCAGACGTTCGAGTGTCTCGGCCGCGATGGCCTCGCTCTCACGCCGTAGCTCTTGAGCAAGTTCGCTGAGCCGTGCTTCGGAGATCAGGCTCGTGAGCGCCGCGTCCTCGGCCAAGACCTCCACGAAATTGCGGAAGTGCGACCATGCGGCTCGGGCGCCGCGACTCAGCGCGGCTCGAGCTCGAGCGTCACTCCAGCCTCCCGCTCTGAGCGCCGTGTGAACACGCCGTGCGATGATCAAGTCGAGCTGGGTCAGGTGCTGAAGCGTGATCCGAATGTCTTCCACGTCGTGCATGAACGTGCGGGTGATGGAGGCGAGAAAGTCCTCGTCCGCGTCGGGATAGTGGAAGAAGTGTTCTAGGCCATACGGATCGGGGTGCGGAGTTTGACCGTCAGAGGTCGTCACCACGACCTCTGCGCCGGCCGCTATGAAACGATCATAGGGCTTGATCGCTTCTTCGACGAAATAGCCTGTTGGTTGTGGTGTTCCATCAGCCAAGCGAATCACTTTTGCGCTCGATACCAACATCAGGATCTTCGCCATGGCTCAGCTTTCTGCGTACGGTTGGAGGCGACGCCGATTGATGCGCAGCCGTTCATGGTTGCCCGGACAGCGTGAACAGGAATGTCGCGCCTTCGTCGGGCACGCCCTGGGCCCAAATTCTTCCAGCATGGCGTGTCACGATCCTGTGTACGGTCGCAAGTCCAATGCCAGTTCCGGGGAACTCTGCAGTCGTGTGCAGACGTTGAAAGGGCGCAAACAGTTTGTCAGCGTGCTCCATGCTGAAGCCGGCGCCATTGTCGCTTACGAAGAATACGGTTTCACCATGGTGTTTGTCGCTACCCACCTCGATCCGAGCGCTGGCTCGCTTGGACGTGTACTTCCAGGCGTTGCCGAGCAGATTTTCGAGCAACACCCTGACTAGGCGCGGATCAGCGTCACAGGTTAGCCCGTCGGCTATCACCCATTCCACAGTGCGGTCTGATTTCGCGGCGCTGAGCTCTGCGCGAATCTGCTGGCTCAATGCGCTCAAGTCCACCCGATCGCGACTCATGAACGCGCGAGAGATTTGCGACAGACTCAGCAAATCCTCGATCAGATCATTCATTCGCTCCGTCGCAGCGCGGACGCGCGTCAAGTAGTGGCGGCCCTGCTCGTCGAGCTGGTTCCAGGCTTCCTCCATCAGCGCCTCGGTGAAGCCGTCGATCGCGCGCAACGGATTTCGCAAGTCGTGCGACACCGAGTAGCTGAAGGCCTCGAGCTCCTTGTTTGCCGCTTCGAGTTTATCGGCGGATTCCTTGCGTAACCTCGCGAGCGCCAAGGACGAACGAACACGGGCGAGCAAAGCCTTGCTCGAGAACGGGATGATCAAGTAGTCATCTGCGCCCGCATCGAGGCACTCGATGCCTGCATCCTCATCGGCGCGCGCGAGCAGCAAGATCACCGGAGTCAGGACCGCGCCTTCGACCCCGCGCAACTCCTTGAGCAGCTCGAGGCGATCTCGCCCTGGCAAGGTAGCGCCCAACAGAATTATGTCGGGCCGACTCTGCGTTGCAGCTGACAACACCGATTCTATGTCGGAGACCGCATTCACTTCATAGGTGCGCTGGAGCAAACGCGCGACGTAGTTGCGCAGGTCGAGGTTGTTGTCGGCCCACAACACCCGAGGTCGTGCTTGGGGCCGCGACTCGGGTTCCGTGGATGCATCGCCGAGATCAAGGACTGGCAAGTTGCCGAGGCCGTTGCCCGAATTCGGCCAGCGCAAGGCCTCTTCGACGTAACCGCCGACTTGGGTGCAATCGGTCGCTACTGGCCGAAAGGCATGAACGATTCTCTCGGGCGCCAAATGCGCAGTGCCACGCCGCAGCCTCACGCAGAACGATGACCCGAGCCCCTCGCGGCTCGTCACAGTGACGCTGCCGCCGTGCAATCTCGTCAACGAACGCACGATGGCAAGCCCCACGCCAGTGCCCTCGTCCGAGCGGGCAGGCGCACCTTTGACCCGATGAAAGCGCTGAAACAGCTTTGGCAGTTCCTGCTTTGGGATGCCGATCCCAGTGTCATCCACGCGCAATTCCACGATCTCGTGACTCTCGTCGCTCGCGAAGAGCGAGAGCGTGATGCCGCCCTTGAAGGTGTGCTTCAGCGCATTGGATAGCAAATTGAGGACGATTTTCGTCCACATCTCGCGATCGACGTAGATGGGTTCGGGCAACGTCTCCAAGCGCGTCGACAGCCGCAGGCCCGCTTTCTCGATCGCCACGCGAAAGCTGTTCGCCAGCTCCTCCGTCACCGCTGCCAGATCCACCGGCTCGAACGTTGCCTCCAGCTGCCCCGTCTCGATGTGCGAGAAATCGAGCAACGCGTTCACCATCCGAAGCAAGCGCAGACCATTTCGGTGCGCCAGCTCCAAGCCCGCGCGTCGTCCGGGTGGCAGAGGCTGCTCTTCTTCCGCCAGCTCCTCTTCGATCGGGCCGAGCATCATCGTGAGCGGCGTGCGGAACTCATTGCTGATATTGGCAAAGAACTGTGTCTTCAGCTCGTCGAGCTTTCCCAGCATCTCACGGTCGCGCTCTGGTTTCTCGGAAGCCTCTTGAATCGGTTCTACGCCGTTCATCTCATGCCTCGCAGACGGATTACGCCGAGCTATCGGTCGAAACCCACGTGTTCACCCCAAGCACCGTCAACGCTGAAGAAATCCCGCGGACCCCCGGCTGGACGCAGTCCCCCCGAGCAGCGTGGGGCAAGACTACCAGTTCAGCGGTCTCGCACGCCAGAGCTTTGGATCTTCGATTTGGCGCCCCACGGGGCTAACCCGTCAGGACGAAGGCGCGACACAAGGGCGATCTGCCTTCATGTCCGGGAACTGCCCACACGTCGGTTTCGCTAGCGGCTTCAGACCACAGGGTACTGGTCACGAGTGAACAGGCCACGGCGCGCTTGCACGCAGCTCGTTGATGGCTTCTTTGAGGGCTGGCGCGCCGCCCGCGCTCGAAGACAAGTGAGGGCTGACCACGGCTGCCGCAGCGTCGATGTCGCTCACGAATCTGAAGGGCAGACTCTTTGGCGCGATTGCAGAGAGCGCAACGCCGACGCTGCGAACGAGCGCGGCCCGGAAGCCTCCACCTTCTGCCAGCACGACATGCTCCTTGGTTCTAGGAGCTAGGTCGCCGTAGAAGGCCGCCAGCGCCGCGCGCAACTTGTCACTCGGCGGGGGCGACGTTGCTTCCACGATGGACAACGTACTGATGGGCTCGCGACTTTCGGCGACGAACGCGTCACCCAATTTGCGCAGCTCGTCGAGCGCTTCGCGGGTGACCCCGAGGCGCCATATGTGCAAAAAGACGCGATCCCACGTCGCGAAACAATAGTTCGGGCGTATCACCAGGATTTGGGCGGCGTTCTTCAAGGGCGGCTCCGAGTTAGGGCGTCACGCTTCCTACTGCTAGCACCGAAGAAAATCCTGCGCCGTAGATGCAAGCTCGCGACACCCCGAGTGCACGAACGCTAGTGCCGTGTAAGCGGACAGCTCCACGCGGCCTGCGCCACTCGCAACGTAGGACAAACCGACCCATTAAGCTCGGACGCGCAGTGGTCGTTGGCCAAGCCTGATGGTTCTTTGCGGCCTCGCACCGAGCCGACACCGGCCCACATGCCATGAAGCTCACGTTTCGGTTTCTTCTCTTGGTGGTGTCGTTGTTGGCCGCGGTGGGGGTATGCGTGCTCACTGGGTCAAGGGCACTCGGTCAGCTCGATGTCGCGCTGCAGCGAGTCGTCGATGACGATGTCGAACGGCTGCTTGCGATCACGCATGCACGCCGAGTGTTTCGTTCGATGGTCGTGCTCGAGCGCGACTACATCCTGACGAAAAGCGACAAGGAACGAGCAGAAATGAGCGCCAAGATGGGGTCGCTCAGCAGCGAGCTGTCGCAGTACCTCGCGCGCTACGAAAAGTCGATGCACGAGGCGGATCGCGGAACGGTGAACGACATCCGTGGGGCTCGTGAACGCTGGCTCGAACTGCACGCCCGGGTGCGTGCCGCCGCGGAGTTGGGCCAAGAGCAAGCGCTCCTGGCATCCAAGGAGCACGCCAAAGATCCCGTCTCCTGGGAGAGCGCGATCGGTGCCTTGATCAAGGCTAGCGAGGCGCGTCTGGCCGAGCAGGTCACGAACACCCACGCGGCGATCCAGCGGGCGCAGTCGACTTTGATCTACGACTCCCTGGCTGCGGCGGCGTTGGCATTGGGCTTTGGGAGTCTGATCCTCCGGGGCATTCGCCGCAACGTCAAGACAGTGATTGAAGTGAACGCAAACCTGGAGGCACTCGTTGCTGCCCGCACTGCCGCGCTGACTGAACGCGAGCACGCTCTGCGATTGGTGCTCGACAGCACGGGGGATGCACTGCTCGGCATCGACACCGAGGTGTGTTTGAACGGTCAGGCGTCGGCAGCGGCTGAGCGCTGGTTCGGTTCACCCGAGGCCGGGTTGAATGCTGGGAAATATCTCTTTGCCGGCGACTCGCAGCAGTTTCTTGGATTCGAGTTGAGCTTTGCTCAATTGAAGGACGACATTCTGCCCTGGGACGTCGCGGTGGATCAGTTGCCCAAGCGCATCTCACGTCCCAATCAAATCCTGGGTCTCGAGTACAAGCCAATCACCGAGCACGGAAAGCTCAAGAGCGTCTTGCTGGTGGCTCGCGACATCACCGCACAAGTCGAACGCGAAAATACCGAGCAGCGATCGCGCGAACAGCAAACGTCGATCGCCAATTTGCTTTCCGACAAACGGGGCTTCGAACAGTTCGTGCGGGACTGCGAACAACTCCTCGCGGGGTTGCCCGAACAGACCGATCTGACGACGCTCAAGCGGGACTTGCATACGCTCAAGGGAAACGCCGCAATCTTCGGCTTGGACTCGATCGCGCAGTGCTGCCATCGGATCGAGGATCGCATGGCCCTCGACGGTGCGTTGCTGGCGCCCCACGAGATGGACGAGCTATCGAGCCTTTGGGATAGCAGGTTGCAGAACACGAAAGAGCTGTTGTCGAAGCTGAGGTCGAACCTGATTGAGGTGCGGCCCGAAGATCACCAAGCGCTAATCGATGGTTTGCTCCGACGCAGGGACCACGACGAGATACTGGGTTCGGTCGAAGAATGGAATTGGTCCAGGACTTCGGAGCGGCTCGCTCATTTGCAGGCTCAGATCGAGTATCTCGCCAAGCGCTTGACCAAGCAGGTCATCGTCGAGGTCGAGCACAACGATATCCGGATCCCCCGCGGCTACCTCGATGCAGTGTGGCCGGCGTTGGTGCACGCTGCACGCAATGCGGTCGACCACGGCATCGAGCCCGCCCACGTGCGCCAGGCAAACGGCAAACCCGCAGGCGGCAAGATCACCCTGCGCACCTGTTTCGAAGCGGATTGTCTCTGCATCGAGGTGTGCGATGATGGCCAAGGGATCGACGCTCGGGCACTCGGGCTGGCAGCCGAGCGCAAAGGCCTCTTCGGTGAGGCTAGCGTCGAGGAACTCGTGTTCATGGACGGCGTCAGCTCGCGCGAGCAGGTCTCGGATGTTTCGGGCAGAGGAGTCGGTTTGTCGGCGTTGCGTCAAGCGTGTCAGCAGGCAGGCGGCTCCGCCCAGGTGAGCGCTTCGCCCGGAATGGGGACGCGTTTGACTCTGAAGTTTCCGCGGCCGGTGGTCAAGCTGGGCGCGATTGCGTCGAGGGGCGATCGCCGGTGGAGCGTCGTGCCACGCGCCTCGGATGCGCTTCGGAGGGAAGCGATGATTGCCGCCAGAGGTTAGATTCGCGTCCATGATAGGCTGCTGCCATGGACGACGGCGGCAACGAGCCAAGAGCCGAGATCGAGACACGAGCTAGCGGCACGATCACGGGTGTTGCGCGCATCAGTCGCAGAGAGGCGACGCGAGAGCTCGTGAGAGCATCAGGCATGAGACAACTCACCTGGGTGTTCGCAGGCATGGCCTTTGCGCTGGCCGCGCTGAGCTGGACGTTCCAAGGCCGTGAGGGCCTCTCGACTTGCCTGCCTATGTTGTTCCTCGGGTTGATGCTGTTGCTGATGAGCAATGCCCAGTCGAGGGTGATCAAGAAGTTGCCAGGCGATGACGCAAGCACGCCCATCACCAGCTTCGAGCTCGACTCGACGGGCTATTCGACGAGCTCGTCGTTGGCTTCGTCGCGGGTCGCTTGGAGCATGGTAACCCGGTACGTTGAGCTCGACTCGTCCTTCGTCATCTTTTCCCAACCCTCGGCAAACACCGTGATGCCCAAGCGCGCTTTTTTGGAGCGCGATCTGGAAGCCATACGACAGCTCTTGAAGGTCCGCGTGGCAATGCCCAAAACGGCGCCTTCCCGCCGACGCGTGATCGTCTTGTGGGTGCTGTTGATCCTCGCTTTTGGCGCGATCTGGATGTTCCTCAACTCGGAGGAGCCGCCCGCAGCGCCGGCCCCGCGCGGTCACGCGCGTTGACTTGCAGCGTGGGCGCTCTGGATCGTGCCTCAATGCACGGCGCGCTGGGAATCGGCCCGCTTGGGGACGGCAGCTTCGTTGGCGGCGGAGATGTCCTGCGCACCGCCGCGTTCGAGGATTTCGCTGACACGCTTCTGCTCGTCCCGATCGTCGAC